>NZ_JBVJDK010000001.1:0-253951 GCF_055582325.1 Streptomyces sp. NPDC042100
CGGATGTGGAAGCCCAGTAATGGGTGGAGCTGACCGGTACTAATAGGCCGAGGGCTTGTCCTCAGTTGCTCGCGTCCACTGTGTTAGTTCTGAAGTAACGAACTCGCCCCTCTTCGGGGGTGCGGCTTGAGTTCAACTTCATAGTGTTTCGGTGGTCATAGCGTTAGGGAAACGCCCGGTTACATTCCGAACCCGGAAGCTAAGCCTTTCAGCGCCGATGGTACTGCAGGGGGGACCCTGTGGGAGAGTAGGACGCCGCCGAACAATTTTTAGCCTCAACCCCTGGACTATGTCCGGGGGTTGAGGCATTTTTGCGTTCTGGGTCATGCGGGCGAACCGGGGGGAACGCGGACGTGGCATTCGCTTCGTGGAGTGATTGGGTCCGGGCATTTCTGGGGGTGTGCGTCGCCGGTTCGGCGATCGTGCTGCTCTGGTGGGGCGTCACGTGGTGGGTCGGCTACCGGGATCCGCACCTGCGGACCGGGCGGCGGATCCCGCTGGTGCCTCGCGGGCTGGTGCGGCCTCGGCCGCGGGCCCTGCGGGCCGTGGTGCGGAGCGTCGTGGCCCTGCGCCGGCACCAGGGGGTGGCGAGCGGGATACCCCCGGGCGAGCTGTTGGCGCGTGCCGCGGAGGCCGAGCGCGCGGCCCGGCTGCTGCGTGGGGGCCGGCGCGTGTGGACCGTGGGCGTGCCGGGGCTGCTGCTGGCGGGCGGACTCGCCCTGGGGACCTGGGTGGTGACGTACGAGGACGTCGCGCGCGGTCCGGGTGCCTGGCTCCTCGGCCCCGACGAGGTCTTCCGGGTGCTGTTCGGTGAGCGGGGGTTCGTCGACGGACAGGACGAGTGCCTGGGGTGGTCGCTCCTGCGCGGCTGCGAGGGGGAGTTCGTTCCCTGGTGGTCGGGTGCCGAGGCCGGCTTCGCCTTCGGGGTCGCCGTGGCGCTCGTCGTCGGTGCCTGGTGGCTCCGGCGTTCCGCCGTGCGGGGCTTCGCCGTGTGGGAGCGGCAGGAGCCGCCGCTGTCCGCGTGCCTCGCGGCGCTCCAGGGGTGCCGTGAGGCCCTGCGTACGCCCGCTCCCCAGGTGTCCGTCCTCGACGCGGCGATCGCGGAACTGGGCGCGGGTCTGAAGGACTTCGCGCGGTGCGGGCCGCCCGCGGACGCCGGGCGGCGGGCGGAGCTTGAGGAGCACGCCGGTCGTGTCGCCGCGACGCTGCACGAGGCCTCGGGGCGGGTGCTGCGGGAAGGGGTGCCGGTCGCGCTGCCCGCTCTCGTAGCACTGCTGGCCCAGGTGCAGGACCGGCTGCACGCGTCTCGGTGGTTGGCGCTGCTGGACGCCCCGCTCCTCGTTCCCGCGCCCGCCCCGCCGCCCGGTGGGCCCGCCGTGTCCGGGGCCGGGCCGGCGGAGGGCGGGCGCTGGCAGCGGTACATGGCGTTCGCGACGGCGCTGCCGGCGGTTCCCGCGCTGCTGGCCCTCGCGCTCACGGCGGTGACGATCGGTCAGGCGCGGGACGCGCTGAGGGTCACCGAGCGGGACCAGGTGGCGTCGAGCTACAACGACACCGTCGCCAACCTCGGCGACGACTCCGTGAACGTGCGGATCAGCAGCATCTACGCCCTTCAGCGGATCATGAAGGAGTCGCCCCGGGAGCAGCCCGCGATCGTCGCGATCCTGTGTGCCTACGTACGGGACAAGGCCAAGGCGCCGGCGAAGGCCAAGGTCGCCGCCGCGCACGGGAATCCGGACACACAGCCGGCGGAGGACGTGCAGGCGGCCCTGAACGTGCTGGGAGCGCGTCCCCTCGGGGTGGAAGGGGAGCCGGTCATGGACCTGCGCCGGGCCTATCTGGTGGGGGCCGACATGACCGAGGGGAACTTCACCGACGCCGACTTCCGCGGCGCGGACCTCACGTTCGCGCAGCTGCGGGGGGAGTTCGAGAACGTGTGGTTCAGCGGTGCGATCCTGCGCGGGGCGCGCATGGACGACGGCGATTTCGAGGAATCGGAGTTCATCGGCACCGACATGGAGAACGTCGTCTGGGGCGGTGCCAGTTTCGAGGACGCGAACCTGACGAGCGCGGACCTCAAGGGGGCGTCGCTGGACCCGGAGACCGAGGGGTCGTACGTCGGCCTGCAGGGCGCGGATCTGTCGGGTGCCGACCTCACGGACGCCGATCTGACCGGCGCCTCGCTCAGGGGCGCCGATCTCGGGGAGGACGGGGCGCAGAAGCTGCCCGCGGCGAAGCTCACCCGGACCGACTTCACCCGTGCCGATCTCACCGACGCGCGTCTCGACGGAGCGGATCGCGGGACCGCGAGGTGGGACGGGACCGTGGGGTTGTCCTGAGGCGGGCTCACCGGTCCGGGGCCACCAGGCCCGTGTCGTAGGCCAGGATGACCGCCTGGACGCGGTCCCGGGAGCCCGTCTTCGCCAGGACGCGGGTCACATGGGTCTTCACCGTCGACTCCGCCAGGTGCAGCCGCGTGGCGATCTCCGTGTTCGTCCAGCCCTGGCCGACGACCGTCAGGATCTCGCGTTCGCGGTCGGTCAGGGGGGACAGGCGGGGGTCCTGGCGGGGCTCCGGTGCCGTGCCCGGGGCGTGGGGGAGGTGGTGGACGTACGCGTCGAGGAGCCGGCGGGTCAGGGACGGGGCCACCACCGCGTCGCCGCTCGCCACCGCGCGTACGCCGGCCAGCAGTTCCTCCGGCTGGGCGTCCTTCACCAGGAAGCCGCTCGCGCCCGCGCGCAGGCCGTCGTACGCGTAGGCGTCCTGGTCGAAGGTCGTGACGATCAGGACCCGGGTGCGGGCGCCCGTGGCGACGATCCGGCGGGTCGCCTCGATGCCGTCCAGGCCCGGCATCCGGATGTCCATCAGGACCACGTCCGGGTGGTGCCGGTCGGCGAGGCGGACCGCCTCGGTGCCGTTCGCGGCCTCCGCGACGACGGTCATGTCGTCCTGGCTCTCCAGCAGCATCCGGAAGCCGAAGCGTTGCATCGCCTGGTCGTCGGCGATGAGGACGGTCGTCACGGGCGGGCCTCCGGGGGTACGGCGAGCGGGAGTCGGAGCTTGACGTGCCAGCCCTCGCCGCTCGGCGACGGGCCGCATTCGAGTGTGCCGTCGTAGAGGGCCGCGCGCTCGCGCATTCCTGTCAGACCTTGGCCTTGGCCTTGGCTTTGGCTATGACCTTGGCCATGGCTTCGGTGAGGGGCGGTCGGTGTCGCCGTGCCCGTGTCGGTGATCGTCGCCGTCACGGTGTCGTGGGTGGACCGCATCCGTACGTGGGCCTCCGCCCGTGCGCCCGCGTGTTTCAGCGTGTTCGTCAGGGACTCCTGGATCACCCGGTACACCGTCAGCTGGGCGCCGGGGGAGAGGGCGGGAGCGATGTCCTGGGGGAGGTCGGCCGTCACCTTCAGGCCCGCGTTCCGTACGCCTTCCAGGAGGGTCTCCAGGTCGGCGAGGGTCGGCTGGGGAGTGCGTACCGCGTCGTGCTGGGCGTCCTCGCGGAGGACGCCCAGAAGGCGGCGGAGGTCGGCCAGGGCTTCGCGGCTCGTGTCCGCGATCGCCTCCAGGGCCTGGGCCGCGCGCTCGGGGCGCTTCGCCGCCGCGTACCGTCCGCCGTCGGCCAGGCCCGTGATGACCGACAGGCTGTGGCCGATGATGTCGTGCATCTCGCGGGCGATCCGGGCCCGTTCCGACACGGCCGCCAGGTGGACCTCGTGCGCGCGCCGCTCGGCGCGGGCGCGGGTGGTGAGCCCGAGGAGGGTGGCCACGGCGTAGACGGCGAGGGGCGGGAGGAGGGCGGTCGTCCAGGTGGTCCGGGGGGAGTGGGCCGCGGCAGCCGCCGTCGCCGCCAGTGCCGGGAGGAGCAGGAGGGCCGTGCGGGCCAGGGTGCGGGGCGGGCGGGTTCCGGCCAGGTGGTAGAGGGGGATCGCCTGGAGGTACGCGGCCTGGAGGAGCGCGCCCGAGGCGGCGCTGACCAGGGCCGCGCCCGCCAGCGCGGCCAGGACCGCCGCGGGGTGGCGGCGGCGCGCGTACAGCGGGAGGGTCAGGGCCAGGGCCGTGGCCGTCACGAGGGCCTGGGGGGCGGTCGGGTCGGCGGCGGTGCTGCGCCAGCCGCCGCCCGTCGCGTCGGCCAGGGCGGCGCCCGTCCAGACCAGGGTCAGGAGGGTGTCCCAGACCCGGGGGCGGGCGGTGTCGAACGCCCGTATCCGGGAGGCGGATCGGTGGAGGGCGCCGCTCAGGTCCATGGTCACCGGGCCATCCTCATACGTCGCGGCGGCGCAGCGACAGGGCCGGTACGGCGAGGGCCGCGGCGGTCCAGAGGGCGAGGGTGAGGAGCGCGGTGGCGGGGGTGGGGGCGCCGGGGGCCGGGGTGGCGGTGCCGAGGGCGCCGGCGGCCTGGAGCGGGAAGTGGCGTACGGCGGTCTCCATCCAGGCGTACGGGAGCATTCCGAGGACCTGGGGGAGGACCAGGACGCCGCCGATGAACGCGCCCAGCGCGCCGGGTACGGAGCGGAGGGCGGCGCCGAGGCCGAGGGCGATGAGGCCGAGCAGGGTGAGGCCGGCGGCGTTGCCGGCGAGGGCGGTGAGGACGCCGGGGTCGGTGAGGGAGGCGGCCTGGTCGGTGTCGCCGAGGAAGAACTGGGCGGTGACGAAGGTCAGCAGGCTGGTGGCGAGGGAGAGGGGGAGGACGGCGGCCGTGTAGGCCGCGGCCTTGGCCCAGAGGACGGGGAGGCGGCGGGGGACGGCGGTGAAGGTGGCGCGGATCAGGCCGGTCGCGTACTCGCCGGCCGTGACCAGGATGCCCAGGACGGCGAGGGAGACGGCGCCGAGCTGCGAGCCGTACAGGGTGAGGACGACGGTGTCGACGTCGGAGTCCCCGCCGCCGGAGGTGTACGTGGAGCCCATCAGGACGCCCACGCCGAGGATGAGGGCCGCGGTGGTGCCGAGGGTCGTCCAGGTCGAGCGGAGGGTGCGGAGCTTGTGCCATTCGGCGTGCAGGACGCGGGGGGTGCTGAGGTGGACGGAGGGGTTCTGGCGCTCGTTCATCGGGTTGCTCCCTGGTATTCGACGGCGTCTCGGGTGAGGTCCATGAACGCCTGTTCCAGGGACGCCGTCTTCGGGGTGAGTGCGTGCAGGGGGATGCCGTGGGCCGCCGCCGCGCGGCCGATCTCCGGGGCTTCCAGGCCCGTGACGCTGAGGGTGTCGGCCGCCTCGGTGGCGATGCGGGTCGCGGCGGGGAGGAGGGCGCGCAGGCGGTCCGCCTCCGGGGTGACGACCGTGACGGTGGTGCCGCCGGCCTGGCGTACGAGTTCGGCGACGGTCGTGTCGGCGAGGAGCCGGCCCTTGCCGATGACGATCAGGTGGTCCGCGGTCAGGGCCATCTCGCTCATGAGGTGGGAGGAGACGAGGACCGTGCGGCCCTCGGCGGCGAGGTCGGTGAGGAGGGTGCGGATCCAGCGGACGCCTTCGGGGTCGAGGCCGTTGACCGGTTCGTCGAGGAGGACGGCCGCCGGGTCGCCGAGGAGGGCGGCGGCGATGCCGAGGCGCTGGCCCATGCCGAGTGAGAAGCCCTTGACCCGGCGGTCGGCGACCTCGGTGAGGCCGGTGACGCCGAGGACGTGGGTGACGCGGGAGCGCGGGATGCCGTGGGTGAGGGCGAGGGCCGTCAGGTGGTGGCGGGCGGTGCGGCCCGGGTGCAGCGAGCGGGCTTCGAGGAGGGCGCCGGCCTGGGTGAGCGGGGCCGGGTGTCCGGCGTACGGGCGGCCCCCGATGGTGGCGCGGCCCCGGGTGGGGGCGTCGAGGCCGAGGAGCATCCGGAGGGTGGTGGACTTTCCGGCGCCGTTGGGGCCGAGGAAGCCGGTGACGGTGCCGGGGCGGACAGTGAAGGAGAGGTCCTGGACGACGGTCCGGGAGCCGTACCGCTTGGTGAGGTGCTCTGCGCGGATCATGCTTCGACGGTAGGGAGCGGGGCGGGCGCGGGCGTCGGACCTGGGGTGGCAGGGGGCGGGCGGGGGTCGTACCCCGGTATGACGTGGGCGCGGGCCGGGTTCCAAAACGCCTTGTCAGGGGGTGTGCGGGTGGGGAGGATCGCCGGCATGGACTTTTCTGTGCGTGTGATCCGGGCCGACGAGTGGGAGCGGGCCCGGGAGATCCGGCTGGCCGCGCTCCTGGATCCGGTGGCCTCGATCGCCTTCCTCGACACCTATGACGCCGCCGTCGAGCGGCCCGACTCCTTCTGGCGGGAGCGGGCCGAGGGCGCGTCCGAGAGCGGGGGCGGTGCGGCGCGGCAGTTCGTGGCGGAGGCGGCGGACGGGCGGTGGCTCGGGACGGTGAGCGTGCTCGTGGAACGGCCCACGGACGAGGTGCGGTTCGGCGCGGCCGCGGTGGTGGACCAGACGCACGTCGTGGGGGTGTACGTGCGCCCCGAGGCGCGCGGGGCCGGGGTGACCGACGCGCTGTTCCGGGCGGCCGTGGAGTGGTCCTGGACGCTGCCGGAGCCGGTGGTGCGGCGGGCGCGGCTGTACGTCCACGAGGACAACGCGCGGGCGGCCGCCTTCTACCGGCGCTTCGGGTTCGTGGCGACGGGGGCGAAGGTGGCGATGCCCGGGGACTCGGGCGCGTATGAGCTGGAGTACGAGTATCCGCGTCCCTAGGGGGTCTCTGGGGGAGTCCCCAGGGAGTCTCTGGGGGAGTACCTAGGGAGTCTCTGGGGAGTCTCTGGGGACTCCCCCAGGGCGCGTTGTCGGGGTGTCCCTAGGGCGTCGGGAGCGGGTCGGGCCAGCGGGACCTGGCCTGTTCCCGCGAGCGCATCAGGGCGAGGGTCGGCAGGCCCTGGGCGGTGCCGTCGGCGAGGAGCGCCGGGAGGGCCGGGAGCGGGGCGACGGCGGCGATGTCGTCGAGGACCAGGCTCAGTGGTGGGTCGAGCCGACCGTCGGATGACCGTGCGGCCATGCGGCGGCCGTGCTCGACCACGCTTGCGGCGAGCGCGGTGAGGAGGGGCATCGCGCCGGGGTGGGTGCGCGGGTCCTCGATCGGTTCACCCACCACGTACAGGGTGCCCTGTTCGGCCACGAAAGATGCCAGCGTGAGGCTGTCCGTTCGGTTGGGCGTGCAGGCGTCCCTGATGTGGATCGAGGAGAGGGCCGAGAGCGTACGGGCCGTCAGCTGCTGTGCCGCCTGGCGGCGTTCGGGGTGGGCGGTGAGCGCGGATTCGAGGAGTCCGGCCTGGCCCGATGCCGCCTTGGGGTGGGTGCGCAGGATCCGTACCGGGTCGTGGGCGTCGACGCCCTGGGCCCAGCGGTGGACCTGCTTGAAGGGGCGGCCGTCGACGGCGGCGGCGTGCAGCCAGCAGCGGAGGAGCGTTTCCGCGGTGTCGGCGAGGGCGGCGTCGAGGCGGGACTGGGGGCGTACGGGGGCGAGGAGCGCGCCGGCGCGGTCCTGGGCGGTGGCCGGGTCCTCGCAGCCCTCCGCCGGGTTCCAGTGGAGCCGGGCGGGGGTGTCGCAGAGGTGGCCGGGGTCGTAGACGAGGACGGGGCCGAGTTTGGCGCGGGCGTCCTTCGTGTCCGCCCACAGGGTGGGGTCGGAGGTGACGATCAGGGCCGGGCCCGCCGCTTCCCGGATCGCTTCGGTGGCGGTGGGACGGCGGGTGCTCTGGGGGGCGTAGACGACGTTCTGGGGGAGCGGGGGCGGGGCGGGCGTTGTCGGTGGCGCCTCTGCCCGCGGTGGCTCGGCCGGTGGTGCCTCGGCCGGGGGACGGCGCGGGGGCGGGGGTGTCCGGACCGCGGTCTCCGCTTCGCTTCGCTCGTTCCGGGCGCCGCCGCGTCCGGGCACCCCCGCCCCCGCGCCGTCCCACCGCTCGCCGTCGCCGGGGGCGGCGGGCTTCGCGTACGTCTCGTACAGGCCCGCTCTGCGGTTCGTCCGTACCGCCTTCCAGCGGGCCAGGGTGCCGAGGGCGAAGACCGTGAGGACGGCCAGGATCATGGCCTCGCCGATGGCGATGCCCCAGAAGAGGCCGTAACCGGGGAGGGTGTGGGGCGGTGTCTGCGGCCAGGCCGCGGCGAGGTCCGTGGGGGCCGTCATGAGGCTGCGGAGGGCCTCGGGGGTGTGGGTGAAGGCGATGCCCTCGGGCCAGGCGCCGTGGGCGAGCAGGGCGGCCAGGCCCGTCGCCGTCCACAGGAGGACGGTCAGGCTGAGGAGGAGGGCCAGGAGGCCCACCACCAGGCCGTCGGGGATGCCGCCGGCCTGGTGTCGTTCCCTGTGCATCGGCTACGCCACCGTGGAGTGCGGGTCGTTCATCTGCTCGACCAGGAGGGCCCGTTGCTCCGTCTCCCATTCGAGTTCCGGGTCGCTGGACGACTCGGTCATCGCGCGGTCCGTGTAGACCAGGGGGCGTTCGCGTTCGGTGATGAGGTGTTTGACGACCTGGACGTTGCCGTTGACGTCCCAGACCGCGATGCCGGGGGTGAGGGTCGGGATGATCTCGACCGCCCAGCGGGGGAGGCCCAGGACGCGGCCCGTGTTGCGGGCCTCGTCGGCTTTCTGGGCGTAGATGGTGCGGGTGCTCGCCATTTTGAGGATGGCCGCCGCTTCCTTCGCCGCCGCTCCGTCGACGACGTCGGAGAGGTGGTGGACGACGGCCACGAAGGACAGGCCGAGGCGGCGGCCGAACTTCAGGAGGCGCTGGAACAGCTGGGCCACGAAGGGGCTGTTGATGATGTGCCAGGCCTCCTCGACGAGGAAGATGCGCTTCTTCCGGTCGGGGCGGATCCAGGTGTGCTCCAGCCAGACGCCGACGATCGCCATGAGGATCGGCATGGCGATGCTGTTGCGGTCGATGTGGGACAGGTCGAAGACGATGAGCGGGGCGTCCAGGTCGATGCCGACCGTGGTGGGGCCGTCGAACATGCCGCGCAGGTCGCCGTCGACCAGGCGGTCGAGGACGAGGGCGACGTCGAGGCCCCAGGCCCGTACATCGTCTATGTCGACGTTCATCGCCTCGGCGGACTCCGCCTCGGGGTGGCGGAGCTGCTCGACGATGTCGGTGAGGATCGGCTGGCGGTCGGTGATGTGCTCGTTGACGTAGGCGTGGGCGACCTTGAGCGCGAAGCCGCTGCGCTCGTCCAGGCCGTGGCCCATCGCCACCTCGATGATGGTGCGGAGCAGGGCCAGCTGGCCCGTGGTCGTGATCGAGGGGTCCAGGGGGTTGAGGCGGATGCCGTCGTCGTTGGCGACCATCGGGTCCAGGCGGATGGGAGTTATCCCCAGCTCCTGGGCGATGAGGTTCCATTCGCCGACGCCGTCCTCGCCCTGGGCGTCGAGGACCACCACCTGGCGGTCGCGGAAGCGGAGCTGGCGCAGGACGTAGGTCTTCTCCAGCGCCGACTTGCCGTTGCCGGACTCTCCGAGGACCAGCCAGTGAGGGGCCGGGAGCTGCTGGCCGTACAGCTGGAAGGGGTCGTAGATGTACCCCTTGCCGCTGTAGACCTCGCGGCCGATGATCACGCCGGAGTCGCCGAGGCCGGGGGCCGCGGTCGGCAGGTAGACGGCCTGGGCCTGGCCCGTGGAGGTGCGGACGGGCAGGCGGGTCGTCTCGACCTTCCCGAAGAGGAAGGAGGTGAAGGCTTCGGTGAGGACGGACAGCGGATCTCGCATCGGTCTGTGCCCCTTCGGCCCTAGCGGCGGATGCCGGTCGCGAACGGCAAGGTGTTCACAAAGGCCCGGTGGTGCTCGCGGTCGCACCACTCCAGCTTCAGGTACGACTTGCCCGCGGAGGCCCTGATCGTGCGCTTGTCCCGGGCCAGGGCCTCGGGGGAGCGCGACGATACGGTGATGTACCCGACGAGGTTGACGCCGGCGGCGCCGCTCGCCAGATCTTCACCCCGCTGGTCGAGCCGGCCGTGGGCGGCGATGTCGCGGGGGTCGACGGTGCGGTTCATCTTGGCCTGCCGGGAGGCTTCGGCCTCGTCGTTGGTCTTCTCCGTGAGCATCCGCTCGATGGCGACCTCGGTGGGCTCCAGGTCCATGGTGACGGCGACCGTGCGGATGACGTCGGGGGTGTGGACGAGGAGCGGGGCGAGGAAGTTGACGCCGACGGGGGTCATCGGCCACTCCTTGACCCAGGCGGTGGCGTGGCACCAGGGGGCGCGGGTGGCGGACTCGCGGGTCTTGGCCTGGAGGTAGGTGGCCTCCATGGCGTCCAGCTCGGCCGGCCAGGCGTTGCGCTTCGTCATGGCCTGGATGTGGTCGATCGGGTGGTCCGGGTCGTACATGGAGTGCACGAGGGACGCGAGCCGGGACTGGCCGAGGGGCTGGCGGACGCGGATGTCGGCCTCGGCGAGGCGGGCGCAGATGTCGGTGAGCTCGCGGGCCATGACGACGGCGAGGCCGCCGTCGCGGTCGAGCTTGCGGGCGCCGGAGGCGTGCCGGGCGGCGCGGGCCATGGCGTCGGCCTCGGCGGCGAGTTCGCGGGTGTAGTGCATGCAGGCCACGAGGTAGGCGCGGTGCTGCTCGCTGGAGGTGGAGACCATCGACTGGAGCTGCTCGTACGACTCCTGGAGCCAGCCGGGGGCGTGGTGGTCGCCGCGCTGGGCGACGTCCTTGGCGTGGGCGTCGGGGTCGGCGGGGAGGGTGCGGGCGAGCATCTGGAGGCGGGTGACGAAGCCGTCCCCGTTGGCGACGTGCTTGAGCAGCGTGCCGAAGCGGTCGACGAGGGCTTCCTGGTCCTCGGAGTCGCGCAGGCCGACGCCGGGGCCCTCGATCTCGATGGCGGCGGTGACGGTGCGCCGGTCGGCGTGGAGCAGGACGGCGATCTCGTCGGGGCCGAACGGGGCGGCGAGCCAGCCGATGTGGCCGATGCCGGGGGGCGGGCCGACCTCGACCTCGCGGCCGTCGAGGCGGGTGCCTGCCTCGATGGTGGCGGAGCGGTAGGCGGTGCCGCGCTTGAGCATCCGCTTGTAGCTGCGGTTGATCTCGAACCACTTGTAGAAGGTGCGGTGCTTGTACGGGACGTAGACCGCGGCGAGCGCGAGCATCGGGAAGCCGGTGAGCAGCGCGATGCGCAGGGACAGGACGGGGACGATCAGCCCGCTCATCATGCCGAGGAAGGCGCCGGCGATGATCAGCGCGATCTCGCCGGTCTCGCGGTTCTTGCCGACGATCGCGTTCGGCCGGGCACGGCCGATCAGATACGTGCGGCGGGGCGCGACCGGCTGGGACTGGGTCGTCAACGCCCTCCACCTCCTGAGTTCTTGCTGTTGCTGCTGCGGCTGGTGTGCGGGGTGCCCGCGGTGGGGCTGCCGCTGCGGGGGGCGGGCGGGGGCGTGGCGCCGGAGCCGCCGGTGCCTCGGCTGCTGTGGGCGGCGACGCCGCCGGCGAGCGGGTTGGCGGGGCGGGGCGCGCCGCCGCCGCTGCCGGAGGAGCCGCCGTCGCCCCGGGTGCTGTGGGTCTTGATGCCCTGGGAGACGAGGGAGGCGGGGGAGGAGATGACGGCGGCGGCGGTGTTCTCGCCGGCGCGGTGGAGGCGGTTGTCGCGGGAGGCGACGATCTCGTCGCCGAAGCCGGGCACGAAGCGGTAGATCATGGCGGAGGCGAAGATCGCCAGCAGGATGATCGCGAGGCCGGAGACGACGGCGGAGAAGGCGTCCGGGCCGGTGCCGGAGGACAGCGCTCCGGCGAGTCCGAGCACGATGACGATGACCGGCTTGACCAGGATCACCGCGATCATGATGCCGGCCCAGCGGCGGACGTGGCCCCACATGTTCTTGTCGACGAGCCCGGCGTAGACGACGACGCCGAGGAGGGCGCCGACGTAGAGCAGGACGGCGCGCAGGACGAGTTCGAGGTAGAGCACGCCGGCGGCGAGGACGGTCACCAGGGAGACGATGATCAGCATGATCGGGCCGCCGCCGATGCTGTCGCCCTTCTCCAGGGCCTGCTTGAAGCTGCCGAAGAAGACGTCGGTCTGCTGGCCGGTGCCGGAGGCGATGACCTCGGTGACGGCGTCGGTGGCGTTGACGACGGTGTAGAGGATCAGCGGGGTGAACGCGGAGGCCAGGACGGTCAGCCAGAGGAAGCCGATGGCCTCGGAGAGCGCGGTGGTCAGCGGCACGCCGCGGATGGCGCGCTTGGCGACGGCGAGCAGCCACAGGAGGAGGGTGAGGAAGGTGGCGGCGGCGAAGACGATGGCGTAGCGGCCGAGGAACTGGGTGTTGGTGAAGTCGACCTGGGCGGTCTGCTTGACGGCGGCGGAGAGGGTGTCGACGACCCAGGCGGCGGCCTTGGCGCAGCCGTTGGCGAGGGAGGCGAGCGGGTCGGGGTTGCTGGTGGGGTCGGTGATCCGAGGCGCGCCTCCACCCGCGCGCTGCCCGTTCTCGCAGTATTCCCGCGCCTGCCCCACGATCAGCGCGCACGGGTTGTTCGACGCCCCCGGCGACGGGGTCGAGCCGGGGGCCGTGGGGGTGGGGGTCGGGGTCGGGGCCGCGTACGCCCGGGAGGCGAGGAGGACGAGGGCGGCGGGGACGGCGGCTGCGCCCGCGGCGAGCGTGCGCAGCGGGGAGCGTCGGCTAGCGGGCATAGGTGAAGCCTCCGTAACCCTCGACGGCCTTGGCGATGTCGTCCGCGAGCGAGGCGCGGTTGTCGCCGTTGACTGGTGTGGGGCCCTCGGCCTGCTCCGAGCTGGTGATCTTCCAGTCGTCGCCGGTCCAGCGGAGCTTCTCGGTGAGGGTGAACCACGTCGATGTGACCGGCTTGGTGGAGCCCTCGCCGGCGAGTCCGACGAGTCCGGTGGACCAGACCTCCACGGTGGCGGTCTCGCCGGTGAAGTCCTTGACCTTCGTGCCGACCGGGACGGTGCGGGAGACGAAGGTGAGTCCGGTGGGGGCGGTGCCGTTGGCGTCGAGGCCGACGTTGGCCAGGAACGCGGTGGAGTAGGCGGTGTCGAGGTTCCTCACCAGGGTGTCCGCGACGGCGGGGTCGTGGGTGGCGCGGATGATGCTCTCGCGCGGGCCGCGCTGGAACATGTCCACCGAGCCGAGGGCGACGGCGTAGTTGGCCGCGGCGCTCTGGGCGCCCTGCTCGTCGCGCGCGAAGCCGGCCGGGATGTCGCCGCTGCGGCCGGTGACCGGGCGGGTGCCGGTGGCCGCGGTGGCGGCGCCCCCGCGCGCGGGCGTGTCGGCGGGGCCCGCCTTGCCGTCGGACGGCTCGCCGCCGCCGCGGTTGGCGAGGGCGATGGCGGCGATCAGCAGCACCACGACGCCGACGACCGCGATGAGGGAGCGGGAGCTGCGGGCGGGCGGACGGGGGGCGCCGGTCTCGGGGAGCCGGGTGCGGGTCTGGCCGTCGTGTTCGTCGCCGAGGCTCATGCCGGGTACGCCCCTTCGGCCGTGCGCGGGTACGGCGACGGGCGCCGTACGGTGTGCCGCGCGGGCGCGGCGTGGTGACTGGACATCAGGGAACGCGACCTCGGTGGTGAGAAACGGGTTAGACGGCCATCCCGTACACGATGGTGAAGAGCGTCCCCAGTGAGCCGATGATGAAGACGCCGGTGAGTCCGGCGACGATCAGGCCCTTGCCCTGTTCGGCGCTGAAGGTGTCGCGCAGCGCGGTCGCACCGATCCGCTGCTTGGCGGCTCCCCAGATGGCGATGCCGAGGCAGAGCAGGATGGCCACGGCCATCACGACCTCGATCATCACCTTGGCCTCGGCGCCCAGGCTCCCGAAAGGCCCCCAGTTCGGGGCGATTCCACCGATGATGGTGGTGATGTCGCCCTTCTCGGCCGCCAGGTACATGTAACTCACCGCCCCTGTTGGGTAGTTCGTCGGCCCCTGCCGGACGGCATGGGTCGTCGACCTATCTTCGCTGATGAAACCGCCCGCGTGTGACGGCTTGGCGGCTCTCTTTACCCGATCACCGCACACCTGACCGATCCGACCGTCTTGACCTGCGACGGTGCGGCCGGTTTGGATGCGAAGACGCGTATGGTCACTCTGTGTATCACGGAGGGTGACTCCGGGCAATGATTGTCGTTGTGGCACCTTTGGGGCGGCGTCGGAGCCGTCAGGGGGGACGAGCGGGAGGGTCGCGCCTAGACTGGCGTGTCGGGGCGTACTGCCAGGAGCCGAGGGGTGGTTGACGGTGCGTAAGGCGCGCGGGGCGTGGCTGGTGGCCGGTGGGGTGTTCGGTGTCTGCCTCAGCTTCGTCGCCCTGGTCGTCGTCGGGACGTACTCGGCGGCGGCCGGGCTCATCGGCGGTGCCGGCGCCGGGCGGAACGGGACCGTCGGGCTGGCCAAGGGGGCCGTGCCCGCCGCGTACCAGGGGCTGGTGCAGAAGTGGGGCAACCTCTGCCCGGCCATCAACCCCGCGCTGCTCGCCGCGCAGCTCTACCAGGAGAGCGGCTGGAATCCGACCATCGTGTCCCCGGCGAACGCCCGGGGCATCGCCCAGTTCATCCCGGGCACCTGGGCCGGGCACGGCATCGACGGGGACGGGGACGGCGACCGGGACGTGTGGGACCCGGCGGACGCGATCCCCTCGGCCGCCTCGTACGACTGCGAGCTGGCCGGCTACGTCAAGGACGTGCCGGGCGACCCGACCAACAACATGCTGGCCGCGTACAACGCGGGCGCCTACCGGGTCATCAGGTCCGGCGGGGTGCCCCGGATCAGCGAGACGCAGAACTACGTGCGGATCATCCGCTCGCTGGAGAAGAGCTTCGCCCGCCCGGTGGGCCGGGTCGACCCCTCGCGGCAGGCGGCCGGGGCGATCGACTACGCGCAGCGCAAGCTCGGCACCCCGTATCTGTGGGGCGGTACGGGCACGGCGGCGCAGAACGGCCGGTTCGACTGTTCCGGACTGACCCAGGCGGCGTATCTGGAGGTCGGGATCGAGCTGCCCCGGGTGGCCAACGACCAGTACAACGCCGGGCCGCACCCGAGCCGCGACGAGCTGCTCCCGGGGGACCTGGTCTTCTTCTCCGACGACCTCACCAACTCGCGCGCCATCAGGCACGTCGGCATCTACGTGGGCGGCGGCTACATGATCGACGCCCCGCGCACCGGGGCGGTGATCCGCTTCGACCGGATCGACACCCCGGACTACTTCGGCGCGACCCGGGTGACGGCGGACGGGGCGGCGGCGCTGCCCAAGGGGCTGCCGCAGTAGCCGTCGCGGTAGCCG
This sequence comes from Streptomyces sp. NPDC042100, assembly GCF_055582325.1. NCBI lineage: Bacteria > Bacillati > Actinomycetota > Actinomycetes > Kitasatosporales > Streptomycetaceae > Streptomyces > Streptomyces sp. NPDC042100. The sequence goes on from NZ_JBVJDK010000001.1 coordinate 15,170, forward strand.
TCGCGGAGACCGCCCGCCGTCGCGGCGGCGGACCGCGCGACGGGGTCTGGCCGGAAGTCATCGTCCGGCGGCGGCCCCGCGGTACGACGACCCGTCACCTTTCGATAACGTCCTCGTGATCTTGGGCGGAGAGCGGAACGCTGCCTTCTGGTGGATCGTTCACCGATCCGACCACTCCGACCGCGGGGGTTGGACACCACCCACACACAGCAAGGGGCCGCAGCAGATGGCTGGACTCGCATCGGACGGCTCGAACCCCGATGTCAGCCTGCTCTACGACATCAACGGGCTGGCGAAGGCCGCCCCGCCGTGGTTCGACCGCGTCATGGGCTTCGTGGGCGAGTACGGCATCATGCTCGGCCTCGTCCTCGTCGGGCTCGGCTGCTGGTGGAGCGTGCGCCGCCGCGGCACCCCCGCCGACTCGGTCGCCGGGCTCGCCGCGCTGATCTGGGCCCCGCTCGCGGCCGGCGTCGCGCTGCTGGTCAACATCCCGATCCGGGGCTTCGTCGAGCGGCCCCGGCCGTTCAACGACCACCAGGGCCTGGAGGTCCTGGTCCAGGGCAAGACCGACTTCTCCTTCGTCAGCGACCACGCCACCATGGCGATGGCCATCGCCGTCGGGATCTTCGTGGCGCACCGCCGCTTCGGCCTGGTCGCCATCGGCCTCGCGCTCACCGAGGGCTTCTGCCGCGTCTACATGGGCGTGCACTACCCGACCGACGTCGTCGGCGGCCTCGCCCTCGGCACCGCCGTCGCGCTGCTCCTCGCGCCGCCCGCGCTGGCCCTGCTCACCCCGGTCGTCTCCGCCGTCGCCCGCTCCCCGCGCGGGGCGCGGCTGGTGCGCTCGCGGGGCGCCGACGAGCATCTGGCGCTGGCCGGGACGGTGGGGATGCCCGAGCCCCGGACCGCCTCCGGGGCACGGGACCTCGCGGCCTAGGGACGCCTGGCGGGTGCCGGCACCGGTGAGGATGCCGGTGCGGGCACCAGGGCCGCGTCCTCGGCCCCGGTCTCGGCCCCGGCTCCGGTCTCGGCCAGGTGGTCCGCGGCGTCCGTGCGGGCCCGTTCGCGGGATCTGCGGGCCGGTCCGATCCAGCCGCAGCTGCACCGGGCGATGGCGAAGGAACCGCGTTCCGTGGTCTCCGTCTGATGCACGCCCTCCACGGTACTGCGCGTGACGGGCCGCTCCGACCGTCGTTATCCGGACGGGTGGGACCCGGACACGGTACGGCGTTGGGGGTTGGCAGGCGATGCTGGTGCGGAACGGACGCTCGGGCGGGGCGTGGGCCGTCGCCGCCGCGCTCATGGGGACGGTGACGGTCGGCGGCTGCTCGGGCCCCGGCGACGACGCCGAGCCGGGCGGTGACCCGGCACAGACGGTACGGGGGGCGGCCGAGGCGCTCGCCCGGGCCGGCTCCTCCAAGGCCAGCACCTCGATGGAGATGGCCTCCGGCGGGACGCGGGTGACGATCCGGGGCGAGGGCGGCTACGACTTCCGCCGCCGCACGGGCAGCCTCCAGGTGATCCTGCCGAAGGACGCGGCGGGCGAGAGCGAGCACCGGCCGATCACGGAGCTGCTGGCCCCCGGCGCGCTGTACATGAAGAACCGGGGCGCCGGGGTCCCCGCCGACAAGTGGGTGCGGGTGGACACCACCACCCTCGACGACGGCAATCTGGTCACCGGCGGGGCCACCGACCCGGCCGCCGCCGCCGAGCTGCTGCGCGGTGCGCGGTCGGTGGTGTACGTGGGCGAGGTGGACCTCGCGGGGGTGAAGGTGCGCCACTACCGGGGCGTCGCCGACATCGGGGAGGCCGCCCGGCACGCCTCGCCGCAGGTGCGCGGGGCGCTCGCGGCGGCGGCGAAAGGGTTCACCACGGACGCCGTGCCCTTCGACGCGTATCTGGACGCGGAGGGGCTGCTGCGCAAGGTCCGGCACCAGTTCAGCTTCAGCAACCAGGGGCGCACGGTCGCCGTGGCGTCGACGACGCTGCTGTACGGGTTCGGGGCGCGGGTGACGGTCACGCTGCCGGACCACCGGGACATCTACGCCGGGAAGGTCAAGGTCTGAGCGGGGCGCCGACCGGCGCGCGGACCGGCGTGGCCATGGCCAAATGGCCCGGACGTGTCATGTGCGTTCCGTAGGTCGCTCCCTACGCTGGGATACCGACTCCGGCAGGAAGAGGTGAAAGCGCATGGCTCCGCCGCCCGCCACCGCGACCGCGCTCAGCGACCCCGAGTGCATCGCCCTGGCCGAGATCGAACTGTGCGGTGAGCTGATCATCGCGGCTTCGGCCGCCGCCGAGGAGCGGCTGAGCGCCGACCGCATCGACGAGGTCCTCCGGGTCGGCGCCCGGCGCGCCACCTAGCGCCGCGGCGGGCCGCCGGCGGCCGCACCGGCGGTCGGCGGGCTGTCCCGGGGCGCCCCGGGCGGGGCCCTGCGGGGCCGGAGGGGTCCGGCGCCGGGGCCCGCGCGGGGGCTCAGGTGCGCATCATGCGGGCGATGGCCTTCGTGGCCTCCTCGACCTTGGCCTCGATGTCGCCGCCGCTCGTCGCCGCGTCCGCGACGCAGTGCCGCAGGTGCTCCTCCAGGAGCTGGAGCGCGAAGGACTGCAGGGCCTTCGTGGACGCCGAGACCTGGGTGAGGATGTCGATGCAGTACACGTCCTCGTCGACCATGCGCTGCAGTCCGCGGATCTGGCCCTCGATGCGGCGCAGCCGCTTGAGGTGCTCGTCCTTCTGCTTGTGGTAGCCGTGCACGCCGTGGTCGTGGTCCGTGCCGCCGGCGGCGGCGCCGACCGCCGGGTCGGCCGTGGCCTCGGGGGCGAGCTGGTCCGCCTCGGTGGTCGTCATCGCGTCCTCCCGTTGTCCAGAAAGGGGGGGTATACCCCTCGTGGGTATATGGTACCGATCCCCGCGCGAACGGTGCGGGCCCTGTGCAGATCACTGTGCCTGATGGAGGACACTGAAGGGACGCCGGTTAGCCGTGGCCGGATGATGCGCCTAGCATCAGCCTGACCGAAACCCAGCACCCCGAGGACCTCACGTGCGATTTCGTCTGACCCCCAGGGAGACGAGCTTCTATGACATGTTCGCCGCTTCCGCGGACAACATCGTCACGGGCGCCAAGCTCCTGATGGAACTGCTCGGAGCGGACGCCTCCGCCCGGGCCGAGATCGCGGAACGGATGCGGGCAGCGGAGCACGCCGGCGACGACGCGACCCACGCCATCTTCCACCAGCTGAACTCCTCGTTCATCACGCCGTTCGACCGCGAGGACATCTACGCCCTCGCGTCCTCCCTCGACGACATCATGGACTTCATGGAGGAGGCCGTCGACCTGGTCGTCCTCTACAACATCGAGGAACTGCCCAAGGGCGTCGAGCAGCAGATCGAGGTGCTGGCGCGGGCCGCCGAGCTCACCGCCGAGGCCATGCCGAACCTGCGGACCATGGACAACCTCACCGAGTACTGGATCGAGGTCAACCGGCTGGAGAACCAGGCGGACCAGATCCACCGCAAGCTGCTCGCGCACCTCTTCAACGGCAAGTACGACGCCATCGAGGTGCTGAAGCTGAAGCAGGTCGTGGACGTCCTGGAAGAGGCGGCCGACGCCTTCGAGCACGTGGCCAACACGGTGGAGACCATCGCGGTCAAGGAGTCCTGAGCTTCGTGGACACCTTCGCCCTGATCGTGACCATCGGCGTCGCGCTCGGCTTCACGTATACGAACGGCTTCCACGACTCCGCCAACGCCATCGCCACCTCGGTGTCGACCCGGGCGCTGACCCCCCGGGCCGCGCTGGCGATGGCGGCGGTCATGAACCTCGCCGGTGCCTTCATGGGCAGCGGGGTCGCCAAGACGGTCAGCGAGGGTCTGATCGAGACGCCGCACGGCGACAAGGGGATGGGCATCCTCTTCGCCGCGCTGGTCGGCGCGATCATCTGGAACCTCGTCACCTGGTACTTCGGCCTGCCGTCCTCCTCCTCGCACGCCCTGTTCGGCGGCATGGTGGGTGCCGCGCTCGCGGGTGGCGTGGAGGTCATCTGGTCGGGCGTGCTCGACAAGATCGTCATCCCGATGTTCCTCTCGCCGGTGATCGGCCTCATCGCCGGTTACCTGGTGATGTGCGCCATCCTCTGGCTCTTCCGCAAGGCCAACCCGCACAAGGCCAAGCGCGGCTTCCGCATCGCGCAGACCGTCTCGGCGGCCGGCATGGCGCTCGGCCACGGTCTCCAGGACGCGCAGAAGACCATGGGCATCGTGGTGATGGCCCTGGTCATCGCCGACGTCCAGCAGGCGGGCGACGAGATCCCGGTCTGGGTGAAGATCGCCTGTGCCGTGATGCTGTCGCTGGGCACCTACGCGGGCGGCTGGCGGATCATGCGGACCCTCGGGCGCAAGATCATCGAGCTGGACCCGCCGCAGGGCTTCGCGGCGGAGACCACCGGCGCCTCGATCATGTTCGGCTCGGCGTTCCTCTTCCACGCGCCGATCTCCACCACCCATGTCATCACCTCGGCGATCATGGGTGTGGGCGCCACCAAGCGCGTCAACGCGGTGCGCTGGGGTGTGGCCAAGAACATCATCCTCGGCTGGTTCATCACCATGCCGGCGGCGGCGCTGGTCGCCGCGGTGAGCTACTACGCGGTGGCGCTGGTCTTCGGGTAATCCCCGGTAATCCCCGGTAATCCCCGGTAATCCCCGGTAATCCCCGGGAAACGTAGAAGGGCCCGGCTCCCCTGAGGGGAGCCGGGCCCTGTTCGTCGTGCGGTGGCACCGCCATGCAGCACCGCAGACGCCACGCGGCCGGGCCGCATGGTCGGTGGGCTATCCGAAGCGGCCGGAGATGTAGTCCTCGGTCGCCTGGACGCTCGGGTTGGAGAAGATGCGCTCGGTGTCGTCCAGCTCGATGAGCTTGCCGGGCTGGCCGACGGCCGCCAGGTTGAAGAAGGCCGTGCGGTCGGAGACGCGGGCGGCCTGCTGCATGTTGTGCGTCACGATGACGATCGTGAAGCGCTCCTTGAGCTCGCCGATCAGGTCCTCGATGGCGAGGGTCGAGATCGGGTCGAGGGCCGAGCAGGGCTCGTCCATCAGCAGGACGTCGGGCTCGACCGCGATGGCGCGGGCGATGCACAGGCGCTGCTGCTGGCCGCCGGAGAGGCCGGAGCCGGGCTTGTTGAGCCGGTCCTTGACCTCGTTCCAGAGGTTGGCGCCCTTGAGGGAGCGCTCCACGATCTCGGCCAGCTCGGCCTTCTTGTAGCTGCCGTTGAGGCGCAGGCCCGCCGCCACGTTGTCGAAGATCGACATGGTGGGGAAGGGGTTGGGGCGCTGGAACACCATGCCGACCGTGCGGCGGACCGCGACCGGGTCGACGTTGGCGCCGTACAGGTTCTCGTCGTCCAGCATCACCTTGCCCTCGACGCGGCCGCCGGGGGTGACCTCGTGCATCCGGTTCAGGGTGCGCAGGAAGGTGGACTTGCCGCAGCCGGACGGGCCGATGAAGGCCGTCACGGAGCGGGGCTCGACGGTCATGGAGATGTCGTCGATCGCCTTGTGGTTGCCGTAGTAGGCGGAGAGGCCGCTGACGTCGATTCGCTTGGCCATCTGAATCACTTCCAGTTTCGCCGCGGTCAGCGGCCGGTCTTGGGGGCCTTCCAGCGGGCGATGCCGCGGGCCACCATGTTGAGGATCATGACGAAGGCGATCAGGACGAGCGCGGCGGCCCAGGCGCGGGCCACGGCGGCGTCGGTGCCGACCGCGTACTGCTCGTACACGTAGAGCGGCAGGGAGGACTGGGCGCCTTCGAAGGGGTTCGGGTTGATGAGCTTCGTACCGAACACGAGGAGCAGGACGGGGGCCGTCTCGCCGGTGATGCGGGCGACCGCGAGCATGACGCCCGTGGTGATGCCGCCGATCGCGGTGGGCAGGACCACCTTCAGGATCGTGCGCCACTTGGGGACGCCGAGGGCCAGGGAGGCCTCGCGCAGCTCGTTCGGGACGAGCTTCAGCATCTCCTCGGTGGAGCGGACGACGACCGGCATCATCAGGATCGCGAGGGCCATCGCGCCGGCGAACCCGGAGGGCCCGAAGCCCAGCATCAGGTTCCAGGTGGCGAGGATGAACAGGCCCGCGACGATCGACGGGATGCCCGTCATGACGTCGACGAAGAAGGTGACGGCCTGGGCGAGCTTCCCGCCGCCGTACTCGACGAGGTAGACCGCCGTGAGCAGGCCGATGGGCGCGGCGATCAGGGTCGCGATGGCGACCTGCTCGATGGTGCCGAGCAGCGCGTGGTAGAGACCGCCGCCGGCCTCGGCGTCGAGGACGCCGTTCATCGAGTGGGTCAGGAAGTACGGGTCGAGGACTTCCAGGCCCTTGCTGACCGTGACCCAGCCGAGCGAGAGCAGCGGGACCACGGCGAGCACGAAGCAGACCCAGACGAGGCTGGTGGCGACGCGGTCCTTGGCCTGGCGGGAGCCCTCCACCTTGGTGGTGATGGCGTACGTGGCGAGGACGAAGAGCAGCGCGGAGACCATGCCCCACTGGACCCTGCTGTGCCAGCCGGCGGCGAGGCCGATGCCGCAGCCCGCGGCGATCGAGCCGACCGCGACGGCGGCGGGGGTCCAGCGGGGGAGGCGCGCGTGGGAGAGGGAGCGGCGCGGTTCGGCCGTGGCCACCGGGCGTTCCTGTATGGCGTGGCTCATGCGTTCGCCCCCGAGTACTCCTTGCGGCGCGCGATGATCATGCGGGCGGCGCCGTTGACCAGCAGGGTGATGACGAAGAGGACGAGACCCGAGGCGATCAGGGCGTCCCGGCCGAACTCGTTGGCCTCGTTGAACTTCGCGGCGATGTTCTGGGCGAAGGTGCCGCCGCCCGGGTCGAGCAGGTGGCCGGAGAGCACGAAGCTGGGGGAGAGGACGACGGCGACGGCCATCGTCTCGCCGAGGGCGCGGCCGAGGCCGAGCATCGAGGCGGAGATGATGCCGGAGCGGCCGAAGGGCAGCACCGACATGCGGATGACCTCCCAGCGCGTGGCGCCGAGGGCGAGCGCGGCCTCCTCGTGCATCCGCGGGACCTGGAGGAAGACCTCACGGGTCACGTTGGTGATGATCGGGAGGATCATGATCGCCAGCAGGATGCCGACGGTGAACATGTTGCGGGCGACGCCGTCGCTGGACTTGTCGAAGATGTACGTCCAGCCCATGTACTGGTCGAGCCACTTGTTGAGGCCGTCCAGGTACGGGACGAGGAAGATCGCGCCCCACAGGCCGTAGATGATGCTGGGGACGGCGGCGAGCAGGTCGACCACGTACGCGAGCGGCTTGGCCAGCTTGCGCGGGGCGTAGTGCGAGATGAAGAGCGCGATGCCGATCGCGACGGGGACGGCGATCGCCATGGCGATCACCGAGGACACGACCGTGCCGAAGGCGAGGACCGCGATGCCGAAGGCCGGCGGGTTCGCGGCGGGGTTCCACTCGAAGGTCGTGAAGAAGTTGGTGCTGTCCTGCGAGATCGCGAGGACGGCGCGGTACGTGAGGAAGACCGCGATCGCGGCCATGATCACGAGGAGGGTGATGCCGGAGCCGCGGGACAGACCGCTGAAGACGCGGTCCCCGGCGCGGCCCACGCTCGTGGCGCGGCGGCTGCTCCGTATGTCAGGTGTGTCGGGTGATGTCGTAGCCATCTGCTTCTCCGGTCTGCGGGGCCGGTACGGGGGGCGTACGGGCTCCTGGCGGCGGTGCACCGGATGCCGGGCCGGCCCCTCCACGGGAGGTGAGGGGCCGGCCCGGCCGGGGGGTCAGGACAGGGTGGGGACGATCTCGCGGACCTTGGCCGCGATCTCGGCCGGGAGCGGGGCGTAGCCGGCGTCGGAGAGGACCTTCTGGCCCTCCTCGCTGACGGTGTAGTTGAGGAAGGCCTTCAGGGTCGGCAGGGTGTCCGCCTTGTTGCCCTTGTCACAGGCGATCTCGTACGTCACCAGGGTGAGCGGGTAGGCGCCCTCGGCCTTGGTGGTGTAGTCGAGGGAGAGGGCCAGGTCGCTGCCGGTGCCCTTGATCTTGGCGGCGGCGATGGCCTTGGAGGCGTTCTCCGAGGTGGCGGCGACCGGGGCGGCGGCACCGGTGTTCAGGCTGACCGTGGAGATCTTGTTGGCGGTCGCGTAGGAGAGCTCGAAGTAGCCGATGGAGCCCTCGGCGTCCTTGACCGCGGTGGCGACGCCGGAGGAGCCGTTGGCGGCCTGGCCGTCGGGGGCGGGCCACGACTTCGACTTCGGGTCGTACTTCCAGTCCGCCGGGGCGGTGGCCGAGAGGTACTTGCCCAGGTTCTGGGTGGTGCCCGACTCGTCCGAGCGGTGGAAGGCCTGGATGGTGGAGCCGGGGAGCTTGGCGCCCGGGTTCAGCTTGGCGATCGCCGGGTCGTTCCACTTGGTGATCTTGACGTCGAAGATCTTGGCCAGGGTGGGGGCGTCCAGGACCAGGTTGTCCACGCCCTCCAGCTTGTAGCCGATGGCGATGGGGCCGCCGACCATCGGCAGGTTGACGCCCTTGCCGCCCTTGCAGATCTTCTGGGACTCGGCGACCTCTTCGTCCTTGAGGGCGGAGTCGGAGCCGGCGAAGGCGACCTGGCCCTGGTTGAACTTGGTGATGCCACCGCCCGAGCCGATGCCCTGGTAGTTGACCTCGACACCGGCGCAGGCGGCCTGGAAGTTCTTGACCCACAGGTCCATCGCGTTCTTCTGCGCGCTGGAGCCGGCGGCGAGGAGCTGGCCCTTGGCGCCGTCGCACTTGACGTTCGACGCGGCGGCGGAGGTCTTGCCGCCGTCCTTGGTGGGCTCGGTGTTGTTGTCCGAACCACACGCCGAGAGAACGAGCGCGCCGGAGACGACGAGGGCACCGATCGCGGAGGCGCGAAGCCCGTTTCGCGAAAGCTTCACTTTCGGGTGTTCCTTCCAGGAGCCGCCTGGCGTGGACCTTGCTGTCCTGAACGTTGTACGGCGGCGTGTGTCGGGGTGGTGGGTGTCCGGGCTGTGCCGTGCACCTTGTACAGCCGAAATTAGGCAGAACAGGTGACGTGGTCGGCGGGGGAGAGTGAACGGGAAGTGAACCGTGCCGGAAGGTGAGGTGCGGGCCGTTACCTGCTCGTTGTCGTCAGGAGCGCGTCGAGGAGCTCGCGGTCCCGGGGCCGGGTGAGCCGGGCGCGGGCGGCGGCCGGGGGCAGCCAGGCCAGGACGTCCACCTCGCGGGAGGGGACGAAGGCGCCGCCGAGGGCGCGCGCGGCCCAGTAGTGGACCTCCTTCGGCTGCCCGTTCACCGGGTAGTGGAGGCTCGGCAGGCGGGCGCCCAGCTCGCAGGCGTGGCCGGTCTCCTCCCGTACCTCGCGCAGCGCGCAGGCGGCCAGGCTCTCGCCGCGCTTCAGCTTGCCTTTCGGGTGCGACCAGTCCCCGTACTTCGGGCGGTGGACCAGGGCGATCTCGATGCCCCGGCCCGAGGGGCCGGGGCGCCACAGGACGCAGCCGGCGGCGAGGATCACGGGACGCCGGCCGTCGCCCGGGACCAGGCGTGCTGGAAGCTGAAGCGGGCCGCCTCGACGTCGTGCCGCTGGTCGGCGTGGAGGACGCCGAGGGCGTACGCGGTGGCCGGGGCGATCCGGGGGGTGCGGGCGGCGGTGGCCGCGGCGGCGGCGGCCTCGGCGGCGTCGCGGTGCCGGTCCAGGGCGCGGCCCGCCTCGTACAGCACCGGGTCCGGCTCGGCGCCGGCGTGCAGCACCTCGGCGGCGTAGCGGTGCAGCCGCAGCAGGGCGCGGGTCTGGTGCCAGGGCGCGTCCTGGTGCTCGCCGGCGGCCAGCGCGAGGGCCTCGGCGTTGTACGGGTGGGCCGCCCGGGTCAGCGGGAGGGCGGCGACGGCGTCGAGCAGCCGGACCTCGACGGCGGCGGCCGGGGCGTCCAGGACCTCGACGGCCGGGGAGGTGCCGGCCGGGCCCAGCGGGACCTCGGAGGCGAGCAGGGCGACGGAGTCCGCGACGGCGTGGAAGCGGGCGGAGCCGAGGGCCTGGAGGGCGGCGGAGTGGGCGCGGGTCCTGGCCAGGGTGAGCTGGCGTTCCAGGAGCGCGCCGGCGCGGGCGGCGCCCATGGTGAGGCCGGGCCCGCCGCCCTCGGTGCGGCGGGCGGCGGGGACCGGCCCGGAGGTCCTGGTCAGGCCCGCGCCGCCGCCCGAGAGCCGGGACAGCGCGTCCACCAGCCGGACCAGGCGGGAGGTGCAGGCGTGCTCCAGGGCCAGGGTGCCGGAGAGCCAGGCCAGCTCGGTGCGGAGCTGGTCGGCCCAGCCGGGGTCGAGGAGCGGCCGGAAGGTGTGGAGGGTGCCGCCGATGCGGCGGGCGGCGGCCCGCAGCGTCCGGGTGGCCTCCTCGGCGCCCGCGGTGTCGGCGCCGCTGTCCCCGTGCAGCCGCAGGCCGCGGAGGAAGTCCGCGGCCCGCGCGTGCAGGTAGGGGGCGAGCACCTCTCCGGCCGAGACCTCGGAGGTGATGTCAGGGTTGTGCACGCCGGCGCCTCCGCGCGTCGATGAGCATCTCCTGGACGTGCCGCAGCGGCTGGCCCTCGGGATCGGTCGCGTGCCGCGTCCAGTTCCCGTCGGGGCCGAGGTGCCAGGAGGAGGTGGTGTCGGACATCCCGGTCTCCAGGAGCCGGGTCAGGGCGGCCCGGTGGGCGGGGTCGGAGACCCGTACGAGGGCCTCGATCCGCCGGTCCAGGTTGCGGTGCATCATGTCGGCGCTGCCGAGCCAGACCTCGGGTTCGCCGCCGTTGCCGAAGGCGAAGACCCGGGAGTGCTCCAGGAAGCGCCCGAGGATCGAGCGGACCCGGATGTTGTCGGAGAGGCCCGCGACGCCGGGGCGGACGGCGCAGATGCCGCGGACCCAGATGTCGACCGGGACGCCGGCCTGGGAGGCCCGGTAGCAGGCGTCGATGATGGCCTCGTCGACCAGCGAGTTCACCTTGATCTTGACGTAGGCGGGCCGCCCGGCGCGGTGGTGGGCGACCTCCTTGTTGATCCGGGTGACCAGGCCGTCGCGGAGCGACTTGGGGGCGGTGAGCAGGCGCCGGTAGGTCTCGCGGCGGGAGTAGCCGGAGAGCCGGTTGAAGAGGTCCGAGAGGTCGGCGCCGACCTGCGGGTCCGCGGTGAGCAGGCCGAGGTCCTCGTAGAGCCGGGCGGTCTTCGGGTGGTAGTTGCCGGTGCCGACGTGCGAGTAGCGGCGCAGAACCTCGCCCTCCTGGCGTACCACCAGGGAGAGCTTGCAGTGGGTCTTGAGGCCGACCAGGCCGTAGACGACGTGGCAGCCGGCCTCCTCCAGCTTGCGGGCCCACTTGATGTTGGCCTGCTCGTCGAAGCGGGCCTTGATCTCGACCAGGACGAGGACCTGCTTGCCGGACTCGGCGGCGTCTATCAGCGCGTCCACGATCGGGGAGTCGCCGGAGGTGCGGTACAGCGTCTGCTTGATCGCGAGGACGTCCGGGTCGGCCGCCGCCTGCTCCAGGAAGGCCTGGACGGAGGTGGAGAAGGAGTCGTACGGGTGGTGCAGCAGCACGTCCCGCTCGCGGACCGCGGCGAAGATGTCGGGCGCGGACGCGGACTCGACCTCGGCGAGGTCGCGGTGGGTGCCGGCGACGAACTTGGGGTACTTCAGCTCGGGCCGGTCCAGGGAGGAGATGCCGAAGAGGCCGGTGAGGTCGAGCGGGCCGGGCAGCGGGTAGACCTCGGCGTCGGAGATCTTCAGCTCGCGCACCAGCAGGTCGAGGACGTACGGGTCGATGGACTCCTCGACCTCCAGGCGCACCGGCGGGCCGAAGCGGCGCCGCATGAGCTCCTTCTCCAGGGCCTGGAGCAGGTTCTCGGCGTCGTCCTCCTCGACCTCCAGGTCCTCGTTGCGGGTCACCCGGAACATGTGGTGGGCGAGCACCTCCATGCCGGGGAACAGCTCCTCCAGGTGCGCGGCGATGACGTCCTCCAGCGGGACGTAGCGCTCGGGGGAGGCCTCCAGGAAGCGGGAGAGCAGCGGCGGGACCTTGACGCGGGCGAAGTGGCGGTGGCCGCTGACCGGGTTGCGGACGACGACGGCGAGGTTGAGCGAGAGCCCGGAGATGTACGGGAAGGGGTGCGCCGGGTCCACGGCCAGCGGGGTGAGGACCGGGAAGATCCGCTGCCGGAAGAGCGTGAAGAGCCGCGCCTGCTCCTTCTCGGTCAGCTCGGGCCAGCGGATGAGGTGGATGCCCTCGTCGGCGAGGGCCGGGGCGACGTCCTGCTGGAAGCAGGCGGCGTGCCGGGCCATCAGCTCGCGGGAGCGGGTCCAGATCAGGTCGAGGACCTCGCGGGGCTGGAGTCCGGAGGCGGAGCGGGTGGCGACGCCGGTGGCGATGCGGCGCTTGAGACCGGCGACGCGGACCATGAAGAACTCGTCGAGGTTCGACGCGAAGATCGCGAGGAAATTCGCCCGTTCGAGGAGGGGGGTGGACGGGTCCTCGGCCAGTTCGAGGACCCGTTCGTTGAACGCGAGCCAGCTGCGCTCCCGGTCGAGGAAGCGGCCCTGGGGCAGCTCCCCGGCGCCGTCGCCCTCCTCGTACGCGTCGATGTCGGCGTCGAGGTCGGGTTCCAGGTCGCTCGTGGCCGCGCCGTCGACGGCGTGCGGGCGGTGGGCGGCTATGGATCCGAGGGACGGCGGGGCGGACGTCTTCGCGGAGGAGTCGGCGGACTTCGCGGACTTCGCGGACGGCTGGACCGGGACCTCGGCGGGCTGCTGGCTCATGGTCCCATTCTTCCGCGCGAAGGGCTGGTGGGGCGCGTCGGAGCGGGCCGTGGGGGAGGGCAGCCTCCCCTTGGGAAGCCGTCCCGGGGGAAGGGCGGGCACGGAGCGCTTCATTGCGTGAGCGTCGCAAGCGCGTCTGAATGGTCGGTAACGAGGACGTGTCCTCCGGGAATCGGTGGCGGGGCCGCATGGACCCCGCCACGGGTCCGCTCGCCGGGGACGGGTCCTACGGGTGCCGGGTCCGCAGGACGCGGAAGGCGGCGAGGAGGGCGAGGGCGGTGAGGGCGAGGAGGATGCCGGTCTCCGCGAACTGGGTGGGCCAGAAGTGCGACCACGGGTGGTAGTCCAGGTACCGCCCGGTGATGCCCAGGTCGGGCGGGCAGTCCGTGACGTCGTGGGTGCGCTCGAAGCAGGCCCACTCGGGGAGCCGGGCGCCGTCGGCGCGGAGCATCCCGGTGTCCGTCATGAGCCAGTCGCCGTCGGGCGGAATGGGCGGTGCGGCGTCCTTGGCGACCGGGCCGGTGACCGTGAGCACGGGCATCAGGCTCCAGCGCAGTGCGCCGAGGACGAGCAGGACCAGGCCCATGACGAGGCCGGTGGCCGCCATGGCGAGCAGGGTCCGCCGGACCAGCTGGCCGACGAGGGCGCCGACGGCGACGGCGGCGAGGACGTATCCGACGAGGACGATGCCGGTCCCCTCGTACGCCCCGCGGTCGCCCCAGGCGAGCTGGTGCGTCCCGCCGACCCGGGACCAGCCGAGCCGGTGGACGCCGACGAGGGCGAAGGTGGCCGCGAGGGCGACGACGGTGGTGGTGGCGAGCCGGGCGCGCAGCCAGGCCGCCGGGGCGACCGACTGGGTGAGGGCGAGCCGGTGGGTGCCGGACTCGAACTCGTGGGCCACCAGCGGGCCGGCCACGAAGGCGCCGACCAGGAGCGGCAGCAGGAGCAGGCCCGTGCCCGCGTACTCCACGGCGATGCGCAGCGTGCCGTAGGGGAGGCTGTCGTACGACGGGGCGTCGTCGGCCGGCCGCGGGGCGGGCGTCCACGCGTCCCAGAGGCGCAGGCCGCTCATGAGGGCGAAGGACAGCAGCACCAGGGCCCCGGTCGCCCACAGGGTGCGCCGGTACTGGCGGACCGTCACCCAGGAGGCGCCCCGGAGAGCGGGGGCGCTCACGCGGCGGCTCCTTCGGCGGTGCGCAGGTGGGCGAGGAGGAGGTCTTCGAGGGTGGGCTCGGTGACCCGCCACGGGCCTTCGACGGGGCCCTCGCGGCGTATCAGTGCGGTGAGCTGACGGCCCGTGGTGCGGGACTCGACGACCGTGTGCGGGGCGAGCCCGGAGACCGGTCCGGTGAGGAGGGCATGGGCGGCGAGCAGCTCGTCGACCTGCCCGTCGAGGCGGATCCGGCCGCCTACGAGCAGCAGGAGGCGGTCGCAGGCGCCTTCCAGCTCGGTGAGGATGTGCGAGGACATCAGGACGGTGGTGCCGTGCTCGGCTGCCTCGGCCAGCAGCAGGCCCATGAGCTGTCGGCGGGCGAGCGGGTCGAGGTCGGCCATCGGCTCGTCGAGGAGCAGGAGTTCGGGGCGCTTGCCCAGGGCGAGGGCGAGCGCGAGGCGGGTGCGCTGCCCGCCGGATAGGTCGCGTACGAGGGAGCGGGGAGCGAGCTCCCCGGCGACGGCCCGCCGGGCGACGGCCGCGTCCCAGCGGCCCGGGTTGAGCTCCAGGCCAAGGCGCAGGGTGTCGGCGACGGTGAGCCGGGGATAGAGGGCCCGGTCCTGCGCCACGTACGCCAGCCCCTCCCGTCCCGGCCCCCGCACCGTGCCCTCGGTCGGACGGAGGAGGCCCGCCGCGAGGGTCAGGAGGGTGGACTTGCCGGCGCCGTTGGGGCCGACCAGGGCGCAGACCGCGCCGGCCGGGAGGGCGAGGGAGCAGTCGCGCAGGGCCCAGGGGCGGGCGCGGCCTCCGTACCGTAAGCCGAGGCCCTCGGCCTCGAACGCGGGTGTGGTGGTCATGCGTCGTCCCCCTCGGAGTACGTGTCCAGTACGGAAGTGAAGAGCGCGGCGACGTCCTCCCGGCCGAGCCCCTCGGCGCGGGCCCGGCGGGCCCAGTCGGCGAGTTCGGCGCGCAGCGGCGAGTCGGCGGGGCCGGTGCCGAGGGTGGCGCGGACGAAGGTGCCGAGGCCCCGGCGGGCCTCGACGAGGCCCTCCCGCTCCAGCTCGCGGTAGGCCTTGAGGACCGTGTTGGGGTTGATGGCCGTGGCCTCGACGACCTCGCGCGCGGTGGGCAGCCGGTCGCCCGGCCGCAGCAGGCCCATGCGCAGGGCCTGCCGGGTCTGCTGGACGATCTGGAGGTAGGTGGCGACCCCGCTGCGCCGGTCGATGCGGTAGGCGAGCACGCCCCTCCACCACCCTTTCACTAGTTAAGTAGTGAAAGGGTGGTGTAAAGCAGGGGGCGGTGTCAACCGCCCCCTGGAAGAACGGGGTTCAGGACTCCGTGCGGTACATCAGGTCCACCTCGTGGGTACGGAAGCCCAGCCGCTCGTAGACCGTCACGGCCGCCGTGTTGTCCGCGTCCACGTAGAGCATCGCCGTCGGCAGCCCCTCCGCCGCCAGGTGCCGCAGCCCCGTCGCCGTCAGCGCCTTGCCGAGCCCGCCGCCCTGCGCGTCGGGCAGCACCCCGACCACGTACACCTCGCCGAGCTGCTCCTCGCCGTGCGCCTTGGTCCAGTGGAAGCCGACCAGCCGCCCGTCCCGCTCGGCCAGGAAGAAGCCCTTCGGGTCGAACCACGGCTCCGCCATCCGGTCGTCCAGGTCCCGCTGGGTGAGCGAGCCCTGCTCGGGGTGGTGGGCGAAGGCGGCGGCGTTCACCGCGAGCCACTCCGCGTCGTCCCGGCCCGGCTCGAAGGCCCGCACGGTGACGCCCTCCGGCAGCACCGGCTCCGGGATGTCCAGCGGCACCAGCGGGCGCCGGAGCTGTCGCAGCTCGCGGAACAGGGTCAGGCCCAGGACCTGCGCGAGGTGCCGGGCGGCCGGCTTGCCGCCGTGCGCCCACACCCGCAGCCGCTTCCCGGAGGCGTCGAGCAGCGCGCCGCCCAGCGCCCGCCCGTGGCCGCGCCCCCGGTGCGAGGGGTGCACGACCAGCTCGGCCGCGGGGGCCTCGACCGGGTCGGTCTCCTCCAGCTGGGCGTAGCCGTAGAGCTCCGGACCGACCGTCAGGAGCAGGTGCCGCACGCCCTCGCGGCGCCCGTGGCGCAGATAGAGCCGGCCCTGCTCGGAGACCGCGTGCATCCCGTCGGCGCGGGCGGCGTCCTCCAGGAGGTCGAGGACCGCCGTGACCTGCTCGGGGCTCAGCTCTTCGTAACTGGTGATCTGCCGTCCGGGTTCAAGGGCCGGCGCCGCGTCGGAAGTCATGGTGACGAGCCTACGGCCGCGCCCCGCCGCCCAGGGGCAGATCAATGGCAACCAGCTCGTAACCAGCCAACCCCTGTTGCGCTACGCGCGTTGACCCTAGGCTGCGCTCGCAGGACAGACCGGGATTCAAGGGGAGCGGATGGCAGTGAAGCGGACGAAGACGAGCAGGGCCGGGCGGCGGGTTCTCGTCGCCGGTGCGGGGCTGGCCACCATCGGTGCGCTCGTCGCCGCGATGCCCGCCGGCGCGTCGCAGGACGACGTGCGTGCCGACGGCGCGTCGTACAGCACCAACGGCAAGGGCTGGGGGCGGATGGTCGACGTCCAGCTGCTCTCCTTCAACGACCTGCACGGCAACCTGGAGCCCCCGGCCGGCTCCTCCGGCCAGGTGACCCGGACCAACCCGGACGGCACCACCACGAAGATCGACGCCGGCGGTGTCGAGTACCTGGCCACCCACCTGCGCCAGGCCCGTAAGGGGAATCGTTACTCCATCACGGCCGCGGCCGGTGACCTGATCGGCGCCTCGCCGCTGCTCTCCGGTCTCTTCCACGACGAGCCCACCATCGGCGCGCTCAACAAGCTCGACCTCGACGTCACCTCGGTCGGCAACCACGAGTTCGACGAGGGCGCGCGCGAGCTGGCCCGGATGCAGGACGGCGGCTGTCACCCGACCGCCGGCTGTTTCGTCCAGGGCAAGAAGTTCAAGGGCGCCGACTTCCCGTACCTCGCGGCCAACGTGACGAACGAGAAGACCGGCAAGCCCCTCCTCGACCCGTACTTCATCTGGGAGAAGGACGGCGTCAAGATCGGTTTCATCGGCGTGACCCTGGAGGGCACCCCGAACGTCGTCACCGCCGAGGGCGTCAAGGGCCTCAAGTTCGGCGACGAGGTCGAGACGATCAACAAGTACACGAAGGTCCTGGAGCGCAAGGGCGTCAAGTCCATCGTCGCCCTGGTCCACGAGGGCGGCATGCCGGCCTCGGCCTCGTACAACTACAACTGCGACGGTGACGGCGACGGTTCCGGCGAGGGCGTCTCCGGCGCGATCGTCGACATCGCCAAGAACGTCTCGCCGCAGGTCGACGCCCTGGTCACCGGCCACACCCACCAGGCGTACGTCTGCTCCATCCCGGACCCGGCGGGCAAGCCGCGCCTGGTCACCTCGGCGTCCTCGTTCGGCAAGCTCTACACCGACACCACGCTGACCTACGACCGCCGCACCAAGGACATCGTCCGCACCGCGGTCGCCTCGGCCAACCACGTCGTCACCCGTGACGTCCCGAAGGCCCCGGACCTCACCAAGCTGATCACCGACTGGCAGGCGCTCGCCGCCCCGGTCGCCAACCGCCCGCAGGGCTACATCGCCGCCGACATCAACGGCCGCGGCTCCACGGCGTACGAGAAGCCGCTCGGCGACCTGATCGCCGACGCGCAGCTGGAGGGCCTGGCCCCGGCGGACAAGGGCGGCGCCCAGATCGCCCTCATGAACCCGGGCGGCATCCGCTCCGACCTCGTCTTCAAGGCGTCCGGCGCCGAGGGCGACGGTGTGGTGACCTACGGCGAGTCGTTCACCGTGCAGCCGTTCACCAACATGATGAACGTGGTGGACCTCTCCGGCGCGAACCTGATCACCGCGCTGAAGCAGCAGGTCAGCGGCTCGAACCAGAACTCCATCAAGATCCTCCAGATCTCGAAGGGGCTCACCTACACGCTCGACATGACCAAGACGGGCGCGGACCGCGTCGTCGACGGCTCCGTCAAGCTGAACGGCACCGCGATCGACCCGGCGAAGACCTACCGCGTCGCGATGAACGAGTTCCTCGCGGGCGGCGGCGACGGCTTCGCGGCCCTGGCCACCGGCACCAACAAGCTGGTCGGCGCCTCGGACCTGGACGTCTTCAACGCCTACCTGGCCGCCAACTCCTCCGCGGCGAAGCCGCTGGCCGTCCCGGCCGCCGACCGGATCACGGTCGTGCAGTAAACGGCGGTAAGCGGCGGTAAGCGGCGGTAAGCAGTAGTCAGCCGTACGTACGGGAGGGGCGGGTCGCTTGTGCGGCCCGCCCCTTTCGTCTGCTCGTCTGCTCGTCTGCCCGTCTGCCCGTCTGCCCGTCTGCCCGTCTGCCCGTCTGCTCGTCCGCCCCTCCCGTCCCGTCCGCCCTCTGGCAGGGCCACGTCAACCCCTGCCATAGTGCCGCCATGGACCGACGACGCTTTCTCGCGGGCGCCGCAGCCGCCTCCGGTGCCCTCGTCCTGGGTGCCCCCTCCGCCCGGGCGGCCACCGCCCTCGGGACGCAGGACTGGATGGCCGCGCACGGCGACCCCACCCCGCTCCAGAGGCTCACGATCCCCGGCACCCACGACTCGGGGGCCCGCTACGGGGGGCTCTGGACCGAGTGCCAGAGCGCCACCGTCGCCCGGCAGTTGGACAGCGGCATCCGCTTCCTGGACGTGCGCTGCCGGGTGACCGGGGGATCGTTCGCGATCCACCACGGGGCCTCCTACCAGAACCTGATGTTCGGCGACGTCCTCGGCGCCTGCTGGGACTTCCTCGCCGCGCACCCCACCGAGACCGTCCTCATGCGGGTCAAGCAGGAGTACTCCTCCGAGTCCGACACCGTCTTCCGCGCGGTCTTCGACGACTACCTCGACAACCGGGGCTGGCGCCCCCTCTTCCGCATCGGCGACGGCGTGCCCACCCTCGGCCAGGCCCGCGGCCGGGTCGTGCTCCTCGCCGACAACGGGGGGCTGCCCGGACTGCGCTGGGCCGACGGGGCGCACTTCGACGTGCAGGACGACTACCAGGCCGAGCCCTTCGCCAAGTGGCCCAAGATCAGGGACCAGTTCCGCGAGGCGGCCGGCCGGCCCGGCCCGTTCTACGTCAACTTCGTGTCCACCGCCGCGGGACTCCCGCCCCGCTGGAACGCCGACCGGCTCAACCCGCAGGTCCACGCCCTGCTCGACGGCGAGGGCGCCGGCTGGAAGGGGCTCGGGATCGTCCCCATGGACTACCCCGACACCCGCTCAGGCCTGATCGAGTCCCTCATCCGGCACAACTGACCCATCGGGCGCGGGCGGCGCCGGTGACGGCGGGGGCGGGGTCGGCGCGCCCGGCAGCCGCACTGTCGCCACCGTGCCGCCGCCCTCCGCCGGGGTCAGCGCGACCGTACCGCCCGCCTGCCCGACCGTCCGCGCCACGATCGACAGGCCGAGCCCCGAACCGGGCAGGCTGCGCGCCGAGGGCGAGCGCCAGAAGCGGTCGAAGACGTGCGGGATCTCCTCCGCCGCGATCCCCGGACCGTGGTCCCGCACCGTCAGCTCGCCCCGCATCAGGGTCACCTCGATCGTCCCGCGCGGCGGCGAGAACTTCACCGCGTTGTCCAGCACGTTCACCAGCGCCCGCTCCAGGGCCGCCTGCTCCGCCCGTACGTACCAGGGCGCCAGGTCCGTCACGAAGGTCAGCTCCGGCCCGCGCAGCCGCGCCCGGTCCAGCGCCGCCCGCAGGATCGTGTGCAGCGGCACCACCTCCAGCGGGCCGCGCGCCGCCGCGTCCGGCCGGGACAGCTCCTGGAGGTCGCCGATCAGCGCCGACAGCTCCGTCATCTGGGCCTTCACGGAGGCCATCAGCGCCCGCCGGTCCTCCGGCGGCAGCGCCCGCCCGGTCTGCTCGCTGCGGGCCAGCAGCTCGACGTTGGTGCGCAGCGAGGTCAGCGGGGTGCGCAGCTCGTGGCCCGCGTCGGCGATGAGCTGCGCCTGCCGGTCGCGGGAGGTGGCGAGGGCGGCGGTCATCGCGTTGAAGGAGCGGGAGAGGCGGGCGATCTCGTCCTCGCCCTCGACCGGGATCCGGACCGTCAGGTCCTCGGTGGCGGCCACGTGCTCGACCGCCCCGGTCAGCCGGTGCACCGGCTCAAGACCGGTCCTGGCCACCCACAGCCCGGCCGCCCCGGCGCCGACCACGCCGATGCCGGAGACCAGCAGCAGCACCCAGGCCAGGGTGGACATCGAGTTGTCGATCTCGTACGTGGGGCGGGCGACGGAGACGGCGACGGGCTGCGAGAGCGGCTGCTGGATGAGCTTCATCGGGTACGTGTAGACCCGCATCTCGGTGCCGTCGGCGGCGTTCGTCGTGTGCAGCGCGGAGGAGAGCCGGCCCTGCGCGACCGCCGTGTCCGAGCTCTGCGCGGGGATCACCGAGCGGCCGGTGGAGCAGAGCACGTCGCCGTCGGTCGAGACGATCTGGAGGGTCTGCCCGCCGCGCGGCGACGGCGGCGGGAGCTGCGTCTTGGCCGCCCCGCAGGAGCTCAGCAGCCGCTGGGCGTCCTGCGTGGTGAGCTGCGCCGAGCGCAGCGAGTCGTCCAGCTCCGCCTCCAGCTGGGCCCGGGTCACGAACCAGCAGGCCACCGAGACCGCCGCCACCGCCACCGCGACGGCGAGCGCGGTGAGCAGCGCGAGCCGGGAGCGCAGCGGCCGGGAGCGGAACCAGGTCACGGGGCTGGTCACTCGGCGCCCCCGCCGCGCAGCACGTAGCCGACCCCGCGCACGGTGTGGACCAGGCGCGGCTCGCCGCCGGCCTCGGTCTTGCGGCGCAGGTACATCACGTACACGTCCAGGGAGTTGGAGCTGGGCTCGAAGTCGAAGCCCCACACGGTCTTGAGGATCTGCTCCCGGGTGAGGACCTGCCGGGGGTGCGCGAGGAAGAGTTCGAGCAGGGTGAACTCGGTGCGGGTCAGCTCCACCGGCCGCCCGCCCCGGGTCACCTCGCGGGTGGTGAGGTCCATCCGCAGGTCCTCGAAGGCGAGCACGTCGCCCTCGGGGAGCTGGTCGGCCTGCTGCGCCGCGTAGGAGCTGCGGCGCAGCAGGGCGCGGATCCGGGCGAAGAGCTCGTCCAGCTCGAAGGGCTTCACCAGGTAGTCGTCCGCGCCGGCGTCGAGCCCGGTGACCCGGTCGCCGACGGTGTCGCGGGCGGTGAGCATGAGGATGGGCACGGTGGAGCCGGCGGCGCGGATGCGGCGGGCGGCGGTGAGGCCGTCCATGCGGGGCATCTGGACGTCGAGGACGACGAGGTCGGGCGCGTACGTCTCCATTCTGGCGAGCGCGTCGAGCCCGTCGACGGCGTCCTCGGTCGCGTACCCCTCGAAGGCGAGGCTGCGGCGCAGCGCCTCGCGCACGGCGGGCTCGTCGTCGACGATGAGGATGCGCTCGGCGCGTTCGGCTTCGTTCTGCTGGCCAGTCATGGGGCCAGCGTCCCATGTGTTCAGGCGGCACCGCCCGAGCGCAGGCTGTTCAGGTCGGCCTTGACGGTGTCGACGGGGATGGCGAATCCGAGGCCGACGCTGCCGGCCGTGGAGCCGCCGCCGGAGCTGGGCGAATACATGGCCGAATTGATTCCGATGATCTCGCCGTTCATATTGATCAGCGCGCCGCCGGAATTACCGGGATTGAGCGAGGCGTCGGTCTGGATCGCCTTGTACGTGGTCTTGGACGAGCCGGTGTCGCCGTTGAACTGCTGCCCGCCGAACTCGAAGGGCCAGCCCTGCCGGGGGTCCCACTGCTGTCCCTGGCCGCCCTGGCCGCCCTGGCCGTCCTGGCCCTGGCCGCTCTGGCCCCCCTCGTCCTTGGCGACGGTCACGTCGCGGTCGAGGGCGGAGATGATGCCGCTGGTGACGGTGCCGGTGAGGCCCTCGGGGGAGCCGATCGCGACGACCTCGTCGCCGACCCGCATCGTGGAGGAGTCGCCGAGGGTGGCCGCCTTGAGGCCGGCGGCGCCGTCCAGCTTGATCAGCGCCAGGTCCTTGTCGGGGTCGGTGCCGACGACCTTGGCGGGGTAGCTCTTGCCGTCGGAGGTCCGCACCGTGATCTGGGAGGCGCCGGAGATGACGTGGTTGTTGGTGACGATCTCGCCGTCGCCGGTGATGATCACGCCGGAGCCGGTGGACTTGCCGGAGGTGGAGCTCGCGGAGATCTCCACGATCGACGGGGAGACCGCCTGGGCGACCCCGGCGACCGTGCCCTTGCTGCTCGCGGAGACGTTCGTGCCGGAGACCGAGCCGCTCGCGGTGGCCGCGCCGTCGGAGGTCCAGCGCTCGACGAGGGTGGCGGTGCCGCCGCCGATCGCCGCCGCGGCGATGGCCACGGCGGCCATCAGGCCGACGCCGCGCCTGGCCCGGCGGCGCGGCCCGGGGGCGGGCGCCGGGGCGGCGTGGGCGGGCTGGTGCGGGGGCGGCGGCGGGGGGTAGCCGCCGGCCGGGGTGTGCTGCCCGCCGGACGGCCAGACGGTGGTGCCCGGCTCGGTGCTGATGGGCTCCGCCGGGTCGTACGGCGGCCGCGGCGGGTAGTACGGCTGCTGCTGGGGCTGCTGGTTTTCCGTCATGGTGACGACGATCGGCGCCGTTCATGAGAACGGCCTGAGCGCGGAGTGAGAAGCCCGACAGAAGCCCGTATGCCCGATATAAAGACCGGGCGGGGGCGGCCCCGCCCGGCGGAGTCGTCCGGCTCAGCCGCAGCCGCAGGAGCGGCGCACGATCAGTGCCGACGGGAACTGCTTCACCCGCTCCCGGCGCGAGCCGGAGACCCGGATCGAGTCGTCGAGCACCAGGTCGACCGCGGCCCGCGCCATCGCCGGGCGGTCCGAGTAGACGGTGGTCAGCGGCGGGTCGCTCAGCGCCGCCTCCTTGACGTCGTCGAAGCCCGCCACGGCGAGCTCGGTCGGCACGTCGATGCGCAGCTCGCGGGCGGCCCTCAGCACGCCGAAGGCCTGGTCGTCGGTCGAGCAGAAGATGGCCGGCGGCCGGTCGGGGCCGGCGAGCACCTTGAGCGCCACCTGGTAGGCGTCGTAGCGGTTGTACGGGGCCTGGAAGAGCCGGCCCTCGACGGAGAGCCCGGCCTCCACCATGGCCCGCCGCCAGCCCTCCTCGTGGTCGGCGACCGGGTCGCCGACGGCCGGGGTGTTCGGGATGCCGCCCATGCAGGCCACGTACGGGTGCCCGTGCTCCAGCAGGTGCCGGACGGCGAGCTGGGCGCCGCCGATGTCGTCGGTGACGACGGCGACGTCGTCGATCGCCTCGGGCCGCTCGTGCAGCAGCACCACGCGCGCGTCCCACGCCTCGATCTCGCTCGCGGCCTGCTCGCTCATGCCCTGGCTGACCAGGATCAGGCCGGAGACCCGCATCCCGAGGAAGGCCCGCAGGTAGTGGATCTCGCGCTCGGTGCGGTAGTCGGAGTTGCCGACCAGGACCATCTTCCCGCGCTCGGCGGCGGCCTGCTCGACCGCGTGCGCCATCTCGGCGAAGAAGGGCTGGCGGGCGTCCGGGACGACCATGCCTATGAGGTCGGTGCGCCGCGACGCCATCGCCTGGGCCACCCGGTCGGGGCGGTAGCCCAGCTCCTTGATGGCGGCGAGGACACGCTCGCGCGTGGCCGGGGCGACCGGCCGGGGTCCGTTGTTGATGACGTAACTCACGACCGCGGTCGAAGTACCCGCCAGTCGCGCTACGTCATCCCGCGTCACCTTGGCCACGCGCGGCAGTCTACGCGGGGTGACCTACCTACCGGCAGGTCGCGTTGTGGCATACGCCACGTCAGCGGTCCTCCACCGGAGTGAGTTCCCGGACCGGCTCCTTGACGCGCGCCTCCTCGGCCGCCATCCGGCCGGCCCGGTCCGTCACATTGGCCCGGTCCGTCACGTTGGCCCGGTCCGTCCGGTCCGGCTTCTCCGGGGTGACGAAGCGGTAGCCCACGTTGCGGACGGTCCCGATCAGCGACTCGTGCTCCGGCCCGAGCTTCGCCCGCAGCCGCCGTACGTGGACGTCGACCGTCCGGGTGCCGCCGAAGTAGTCGTAGCCCCAGACCTCCTGGAGCAGCTGGGCGCGGGTGAAGACCCGGCCCGGGTGCTGGGCCAGGTACTTGAGCAGCTCGAACTCCTTGAAGGTCAGGTCCAGGACCCGCCCCTTCAGCTTGGCGCTGTACGTCGCCTCGTCCACCGACAGGTCGCCGTTGCGGATCTCCATCGGGGAGTCGTCCGCGACGATCTGCTGCCGGCCCATCGCCAGCCGCAGCCGCGCCTCGACCTCCGCCGGGCCCGCGGTGTCGAGCAGCACGTCGTCGATGCCCCAGTCGGCGGTGACGGCCGCGAGGCCGCCCTCGGTGACGACCAGGATCAGCGGACAGCCGGGCCCCGTGGAGCGCAGCAGCTGGCACAGCGAGCGGACCTGCGGGAGGTCGCGGCGCCCGTCGACGAGGATCACGTCGGCGCCGGGGGTGTCGACGAGCGCCGGGCCCTCGGCGGGGGCCACGCGCACGTTGTGCAGCAGCAGGCCGAGGGCGGGGAGCACCTCGGTCGACGGCTGGAGGGCATTGGTCAGGAGCAGCAGTGAGCTCATCGCGCCCCACCTGCCCGGGTCGTCGTGTTCCGGGTCTTCCGGTCGTGCTGGCTTAGCTCGTCCATGACGTCGGTTCCTCCTCGGTCCCTGCGAGGACGTCTGCGGCACTGCTTTCCGTTGTGGCCTTCGTGGCCTTCGGCTCTCGCGCCCTGAGAGCTTTCGGTAATCCGCCCGTAACAACGGTCGGAAAACACAAAAGGACCCGGGGGCTGCGTTGCCCGGATCCTCCGGCAAGCAGAATAGCCCACATGAGTTCCGAGGCAGAGGGCCGATTTCACATGGTGGATGTTTCCTCGCTCACTTCCGTCCATGATCACGACGTCCGCCGCGTGATGTTGCGTACCGATGACGGTGTCCGGATCGAGGCGGTTTACGAACCGTCCACGGCAAGTGTCACCGATACGGCGGTGGTGCTCGCGCACGGGTTCACCGGCTCGGTCGACCGCCCCGCGCTCCGGCGCGCCGCCCTCGCCCTGCGCGCCCACGCCGCTGTCGTCACCTTCTCCTTCCGAGGCCACGGCGGCTCCGGCGGGCGCTCCACCGTCGGCGACCGGGAGGTCCTGGACCTGGCCGCGGCCGTCCGCTGGGCCCGCGCGCTCGGCCACACAAGGGTGGTCACGGCCGGCTTCTCCATGGGCGGCTCGGTGGTCCTGCGGCACGCGGCCCTGGAGCGCGGCACCGGCGCGCACACCGACGCCGTCGCCGCCGTCAGCGCCCCGGCGCGCTGGTACTACCGGGGGACGCCCTCGATGCGCCGGGTGCACTGGCTGATCACCCGCCGGACCGGCCGACTGGTCGGGCGCTACGGCCTCGGCACCCGCATCGACGCCAAGGACTGGGACCCGGTGCCGCTCTCCCCGGTGGAGGCGGTGCCGCTGATCGCGCCGACCCCGCTGCTCGTCGTGCACGGCGACCGCGACCCGTACTTCCCGCTCGACCACCCGCGCGGCCTTCTCGCCGCGGCGCCGGAGGGCGCGGCGGAGCTGTGGCTGGAACACGGCATGGGACACGCGGAGAACGCGGCCGGTCCGGAGCTCCTGGACCGGCTCGGCCGCTGGCTCGCGCGGCCATAGCCCATCATGGGGGGCGGCGCGACACGAACGAAGGGAGTGCCGCTATGGCAGCGGGGACCATCCGCTACTGGGCCGCCGCGAAGGCGGCGGCGGGCGTGGCCGAGGAGCCGTACGCCGCGCAGACCCTGGCCGAGGCGCTCGACGCGGCCCGCGAGAGGCACCCCGGCGAGCTGGCCCGGGTCCTGCTGCGGTGCTCGTTCCTGATCGACGGCGACCCCGTCGGCACCCGCGCCCATGAGACGGTACGGCTGGCGGAGGGCGGCACGGTCGAGGTGCTCCCCCCGTTCGCAGGAGGGTGAACCGCACGCCATGAGCAGTGACCAGCACGTCCCGTACGAGCCGCGGCAGAGCGGCCAGGGCGGTCAGCCGTACGACCCGCACGTCACCCAGACGTGGGAGGGCCAGACCTGGGACACCCAGTACCAGCCGACGGTCCGTCCGCAGGCCGGTCCGTCCGCCGGGCCGCAGGCCCAGGGCGGATACGGGCAGGGATACGGCCAGGGGTACGGGCAGGAGTACGGCCACACGTACGGCACCGGCACCGGGCACCCGCTGCCGCCGGAGGCCCCGGCGGCGTACCCGCCCGCGTACGAGCACCCGCCGCAGCGGTACCAGCCGCCGCAGCACCAGCCGCAGGCCCCGGCGCGGTCTTCGTACCAGCCTCCGGCCTACGCGTACGAGGCCCCCGAGCCGGTCGCCGTCGCCGAGCCGCCCGCGGCCGAGGAGGGGCCCGGGGGGCCCGCGTACTCGGCGCCCACCCTCGGCGGGAACTCCCGGGTCACCGACGCCCAGCGGGCCCGCGCCGAGGGCCGCTCGCCGGTCATCGAGCCCGGGATGCGGCCCGCCGCGCTGACCGCCGTCCTCGGCGCCCTGCTCGCGGCCGGCGCCTGGGTCGGCCCGTACGGGCTGCTGGTCCCGCTGGTGCTGCTCCAGGCGGTCACCGCCGCCGGCTGGTTCCGCCTCAACGGCATGTGGCCGGCCCGGCAGGGCATCGCCCTCGCCTTCCTCGGCGGCGTCACCGCCGACGTCGCCCTGCTCGCCGCCGGCCGGGAGAACGCGCCCGCCGCGATCCTCGGCACCCTCGGCGTCTGGGTGCTGCTGGCGCTCGTGCTCCAGCTGCGCAGCCACGCCGACCCCGACGAGCGGATGTACGGCCTGATGGCGACGGTCGCCTCGGCGGCCCTCGCGGTGCTGGCCGCCGGGCACCTCGCCGCCGACCCGGACGCCGTGGTCGTCGGCGGCGCCGCGGTCGCCGTGGCCGTGCTGGCCCGCGCGGTGCCGCTACCCGGCCCGGTCTCCGTGGTCGTGGCGCTGCTCGCGGCGGCCGGCGGCGGCATCGCCGCGGGCGGGCTCACCGGCCTCGGCTCCTCCGGCGCGCTGCTCGGCCTGGGGGCCGGGGCCTGCGCCCTGATCGGGCTCCGGGTCGCCAGCTACGACTACCCCTCCCGCTTCGTGCACATGACGGCCGGGATCGCGCTGCCGCTGACCGCCGCCGCGCCCGCCGTCTACCTGCTGGGACGCGCCCTGGGGTAACCGTCGCCACAGTCCCGCGGGGAACCGTCCGGCCCTCCGACACGTCGATCACCGTGTCGAGGGCCGGAAGCTTTTCCGGCGCCGTCCCGGGGCCGTCCCGGGGGAATCTCAAGGGATGGGAACCATGCGGGCACTGCGGACTCTGCTGATCCTGGCCATCGTGCTCGGCGGGATCCTCGTCGGCGTGGACCGGCTGGCGGTGGCCTACGCGGAGTCGGAGGCGGCCGGCCGGGTGAGCCTGGGAGCCGTCCGCGCCGAGTCCACCGACGTGGACATCAAGGGCTTCCCCTTCCTCACCCAGGTCGCCGGCAAGCGCCTCGACGAGGTCGAGGTGCGGCTGACCGGGGTCCGGGCGAGCGCCGGGGGCCGCCCGGTGCGGATCGGCGAGCTGACCGCCTCCCTGCGCGACGTCACCCTCGGCGAGGGCTACACGAGCGCCCGCGCGGCCACCGCCACCGGCACCGCGCTGATCTCGTACGCGGACCTGGGCGCGGCCTCCGGGCGGGACGTCCAGGTCGCCTACGGCGGCGACGGCAAGCTGAAGGTCACCGGCGGGGTGAGGGTGATGGGCCGCTCGCTCACGCGCAGCGTGGTGTCGACGGTGACGCTGGTGGAGGGCGACACCCTGCGGGTGCGCGCCGACGCGGTGCCCGGCGAGGGCATCCCGGGCCTGGAGGGCCTGGTGCGCGCCCGCACCGACTTCGACCGCCGGATCGAGGGCCTGCCCAAGGGCATGACGCTGTCGAAGGTGGAGGCGCGGGCGGACGGCCTGGCGATCTCGGTGACCGGCCGGGACGTGGTCCTGGCGGGCTGACGCCCCGCGCCCGCCCCGTCCCGCGCCCGCCCCGCGCGCCGTCCCGCGCACCCGCGCCACCCGTGCGAATCGGCATATTCCAGCCCGCCCCGGCCCGTATCCGAGGCGGGCTGATCACATACTGAGACACCCCTGTCCGATCCGCAGAAGCGGAACCGGGACACGTCGCCCCACGGGCTCCCGGGCGCCCCGGGCCCCTCTTCTCATCCCGCATGGTGGACGATCGTGTCTCAAAATACGACACACCGGTGACACGGCCGCCTGTCCGTCCCTACGATCGAGGGCATGAAGCGACAGGCGGACCTCACGAAGCGGCGGGCAGTAGACCTGTGCCGCGTCGCCGCCATGCTCTGTCGCCCGGTCTGAGCGGGACGCACTGCTCCCGTATTCCTCGGGCCCTACGACGTGACGTCGGGGCCACCTTTTGCGCAGCAGCACCACCATCGCCCGACGGCGATGGCGCGTACCCGCACGAACCGCACGAACCGCCGCACACTGCCCCGGAGGAGAACAGCATGGCTCGCAGCGACGTCCTGGTCGACGCCGACTGGGTCGAGGCCAACCTCGACAACCCCCAGGTCGCCCTGGTCGAGGTCGACGAGGACACCTCGGCCTACGAGAAGAACCACATCCGCAACGCCATCCGGATCGACTGGACGAAGGACCTCCAGGACCCGGTCCGCCGCGACTTCATCGACCAGGAGGGCTTCGAGAAGCTCCTCTCCGCCAAGGGCATCGGCAACGACACCACGGTCGTGCTCTACGGCGGCAACAACAACTGGTTCGCCTCCTACGCCTACTGGTACTTCAAGCTCTACGGCCACCAGGACGTCAAGCTCCTCGACGGCGGGCGCAAGAAGTGGGAGCTCGACTCCCGCGACCTGGTCGACGGCTCCGAGGTCCCGAGCCGCCCGGCCACCGCGTACAAGGCCCAGCCGCAGGACACCTCGATCCGCGCCTTCCGCGACGACGTCGTGGCCGCGATCGACGTGCAGAACCTGGTCGACGTGCGCTCGCCCGACGAGTTCTCCGGCAAGCTGCTCGCGCCGGCCCACCTCCCGCAGGAGCAGTCGCAGCGCCCGGGCCACGTCCCGTCCGCCCGCAACATCCCGTGGTCGAAGAACGCCAACGACGACGGCACCTTCAAGTCGGACGAGGAGCTGAAGGCCCTCTACGAGGACGAGCGGGTGGACCTGGCGAAGGACACCGTCGCCTACTGCCGCATCGGCGAGCGCTCCGCGCTCACCTGGTTCGTCCTGCACGAGCTGCTGGAGGTCCCGAACGTCAAGAACTACGACGGCTCGTGGACCGAGTACGGCTCCCTCGTCGGCGTGCCGATCGAGCTCGGCGCCAACAAGTAACCCCTCCTCCCCAGGACCCCTCGACCGTAAGGATTCCCACCATGTGCGGAGCGCAGCCCGGCGGCCCCGACGCCTCGACCATCAAGCCCGGCGAGACCACGATCCAGGGCTTCGTGACCAAGGACGGCCAGCCCGTCACCGGTTACGTCCGCCTCCTGGACTCGACCGGTGAGTTCACGGCCGAGGTCCCGACCTCCGCCACCGGCCAGTTCCGCTTCTACGCGGCCGAGGGCACCTGGACCGTCCGCGCCCTGGTCCCCGGCGGCACCGCCGACCGCGAGGTCGTGGCCCAGAAGGGCGGCCTGGCCGAGGTCGCCATCGCGGTCTGACCCGCGGTTCACGAACGGCCGGAGGGCCGTGCCTCCTGGGGGGTTGGACGCCATCACCAGGCTCGGGGCACGGCCCTTCGGCTTGCCCGCCGCGCGCCTTCCCGGCCGAGGCCCCCGGCCGTACGCTGGAGACGTGTACGCACGGCGTAGGCGCGTCTACTTCTGGATGATGGGTGCCTGCCTGGTCCTCTTCGTGGGCGCCTGGGCCGTCGTGCGCCTCTTCTCGGTCCCCGTCGCCATCGGCATGTGCGTGGTCGCCATGCTGATCCCCCCGGTCGCCGCGATGACCGCGAACCGGAGGGGGCCGGAGGACCGCTGGTGGGACGACCCCTCCGGGGACCGGAAGTCCGACGAGTGGTGGGACGAGCTGGACGGGAAGAAGGGCCCCCGGGACCGGGAGGACGGCGACTAGCGGAGGCCGGGCCGCCCCCGTGGCGGCCCTGGCAGGCGACAGGCCCTAGTAGACGAGCGCCTGCGTCCCCTCGCCCATGACCTCCTGGACGAAGACCTGCGCGCCCGCGATGCGGACGCCCTCCAGGACGTCCTCCTCGGTGATCTCCCGGCGGGTCGCGCACTGGGTGCACAGGGTGATCCGGCCGGCCGCCAGGATCGAGTCGATCAGGTCCGGCAGCGGCGCGGCGTGCGGGAGCTCGAACTCCGCCGCGCGGCCGGGCAGGGCGAACCACGAGGACTCGCCGGTCAGCCAGAGCGAGACCTCCACGCCGCTGGCGACGGCGACGGCCGCCACCGTGAAGGCCTGGGAGCAGCGTTCGGGGGCGTCGGCCCCGGCGGTCACCTTGATCACGAGCTTCTTCGCCATATACCGAACTGTAATGCGAGCTTCCGCAACCCCCGGTGGATCTCACGTGTCAGTGGAGTGCGCGGGTCACGGAATCCGCGCTTCTCGTCTCGTGGGGGGACTGTTTTGGAAGCGACACAAGCGACGGAAGCGGTGGAATCCGCTCCGGACCAGGCGACGGAGACCGTCGTCGAGGTCCGGCCTCCGCGCCGGATCGGGCGCACGGTCGCGCTCATCGGCATCGCCGCCGTCCTGGGCGTCATCGGCGGCACGGCCGTCGGCTACGGAGTCCAGGCCCAGCGCGAGCCCACCGCGCTGCCGGCCCTCAACCAGCCCGGCCTCGCCTACCCGGCCAAGCCGCTCCCGAAGGGCCGGGAGCCCGAGCCGCTGCCGGTGGCCGAGGACCGCCAGGCGAAGACGGACGGGGACCTGCGCAGGCTCCTGGTGCCGAGGCCGCCCGGCGGCCGCGCGGGCGAGTTCGCGGCGCCGGACGGCTGGTACGACCTCTCCTCGTACGCCGCGGGTTTCAAGGACGAGAGCTGGATGCTGGAGTCCCTCAGCGAGAACCGGGTGCGCCGTGTCGCCGTGCGCAGCTGGGACTCCGGCGCCGACCGTTCGACGGTCGTCAAGCTGGTGCAGTTCCGGCCGTCGGACGCGCTCGGGGCGGTCGAGCACGCCGAGGGGCAGCGGGACTACATGCCGGAGAAGGAGCACGCCGGCAACGACGGCGACCCGATCAAGGGCAGCGGCAACGGCCGCTACTACCTCTATCCGGTGCACAAGGAAGCCGGCTATCTCGACCTCTACCGCGCGCGGGCCGTCTTCCAGCGCGGTGACGTGATGGTCGACATCAACATCTACGACACGAAGAAGGTCAGCAAGAGCGACATCCGCGCGCTGGCCGAGAAGCAGCTGGAGCGTCTGTGACGGAGCAGCATCGGACCGCCGAGGCGGTCCCGGTCCCCGCGCCGGGCCGGAAGTGGCTCGGGATCGTCCTGCCCGCCGTCCTCGTGCTGGGTGCCGCCGGCGGGGGCATCGCCTACACCGCCGTGACCGTCTCGAACGCCGACCGGTCGGCCGGGACGATCGCCTGGGAGGACCCGTCCGGCAAGCCCGCCGAGGACCCCGCCGCCCACGCCGCCCGGGGCCGCGCGGACACACCGATGAGCAGGCTCCTGCTGCCGGTCCCGAGCGGCTTCGGGCTCGGGCCGGACATCGAGTCGTACGGGAACGACGGTGAGCTCGGCGAGAAGGAGGCCGCCGCCCTGCTGAAGGGCGACGCGCGCGGGCTCTCCGGCAAGAAGCGCCGCGACTTCGAGAAGCGGATCGACCGGCTCGGCGTCCAGGGCGTCGGCGTGCGCTCGTTCACCGCGGACTCGAACGACCTCGTCGTCGAGGTCCAGATCATCCGGATGAAGAACAAGCAGCGGGTCCACGACCTGCACGCGCTCAAGAAGGAGCTCGGCGAGCTCCTGAAGTTCCCCAAGGGCCCGAAGATCGAGGGCCACAAGAACTCGGCCTGCTATCTGCTGCCCGACTTCGAGGAGGGCGGGAACGACACGAAGGACGACCGGTCCGACACGGACCTCGGCGGCATGACCTGTTCCGCGTACGACTCCGACCTGCTGGTCTCCGTCCGCGCGTACGGAGCGCAGCCCTTCGAGAAGGCCTCCGTCGCCGAGCTGGTGAAGAAGCAGCTCGACCACATCAAGTCCCCGGGGGAGTACGTATGAGCGAGCAGCTGACGGCCGTGGAGGAGGACGGGACCGTCGCGCCCGAGGGTGTCCCGGCCGAGACCGCGCCCGAGACCGCGCCCGAGACCGTCGAGGCCGAGGCCGTCGAGGCCGAGGCCGTCGAGGCCGAGGCCGTCGGGAGCGCCGCTCCTTCCGGGAAGCGGCGGCGGGTGCTCGGGGCCGTCGCCCGCTGGACGGCGGCCGTCCTGGTCTGCGGCGGGGTCGGCGCCGGTACGGCCGCCGGCATCACCTCCATGGAGCGCACCGACGTCCCCGGCCTCGCCACCGAGAGCGACGGCCGCTGGGACTACCCGCGCCTCAGCCTTCCGGCGCTGCCCGAGGGCTCCCCCCGGCCCTTCGCCGACGGCAACGAAGGCGAGGTCCACCACGCGGACGTGCGCCGCCTGCTGCTGCCCGCCCCGGCGGGCGCCAAGGTCGACGCGAAGGCGGACGGCGGCTGGGCGACCACGGACGCCTTCCTGTCCCTGTACGAGAAGGACGACCGGCCCGGTCTCGCCCAGGCCCTCGCCGACTCGACGCTGCGGCACATCGCGGTCCGGTCCTGGACCATGCCGGACGGCACGCGCAGCAGTGTCCACCTGCTGCGGTTCGGGTCGGTCGCGTACGCGGAGGAGTTCAAGGACACCCTGGTGGCCTCGGACGACGGCGACGCCGTCCCGGAGATCCTGCCGCCCGGCGTGCGGGGCGCGAAGCTGGGGGGCTACGGCGACGACATCGACGTCGAGGGCACCCGGCCGTACATCTTCGAGGAGCCGAAGCCCTACGGTCCCGAGCAGACCCGCTGGGCGTACATCCAGGCGGGTGACACGCTCGCGGTCGTCCGCCAGTCCCGCGCGGGCGAGGCCGCGCCCGTGCCCTTCCAGCAGACCGTGACCCTGCAGAACCAGCTGCTCGGCTGATCGGCCCCGCCGTCACCCCGAGACCCACCTCACCGAGAACCCCGGACCCCGGCCCACTAAGCTGGGGTCCGGCCCGTTCCGCCTTCACCGCTCAGTCGAGGAGCACCAAAGTGATCGTTTTCTTCGAAGTCCTGCTGGCGCTCGTCTGCGTCGCGGTCCTGGCCTTCGCCGGACTGACCGTGAAGAAGCTGTACCAGGGCCAGCGCTAACCACTCCATCACAGATCGCCTGAGCTGCTCATGATCTCGATTCCGTCCGACCTCAATCCGGACCTCGTCCCCCTCGCGTTCCTCCTCGGCACGTGGGAGGGCGCGGGCGTCTCCGACTTCCCCGGCGCCGAGAAGTGCAACTTCGGTCAGTCCGTGACGTTCAGCCACGACGGCCGGGACTTCCTCGAGTACCACTCGCACTCCTGGGTCCTGGACGCCGACGGCGGCAAGGTCCGCCCGCTGGAGAGCGAGAGCGGCTACTGGCGCATCGACAAGGACCGCAAGGTCGAGGTCGTCATGGTCCGTGACCAGGGCGTCGTCGAGGTCTGGTACGGCGAGCTCGCCCACCAGAAGCCGCAGATCGACATCGCGACCGACGCCGTCGCCCGCACCGAGGCCTCCGGCCCGTACAGCGGTGGCAAGCGCCTCTACGGCTACGTCAACAGCGACCTCATGTGGGTCGGCGAGAAGGCCACCCCCGAGGTCCCGCTGCGGCCCTACATGTCGGCGCACCTGAAGAAGGTCGTCACCCCCGAGGAGGTCGCCGAGATGGCGCGCAACCTCCCCGACATGCCGGACGACGGCATCGCCTTCTTCAAGTAGGCCGAGCGGGGCCGTGCCACGGTGCGCCGCGCCCTCCTACACTGGGGGGCGTGGTGAGCACCGACTGGAAGAGCGACCTGCGGCAGCGCGGCTACCGGCTGACGCCCCAGCGCCAGCTTGTCCTGGAGGCGGTGGACGTGCTGGAGCACGCGACCCCCGACGACATCCTCGTCGAGGTCCGCAAGACCGCCGCCGGCGTCAACATCTCCACCGTCTACCGGACCCTGGAGCTCTTGGAGGAGCTCGGGCTGGTCAGCCACGCCCACCTCGGGCACGGCGCCCCGACCTACCACCTCGCCGACCGGCACCACCACCTCCACCTGGTCTGCCGGGACTGCACCGAGGTCATCGAGGCCGACGTCGAGGTCGCCGCCGACTTCACCGCGAAGCTCCGCCGGGACTTCGGCTTCGAGACCGACATGAAGCACTTCGCGATCTTCGGCCGCTGCCGGGACTGCGCCCGGAAGGCAGCCGGCGCCGAGTCGTAGTCTTGGGGACATGAAGAGCCCCCTGCTGTCCCTGCCCGGCGCCGTCCCCGCCGAGGGCCGTGACGAAGGCGTCGCCGCGCACTACGGCGATCTGTTCCGCGAGCAGCGGACCCTCGCCGACGGCACCGGATTCGTCGACCTCTCGCACCACGGCGTCATCACCGTCACCGGCGACGACCGGCTGAGCTGGCTGCACCTGCTGCTCACCCAGCACGTCAGCGACCTGCCGCCGGGGCAGGCCACCGAGGCGCTGATCCTCTCCGCGAACGGGCACATCGAGCACGCCCTGTACCTCGTCGACGACGGCGAGACGGTCTGGGCGCACGTCGAGCCCGGCACCCGCGCCGAGCTGGTCGGCTATCTGGAGTCGATGAAGTTCTTCTACCGGGTCGAGGTCGCCGACCGCACCGAGGACTTCGCCGTCGTGCACCTGCCGGCCGGTTCGGTCGCCGAGGCGCCCGAGGGCGTGGTCGTGCGCGAGACGGCGTACGGCCGGGACCTCTTCCTGCCGCGCGCCGGCCTGGAGTCCTTCGCGGGGACGCACGGCCCGGCGGCCGGCGTCCTCGCGTACGAGGCGCTGCGGGTCGAGGCGCACCGGCCGAGGCTCGGCTTCGAGACCGACCACCGCACGATCCCGCACGAGCTGGGGCTCATCCCCGGCGCCGTGCACCTCCAGAAGGGCTGCTACCGAGGCCAGGAGACCGTGGCCCGGGTGCAGAACCTGGGCAAGCCGCCGAGGCGCCTGGTCTTCCTGCACCTGGACGGCAGCGAGGTGCTGCTGCCCGGGCACGGCACGCCGGTGCGGCTCGCCGCCGACGGCGCGGAGGGGCGGCAGCTCGGCTTCGTCACGAGCTCGGCGCGCCACCACGAGCTGGGGCCGATCGCGCTGGCGCTGGTGAAGCGGAACGTGCCGGTCGACGCCGATCTCGTGGCCGGGACGACCGCCGCCGCGCAGGAGACGGTCGTCGAGCCGTAGGCGCGGCCCCCGCCGAAGCGGGCGGGGTCAGACCTCGATCAGGACCGTGAACGGGCCGTGGTTGGTGAGCGACACGCGCATGTCGGCACCGAAGCGGCCCGTCTCCACGCGCGCGCCGAGCCGCCGCAGCTGCTCGACCACCTCGTCGACGAGGGGCTCGGCGACCGGGCCGGGCGCCGCCGCGTTCCAGGTGGGGCGGCGGCCCTTGCGGGCGTCTCCGTAGAGGGTGAACTGGGAGATGACGAGAAGCGGCGCGTTCACGTCGGAGCAGGACTTCTCGTCCTCCAGCACCCGGACGGACCAGAGCTTTCTGGCCAATTGCGCCGCCTTCTCGGGGGTGTCGTCATGGGTCACCCCGACCAGGACGCACAGCCCCTCGCCGACGATCTCGCCGACGGTCTCCCCTGCGACGACGACACGCGCGCCGTCCACCCTCTGCACCACTGCTCGCATGCGTACCAACCTACCGATCGTCCCGGCGGCCGAAGGAACGAGGGCCGAACGGGTGCAGACCGCCTGCGTCGGCCGGGGGCGGAGTGGCACCATGCGTGTCAGGCGGTGCGGTTCCGCACCGGTCGAGGGGACGAATCTCATGAGTGCACCTGGCACCGGGCACACGCCGTCCGGTCCCGTTCCGCTGTTCCGAACCGGCGGCGCCGTCGGGCGCCCGCCCGCGCAGCGGAGCGCCGAGCCCGGCCTGCCGGAGCGGTCGCGGCCGGATCTCGGCGCGCTGCGGCTGCCCGAGCTGCGGGCGCTGCGGCGCGACGCGCAGGGCGACGAGGCGGACCTCAGCTACGTACGGCGGATGCTGCAGGGCCGGATCGACATCTTGCGCGCGGAGCTGGCGCGGCGTAGCGACCCGGAGGCGCCGGTCCTGGACCGGCTGTCCGAGATCCTGGCCGACGCGCCGTCGCGGCGCGGGGCGGCGGCCAGGTCGGCGCGGCACGTGACGCTGTCGACGCCGCGCAGCGAGGAGTACCGGCGGCTGGCCGCCGAGATGCTGTCCGAGGTCGAGCTGTCCGACCTGTCGGCCCGTACGGACGCCGAGCTGCACACGGCGATGGGGCGGCTGGCCGGGTACGAGCAGCAGGTCTCCCGGCGCCGGCAGGAGCTCCAGCACACCGCCGACGACTGCAGCGCCGAGATCGCCCGCCGCTACCGCGAGGGCGAGGCGCAGGTCGACGACCTGCTGGCCTGAGCGGGCCGGGCCGGGGCGGGGCGGACGCGGGCCGGCGGCAAGGGCCCTGGGCGGACGCGGCCGGGCGGCGCGGGGCCTGGGCGCGCCCCCGGAAACCCGGGTGCGGGCGGCTTCGGGCGGCGCTTAGGTTGGCCGGATGAGCCTTGAGGTGCGTCCGATCGACGAGTCCGAGTTCCGCGCGTGGCTGCGGGCCATCCGGGTGGCGTTCCTGCACCCGCCCGTCGTGCCGGACGAGGAGGTCGCGGACAAGCTCCCGCACCACGAACTGGCGCGTACCTTCGGCGCCTTCGACCGGGGCCGGCTGGTCGCCACCTTCCGCTCCTTCGACCAGGAGCTGAGCACCGTCGGCGGGGCCGCCCTCGCGGCGAACGCGGTCAGCGCCGTCACGGTCTCCCCGACCCACCGCAGGCGCGGGCT
This sequence comes from Streptomyces sp. NPDC042100, assembly GCF_055582325.1. Lineage (NCBI taxonomy): Bacteria > Bacillati > Actinomycetota > Actinomycetes > Kitasatosporales > Streptomycetaceae > Streptomyces > Streptomyces sp. NPDC042100. The sequence continues at coordinate 52,196 of NZ_JBVJDK010000001.1, forward strand.
GCTCAGCCGGATGATGCGGGAGGACCTGGCGGCGGCGAAGGAGCGCGGCGCGGCCTGCGCGACGCTGATCGCCGCCGAGTACCCGATCTACGGGCGGTTCGGCTTCGGTCCGGCGAGCTGGGCGACCGAGTGGTCCGTCGACGTGGCCAGGTCCGGTCTCGACCCGCGCGGGCCGGGCGCGGGGGAGGACGGCGGGGAGGTCGAGCTGACCGACGCCGCCGGAATCCGCGCGCTGGGTCCCGCGCTGCACCGGCGGCTGGCCGGGCGGTGGGCCGGGGTCACCGCGCGCACGCCCCGCAACTGGGAGCTCGTGACCGGCGGCGGCTTCCGCGCCAAGCCGTGGACCGAGCCGTACCACGCGGTGTACCGGGGGGAGTCGGGCGAGGCCGAGGGGTACGTGTCCTACACGGCCGAGGACAAGTGGAGCGACGCGAACCAGCCGGACGGCAGGGTCAGCGTGCGGGAGCTGGTGGCGGCCGGTCCGGCGGCGGAGCGGGCGCTGTGGCGGTTCGTGTGCGCGATCGACTGGGTCACCGAGGTGCGCTCGGGCGGGCGGGCCCCGGACGACCCGCTGCCGCTGCTGCTGCCCGATCCGCGGGCGGCGCGGGTGGTGACCCACTCGGACATGCTGTGGCTGCGGGTCCTCGACGTGCCGAAGGTGCTCGAACCGCGGACGTACGCGACGGAGGGCACGCTCGTCCTGGACGTGCGGGACGCGGCGGGCCTGGCGGGCGGGCGCTTCCGGCTGGACGCCTCGCCGAAGGGCGGCTCCTGCGTGCCGACCGCCGAGGCGCCGGACCTGGTGCTGGACGTGGCGGAGCTGGCGCGGCTGGCGCTGGGCGACGAGTCCGTGTCGCGGCTGGTGGCGCTGGGCCGGATCGAGGAGGCGGCGCCGGGCGCGGCGGCGCGGGCGGACCTGTTGCTGCGGTCCGCCCGGCGCGCGTGGACGCTCGACGTCTTCTGAGCCGTCTTCTGAGCCGTCTTCCGACCCGTCCGCTCAGGCCGCGACGGTGAGCTCGCTCGGCGCGGGCTTCGGGGTCCTGAGCAGGGCGAGGGCGAGCCCGAAGGCGACGACCAGCAGGGCGGCGCCGACGGCGAAGGCCAGGTGGTAGCCGCCGGTGAGGGCCTCTGCGGTGGAGCGGCCGGCGGCGGTGAGGGTCTCGGTGCGGGCGGCGGCCAGGGTGGACAGGACCGCGATGCCGAGGGCCATGCCGATCTGCTGGGTGGTGTTGAAGAGGCCCGAGGCGAGGCCCGCGTCGGCCTCCTCGGCGCCGGACATGCCGAGCGCGGTCAGCGCGGGCAGGGCGAGTCCGAAGCCGGCGGCGAGCAGCATCGGGGGCAGCAGGTCGACGGCGTACGAGGCGTGGACGGGGAGCCGGGCGAGCAGGACGAGCATGGCGACGAGCAGGGCGAGGCCGGTGAGCAGGACGTTGCGCTCGCCGAAGCGGGTGATCAGGCGGGCCGACAGGCCGAGGGAGACGAGCCCGACGACGGCGGCGGCGGGCAGCATCCCGAGCCCGGTCTCGGCGGCGCCGTAGCCGAGCACCCGCTGCATGTGGAGGGCGACCAGCACCTGGAAGGAGAACAGGGCGGCGACCATCAGCATCTGGATCAGGTTGGCGGCGCCGACGCGGCGGGAGCGCAGGACGCGCGGCGGGAGCAGCGGGTCGGCGGTGGTGGCCTGGCGGCGGAAGAAGCCGGCGAGCAGCGCGAGGGCGAGGGCGCCGAGGCCCAGGGTGCGGGCGGAGCCGGCTCCGTGCTCCTCGATGCCGACGACCGCGTAGATGCCGGTCATGAGGCCGGAGGTGACGAGCAGGGCGCCGAGCAGGTCGGCCCGGCCGCGGGTGGGCGCGGGGCGGTCGGCGGGCAGCGCGGGGAGGGCGGCGAGCAGGGCGGCGAGGCCGATGGGGAGGTTGATGAAGAAGATCCAGTTCCAGGCGAGGGCGTCGGTGAGGACGCCGCCGAGGACCTGCCCGAGGGAGGCGCCGGCCGCGCCGGTGAAGCTGAACACGGCGATGGCGCGGGCGCGTTCGCGGGGTTCGGTGAAGAGGGTGACGAGGATGCCGAGGCCGACGGCGGAGGCCATGGCGCTGCCGACGCCCTGGAGGAAGCGGGCCGCGATGAGGACGGCGGGGGAGGCGGCGAGTCCGGCGAGGACGGAGGCGGCGGTGAAGAGCCCGGTCCCGGCGAGGAAGACGCGCTTGCGGCCGATGAGGTCGCCGAGGCGGCCGGCGAGCAGGAGCAGGGCGCCGAAGGCGATCAGGTAGGCGTTGACGATCCAGCTGAGGCCGGCGGGGGAGAAGCCGAGGTCGTTCTGGATGGCGGGCATGGCGACGGTGACGATGCTGCCGTCGAGGATCGTCATCAGCATGCTGGTGGCGAGGACGGCGAGGGCGGTCCAGCGTGAGGCGGGCATGACGGTGCCTCCCTTTCGGGGCGGGTGCGGGGCGGGGGGTCCGTGCGTGGCGACGGTGTCGACGAGATGGAACGCTAACAGATAGTTCCGTTGCGGACTATCTATCTCGGTCAGTCTTTCTCGGTACCCTGGTCCGTATGACCTCCATGGCGCCCGCACGCACCGAGCCCGACCTCTCCTACCTCCTCGACCACACCAGCCACGTCCTGCGGACGCGGATGGCCGCCCGGCTCGGCGAGATCGGGCTGACCGCCCGGATGCACTGCGTCCTGGTCCACGCGCTGGAGCAGGAGCGGACGCAGGCGCAGCTCGCCGAGATCGGCGACATGGACAAGACGACGATGGTGGTGACCGTCGACGCCCTGGAGAAGGCGGGCCTGGCCGAACGCCGCCCGTCGAGCGCCGACCGCCGCGCCCGGATCATCGCGGTCACCGAGGAGGGCGCGCGGGTCGCGAAGGAGAGCCAGCGGATCGTCGACTCGGTCCACGAGACCGCCCTGGCCTCCCTCCCCGCCCAGGACCGCGAAGCCCTCCTCCACGCCCTGAACCTCCTGGCCACCGGCCACCTGGCCACCCCCGACCAGGGCCCCCACAACGCCCGCCGCGCGAGGCAGTCCCAGTGACCGGCGGGCCCCTGCTGTTCCTGGACGTCGACGGCCCCCTGATCCCCTTCGGCGGCCCGGCCCCGCACCCGGTCCACGCCCCCGTGCCCCCGGCCGGCGTCCACCCCCTGCTCGGCCGCCTCGACCCGGCACACGGCCCCCGCCTCTCCGCCCTGGGCTGTGAGCTCGTCTGGGCGACCACCTGGGGCGCCGCCGCCAACGAACTCCTCGCCCCGCGCCTGGGCCTGGCACCCCTGCCGGTGGTCGACTGGCCGGACGAGGACGAGGACGAGGACGAGGACGAGGACGAGGGCGAGGGCGAGGGCGAGGGCGAGGGTGGCGGCGAGGCGCTCGCGTCCGGTCCGCGCGGCCTGCACTGGAAGACCCGCGCCCTCTCCGCCTGGGCGGCGGGCCGCCCGTACGCCTGGCTGGACGACGAGCTCCGCCCCCTCGACCGCGCCTGGACCTCGGCCCACCATCCGGCCCCCACGCTCCTGCGCCGGGTGGACCCGCACCTGGGGCTGACGTCGGCGGACTTCGCGGCGGTGGCGGAGTGGGCGGCCCGTTGTGAGCCGTTCCGGTCAAGGAGGGCGGAAGGTCGCCGATGCCACCACGATCCCGGATCACCGAGCAGAGCAGTCCCTGTTATCGGCTGCGACGGCATCGCGAACGAAGCTATCGACTGAGTAGCGAGTCCTGGGGCGGCCCCATGCCGTGGACGCCGGTATCCCGCCAGCTGGATGACGGGGGATCGACCTTGTCGACCATGAGGAGCTCTGCACGCGACATGGCAATGGCGTGGACCAGTTGTCTGGCCTCGAAGCGCCGAGGCCGCATCTACCAAACGCGGTTGGTGCTCACACTGGCCCCCCTGCCAGTCGACCTCGGAACACCTGCTTGCGATGGCTTCTCGCTCGCATCATGTCGTGTGCGCGGTAAGGCCGCCTCCGTGAACGGATTGCGTACGACAAAGACTTGCCCAGGGCGCGGTAGGCGTTGAGCGAGGGGCTGGCCACTGAGCGGAACCAGGAGGGTGCGGCACGGTCGGTGCCCGGAACTCGGACTCCTGCGACCTGCGCAAAGGTGCGGCCTTTCCAGAGTGGGTGGGCTGTCTAAAACGGCTCCTGCCGCACTATCTCCGGGCCTGGTCGGGTACGTCCCGGCACGGGACTGGATACGTTCTAGAAGGGGCCTGGAACGGAGTGGCGATGTCGTTGCCAGGCTGATCGTGACCATCGACACGGTGGTGCGCGCCCCGAGCGGGCACGACAGCAAGGCCCGCATCGCCCTGCTGGGCTAGGGCCTGTCGTCACACTCCGTCTGCCTCGCGACGCCTGGCACGCGCTCTCGCCGCACCGGGCGAAAGCCCGAGTACGTCCAGTACGCGGGCTTGCGCCCGGCACGCCGAGAGCACGCACCAGACGCCGCGAGGCCGCCCTCCGGGCGACGAGGGGACTTTGACGACAGGCCCTAGGCGGCCGAGCGCGGCAGGAGGCGCTCGGAAAGCGTCTGAGCCAGCCAGAACTTCAAGGGCTGCGGGATTACATGCCCCGCTGTCTCGACCTCTGTCTCTCCTGGTGTGACGGCGCAGAACAGGCCGCGTGAACGCTCACGGACTCTCCCGCAGCGGCGGACTGAACACGATGAGACCGCGCCTGAGGACACCAGCCGACCAAAGCAGACTGAACGACTCACCATCGACCTCGCCGAGGCCGGAACCCGCCGCGACCCGGCAGTCATCGACGCACCCACCTCACGACCACACAACGACCCACCGCCAGAGCCCACCACCTACCAGCGCATCGCGACCACGTTCAACAGCATCCCCGAAAGGCTCTCTGCTCTCATCTCCTCACTCGAACCACACCGACGAGCCCTCGGCCAACGCCACCCGCTCCCACCTGCGACGAGACGCCCGTCAGCTCCTCCCCGAACAACCTGGACGTAACCACACCCAGAAACGAACCCAACACCCCCTAGGGCTCATCGGGCTGTGTTGCTCGTAGTCATCAAGCCCCGCACTGTCACCGCGTTACGGTCGGCGCTAGCGCAGATTGAATGACGTCGTGGTGTGTTTTGTCGGCGGGCCCGTCTATGGGGCGGAGCCAGCCGACCGCTGAGTCGGTGTGCTTCCGTATGGCGGCGTCACTGGACCGGGTGACGCCAGTTTGGAGAATCGATCTTTGAGCTGCTCGGATGGGTTGGCACACGAAGTGTCTCCCGATTGCCATACGCCAGTACGCCACCGGAGCTGACTGTGAACGACGACGCTGCGCTTGCCTCCACACCGCTACCGGGCTTGGTGCGAGAGACCGTTACCCCTGCTGCTGCGGCGGAGATCTTGGAGCAGACCCGGCGTCATGGATGCAATCCGCGTAAGTTGGATTCTTCGTACGCGAAGCGGCTTGCGCGTGATATGTCCAGTGGAAGCTGGGATGACTACAACCCGGATGTGCTGTCGTTGTGTGAGCATGGGGCGGCGTTGCAGGGGCAGCATCGTCTCGAGGCAGTGATCATCAGTCAGGTGTCGCGGAGTTTCCTTGTCGCGCGGGATGTTCCCCATGCGACTGCGACGATTATGGACTGTGGCAAGGCACGCTCGGCGGCCACTGCGTTGTCCATCGTTGGTGTCGAGCGGCATTCCAAGGACATCTCCTCCACCGTCCGGCTGCTCCAGCACTACGACGTCGAACGCGACAAGGTTCCGTGGTCTGCCTGGCGGTCTGTCGTCTACACCAATGCCGAGATCGTGCGCTTCTTCCAGACCGCCTACAAGGACCTCGCAGTTTTCCTGCCTCTGATGACTGCCCTGAAGACGGGTATGTCCTCATCCCCGGCCGCTTCGCTCGCCTGCGCGTACCTGGTTCACCGGGACGGCGGGAACACCTCGAGAGCCGATGACTTCTTTGAAGGGCTGGCATCGGGTGCCAACTTGGACACAGTAGACCCCCGCTGGGTCGCGCGCCGCTACTTCCAAGGCCCCTCGCGCCCCCGGCGTGGCAACATGACCAGTGTTTATCACCTGGGTATCCTGATTAAGACGTGGAACTTGTGGGCTACTGGCCAAACGTGGCAACTCGTCTATTTTCGACCCAGCCAGGGCATGCCCGATGTCGTAAACGTCAGCGACGTTCCCACGTCTGGCATCAGAAGGGCAGACGGACCGCGTACTCCCTCACGCCGCCGCACCTCTGGTCGCGTTCCTGTATCTAGCAGGAACGAAGGCGTTCAGGTGCATCTTCCCCTGGATGAGAGTTGCATTCAGGTATGAGGCCGGCGTCTCAGAGTCCGTGGACAGTTGTCATGGGCGGGTACGCGGGCGACGGTCGGCGAGTGGCGATGGTTGATAGAGAAGAGCCCTGCGCTTCCTGTTCCGCGGCCTCCGACGCGGAGTACGGACCGCTGCCTGAGGGCGATGCCAGAGGGGTGCGCCGGCGCGGTGGGTGCGGAAGCTGTTGCCACCTGGCAAGGCAGTCCAGAAGGCTCGTGTTGCGCCACCTGGTTTCTCCTGCCCACGCCACAGGGCTGATTCGGGCAGCAGTCGTTGATCTTGAGTGGTGTGGCCTGGTGCGATGGAGCGTGACAGGAGCCCCGGCGCATGGGGCTCCCGTCACTATCCGTGATGCTCTCAGAAAGGATCCACACGGACATGACCCATAGTCTCAGGGGACCTGCCGCTCTGTGGCGGCGCAGGAGTCCCGGCGAAGCCGTCGCCTGTACGGCGGATCTCTTGCCGTCATGCGCTGGCCCTGCGCATTGGCCCTCACCAACGCACGCACCGCTCAGAGCCCTTGGGCGCACCCCGCTGTTTCAACAGCGCACAGTGCTTGTGTTGTTCGGGGCCTGCGCTTTCGCCAACAGTGTGGCCTGCCTCGTGGCGTTCGCTGGCGGACAGCCCCTGTCCGCTCTGACCGCGGGAGCCTGTACGTTCGGCGGAACCTTTGGTTTTTTGCATAAACATACAGAGTGACAGCACCCAGAGGGATTTATTCCTCTCGCATCTAACGGGTATTTGCTCGCTTTGCCCTCACTGGCCTCGCTACTCTCTGCTTCTTGGGAGAGCGGATCCTGTGGCGGGTGGGCGGGGCCCGTATCCGCATGCCTCAAGGTCATGTGGTCAAGCGACGTGAGCCGGGAAAACGCCGTGGTGATGCAGGGCATCACCACGGAATCCGCTCATGGTCTTTATCCCGTAGTCAACCGGAGTCCGCCCGTGAACGACGAGAGCATGTCCGTTCTCGCACCTCTGCCTGATCCGGTGCGAGAGACCGTTACCCCTGCTGCGGCGGCGGAGATCTTGGAGCAGACCCGGCTTCATGGATGCAATCCGCGTAAGTTGGATTCTTCGTACGCGAAGCGGCTTGCGCGTGATATGTCCAGTGGAAGCTGGGATGACTACAACCCGGATGTGCTGTCGTTGTGTGAGCATGGGGCGGCGTTGCAGGGGCAGCATCGTCTCGAGGCAGTGATCATCAGTCAGGTGTCGCGGAGTTTCCTTGTCGCGCGGGATGTTCCCCATGCGACTGTGACGATTATGGACTGTGGCAAGGCGCGTTCGGCGGCCACTGCGTTGTCCATCGTTGGTGTCGAGCGGCATTCGAAGGCCATCTCCTCCACCGTCCGGCTGCTCCAGCTCTACGATGCCGAACGTGGGAACGTTGCTTGGCCGGCCTGGCGGTCTGTCGTCTACACCAACGCCGAGGTCGTGCGTTTCTTCCAGGACACCTATTCGGACCTCCCTAACTTCCTGCCGCTCATGACGGCGCTCAGGAGTGGGGTCTATTCCGCCCCTGCCGCATCACTGGCCTGCGCGTACTTGGTGCACAGGGACGGCTGTGACACCCTGAAGGCCGATGAATTCTTCCAAGGGTTGATCTCTGGAGCGCACTTGGACACGGCGGACCCCCGCTGGGTCGCTCGCCGCTACTTCCAGAACCCCGCCCGCCCTCGGAACGGAAACACGGTCAGTCCGCTCCAGCTGGGACTGCTGATCAAGACTTGGAACCTGTGGGTTTCGGATGCTGTGTGGGAGAACGCGTACTTCCGTCCCAACGAGCGTATGCCCGACGTCGCCCGTGCTCGCTCCCGTTACGTAGGCGTCGACGAGCGGCGTGATGCGGCGGGCCTTGCCGGTGGCGCGGATCCCTCTCCGACGAGTCGTCGCGCCGCCAGCGGGACTCGGGTCCCCAGGCAAGAGCTCAGCTTCGTGCAGGCGCACATCTGAGCGTTCTGGGGGGTGGTTGCGCCCGGGTTGTTCGGGGAGGGCCTGGAGCGCGGGTTCCGCCGCGGGCGAGAGCGTCGATGACGCTCGGGTGGTGGAGGGCTCCGACGGGTGGGTTCCGGTCTCGGCGAGGTGGTGGTGAGCCATTCAATCTGCTTTGGCCGGCTGGTGGTCCCATGTGCGGTCTCATCGTGTTCAGTCCGCGGAGGCGGGAGAGTCCGTGGATGTTCACGCGGCCTGTTCCGTGTCGTCGCGCCAGGAGAGGCAGAGGTTGAGATAGCGACGTACGGATCACCAGGTGCGAGCGCGGCCTGAGTGTGGATAGGTGGCACACGCGTTGCGCCCGAGCTCGCAGTGAGGAGCCGGGGATCCTTCAGTCCCCTCCTCCGAACTGATCAGACAGTCGATGTCGTGCTGGGAGTACCCCACTGCGCGATTGCTCCTCAGCGCTCTGCCGAGCCTTCGCCGGGTCGTCCAGTTGATCCGATGGGGCTGCGTGAGGCGGGTCGGCTGTGACGGAACTATTGCAAGCGGCTGCTTGCAATAGTTAGCGGGGACTGGCAGGGTCTGGGGTATGGCATCGCTCAACGTCGGCAATCTTGGCGAGTACCTCCGCGAACAGCGGCGCACCGCGCAGCTGTCACTGCGGCAGCTCGCCGAGGCCGCGGGCGTGTCCAATCCGTATCTGAGTCAGATCGAGCGAGGGCTGCGCAAGCCCAGCGCCGAGGTGTTGCAGCAGGTCGCCAAGGCGCTGCGGATCTCCGCCGAGACGCTGTACGTGCGGGCCGGGATCCTCGACGAGAAGGAGCGGGACGAGCTGGAGACGCGCGCCGTCATCCTGGCCGACCCGTCGATCAACGAGCGGCAGAAGCAGGTGCTGCTCCAGATCTACGACTCCTTCCGCAAGGAGAACGCCGCCGAGGCCGCGCAGGCCGCCGAGCAGCAGGCACAGCAGGCGCACCAGCCGCCGCAGCCCACCGAGACGTAAACCTCCGGGAGGACCACGACCATGGCCATCATCGACGAACTCCGCACCCCCCTCTACTTCGCCGCCGGCACCGCCGACCTCGCCGTCCAGCAGGCCAGGAAGGTTCCCGGCCTGATCGAGCAGATCGCCGCCGAGGCCCCGTCCCGGATCGAGGCCGTCAAGAAGACGGACCCGAAGGCGGTCCAGGAGAAGGCGCAGGCGAAGTTCGCCGAGCTCGTGGGCGGTCTCGACACCGACCTGAAGAAGCTGGGCGAGCAGGCCCAGGACCTCGCCCTGCGTGGCGTCGGCGTCGCCGCCGAGTACGCCGTCAAGGCGCGCGAGAAGTACGAGGAGCTCGCCGCCCACGGCGAGGAGACCGTGAAGGCCTGGCGCGGCGAGACCGCCGAGGAGGCCACCGAGATCTCCGTCGTCGTCGAGCCCGAGCCGGTCGTCGAGCCGGTCGTCGAGCCCGTTGCCGAGGCCCTCGTCGAGGAGCCCGCCGTCGAGCCCGAGGCCGAGGCCAAGCCCGCCCGCAAGCCCGCCGCCCGCAAGGCGCCCGCCAAGAAGGCCGCCGCCGCCGAAGGTGCCGAGTAGCGGTCGAGCCGGGCACTATTCGCCGTGTCCCGGGCGTTGTAACGGGTACCTTGACCGCGAGGCGCTCTCTCCACTCACCTAGGCGGTGCACAGCATGTTGCGCGAAGGATTCGACTCGGCTCTGGGGCTGGTCGTCAGGCTGGTCTTCCTCGGCTTCGCCGTCGCCCCCCTCGTGTTCGCCGCGATGGCGCGCGAGGACGCCTTCCGCGCGGCGGAGAAGCAGACGAAGAAGTTCTGGCTGATCCTGCTCGGCGCCAACCTGGTCATCAACCTGTTGCTGCCGATCCTCTTCCTCCAGATCGCCGGCCTCATCGCCGCCATCGTCTTCATGGTCGACGTCCGCCCCGCGCTCCGCGCGGTCTCCGGCGGCGGAGGCGGCAGGCGCGGCGGCGGCTCCAGCAGCGACGGGCCGTACGGCCCGTACAACGGCGGGCGCTGAGCCCGTCTCCCCGTGACGCGCGTGACGCGGTGGTGGTCAGGTCCCGGTGGCGTCAGCCCCGGGGCCTGTCCCGTTCCAGGGCCAGGACGGCCACGTCGTCCGTCAGCTCGCCGCCGTTCAGCGCCCGCACCTCCGTGACGGCCGCGGCCAGCAGCTCCTCGCCGCGCAGCCCCGCCGCGAGCTGCCGGTTGATCATCTCGACCATCCCGTCCTGCCCGAGCCGAGGCGAACCGGGCCCCGCCGAGCGCCCCTCGATCAGCCCGTCCGTGTACATCAGCAGGCTCCAGGCCGCGCCCAGCTCCACCTGGCGGCGCGGCCAGCGCGCGTGCGGCAGCAGGCCGAGCGCCGGGCCCCCGGCCTCGTACGGCAGCAGCCGGGCCGCGCTGCCGTGCCGCGCGATCAGCGGCGCCGGGTGCCCGGCCAGGCACAGCCCGGCCCGCCGCCCGTCCGGCGCGATGTCCACGGTGCACAGGGTCGCGAAGATCTCCTCGCTCTCCCGCTCGTGCTCCAGGACCCGCTGCATCGTGGACAGCAGCTCGTCCCCGCACAGCCCCGCGAAGGTCAGTGCCCGCCAGGCGATCCGCAGCTCCACACCCAGCGCCGCCTCGTCGGGGCCGTGCCCGCAGACGTCGCCGATCATGGCGTGGACCGTGCCGTCGGGCGTGCGCACGGTGTCGTAGAAGTCGCCGCCGAGCAGCGCCCGGGACCTGCCGGGCCGGTAGCGCGCGGCGAACCGCAGATCGGAGCCCTCCAGGAGCGGGGTGGGCAGCAGCCCGCGCTCCAGGCGCGCGTTCTCCTGGGCCCGCAGCCGCGACTCGGCCAGCTTCACCTGGACGACGTCGGCGCGCTTGCGCTCGACGGCGTAGCGGATCGCGCGGCTCAGCAGCCGCCCGTCCAGCTCCTCGCGGAACAGGTGGTCCTGGGCCCCGACCCGTACCGCCTCGGCCGCCAGCTCCGCGTCCGCCGAGGCGGCCAGCGCGAGGACGGCGTGGCGCGGGGCGAGCCGCAGGATGTGCCGCAGCGGCGCCAGCGCGTCGTCGTCGGCGCCGCGGGGCGCGGGCAGCGCGAGGTCGACGAGCACGCAGTGCACGTCGTCGGTGAGCAGCCGCTCGGCCTCGGTGAGGTTGCGGGCGGTACGGATGCGGACCCGGGTGCCGACGGCGTCGAGCAGCTCGGGTACGACGAGGGCGCCCGCCGGGTCGTCCTCGACGACCAGGAGCGTGAGCTCGGCGGCGGTGCCTGAAGCCGGGAGAGAATCGATTCTCTGCCGAGGTACGGGTACGGGCATCGGTCTGGGTTTCCTTCCCTCCCCCCGAGGGCCGGGGACCGACCATAGCGGTAGCGCCCCGCGCGGCGGAACGGGCGATCGGCCGCTGGACCGGAGTGACGGGGGAGGGGGGCGGCGGCCCGGGCCGTGGCATATGCCGCGGATGGGGAGGTAGTCGCACGCGGGCGGCCGGATGGGGGCGGACGGCGCCGCGCCCGGCGGCTCCCGCCCGCCCCCGGCACGATGAGAAACGTCACTGCGCCCGCGCGCGGCCGAGAGGGCTCCGGGACCGCCCGGCCGCCCGGCCGCGAGAGCGCGAGAGCTCCGGGACGGGCTGCGTTACGGCTACGGGTGCGGCTACGGCAATGGCACGGCTACGGCCGGACCACGCCCAGGATCTCCATCGAGCCGGCGCCCGCGACCGTCACGTCCCGCCCGGGGCGGGGCGCGTGCACGATCGCGCCGTTGCCGACGTACATCCCGATGTGGCTCGCGTCCTTGAAGTAGACGATCAGGTCGCCGGGCCGCATGTCCTTGATGTCGACGTGCGGCAGCAGCCGCCACTGCTCCTGCGAGGTGCGCGGGATCGGGCGCCCCGCGCTGCCCCAGGCGCGCTGGGTGAGCCCCGAGCAGTCGTACGAGTCCGGGCCCTCGGCCCCCCACACGTACGGCTTGCCGATCTGCGAGGTCGCGAACTGCACCGCCCGCTTGCCCTCGGGGGTCGTCGCGGTGCTCAGGCCCTTGAGGATGCCGGAGCCGACCCAGGCGGTCTGCGCCCGGTACTGCTCCTGCTCCTCCAGGGCCAGCAGCCGGGCCCGCTCCTCGGCGGCGAGCTCGGACTCCAGCTTCTCGGCGGCGGCGATCTTGTCGTTGATCTCCTTCTTCGCCTTGGCCTGCTTGAGGCGGTTGGCCTCCAGCTTGGTCCAGTTGACGCTGGCGTCCTTGGCGTAGGCGGTGAGCTCGTCCTGGGTGCGGGTCATCTCGCCGAGCAGGTCCCGGGTGGCCTTCTGGCCCTCCTTCAGGCGGCTCGCGTTGTCGAGGAAGAGCTGGGGGTCGTCCGTCAGCACGAACTGCGCGCCCTCCGGCAGCCCGCCGTTGCGGTACTGGGCGCGGGCGGCGGCGCCGGCCCTGGCCTTGAGGTCGTCGATCTTCCCGTTGCCGGCGACGATCATCCGGGCCAGCTTCACGATCTCGCCGGACTGCTCGTCGGCCTTCTCCTCGGCGAGGTTGTACGCGTCGGTGGCGGCGGCGGCCTGCCGGTAGAGCCCGTCGATCTCCTTGCGGACCTCGTCGAGGGTCTTCTTCGGCTGGCTCGGCGGGGCCGGCGGCAGCGGTGCCGCGGCGGCCTGGAGGGTGAGGGCGGGTGAGGCCAGCACCGTCAGGGCGCAGACCACGGTGATCGTGGCGATGGCGTGGCGGTGTCGGTTCACAGGCTCCCCCTCTGGCGGCCCACATCGGTGGCCTGGTCGATGGCCGAAATCTGATTTACCGTCAGTAACTTAGTCGTGACCTTGGTGATGGTGCCACGAGGGCGCCGAAAACGACAGGGGAAGGCGGGGCCCGACCACTTCCCCCTCGGTGGACGATCGATTGGCCGTCCGCGTTCCCCATGGTGGGGAGGAGAGGGGGAACGCCGGCGGAGAATCGGCGGAATAGCGGTGGAATACGGGCGGAATACGGGAGTTCTTCAGCCGGAGTCAGACGTTCCGTAGCCGGCCAGCCCGCCGTCCCGAGGGGCCAGCGCCTCCCAACGGACCGTCACCTCGCCCTGCCGCCAACGCCGCGGACCGTCCGTCAGCGGCCAGTCCGCCGCCAGTTCGCGGACCGAGCGGATCCAGCGCTGCCGGGCGCCGAGCGAGGCGTACGGGGCCGCCGCCGCCCACGCCCGGTCGAAGTCCCGCAGGAAGGCGTGCACCGGCTCGCCCGGCACGTTCCGGTGGATCAGCGCCTTCGGCAGCCGCTCCGCCAGGTCGGACGGGCGGTCCAGCGAGCCCAGCCGAGTGGCGAACGTCACGGTCCGCGGCCCGCCCCGGCCGAGCGCCACCCACACGTGCCGCCGCCCGATCTCGTCGCAGGTCCCCTCCACCAGCAGCCCCTCGGGCGCGAGCCGCCCGCACAGCCGCTCCCACACGGCGGCGACCTGGTCCTCGTCGTACTGGCGCAGCACGTTCGCGGCCCGGATCAGGGCCACCTCGCCCGCCACCGGCACCTCGAAGCCGCCGTGCCGGAAGGCGAGCCCCTCGCGCTCGTACGGCTTGGCGGCGGCGACCCGGGCGGGCTCGATCTCGACCCCGACGACCCGGGTGCGGGGGTCGGCGGTGCGCAGCCGGGCCAGCAGCTCGACGGCGGTCCAGGGAGCGGCCCCGTAGCCGAGGTCCACGGCGACGGGCGCGCCGGCCGAACGCCGCAGCGCCGGCCCGTGCGTGGCCGCGATCCAGCGGTCCTGGCGGCGCAGCCGGTTCGGATTGGTGGTCCCGCGGGTGATCGTGCCGACGGGGCGGGTGGTGCGGGGGGCCATGGCACGAGCGTACGGGGTGGGGCGGGGGCGGACCCCGGCCCTGTCCCGGCCCGTCCCAGTCCCGGCCCAGGCCCGTACCCAGTCCCGGCCCAGGCCCGTACCCGGCTTGTACCCGTACCCGGCCCGTAACCAGCCCCGGCCCCGGCCCAGGCCCGTACCCGCCTCGACCGGGACCCCGTAATGAATTGGCAAAGCGGCCCGGGGCGGGGAAATGAAATCCGCCATTCCGGTGTTCTGGCGGCTGGAGGACGGAGACCGCGCCCTCCGACAGTCATGCCCGCCATGCCCGACAGCGGAAGGACCGCCGACGTGAGCCAGTACGTGTCCCGGTTCGCCGGCACCCTGGCGGCGCCGCCCCGGCTCCGGCTTCCCGGCCGGCACCGCGGCCCGCGCCGTGTGGCGATGCTCAGTGTCCACACCTCCCCCCTGCACCAGCCCGGCACGGGCGACGCGGGCGGCATGAACGTCTACATCGTCGAGCTCGCCAAGCGCCTCGCCGCCATCAACATCGAGGTCGAGATCTTCACCCGGGCCACCACCGGCGGCCTCGCCCCGGTCGTCGAGCTCGCCCCCGGGGTGCTCGTCCGGCACGTGGACGCGGGCCCGTACGAGGGGCTCGCCAAGGAGGAGCTGCCGGCCCAGCTGTGCGCCTTCACGCACGGCGTGATGCAGGCCTGGGCGGGGCACCGGCCCGGCCACTACGACCTGGTCCACTCCCACTACTGGCTCTCCGGCCACGTCGGCTGGCTCGCCGCCGAGCGCTGGGGCGTCCCCCTCGTGCACGCCATGCACACCATGGCCAAGGTCAAGAACGCCGCGCTCGCCGAGGGCGACACCCCCGAGCCCGCCGCCCGCGTGATCGGCGAGACCCAGATCGTCGAGGCGGCCGACCGGCTGATCGCCAACACCGCCGAGGAGGCGGACGAGCTCGCCCGCTTCTACGAGGCCGACCCCGCCAAGCTCGCCGTCGTGCACCCGGGCGTGAACCTGGACCACTTCCGCCCCGCCGACGGGCGCGCCGCCGCCCGCGCCCGGCTGGGGCTGCCCGCCGACGCCTTCATCCCCGTCTTCGCGGGCCGCATCCAGCCGCTGAAGGCCCCGGACATCCTGCTGCGCGCGGCGGCCGTGCTGGTCGACCGCGACCCCTCGCTGCGCTCGCGCATGGTCGTCCCGGTCGTCGGCGGCCCGAGCGGCAGCGGGCTCGCCAAGCCCGAAGGGCTCCAGAAGCTGGCCGCGAAGCTGGGCATCGGCGACATCGTCCGCTTCCACCCGCCGGTCGGGCAGGAGCGGCTCGCGGACTGGTTCCGGGCCGCGAGCGTGCTGGTGATGCCCTCGTACAGCGAGTCCTTCGGCCTGGTCGCCATCGAGGCGCAGGCGGCCGGCACACCGGTCGTCGCGGCGGCGGTGGGCGGTCTGCCCGTGGCCGTACGGGACGAGGTCACCGGCTTCCTCGTGCAGGGCCACGATCCGGCGGACTACGCCCGCGCGCTCGGCCGGTTCGCGGACGACCCGGCGCTGACGGCGTCGATGGGCGCGGCGGCGGCCCGGCACGCCGGTTCGTTCGGCTGGGACACGGCCGCCTCCGGGACCGCCGACGTGTACACGGCGGCGATGCACGACCACCGGCTGAAGGAGCAGCGGCGTCGCGTACGCTCGCACCATGGCTGAGGCTCAGGCTGCGGGCGGCGGGCGGACCGCCGCGATCATCGAGATCACCAAGATCATCGAGAGTACGTTCAAGGACGCGGAACTGGAGTGGGAGTCCCCCGAGGCGGGCTCCTACGTGGTCAAGCTCCCCGGCACCCGCAAGCTGTTCACGACCCTGTCGCTGCGGGTCGGCCGCCACTCCCTCTCGCTCAACGCCTTCGTGATCCGGCACCCGGACGAGAACGAGGCGGGCGTCCACCGCTGGCTCCTGGAGCGGAACCTCAGGCTGTACGGCGTGGGGTACGCGATCGACGCCCTCGGCGACGTCTACCTGGCGGGCAAGCTCCCGCTGGCGGCGGTGACCCCGGAGGAGCTGGACCGGCTGCTGGGCTCGGTCCTGGAGGCGGCGGACGGCGACTTCAACACGCTGCTGGAGCTGGGCTTCGCGTCGGCGATCCGGCGCGAGTACGAGTGGCGGGTGTCGCGCGGCGAGTCGACGCGGAACCTGGACGCGTTCAGGAACCTGACGGAGAAGGGCCGCCCGACGGGCTGACCCTTCTCCGGCCGGGGAAGACCGTCACGTACGTACGGAGGGACCGGGGGTCAGGGAGCGACGACCTTCCCGGAAGCGACGGTCTCGGCGCTCTCGGCGGTCTCTTCGGCCGAGACCGGCGCGACGGGAGCCACAGGCGCGACGGGAGCCACGGGCACGACGGGAGCCACAGACGCACCCGCTCCCGCTCCCGCCCCCACGACCTCGTCCCGCTCCGCCCCGGCGAGGGCGCCCCGCAGGAGGGTCTGGTAGCCGACGGCGGCGACGGTGCCGATCACGGCGCAGGCGATCCACAGCACGTCCGGGCCGGGCCCGTCGACGATCAGGCCGGCCAGGATCGGCGCGACGAACCCGGCGAGGGCCCAGGACATGCCCATCACGCCCTGGTAGCGCCCTCGGGCGTGCTCCGGGGAGAGCAGGGCGGTGGCGGCGGCGTTGGTGGGGACGTGGACCATCTCGCCGATCGTCCAGACGACGACGGTGGCGGCGAACGCGACCGAGGAGCCGGCCAGCGCCGTGGCGCCGGTGCCGAGGGCGAAGAGCAGCGAGGAGACGGTCAGCAGCAGCACGGGGGAGCGCTTGTCCGTGTACTTGTTGACCAGGAGCTGGAAGACGACGATCACGATGCCGTTCACGGCGATGACGACGCCGTACGCGGAGGGCTTGAGGCCCTCGCCGGCCATGGTGAGCGGCAGGCCGATCCAGGGGGCGGTGAAGACGAGGCAGACCAGCAGGTTGAGCAGGACCAGGGTGCGGAAGGGCGCGTCGCGCAGGACGGTGAGGATGCCGACCTTCTCCTCGGCGACGGCCTCGCCGGTCACCTGGTCGACCTCGGCCTCGGGCCGGGTCTCGGGCAGCCGCAGGAAGACGATCAGGGCGCAGAGCGCGGTGGCGGTCGCGTCGGCGATGAAGAGGGCGTGGTAGCCCAGCACGATCGCGGCGCCGCCGCCGATGGCGGCGATGGCGAAGCCGAGGTTGAGGGCCCAGTAGTTGAGGGCGTAGGCGCGGCGGACGTCGTGCGCGGGGACCATGTCGGCGATGGCGGCGTTGATGGCGGGGCGCACGCCCTGCATGGCGACGCCCATCAGCAGGACGACGGTGGCGATGCCCCAGGCGCTGGTGACGAAGGCGAGCATCAGGGCGCAGGTGGCGGCCGCCAGGTGCATGGTCACCATGGTGGGGCGGCGGCCCCAGCGGTCGGTGAGGTAGCCGCCGAGCGGGGACCCGGCGACGCCGCCGAGGCCGTGCAGGGCGACGACGAGTCCGGCGAACCAGGCGGAGTGCCCGAGCTCGGTGGTGAGGTAGAGCGAGAGGAAAGTCAGGACGAAAGCCCCGGTCCGGTTGACCAAGGTCGACAGCCAGAGCCACCAGAACCCGGGCGGAAGTCCCGCCGTCTGGGCCCGTGCCGATCGGATGAGTGAAGAGATCGACATGTGAGCCCGCCCCCTGGGTGTTACGTAAGTGCCGCTTTCCGGGAGTGAAACTTACGCATCTCATACGCCGGACGCCACTGAATTGACGGCGCGCGTCAATCGGCGGGTGTCGTCTAGGCTCGGACGCATGGCCGACGCACCGTACAAGCTGATCCTCCTCCGCCACGGCGAGAGCGAGTGGAACGAGAAGAACCTGTTCACCGGCTGGGTGGACGTGAACCTCACCGCGAAGGGTGAGAAGGAGGCGGCGCGCGGCGGTGAGCTGCTGAAGGACGCCGGCCTGCTGCCCGACGTGCTGCACACCTCCCTCCAGAAGCGCGCGATCCGCACCGCCCAGCTCGCGCTGGAGTCCGCGGACCGCCACTGGATCCCGGTCCACCGCTCGTGGCGCCTGAACGAGCGTCACTACGGCGCCCTCCAGGGCAAGGACAAGGCGCAGACGCTCGCCGAGTTCGGCGAGGAGCAGTTCATGCTGTGGCGCCGCTCGTACGACACCCCGCCGCCGCCGCTCGCCGACGACAACGAGTACTCCCAGGCCCACGACGCCCGCTACGCGTCGATCCCGCCGGAGCTGCGCCCGCAGACGGAGTGCCTGAAGGACGTCGTGGAGCGGATGCTCCCGTACTGGTACGACGGCGTCGTCCCGGACCTGCTGGCCGGCCGCACGGTCCTGATCGCCGCCCACGGCAACAGCCTGCGCGCCCTGGTCAAGCACCTGGACGGGATCTCGGACGCGGACATCGCGGGCCTGAACATCCCGACCGGCATCCCGCTGGCCTACGAGCTGGACGAGAACTTCAAGCCGCTGAAGCCGGGCGGCACCTACCTCGACCCGGACGCCGCCGCGGCCGCGATCGAGGCCGTGAAGAACCAGGGCAAGAAGTAACCCTGACGCACGCGCGAAAGGCCCCCTCCCCGCGGTTTCCGCCGCCGGGGAGGGGGCCTTCGCCGTGACCCCGGGGAACGGCCGGACGGGTGAGGGGGAAACCTTCCGGCCGGTGGGGCGGGCATGAGCGGGGCCGTGGGGGAGCAGGGTGCGGGGCGGGCACCGGTCGGTCCGGCGCCCGCCCCGTACCCCGACTTCTCACGGAACGAGAACCCCTGTGCGTCTCCGGCACTCCCTCGCCGCCGCTTGCGGCGCCCTCGCCCTGACGGCCGCCCTGGCCACCCCCGCCCACGCCGCCAGCGGCGCCTTCCACTACAAGGTCGTCGGCCTGGACGGCACTCCCGTGTCGGCCACGCTCCAGGACCCCGAGAGCGGCGTGTGCGTCGTGCTGCCCGAGGTCGCCGACCCCGGCTCCTCGGAGCCGGCCTTCGCCCCGCACAACGACACCGACGAGTACGCGATCGTCTTCACCGGACCGGACTGCGGCGGCGACCACTGGACCCTGCGGCCCCACGGGCGCCCCGCCTCCGACCGCCTGAAGCTCCGCTCGGTCGCCTTCATCGGCACGTGAGGGGAAGGGCCCCCGGGGGACGGGGGCCCTTATCCCGGTGCGCTCCGGGTGCCCCCTTGGCTACCGTCCAGGCCATGAGCACGTCACCGCACCTCGCACCCGTCACCCCCGCCACCGTCGACGCCGCCCTCGCCCTGCGCGTCCACCCGCACCAGGAGAAGAACGTCGCCCCCGTCGCCCACTCCCTCGCGGAGGCGTACGCGCACGGCGAGACGGCCTGGCCGAGGCTGGTGTTCGACGGGGAGGAGCTCGTGGGCTTCCTGATGGCCTTCGTCGACATCCAGTGGAACCCGGCGAAGGACCCGGCCGACCGCCGCAGCGGACTGTGGCGCCTCAACATCGGGGCCGGGCACCAGGGCAAGGGATACGGGCGCTTCGCCGTGGACGCCGTGCGCGAGGAGCTGGCGCGGCGCGGGGCGCGCGAGATGTACGTGACCTGGGAGCCGGGGGAGCACGGTCCCGGCGACTTCTACCGCCGGCTCGGCTTCGAGGAGACCGGCGAGACCAGCGGCGACCAGACCGTCGGCGTCCTCCGCATCGGCCCCGGCGGCGCCTCCGAGGCCCCGGACGCCTGAGGCCGGTGCCCGGGGCCGGGCCCCGCTCGGTCGGCGGGGCCCGGCCTCAGGTCAGCCGGAGCAGCCCCCGCACTGGCAGGGCCCGCCGGACTGGCAGCCGCAGCCGCAGCCCGAGCCGCAGCCGCAGGCGCCGAGGACGGGCAGGAACTCCGCGTCGCGCGGGATCTCCTGCTGGGGGTCGGTGGTCGGAGCGGATTCGGCCATGGGGTCCCTCCCTGGAAGGCGTACCTCGCCTCTTCCCCTTGGATGCCCAGGGAATGCCCGCGCCACGGGGCGCATCGACGGCGCACTGGTGTGCGACCCCCGTCTCCGTACGGCTTACGCGCCCTCGACCGGCGACTCCGCCGGCTGGAGCTCGTCCGCGTGCTCGCCCGTCACCAGGTACACCACGCGCTTGGCCACCGACACCGCGTGGTCGGCGAAGCGCTCGTAGTAGCGGCCCAGCAGCGTCACGTCGACCGCCGTCTCGATGCCGTGGCTCCAGCGGTCGTCCATGAGGTGCTGGAAGAGCGTGCGGTGCAGCAGGTCCATCTCGTCGTCGTCCTGCTCCAGCTGGAGCGCCAGGTCGACGTCCTTGGTGATGATGACCTCCGCCGCCTTCGCCATCAGGCGCTGCGCGAGCTGTCCCATCTGCAGGATCGTGGCGTGCAGGTCGTTCGGCACCGCGCGGTCGGGGAAGCGCAGCCGGGCCAGCTTCGCGACGTGCTGGGCCAGGTCGCCCGAGCGCTCCAGGTCCGCGCTCATCCGCAGCGAGGTGACGACGATCCGCAGGTCCGTCGCCACCGGCTGCTGCCGGGCGAGCAGGGCTATCGCGCGGGCCTCCAGGTCGTGCTGGAGGTCGTCGACCCGCTGGTCGGCGGCGATCACGCTCTCCGCCAGCTTCAGGTCCGCGTCCAGCATCGCCGTCGTGGCGCGCCCGATCGCCGACCCGACCAGGCGGGCCATCTCGACCAGGCCCTCGCCGATCGAGTCAAGTTCCTCGTGGTACGCGTCACGCATGGATGTCCCTCTCTACCTCTACGACGACCGGAGTCGGCTCCATGACCGGAGCCGGCCCCGCGACCGGGGTCGCCTCCGCGACCGGGATCGGGTGGGCTCGGACTCCCACGCTCCCACGTTCGGCCCCGTACGCGTCGGGCTCCACCCCCTCACATGAACCGGCACCGTCACCCAGGTGAACTCTGGGCGACGCGCGGCGCGTAGCCCACCCGAGCAAATGAACCAGCACCGTCCCCATGGTGAACTCTGGGCGACGACTGTTCGAGCAGCCACTCGGGCGGCTGGGAGAGTGCCGACGGACCCGCATAACCTGGATGCCATGGACGTGAACGCGGCGGTCGCCGCATTGGCCGCTATCGCCGGAGTGTGCACCGGCGTGATCGCCATGCTGGCGTTCCGCTGGAGCGAGCGCGACCAGGCGAGACCCACCCGTACCTCCCTGCACACCGACGCCGTGCTCCCGCCCGGCGTCGACACCGTGCTGTCCGTGCTGCGCTCCTCCGCGGTCGTCCTCGACGAGAGCGACTCGGTGGTCAAGGCCAGCTCGGCGGCGTACGCCCTCGGGCTGGTCCGGGGCGGCAAGCTGGCCGTGGAGCCCATGCTCAACATGGCCCGCGACACCCGCAGGGACGGGGAGATACGGCAGGTCGAGCTCGACCTGCCGCGGCGCGGTACGGGACGCGGCGAGGCCCTCGCCGTCTCCGCCCGGGTCGCCCCGCTCGGCTCCCGCCTGGTCCTGCTGCTCGTCGAGGACCTGACCGAGGCGCGCCGGATCGAGGCGGTGCGGCGCGACTTCGTGGCCAACGTGAGTCATGAGCTCAAGACTCCCGTGGGCGCCCTCTCGCTGCTCTCCGAGGCCGTCATGGACGCCTCGGACGACCCCGAGGCGGTCACCCGTTTCGCGGGCCGGATGCAGATCGAGGCCACCCGCCTCACCAACCTCGTCCAGGAGCTCATCGACCTCTCCCGGGTGCAGAACGACGACCCGCTGGAGGACTCCGAGCCGGTGCGGGTGGACGAGCTGGTCGCCGAGGCGATCGACCGCTCCCGCCACACCGCGTCCACCAAACAGATCACCATGGCCTCCGGCGGCACCGCCGACCTGCACGTCTGGGGCAGCCGGGGCCAGCTCGCCGCCGCCCTGGGCAACCTCGTCGAGAACGCCGTCAACTACTCGCCGGCCCGTACCCGGGTGGGCATCGCCGCCCGCCGCGTCGCGGCACCCGGCGGCGACCTGATCGAGATAGCCGTGACCGACCAGGGCATCGGCATCTCGGAGAAGGACCGCGAGCGGGTCTTCGAGCGCTTCTACCGCGTCGACCCGGCCCGCTCCCGTGCCACCGGAGGCACGGGCCTCGGCCTGGCCATCGTCAAGCACGTGGCCGCCTCGCACGGCGGGGAGGTCACGGTCTGGAGCACCGAAGGCCAGGGCTCCACCTTCACCCTGCGGCTGCCCGAGGCGGGCGCCGCGCGGCGGAGCCGCGGGTCCGCCGCCGAGGCCGGCGTCGCCGCCGACCTCGACGCCGACTTCGATCCGGACTTCGACACGGAGTTCGGCGCGGAGTTCGACGCCGCCCCCGGCACCGCCGCCTCCGCCTCTCCCACACCCCCGCTCTCATGACCGAACCGCTCCCCGCCCCGGAGGACCTTCCGTGACCCGAGTGCTTGTCGTCGAGGATGAGGAATCCTTCAGCGACGCCCTGTCCTACATGCTCCGCAAGGAGGGTTTCGAGGTCGCCGTCGCGGCGACCGGGCCCGACGGCCTCGACGAGTTCGAGCGCAACGGAGCGGACCTCGTCCTCCTCGACCTGATGCTGCCGGGGCTGCCCGGCACCGAGGTGTGCCGCCAGCTGCGCGGCCGCTCGAACGTCCCGGTCATCATGGTGACCGCCAAGGACAGCGAGATCGACAAGGTCGTCGGCCTGGAAATAGGAGCCGACGACTACGTGACGAAGCCCTTCTCCTCGCGGGAGCTGGTCGCCCGCATCCGCGCGGTCCTGCGCCGCCGCGGCGAGCCGGAGGAGGTCACCCCCGCGGCCCTGGAGGCCGGCCCGGTCCGCATGGACGTGGACCGGCACGTGGTCACCGTGGCGGGCGGCAAGGTCGACCTGCCGCTGAAGGAGTTCGACCTCCTGGAGATGCTGCTGCGCAACGCGGGCCGCGTCCTCACCCGGATGCAGCTGATCGACCGCGTCTGGGGCGCGGACTACGTGGGCGACACGAAGACCCTCGACGTCCACGTGAAGCGCCTCCGCGCCAAGATCGAGCCCGACCCGGGTGCCCCGCGCTACCTGGTGACGGTCCGCGGCCTGGGCTACAAGTTCGAGCCGTAGGCCGCGAGCGGCGCGCTGAGCGCCTGAGCCGCCTGAACGTACGAAAGGGGCGCCCCCTCCTCGCGGAGGGGGCGCCCCTTTCGTACAACCGGTCGGACGGTCAGTGACCGGCCGCGTGGCTCGCCTCGCCCGACGGGGTGGCGGTGCCCGAGGGGGTGGCCGTGCCCGACGGGGTCGTCGTGGCGGTGGCCGGCGGGGCCGGGATCTCGGTCGGGCCGAACTCCTTGAAGTAGCTGTGCGCCGGGACGACGAAGGCGTTCAGGCCCACGTCACCGGTCTTGCTCAGCTTGAAGACGACCTTCTGGGCGTCGCCGTTCTTCGCCTCGCGCAGGCCGCCCTCGATGGTGGCGGTCGCGTTGCCCTTGCCACCGATGGTGACGGAGCCGCCGGCGGGGACGACGATCGGACCGTCGCCCTCGGCCGCCTTGAGCTTCACCGTGCCGGTGGTGCCCGGCAGGGTGACCGAGTCGACGGTCTGGCGGGTCGTGCCGTTGTTGAAGACCGTCGCGGAGACGACGGCCGGGCCCACGGCGCCCGGCTCGGGCTGGGTGATCACGAGCGCGTTCTGGATCTTGACGTCGTCCACCGTGACGGCGGCGTTGTCCGGCCGGATGCCGAGCGTCTGTGCGTTGTTGCCCGCCCCGCAGGCGGACAGCGAGGCGATCGAGAGAGCGATGGCGGTGGCGGCGAGGGCGCCGCGTCGAAGGCTGCGGCTCACGGCGGCGGCATCTCCTAGGACGAACGGACAGGCTAAGGACGAGCTAAAGGTGTGTCAGCGGCCTTAGGTTACCGAGCCGCACTCTCCGTCCCGCACCCGACCCGCCCCCTTACGCCCCCGCGGGCTCCCCGGGCCGCCCGCGCGCCCCGTCCGCGCCCCGCTCCCGCCCCGCTCCCGGGCCGTCCTCGGGCCCGCCCCGAGACCGTCATGAACACGCCGACATGGCCGGATCACGCCCCATTGACCTGCCGTTCACATAAGCGCGGTGATCAATTCGGCCACCGTCCCGCATTCCCCCGGCCCGATCATCGGAAAAGCCCGCACCGCCCTCCCGGTGATCAATTCGGGATTCGGTCGGTTGAGTACCCTGGATGCATCCGTACGAGTGGGCGATCCTCGAACGGAGTACGTGAAGAGGGCCACACCGAACCGGGCAAACCGGGGCATCAGCCCACTGTCGCGACGCCCCGGACAGGTGTAGCGTGCGCGTTTCTCTCCGTCCGCACAGCGGCTCCGACCTGCGAATACCGCCTTCCGGAAGCCCGCCGCAGCACGTCCGCCGCGCTGTTGTCAAGCCCCGAGATATGCCCTGACCTGCGAAAACGCCATTCAGAAGAAGCCGTATCCGTGTTACCCTGGATAGCCACGGAAGGGGTACCTGTCACATGACGTTCAAGGTTGGCGACACCGTGGTCTATCCCCATCACGGGGCCGCGCTGATCGAGGCCATCGAAACTCGCCAGATCAAAGGCGTGGACAAGACCTACTTGGTGCTCAAGGTCGCGCAGGGCGACCTGACGGTTCGTGTGCCGGCGGACAATGCGGAGTTCGTCGGAGTTCGCGACGTGGTCGGTCAGGACGGGCTGGACCGGGTCTTCGAGGTGCTGCGCGCGCCGTACGCCGAGGAGCCGACGAACTGGTCTCGTCGATACAAGGCAAATCTGGAGAAGCTCGCCTCCGGCGACGTCATCAAGGTCGCCGAAGTGGTGCGCGACCTGTGGCGCCGCGAGCGGGAGCGAGGCCTCTCCGCGGGTGAGAAGCGGATGCTCGCCAAGGCTCGCCAGATCCTGGTGAGCGAGCTCGCTCTCGCCGAGAACACCAATGAGGACAAGGCCGAGGCCCTCCTCGACGAGGTGCTCGCGTCCTGACGCCTGCGCTCTGACGCCTGGCGTCCAGCCATGCTCAACACCCATGCCGCGGTGCCTGCCGACGCGCTGTGAATCCCATCGATGGATCCCCCAGGGGCCCATCGGTGCCACAGCGCCTCGCCGGGCACCGCGGCATGTTCGTCTCTTCCTACCCGACCCCCCACCGCACGTCTCCGGGCACCCTCCGTACCGCTCTCGCAAAGGCGACGCCCCGACCGTCGTCACGGAAAGGGCCCGGTCGAGGCGTCGCAACAAGCTCGTTGACGCCATACCCACGTCGCCCGCGGAAACAAACCTGCCGGAGTGCAACCGATGTCAGACGAAGCGCGTCCTCCACGTACCGCCGTGGTGATCCCCGCGGCCGGCCGGGGCGTACGCCTCGGCCCGGGCGCCCCCAAGGCGCTCCGCGCGCTGAACGGCACCCCCATGCTCATCCACGCCGTCCGGGCGATGGCCGCCTCCCGCGCCGTCTCCCTCGTCGTGGTCGTCGCGCCCCCGGACGGCGCCGCCGAGGTGAAGAACCTCCTCGACGCGCACGCCCTCCCCGAGCGCACCGACTACGCCGTCGTCCCCGGCGGCGACACCCGCCAGGAGTCCGTCCGCCTCGGCCTCGACGCCGTCCCGGCCGACGTCACCACCGTCCTGGTGCACGACGCCGCCCGCCCGCTGGTCCCCGTCGACACCGTCGACACCGTGATCGAGGCCGTACGGGACGGGGCCGTCGCCGTCGTCCCCGCGCTGCCCGTCGCCGACACCGTCAAGGAGGTCGAACCGGCCGAGCGCCCCGGCGGCCCCGAGCAGGTCGTCGCCACCCCGGTCCGCGCCCGGCTCCGCGCCGTCCAGACCCCCCAGGGCTTCGACCGCGACACCCTCGTCAACGCCCACGCCACCGTCGCCCTCACCGGCGAGGGCGCCACCGACGACGCCGGCATGGTCGAGAAGCTCGGCGCGCCCGTCGTCGTCGTGCCCGGCCACGAGGAGGCGTTCAAGGTGACCCGCCCGCTCGACCTGGTCCTCGCCGAGGCCGTACTCGCCCGCAGGAGGGCCACCGATGGCTTCTAGCCCCTCTCCCTTCTCTCCGCTGCCCCCGCTGCCCCGTACCGGCATCGGCACCGACGTGCACGCCTTCGAGCGGGGCCGCGAGCTGTGGTGCGCCGGCCTGCTCTGGGACGAGGCCGCGAGCGAGGGCTACGGACTCGCCGGGCACTCCGACGGCGACGTCGCCGCCCACGCCGCCTGCGACGCGCTGTTCTCCGCCGCCGGAGTCGGCGACCTCGGCGCCCACTTCGGCACCTCCCGCCCCGAGTGGTCCGGCGCCGCCGGCGTCACCCTGCTCGCCGAGGCCGCCCGGATCGTGCGCGCCGAGGGCTTCGAGATCGGCAACATCGCCGTGCAGGTCATCGGCGTCCGCCCCAAGGTCGGCAAGCGCCGCGACGAGGCCCAGAAGGCGCTCAGCGCGGCGGCCGGCGCGCCGGTCTCCGTCTCCGGCACCACCACCGACGGGCTCGGCCTGACCGGGCGCGCCGAGGGCCTCGCCGCCATCGCCACCGCGCTCGTCTATCCGGCCGCGCCGCCCGCCGCACCGGCCACTCCCGGCACGGCGCCCGCACCGGCGCCGTAATCGGCCCCGTAGGCGCAAAAAAGGCGCCCCGCGACCGGGAAACGGGCGCGGGGCACTACCACCCGCCCACTACCCTGGAGTGGTGACCATTCGCCTGTACGACACCAGCGCCCGGCAGATCCGCGACTTCACCCCGCTCACACCGGGCTGTGTCTCGATCTACCTCTGTGGCGCCACCGTGCAGGCCGCCCCGCACATCGGCCACATCCGGTCGGGGCTGAACTTCGACATCATGCGCCGCTGGTTCGCGTACCGAGGCTACGACGTCACGTTCATCCGGAACGTCACCGACATCGACGACAAGATCATCATCAAGGGCGCGGAGCAGGGGCGCCCCTGGTGGTCCATCGGCTACGAGAACGAGCGCGCGTTCAACTCCGGCTACGAGGCGCTCGGCTGCCTCCCGCCGACCTACGAGCCGCGCGCCACCGGCCACGTGCCCGAGATGATCGAGATGATGCGCGGCCTCATCGAGCGCGGCCACGCCTACGAGGCGGACGGCAGCGTCTACTTCGACGTGCGCTCCTTCCCGGACTACCTGTCGCTGTCCAACCAGGACGTCGACGACCTGCTCCAGCCCGACGAGGGCGTCTCCGGCAAGCGCGACTCCCGCGACTTCGCCATGTGGAAGGCGACCAAGCCGGGCGAGCCCGACTGGGAGACCCCGTGGGGCCGGGGCCGCCCCGGCTGGCACCTGGAGTGCTCGGCCATGGCGCACAAGTACCTGGGCCCCGCCTTCGACATCCACGGCGGCGGGCTCGACCTGATCTTCCCGCACCACGAGAACGAGATCGCCCAGGCCAGGGCCTTCGGCGACGAGTTCGCGCGGTACTGGGTGCACAACGCCTGGGTCACCATGAGCGGCGAGAAGATGTCGAAGTCGCTGGGCAACAGCGTCCTCGTCTCCGAGATGGTGAAGAACTGGCGCCCGATCGTCCTGCGCTACTACCTGGGCACCCCGCACTACCGCTCGATGATCGAGTACAGCGAGGAGGCCCTGCGCGAGGCCGAGGCGGCGTTCGCCCGCATCGAGGGCTTCGTCCAGCGCGCCACCGAGAAGGCCGGGGCGCCCGTCGCCCCCGCCGCCGAGGTGCCGCCGGCCTTCGCCGAGGCGATGGACGACGACCTGGGCGTGCCGCACGCGCTGGCGATCATCCACACCACGGTCCGCCAGGGCAACAGCGCGCTGGCCGCCGACGACAAGGAAGAGGCGGTCGCCCGCCTCGCCGAGGTGCGCGCCATGCTCGGCGTCCTCGGCCTGGACCCGCTCGACCCGCACTGGGCCGACGAGTCCGGCGGCGAGGAGCTCCACGGGGTCGTCGACACCCTCGTACGGCTGGTGCTCCAGCAGCGCGAGTCGGCGCGGGAGCGCAAGGACTGGGCGACCGCGGACGCCATCCGCGACCAGCTGAGCCAGTCGGGCCTCGCCATCGAGGACGGAGCGGACGGCCCCCGCTGGACGCTCGGCAACCGCTAGCACGCCGATGATGTGCCGTCCGGGGCCCCGGGCGGCACACTTCAGTTACCGGACGTGTCCTCCACGCGGACCCGTCCTACAGAGAGACTTACGCACAGGGAGTACGCGCGGACTGACGCACGTACACAGCAGGCAGAGGAAACAGGTAGTCATGGCCGGGAACAGCCAGCGCAGGAACCGCCGCACGTCCAACAAGAAGGGCGCGACGGTCGGCAGCGGTGGCCAGCGGCGCAAGGGCCTGGAAGGCAAGGGCCCGACGCCCAAGGCGGAGGACCGCAAGGGCCACAAGGCCTTCCGCGTCTCCAACGCCATGGCCCGGCAGGCCGCCAAGCGCCGCCCCGCCCCCCGCCGCGGCGGTCCCAAGGGCCAGAGCGAGATGGTCGTCGGCCGCAACCCGGTCTTCGAGGCGCTGCGCGACGGCGTGCCCGCCACGACGCTGTACGTGCAGCAGTTCATCGACAACGACGAGCGGGTGCGCGAGGCGCTCCAGCTCGCCGGCGCGCGCGGCAACATCAACCTGATGGAGGCCCCGCGCCCCGAGCTCGACCGGATGACCAACGGGCTCAACCACCAGGGTCTGGTGCTCCAGGTCCCGCCGTACGAGTACGCGCACCCGGAGGACCTGACCGCCGCCGCGTACGACGACGGCGAGGACCCGCTGATCGTGGCCCTCGACGGCGTCACCGACCCGCGCAACCTCGGCGCGATCGTCCGTTCCGTCTCCGCCTTCGGCGGCCACGGCGTGGTCATCCCCGAGCGCCGCGCGGCCGGCATGACCGCCGGTGCCTGGAAGACCTCCGCCGGCACCGCCGCGCGCACCCCGGTCGCCCGGGTCACCAACCTGACCCGCGCGCTCCAGGAGTACAAGAAGGCCGGCATCGCGGTCGTCGGCCTCGCCGCCGAGGGCACGCACGAGGTGCAGGAGCTGGACGCGCTGGCCGGCCCGGTCGTCATCGTCGTCGGCTCCGAGGGCAAGGGCCTCGGCCGGCTCGTCGGCGAGACCTGCGACTACCTCGTCCGCATCCCGATGCCGGGCGGCGCCGAGTCGCTGAACGCCGGTGTCGCCGCGGGTGTCGTGCTGTACGAGGCGGCGCGCCGCCGGGCGCGCTGACCCGCCGCCCCGGCGTCCCCCGGACGGGCTGACCCGATCGGGGGACGCGCCCCCTCCGTGATCTTGACGGGTCTCGGACATTTGGGAGCCGTCAAGGCAGTGTCCTAACCGCGCGTCACTCGGTTAGATGAGTGTGGACACCAGAACGCCCCGGCCGGGGTTCGACGATCAGCCCGCGCTGAGCATGGTCAAAGTGGATTCCGATCCCGCCCAGGTGATCGTGAACCACGCCAGCTTCCGTGTGCGGCTCGCGCCGGCCCAACAGCCGAAGTTCGCCGTGAACCCCCGTATCGCCGCCCTCGCCGGAGCGGCCGTGGGAGGTGCCGCGGCGGGTGGCGCGCGCCGCCGGCCCGTCGTGTGGACCGGGAAGTCCGCGCCCGGCGCGGGCGGTCTGCTCCAGGCGGTGCGCGAATCGTCGGTGGCCGCCTCGGTCTCCACGCTGGAACCGGCGACGCAGACCATCCCGCGCATCGACGACACGATGCCGACCCCGGTGGTGCCCGCCGGCCCCGCCGCCCCGCTGCTGCCGCCGATGCGGCGCGCCGAGGGGGCGTACGACGGGGGCGCGTACGACGAGGTCTACGCGATCGGGCCGGACGCCCACGACCCGGGCGCCGACCCGGACGGCCGGGCCGCGCAGCGGCACGGCGCGGACGCGGTGCGGCACGCCTACTACCCGGGCCGCCGGATGAACCTGGGCGTGGTGCTGCTGCCGCTGCGGGTCTTCCTCGGCTTCATCTCCATCTACGCGGGCATGGGCAAGCTCTGCGACCCCGTCTACTTCGACGGCGGCGAGCGCGGCTCGATGGTCAAGTGGCTGAACTCGCTGCACCCGTGGCCGCTCGCCGAGCCGCTGCGCGACTTCGCCCTCCAGCACCCGGTCGGCGCGGGCCTCACGGTCGCCTTCCTCCAGGTCGTCGTCGGCGTCCTGACGGTGCTGGGCCTGTGGCAGCGGGTCGCCGCCGTGGTCGGCGCGATGCTGTCGGCGGCGCTGATCCTGACGGTGAGCTGGAAGACCGTCCCGGTCTACGACGCGCCCGACATCATCTTCCTGGCCGCCTGGTCGCCGCTGATCATCGCGGGCGCCCCGGTGTACTCGATCGACGGGCGGCTGGCCGGCGAGGCCTGGCGGACCCTCGGGCCGCGCTCCGAGCTGTGGGAGCTGCGCCGCCGGGTGCTGCGCCGGGGCGCGATCGTCGCCGCGGTCGTCGTCGGGCTGACGCTGCTGGGCGGCTCGATGCTCGGCGGGGCCGTGCGGTCCACGCAGATGGTGACGGTGCCGGGTCCGGACGACGACCCGGTCAACCACCTGCCCGGCCAGCCGCTGCCGAAGGAGCCCGGCGCCGCGGGCCCGTCGCGCAAGCAGCCGAAGAGCCCCGAGCCCTCGGCGACGAGCGGGGCGAGCGAGGGCGCGCGGTCCGAGAAGACGGCGAAGCCCTCGAAGACGGCGGAGCCGCCCCGCAGCCGGCGGACCAGCCCCTCGGCCACGCAGGGCGGCGGCACCCGCAGCCCGAGCCAGTCGCGTACGGCGGCGCCGCCGAGCTCGACGGGCTCCGGTTCCGGCGCGGGCGGTTCGGGCGGCACGAGCGGCACCCCGAGCAGCGGCGGCAGCGGCGGTGGCGGCTCCTCGGACGGCGGTTCGTCCACGTCCGGTCCGCAGAACCCGATCGGCGGCCTGCTGGGCTGACGTACGGGAGACGTGAAGGGCCCGGGTGCCACGCACCCGGGCCCTTCCTCGTGTCCGTCCTCGGGCCAGGCGGGCCTGGAGGCCGTCGAGGAGGGCGTCGAGGACGTACGTGAAGACGGCGGCGGCGGCCCGGTCGGCGGCGGCCCCGGCGAACCCGGCCCGCTCGTACACGGCGAGGGTGTGTTCGTCGTGCCGGGCCTTCTCCTCCCTGGCGCTGCTCGCCGACCTGGCGATCCTGCGGAGCCGGCTCGGCCCTGGCGCTGACGGCGGCGGCGCTGCTCTGAGCGCGCGCCGCCGGGTCGGGCGGGGGCCTGGGGCCTGTCGTCACGGGCCCTAGGCGTGGGCGGCGAGCTCCTTGGCGGCCTCGGTGAGGTCCTTGGCGGTGTCGATGGCCCGCCAGTAGGCCCCCTGGGGCAGCGGGAAGCCGGCCAGGCGCCGCTCGCGGGCGAGCCGGGGGAAGGTGGTGCGCTCGTGGTCGCCGAGGTCGGGCAGCAGATCCGTGAAGGCGGCGGAGAAGACGTACACGCCCGCGTTGATGAGGTACGGGGACGGCGGCGACTCGATGAAGTCGGTGATGTGGCCGAAGGCGTCGGTCTCGACGGCGCCCCAGGGGATGCGGGGGCGGGCCAGGGCGAGGGTCGCGGTGGCGTCGCGCTCCTCGTGGAACTCGGCCATCTCGCGCAGCGAGAAGCGGGTCCAGATGTCGCCGTTGGTGGCGTACCAGGGCCGGTCGGGCTCGGGCAGGTGGGCGGCGGCGTACTTGAGGCCGCCGCCTCGGCCGAGCGGCTCCGTCTCGACGACCGTGGTCACCTTGAGGGGCAGCACGGCGCCGTCCAGCCACTCCTGGAGCACCTCTGCCAGGTGCCCGCAGGAGACGACGACGTCCGTCACTCCCTCGGCGGCGAGCCAGGAAAGCTGATGGCCGATGATCGGGGTCCCGGTGCCCGGGATCTCGACCATCGGCTTGGGGCGGTCGTCGGTGTACGGGCGCAGCCGCGAGCCCTGGCCGCCCGCCAGGACCACGGCCTGCGTCGGGGAGGTATGCATACCGGGAACGATATGCGCACCGGCGGTGCCGGACCCCACTCAGCCCGCGTGCATGACGCCGGTCGCGAAGGAGGTGTCGCAGACCGGGCGGGAGAAGGACTGGGCGCGCGCGGGGCCGTAGTGGCGCACGGCGGCGGCGCCGAGGGAGCGGGCGATGGACATGCAGTGCTTGGCGAGGGACGGGCGGTTCTCGACCTCGCGCTGGAGGTGGGTGAGGGCCGTTCCGGGGTCCTTCTCCTGAAGCTCTGCGAGGAGCTGGTCGCGCAGAATATCCTGCGGTGCGCGGGACTTGGCGCGGGTGGAGACGTCCGTGGACGAGGCCAGCAGCTCGGTCCCGGAGTCGCGTCCGGCCCACGGCACGGCGGACACCGCGAGCGTGCCGGAGAGCACCAGGACGACGGGCAGGACGAGGGCGAGAGAGCGGCCGATTCGGCGGGCAGTGTGCGTCACGCAGGCGAGCGTAGCGGCCGGTAGTGATATGGCGACATTTAGTCACTCTCGCGGGGGATGGTTCGAAGTGTCTTTTCGAATCCCGTGTTGACGAGGGTGGGGTGTCGGGGGCCTGATTGCCCAGTTCTGCCGGGGTTTTCGCCGACTCCGGGTTTCATGCCTTCTGTACGCGAACGGCTCCGCCCCCGCAAGCGGGGACGGAGCCGTCGGGAGGTGCGGCCGGGCGAGCCGAGCGCGCCGGGGTGCGCCCGGCGCGTACCGGAGCCGGTCAGCCGGTGAGCCGGTCAGTCGGTGAGGCGCTCGCCGGTCGAGGTCGAGAAGACGTGGAGCTCGTCGGGGCGGGGCACGACCTGGAGGGTGGAGCCCTTCGCCGGGACGTCACGGCCGCCGACGCGGACGACCACGTCCTTGTCCTCGCCGCCGACGCGGGTGGAGCCGTAGACGAAGCCGTCGGAGCCGAGCTCCTCGACGACGTTGACGGTCACGGCGAGGCCGTCCTTGCTGGCGGCGCTCTGCACGTCGAAGTGCTCGGGGCGGACGCCGACGGTGACCGTGGTGTCGCCCTTGGCGGAGGCGGCGGCGATGGCGTCACGGGAGACCGGGACGACGCTGTTGCCGAACTTCACGCCGCCGTCGGTGATCGGGACCTCGATCAGGTTCATGGCCGGGGAGCCGATGAAGCCGGCGACGAAGAGGTTGGCGGGCTTGTCGTACATGGTGCGCGGGGTGTCGACCTGCTGGAGCAGACCGTCCTTGAGGACGGCGACGCGGTCGCCCATGGTGAGCGCCTCGGTCTGGTCGTGGGTCACGTACACCGTGGTGATGCCGAGCCGGCGCTGCAGGCTGGCGATCTGCGTACGGGTCGAGACGCGGAGCTTGGCGTCCAGGTTGGACAGCGGCTCGTCCATGAGGAAGACCTGCGGCTCACGCACGATGGCGCGGCCCATGGCGACGCGCTGGCGCTGACCGCCGGAGAGCGCCTTCGGCTTGCGGTCGAGGTACTCGGTGAGGTCGAGGATCTTCGCGGCCTCTTCGACCTTGGTGCGGATCTCGCTCTTGTTGACGCCGGCGATCTTGAGGGCGAAGCCCATGTTGTCGGCGACGGTCATGTGCGGGTAGAGCGCGTAGTTCTGGAACACCATGGCGATGTCCCGGTCCTTCGGGGGCAGGTGCGTGACGTCGCGGTCGCCGATGCGGATGGCGCCGGTGGTGACGTCCTCCAGGCCGGCCAGCATGCGCAGCGAGGTCGACTTGCCACAGCCGGAGGGGCCGACGAGAACGAGGAACTCGCCGTCGGCGATCTCGATCTCCAGCTCGTTGACGGAGGGCTTTTCGGCGCCGGGGTAGACCAGGGTCGCCTTGTCATAGGTGACGGAAGCCATGGTGATGTGTCCCTTCACCGGCAGGAACGTGCCGGACGATCCGAGTAAAGGAGGGATTGAGGTCTAGTCCACCTGGGTGAACCGCAAGTGACGCTACCCGCCGCTACCCGATCTGTCAGCACCCCCGGCCCACGAGATTCCCGCCCCCGCCCCGGCGCCGGTTCGTTACACTGCACGGGCTGCCTCCTTAGCTCAGCTGGCCAGAGCACCGCTCTTGTAAAGCGGGGGTCGTCGGTTCGAACCCGACAGGGGGCTCCAGGGCCGAGGGCCGGTGCGGGGGGATGCTCCCGGGCCGGCCCTTCGCGCGTGCGGTGCCTGTGGCGTCGGGCTGTGCCGGGTGGGGGTGGCCGACGGACGCGCCGGCGAGACCGCCCTGGTGCTGGGGTCGTTCCGGCGCCGGGCGAGCGGGGACTGGGACTCCGTCATCGGGGGCATCGGGGGCAAGGGATACCGCGGCGGCCTCCAGGAGCTGATCGCGGAGTACCGCATCGATGTCGCCGAGGAGTAGGCGGGAGCCGTGTCGCGCGGCGTGGGGCCGGGTTCGGAGGGGCTGGGTGGGAGAGGGCATGGACGCGTTCCGGGACGCCGTCGTCGGGTGGGCCGCCGGCGGGGGCGGGGACGGGGGCGGGGACGGCCTCGTGCGGGGGCGGGTCGGACGGGTCGCCCGGGAGGCGGGGGTGCGGGCCGTCGTGCTGGTCGAGGGGGACAGCGATGTCCATGCCGTCGAGGCCGCGGCGCGGCGGGGCGGGTGGGATCTCGGGGGCGACGGGGTGTGCGTGGTGCCGATGGGCGGGGCCATGAGCGTGGGGCGGTTCGTGGGGGTGCTGGGGCCTCGGGGGCTGGGGGTGCCGTTGTTCGGGCTCTGTGACGAGCGGGAGCGGGGGTACTTCGAGCGGGCCTGGGAGCGGGGCGGGGTGCCCGGGCGGGATGTCTTCGTCTGCTCCGCCGACCTTGAGGACGAGTTCGTGCGGCTGCTCGGGGTCGAGCGGGTCGTCGAGGTGGTGCGGGAGGAAGGGGAGGGGCGGGCGTTGCGGACGTTTCTGCGGCAGCCCGATCAGCAGGGGCGGGACCCGGGGCAGCGGCTCCGGCGGTTCTTCGGGACCAAGAAGGGGCGCAAGATCCGCTACGGGCGGGTGCTCGTCGAGGCCCTCGGGGCCGGGCAGCCGCTGCCCGGCCCGCTCCTCGGGCTGTTCGACGCGCTCCCGGTCAGCGCCCGCTGAGGCGGTTGGCCCAGGTCGCCACCGGGTCCGTGTGCGCCGTGCGGCCCACCGCCTCGCGCCGGTCGGCGCCGCGGAACGCCGCGTACATCGTCTGCACGCCCACCCACCGCAGCGGCTCGGGCTCCCACTTGCGCACCTTGTGGTTCACCCAGGGCAGGGTGGTCAGCGCGGTGGGGCCCGACGGCGTCGAGTCCTGCTGGATCAGGTCGCGCAGGGTGCGCGCCGCCAGGTTCGTCGTCGCGACGCCCGAGCCCACGTAGCCGCCCGCCCAGCCCAGGCCCGTCGAGCGGTCCAGGGTCACCGTCGCGCACCAGTCGCGCGGCACGCCGAGCACGCCGGACCAGGCGTGATCGATCCGTACGCCCGCGAGCTGCGGGAAGAAGCGGACCAGGATCTCGCGCAGCGCCTCGATCGTCCGGGCCTGGGTCCGGCCGTCGTTGTCCGTCTTCGAGCCGAAGCGGTACGGGACGCCCCGGCCGCCCAGCGCGATCCGCCCGTCCGCCGTGCGCTGCGCGTACATGTAGGCGTGCGCCATGTCGCCGAGGGTCTCCAGGCCGTTCCAGCCGATGGACTCCCACTGCGCCTCGGTCAGCGGCTCGGTCGCCACCATCGAGGAGTTCATCGGCAGCCAGGTGCGCCGCTGGCCCGCGAGCGAGGCGGTGAAACCCTCCGTGCAGCGCAGCACATAGGGCGCGCGGACCGTCCCGTACGGCGTGACCGCGTGCTTCGGGCGGATCTCGGTCACCGGCGTCGACTCGTGGATCGTCACCCCGAGCGCCTCCACCGCGTCGGCCAGCCCCTTCACCAGCTTCACCGGGTGCAGGCGCGCCCCGTGCGGGGTCCAGCTCGAACCGACGGCCCCCGCGATCCGCACCCGCTCGGCGGTCTCGCGGGCCCCGTACAGCTCCCGGTCCTTCTCGCCGAAGGCGAGCTCGGCCGCGTGGAACTCCTTCAGGCGGGCCAGCTGCGCCGGGGTCGTCGCGACCTCCAGGACCCCGCCGCGGTGCAGGTCGGCGTCGATGCCCTCGGCGGCGCACACGTCGATCACCTCGCCGACCGTCTCGTTCATCGCGTGCTGGAGCCGGACGGCGGCCTCGTGGCCGTGCAGCTTCGCGTAGCGGTCGCGGCCGGCGATGCCGTTGTAGAGCCAGCCGCCGTTGCGGCCGGAGGCCCCGTAGCCGCAGAACTTCGCCTCCAGGACGACGACGTTGAGGAAGGGCGCCGCCTTCTTGAGGTAGTAGGCGGTCCACAGACCCGTGTACCCGCCGCCGACCACGCAGACGTCGGCCGTGACGTCGCCGGGCAGCGGTTCGCGCGGCGCGGCCGCGCCCTCCCGCGCGTACCAGAACGAGATGCCGCCGTTGATCGTGCTCATGTCTATCCCTCTTCCGGGTCCGTGCGCGGGAGGCTACCGGGCCCTTGGTCCCCTGGATACGGGCCTTTCGCGGCCTCCCGCCCGCCGCGTCGCCGCCTACGTTCGAAGCTGCGGATTCCGTCGTGTGCCCCCCGTCGTGGAAGGACCTCGCCATGCGCGTACGCAGGACCCGGCGGGCGGTGGCCGCCGCGCTGACCGTCGCCGTCATCGGCCTTGCGGGGACGGCCTGTTCGAAGGATTCCCCCTCGGCGTCGGCCGGCTTCACGGTCGAGAAGGCGGACCACACGGACGTGCTGGGCAAGCTGCCCGCCGCCGTGGACGGCCCCCGGATCGTGGTCGGGCAGCCCAAGGCCCCGCACACGGTGACGGTTTTCGTCGACCCGCGCTGCAGCTACTGCGCCACGTTCGAGGCCGCGTCCGGCCAGGTCCTCGCGGAGCGGGCCGCGGCCGGCGACGTGAGGATCGAGTACGTGATCGCCTCCTTCCTCGACTCCCGCACCAGCGGTACGGGCTCCGCCGACGCGGCCAACGCGCTGCGGGCGGCGGCGGACGGCGCCCCGGGCGCCTTCGCGACCTTCATGGCGCACCTCTTCGCGAGTCAGCCCGCCGACGAGGGCGGCGACGGCTTCTCCACCGACCACCTCCTGAAGATCGCCGACCAGGTGCCCGGTCTGCGCGGCGCCGCCTTCGACAAGGCCGTCCGGGACAAGGCGCACAAGGACTGGGTGAAGTCCGCCCAGCACGCCTTCGAGGACTCCGGCGTCGGCGGCACCCCCACCGTCCTCGTCGACGGCAAGCCGCTCGCCGCCGGCAACGGCCTCTACGACGCGGGGCAATTCTCGAAGGCGCTGCGCGACGCCGGTGTCTAGGCTCGGTGCGTGAGCCCTCCCTCCCGCGCGCCGATCCACGTCCCCGCCGAACTGGCCGCCTCCCAGGCCACGTACAACGGGGCCGCGGGCCGCGCCTTCGTCGCCGCGCTGCCCGCCCGCGCGGAGGAGTTCCTGGCGCGCTGGGACCTCGTCCTCACCGGCCCCTCGATGCACGGCGTGGCCTCCCTGGTGCTGCCCGTGCGCCGGAGTGACGGCACCCCCGCCGCCCTCAAGCTCCAGATCCTCGACGAGGAGAGCGAGGGCGAGCCGGCCGGGCTGCGGATCTGGGCCGGCCGCGGCGCCGTGCGGCTGCTCGACCACGACCCGGAGACGGGCGTGATGCTCCTCGAACGGGCCGACGAGACCCGCCACCTCTCGACCCACCCGGACCACCGCGAGGCCGTCCGGATCCTCGCCGGCCTGCTGGCCGGCCTCAGTTCCCACCCCGCCCCGCCCGGGCTGCGCACGCTGTCCGGAATCGCCGGCCGGATGGTCGCCGAGGCGCCCGCCGCGGCGGACCGGCTCGGCGCCGACGACGCCCGCCTGCTGCGGGACTGCGCGGCGGCCGTGCGGGAGGTCCTGCCCGAGCCCGGCGACCGGCTGCTCCACTGGGACCTGCACTACGACAACATCCTGGCCGCCGAGCGCGAGCCCTGGCTGGCCATCGACCCCAAGCCGCTGGCCGGCGACCCCGGCTTCGACCTGCTCCCGGCCCTCACCGACCTGTGGAACCCGGACCCGGCCGAGACGCTGTGGCGCTTCGACCTGCTGACCGAGCGGCTGGGGCTCGACCGGGAGCGGGCCCTCGCCTGGACCCTGGGGCGGGTGCTGCAGAACGGCCTGTGGGACGTCGAGGACGGCGCACCGGCCCTCGACCCCGATCAGGTGTCCATCGCCCGGACGCTGCTGTCGCGCGGGGCCCGGTCCGGTGCACCCTGAGCCCATGATCAGAAACGCCACCCCCGCCGACGTACCCGTCATCCACCGCCTCGTCCGCGAGCTCGCGGAGTACGAGAAGGCCCTCCACGAGGCCCGCGCCACCGAAGAGCAGCTCCACGAGGCCCTGTTCGGGGAGCGGCCCGCCGCCTACGCCCACATCGCCGAGACGGCGGACGGCGAGGTCGCCGGCTTCGCGCTCTGGTTCCTCAACTTCTCCACCTGGCGCGGGGTCCACGGCATCTACCTGGAGGACCTGTACGTGCGCCCCGAGGTGCGCGGCGGCGGGCACGGCAAGGCCCTGCTGACCGAGCTGGCCCGGATCTGCGTGGAGCGCGGCTACGAGCGGCTGGAGTGGTCGGTGCTGAACTGGAACGCCCCCTCGATCGCCTTCTACGAGTCCCTGGGCGCCCGCCCGCAGGACGAGTGGACCGTGTACCGGCTGACGGACGGGGCGCTGCGCGAGCTGGGCGGGGGCGGGGTGTAGGAAGGGGGCATGGACACGGACATCGACAGCGGCACCGACATGGGCGTTCAGGCGCGGTTCGCGCGGATCACCGCCTTCATCGAGGCGCGGCTCACGCCCCTCTTCGACCCCGCGAACGGCAGCGACCACGGCTTCGGCATGGACGACACCTCCCGCGCGCTGCGGGCGCTGCGCTACAGCGTGCAGGCCGCCTCGGCGGTCAACGGGCTGGTGGAGAAGCGGGAGACCGAGCCCGCGCTGCGCCA
Source organism: Streptomyces sp. NPDC042100 (assembly GCF_055582325.1). Lineage (NCBI taxonomy): Bacteria > Bacillati > Actinomycetota > Actinomycetes > Kitasatosporales > Streptomycetaceae > Streptomyces > Streptomyces sp. NPDC042100. The sequence goes on from NZ_JBVJDK010000001.1 coordinate 90,990, forward strand.
GGTCGTGGACCAGGCGCTGGAGCACAACTGGGACGTGCTGCGCTCCATCGCCCGGATGTGGGAGGACCACCCCGAGTTCCTTAAGGAGTTCAAGGGGCACTCCTGGGACGTGCTCGGGGTCTGAGGGCCCTCACGGGACCAGGACCACCTTTCCCGTCGTCCCCCGGGTCTCCAGGGCGCGGTGCGCCCTCGCCGCCTCCGCGAGGGGGAAGCGGTGGACGGCGGGGCGCAGGGTGCCCTTCGTGGCGGCCTCCAGGGCGGCGAGTTCGAGGGCGCGGACGTCGCCGCCCGCCTTCTGGATCATGACGGGGCCCAGGACGCTCTCCGACGTGATGCCCCGGGCGGCCTGCTCCTCGGCGGTGAACGTGAGCGGTTCGCCGTCGTGGACGCCCTGGCCCGACCAGCCGAAGACGACGTGCCGGCCGCCCTCGCCGAGCAGGTCCACCGCCGCGCGGCCGGTGGCGCCGCCGACCGAGTCGAAGACGACCGTCGCGGCGCGCCCCGCGAGCCACGCGCGGACCCGCTCCGGCCAGTCGGGGAGCGTGTAGTCGACGGCCAGGTCGGCGCCGTTCGCCCGGACCTTGGCGGCCTTCTCCGGTCCGCCCGCGAGCCCGACGACCGTCGCGCCCGCGTTCTTCGCGTACTGCACGAGCAGCGTGCCGATGCCGCCCGCCGCGGCCGGGACGATCGCGACCGACTCCGGGCCGAGCTCCGTGAACTGGAGGATGCCCAGTGCGGTGCGGCCCGTGCCGATCATGGCCACGGCCTCCGCCTCGCCCAGGTGGCCGGGGAGTTCGTGGAGCCGCGCGGCCTCGGTGACGGTGAGCTCGGCGTAGCCGCCGGGGGCCATGCCGATGTGGGCGACGACCCGCTTGCCGAGCCAGGCCGGGTCGGTGCCCTCGCCGACCGCGTCGACGGTGCCGGCGACCTCGCGGCCGGGCACCGTGGGCAGTTCGACGGGCGCGGGGAACGGGCCCGGCATCCCCTCGCGCAGCGCGGTGTCGAGGAGGTGCACGCCGGCCGCCGCGACCCTGATCCGGACCTGGCCGGGGCCGGGCACCGGGTCGGGGACGCTCTCGTACGTCAGGTTCTCGGCGGGGCCGTAGGTGTGGAGGCGGATGGCGTGCATGGCGTTCCCCTGTTCGTCGCGTGCTCGGCGGGTGCGCGGTGCGTACTCGTGGGCACCAGCCTCCGACCTCAAGCGCGCTTGAGGTCAAGCGGCCGTGGCGCGGGACGCGGCCCGCGCGTGCCGCGCAGGGCCAGGGACACCGCCTCCACGGCGCTCGTGAACGACACCTCCGCCAGCACCCCCGGCGCCGCCACCTGGTCGCCCACCAGGTACACGCCGTCGCCCCGGTCGATGGCCGGGCGGTCGCGCCAGGTCGTGCCCGGGCGGTCCACCGCGCCCGTACGGCCCTGGGAGACGGCCTCGCGCCGCCACACGGTCCGCTCGCGCCAGCCCGCGAAGCCCAGGTCCAGGAGCCGCTCCGCGTGCGCCACACCGTCCGCCTTCGACGCGCCGGGGCCGATCGGCAACTGGGCCTGGATCAGCTGCTCGCCGGCCGGGGCGAGGCTCGGGTCCTGGGTGGTGAAGCGCTCGATCCAGCCGGGCGCGTCCAGGTCGGAGACCGCGAACGGGTCGCCCGCGCGGGTGCGCAGCGCCAGGTCGAACAGGACCGTGCGCCCCGACTCCCAGGTCAGCGACGGGTCGTCGAGCAGGCGCGCGGCCGAGCTGAGGGCCGTCGCGACGACGACCGGGCCGTCCTGCGCGGGCAGGCCCCCGATCCGGGACGAGGTCTCGATCCGGACGCCGAGCTCCCGGGCGCGCGCGGCCATCCGCTCGACCAGGCGGCCCCAGCCGCCCTTGACGAAGTGCGCCTCGGGCGGCACCGAGGCGGCCCGGTGCAGCCGCTCCTGCACGAACCGCGCGGACAGCGCGCCCGGGTCGTGGTGGTAGAGCGCGACCGCGCTGTACGCGGCGGCGGCGCGGGCGCCGGTCTCGCCGACGAGGCCGCTCGCCCAGGTGAGGAAGTCGGTGTCCACGGGCGCCTGTCCGCCGCCGCGGAGGGACTGGCGCAGCAGGCCGAACGGGGGCGTGCGGCGCAGCGCGCCCCGGTGGTGGAAGCGCAGCCGGGTGACGGCGAGGGGCGGCAGCGGGGCGAGCTCGCCGAGGAGTCCGCGCTGCTTGAGCCAGGTCCAGTGCGGGCCGCCGGAGTAGAGGGCGTGCGGGCCGTCGTTGGTGAGGTACGGGCCCGGCGCGGTGCGGGCCCGGCCGCCGAGGGTGTGGTGCGCCTCGTGCAGGGTGACGTCGGCGCCCGCCTCGGCGGCGGTGATCGCCGCGGTGAGTCCGGCGAAGCCGCCGCCGATGATGGTGATCTTCCGCATGGTCCGCTCCCTCGTGGTCCGTGGGCCCGGTGGGTTCTCCGGGCCGCACAGGGGTGACGGACGGCGGGGGCGGGTTCGTGACATCGGCGGGCGGGGCGTTGTCAGTGGGGTGCGTCACGATGGGACGCATGACGCGCAAGACGGTGAGGAAAGTGGCGAAGGTCCGCAGGCCGGAGGTGCGGCTGCCGCCGCTGGCGCCCTTCGGCGGGCCCGGTCTCGACCCCGACGGGGACTACGACGGGGTGGAGTTCGAGGAGCTCGACCTGGCGGGCCAGGACGGCGCGGGGGCGCGCTTCCTGGACTGCGCGCTGCGGGGCTGCGCGCTGGACGAGACGCGGCTGAGATCGGCCCGCTTCCTCGACTCGGTGCTCGCGGGCGTACGGGGGGTGGGCACCGACCTGGCCGGGGCGCAGCTTCGGGACGTCGAGCTGGTGGACGCCCGGCTGGGCGGCACGCAGCTGCACGGCGCGGTGCTGGAGCGGGTGTGGGTGCGCGGCGGGAAGATCGACTATCTGAATCTGCGGAGCGCCGAGCTGCGGGACGTGCTCTTCGAGGGCTGTGTGCTGAGCGAGCCGGACTTCGGGGGCGCGAAGCTGGAGCGGGTGGAGTTCCGGGACTGCGTGGTGACGGGCGTGGAGCTCAGCCGGGCGACGCTGAAGGACGTGGACCTGCGCACGGCGCAGCGGGTGGAGATCGCCCGGGGGGTGGACGCCCTGGCGGGCGCGGTGATCTCCACGGGCCAGCTCCTGGACCTGGCGCCGGTGTTCGCGGCGCAGCTGGGGGTGCGGGTGGAGGACTGACGCCCGGGACCTCCGGGGCCGGGCCCGGGGCTGCCGGGGCCCGGAGGCCGCTGGGCCCCGGGCCCGCGCTGGCCGCCCGCCGTCCGGGCCCGCGCCGCCGCCCGGCCTCGCCCCCGTACGTCCGCGTGCTACGTCACGCGCGGGAACTTCGCCTGGAGGGACCACACGGCCGGGTTGTCGGCGAGGCCCTCGTGCATGTCCGTGAGGTCGGCGATCAGGTCGTGGAGGAAGTCGCGGGCCTCGCGGCGCAGGGCCGCGTGGTTGAAGGTGAGCGGCGGCTCCTCGCCCGGCATCCAGTCGGCCTCGACGTCCACCCAGCCGAAGCGGCGCTCGAACAGCATCCGGTCCGAGGACTCGGTGAAGTCGAGCTCCGCGTACCGCGGCTGCGCGGCACGGCTGCCGCGCGGGTCCTGGTCGAGCTGCTCGACGATGTCGCACAGCGCCCACGCGAAGTCGAGCACCGGCACCCATCCCCAGGCGGTGGACACCTCCTGGTCCTTCTCCGTGTCCGCGAGGTAGACGTCACCGCAGAACAGGTCGTGCCGCAGCGCGTGGACGTCCGCGTGGCGGTAGTCCGTCTGCGGCGGGTCGGGGAAGCGGCGGGAGAGCGAGTAGCCGATGTCGAGCACGGGGAGATGGTGTCATGCCCGGGTGGAACGGTGCACCGCCCGGGCCACCCGGGGCCCCAGCCAGCGCTTGAGCCGGCGCAGCGGCTCCAGCGACCCGGCGGCCCGGTCCAGGCGGTAGTAGAGCTGCGGCGGGATGTGCGGGAGCAGCGGGGAGTGCCGCTGGCCGAGCAGGGCGAACATCCTGGCCGGCTCCAGCGCCATGTACCGGGGCAGGTTCTCGTACCACTGGGCGCTGTAGCGGGCCGCGCTCTGCGCCGAGACGAGCTCCGCGCGGCGCCGCGCGCCGTACGTGGTGAGCGCGGCGTCCAGGTCGCCCGCCGGGCGCAGGGCGGCGGCCAGCGCGAGGGCGTCCTCCAGGGCCAGGGTGGTGCCCGCGCCGATCGAGTAGTGGGTGGTGTGGGCGGCGTCGCCGAGGAGGACGAGCCGGCCGTGGTGCCAGGCGCGGGTGGTCAGGGTGCGGAAGGTCAGCCACTGGGCGCTGCCGTCGCTGTGCGCGCGCCCGATCAGCGGCTCGCCGTCGAGGAGGTCGGCGAAGAGCTTCTCCAGCAGGTTCAGGCTGTCCGCCTCGGTCATCCGGTCCAGCCCGAGGCCGGTCCAGGTGGCGGGGGAGCACTCGACGACGCAGGTGGAGCGCTCGCCGCTGAAGCCGTACGCGTAGCACCAGATCCAGCCGTGCTCGGTCTCCTTGAAGGCGAAGCTGAAGGAGTCGAAGACCTTGGTGGTGCCGAGCCAGATGTACTGGTTGCGGCCGCTGGTCAGCTCGGCGCCGAAGCGGTCGGCGTGCGCCTCGCGGAGCGCGCTGTGCACGCCGTCGGCGGCCACGACCAGGTCGGAGCCGGCCAGCTCGGGGGCGTCCGGGCCGCCGATCCCGTGCTCGAACTCGACGCGGACGCCGAGCGCGCGGGCCCGGTCGGCGAGCAGGTTGAGCATCCGGCGGCGGCCGATGCCGAAGCCGGCGTCGCCGTGGTGGGTGGTCCGCTCGTCGCGGACGATGGCGACGCCGTCGGTCCAGGTCACGGAGGCGGCGGCGATCGCGTCGGCGGACTCGGGGTCGCCCGCGCGCAGCTTGTCGAGCAGCCCCGCCCAGTAGGTGACGCCCCAGCCGTACGTGGAGCCGGCCGGGTTCCGCTCGTACACGGTGATCTCGTGGGCCGGGTCCTGGCGCTTCATCAGGATCGAGAAGTACAGACCGGCGGGCCCGCCGCCGACGACGGTGATCTTCACGTGCGCTCCCACGGGGCATAACACTGTGCGCTGGAATGGCAACGCAGGGTAGCAGTGCGCGGCTCGCCCCGCCCGGCGCCGTGCCGGGCCCGGCCACGGCGGCAGCCGCTGCCCGGGCCCGGCTACGGCAGCAGCCGCTGCTCCTTCGCCACCGCCACCGCACCCGCGCGCGTGTCGACGCCGAGCTTCGCGTAGATGCGGCCCAGGTGGGTCTTGACCGTCGCCTCGCTGATGAACAGCGCGCGGGCGATCTCCCGGTTGCCGAGGCCGTGCGCGAGCTGCCCGAGGATGTCCCGCTCCCGGTCGGTGAGCGTGGGGCCCGCCGCGCCCCGCATCCGGTCCATCACCCGGCTGGCGACCGGCGGCGACAGCGTCGTGCGGCCCCGCGCGGCCGAGTGGATCGCGGCGAACAGCTCCTCGGGCCGCTCGGCCTTCAGGAGGTAGCCGGTGGCGCCCGCCTCGATCGCGCGGGTGATGTCGGCGTCGGTGTCGTACGTGGTGAGGACGAGCACGTGGACGCCGGAGCCCGCCCCGGAGATCCGCCGGGTGGCCTCGACGCCGTCGATGCCCGGCCCGAGCTGGAGGTCCATCAGGACGACGTCCGGGCGCAGGTGCTGGGCCATCGCCACGGCCTCCTCGCCGCTGCCCGCCTCCCCGACCACCTCGATGTCGGGGGTGCTGCCCAGCAGGGCGAGCAGTCCGGCGCGGACCACCGCGTGGTCGTCGCAGAGCAGGATCCGTACGGTCACTCGCCTGCCTCCAGGGGGTGTGAGAGGGGGATCGCGGCCGAGAGCACGGTGCCCTCGCCGGGAGCGGACTCGATCGTCAGCGTGCCGCCGAGCTGCCGGGCCCGCACCCGCATCGCGGGCAGCCCGTGGCCCCGGACGCCGCCGTCCGGGCGGGCGGGCGCCGGGTCGAAGCCGCGCCCGTCGTCGGCGACGTCCAGCACCACCTGGTCGTCCAGATAGCTGAGGGTCAGCGCGGCGGCGCTCGCGCCCGCGTGCTCGCGGATGTTGGCGAGGGCGCCCTGCGCGATCCGCAGCAGCGCCGACTGCACCCGGTCCGGCAGCGCGACGGGCGTCCCGTCCACCCGGAACGCGGCCGACTCGCGCGTCGCGAGCCCGCGCAGCGCCTCTTCCAGACCGCCGCCCCCGGCGAGGTCCGCCGGGGCCAGGTCGTGCACGAAGCGGCGGGCCTCGGCGAGGTTCCGTTCGGCGATCGACTGGGCGGTGCGGACGTGCCGGCGGGCGGTGGCCGGGTCGCCGTCCCAGGTGCGGTCGGCCGCCTGAAGCAGCATCTGCTGGCTGGACAGGCCCTGCGCCAGGGTGTCGTGGATCTCCATCGAGAGCCGCTGCCGCTCCGCGAGGGTGCCCTCGCGCCGCTCGGTCGCGGCCAGTTCGCGGCGGGTGCGGATCAGGTCGTCGATCAGCGCCCGCTGCCGGTCCGCCTGCCGTTCGGCGTGCACGAACACGGCGGTCGCGATGGCGGCGACGGCCGGCGGGGCGATCACCAGGTTCGGGTCCCAGCCGCCGTGCGACAGCTTCACCTGGGCCGTCACCACGAAGGCGGTGAGGAGCGTGACCAGCCCGAGGGCGGCCTTGGGCGGCAGGGTGCGCAGGCCCGTGTAGAACAGCGGCACCGCGCACCAGGCGAAGCTCGGCGCCAGCACCACGAGGACCATCCACACGGCGACGACCGTGCCCAGCCAGGCGATCCGCCGGGGCGTGGCGCGGGTACCGAGGACGGGCCCGAGGAGGTAGAGCGAGGCCAGCGCGCCGGACAGGGCGACGATCCAGGGGCTGCGGTCCTCCCAGGGGTGGCGCAGCAGGAAGCGGGCGAGGGAGGCGCCGAGCAGCAGGAAGAAGGCGATGTGCATGACCCGCGCCAGCCAGCGGGCGTCCGGGTCGCGCTCCATCATCCACCTCAAGCATCGAGTCAAGCCGTTGACCTGGTCGTACGCATCCATCCTGACCCAAGGGGGCCAGGGCGGCATCAACCGATCGGCTGACGGCCCCGTCCTCCAGTGTGCGCGCCGGGCCGAGCCGGATCGTGGACCGAACGGCCCGGATTCCGGGCGGAGGATCGATGCAGAGCGAACGGAACACGGAACACCGACACCGGCCGCCGCCCTCGACTTCCAGGAGCCCGCCATGAAGAAGAAGATCCTCCTCGGCGCCACCACCGCCGCCGTCATCGCCGCCGGTACCTTCGGCGCCGTCTCCGCCAGCGCCTCCGCCCCGCAGGCCGCGCCCGCCGCCGCCGTGGCGAAGAAGGGCGACGCGGACCGGGGCAACCTGCGCCAGGACACCCACCTGACCATCGCCGCCGCCACCAAGGCCGCGCAGGCCACCCTGAAGGCCGCCGAGAAGGAGAACCAGCGGGTCTCCGTCGCCGTCGTCGACCGCAACGGCAACACGATCGTCACCCTGCGCGGCGACGGCGCCGGCCCGCAGTCCTACGAGTCGGCCGAGCGCAAGGCGTTCACCGCCGTCTCCTGGAACGCCCCGACCTCCGTCCTCGCGGGCCGCCTCGCCCAGGCCCCGAACCTGAAGGACATCCCGGGCACCCTCTTCCTCGCCGGCGGCGCCCCCGTCGCCGCGAACGGCGCCCCGATCGCGGGCATCGGCGTGGCCGGCGCCCCCTCGGGCGACCTGGACGAGAAGTTCGCCCAGGCGGGCGTGGCCGCGCTCAACGACTGACCCGGCCCCGGCCCGCGCGGCCGGCCCCGGCCCGGTCCCCTGCGCGGATCGGCGGCACCCGGACCCCCCGCCGGGCGCCGCCGATCCGTCATGTCCGGCTCCGCCCGTATGGCCGTGCGGGCGCACGCCCATACGCCCATGCGCCCATGCGCCCATGCGCCCATGCGCTGGGTGCCCCGTTCACTGGGCGCACCCGTTCATCTTGTACGTCTGTTTACCTCGTACGCCTGTTTACGTTCGTACGCCTGTTTAGGATCGGTTCGTGAACGCGCGCGTCCGAACCGGAGCCCTGGCCCTCACCGCGGCCCTCGCCCTGCTCGCCGCCGGCTGCTCCGGCGGCGGAGCCGGCGGGGTCCGGGGCACGCCCGGTGCCGCCGGGCTGCGCGACCCGTACTTCCCCCGGCTCGGCAACGGCGGCTACGACGTCGGCCACTACGGCCTCACCCTCGCCTACGACCCGGCCACCGGCCGCCTCGAAGGGCGCGCCGAGATCACCGCGAAGGCCACCCAGACCCTCAGCGCCTTCAACCTCGACCTCGCCGGGCTCACCGTCCGCGACACCACCGTCGACGGCGCGCCCGCCTCCGTCAGCCGCGCCGGGAACGAGCTGACCCTGCGGCCGCGCGACGAGATCGACAAGGGCTCCGAGTTCCGCACCGTCGTCACCTACGACGGGGTCCCGGAGACCATCACCGACCCGGACGGTTCGAAGGAGGGCTGGCTCAAGACCTCCGACGGGGCCGTCGCGGTCGGCGAGCCGACCGGCTCGATGGCCTGGTTCCCCGGCAACCACCACCCCTCCGACAAGGCCGCCTACGACCTCACGGTCACCGTCCCCGCCGGGCTCAAGGCCGTCTCCAACGGGGTGCTGACCTCGGAGAAGACCACCGCCGACGGGCGCACCACCTCCGTCTGGCACTCACCGGAGCCGATGGCGAGCTATCTCGCGACCCTCGCGATCGGGCGGTACGACACGACGACCGGGACCGCGCTCGGCAAGGTCCCCGTGCTCACCGCCGCCGACCCGGAGGTCGCCGCGAAGAGCGCCGCGCTGCGCGCGAAGGTCCCGGACATCCTGAAGTGGGAGACGGAGAACTTCGGCCCGTACCCGTTCGCCGCGGCCGGCGCGATCGTCGAGCGGGACGGCGACGTCGGCTACGCCCTGGAGACCCAGAGCCGCCCGCTGTTCCCCTTCGGCTCCTTCAACACCCCGACCCTGGTCCACGAGATGGCCCACCAGTGGTACGGGAACTCCGTCACGCCGGCGTCCTGGAAGGACATCTGGCTGAACGAGGGCTTCGCGACCTACGCGGAGTGGCTGTACGACGAGGACTTCGAGGACACGCCCGCGCAGAAGAGCTTCGACGGGGCCTTCGCCGACGAGGACGCCTGGGCCTTCCCGCCCGCCGCGCCGCCCACCGCCGACGACCTGTTCGCCTCGCCGGTCTACCAGCGGGGCGCGATGGTGCTGCACAAGGTCCGGCAGGCGGTCGGCGACGAGAGGTTCTTCGAGATCCTGAAGGGCTGGCCGGCGAAGTACCGGCACGCCAACGCCACCACGGAGGACTTCACGCGGTACGTGGAGTCCGTCGCGGGCCGCGACCTGAGCGGGGTGTGGGACGTGTGGCTGTACGGCGACGCGAAGCCCGCCACGCCCTGAGGCCCTGACGTCCCGACGCCCAAACGTCCCGACGTCCCGCCGCCCTGGCGCCCTGAGGCCCTGACGTCCCGACGCCCAAACGTCCCGACGTCCCGCCGCCCTGGCGTCCGGAGGCCCTGGCGTCCCGCCGCCCTGGCGTCCGGAGGTCCTGGCGTCCCGGCGCCCGGCCCTTCGCTCCGGGTCAGAGCGCCTTGCGCAGGACGACGCAGGGCCGGCCGTGCGCCAGGTCCGGGCGGCGCGCGGTCTCCTCGTACCCGAGGGAGGTCCAGAAGGCCAGCGCCCGAGCGTTGTCCTCCAGCACGGCGAGCCGCAGCCCGGTGCGCCCCTCGGCGCGGAAGCGGTCCGCCACGTAGGTGGCGAGGCGCCGCCCGTGCCCGGCCCGCTGCTCCTCGGCGTGGACCATCAGCAGGCCCAGCCACGGGTCCGGGTCGGCCGGGTCGGGGTGGTGCGCGAGGGTGACGGCGATGCCGACGAGCCGTCCCCCGGAGCGGGCCAGCAGCACCTCGGCGGACGGCTCCGCGAGCTCGTCGGCGAGGGCGGCGGCGACCTGCTCGGGCCGGATGTCGTCGGGGTCCGGGAAGTCGCCGCTGAGCTGCTGGAACGCGTGGTTCGACGCGTACAGCGCGGTGAGTTCGGTGAGCAGCGGGCCGGGGAGGTCGCGCGGGTCCTTGGCGGCCAGGGGTTCGACGATCACGCGGCAAGCGTAGAGCCCCCACGCCCTGGGACATGGGGGCTCCGGCTCACGCGGGGGTGACGGATCAGATGTTCACGCCGAAGTCGCGGGCGATGCCCTCAAGGCCCGAGGCGTAGCCCTGGCCGACGGCGCGGAACTTCCACTCGGCGCCGTTGCGGTAGAGCTCGCCGAAGACCATGGCGGTCTCGGTGGCGGCGTCCTCGGAGAGGTCGTAGCGCGCGAGCTCGGCGCCGCCCGCCTGGTTGACGATGCGGATGTACGCGTTGCGCACCTGGCCGAAGTTCTGCGAGCGGTTGACCGCGTCGTAGATGGAGACCGGGAAGACGATCTTGTCGACGCCGGCCGGGAGGCCCGCCAGGTTGACGTTGATCTGCTCGTCGTCGCCGCCGCCCTCGCCGGTGCGGTTGTCACCGGTGTGGACGATGGTCTGGTCCGGGGTGGACTTGTTGTTGAAGAAGACGAAGTGCGCGTCGGAGACGACCTTGCCCGCGCCGTCGACGCCGATCGCCGAGGCGTCGAGGTCGAAGTCCGTGCCGGTGGTCGTGCGGACGTCCCAGCCGAGGCCCACGGTGACGGCGGCGAGGCCCGGGGCCTCCTTGGTCAGGGAGACGTTGCCGCCCTTGGAGAGGCTTACAGCCATGGGGAGTCCCTTTCATCGCGGTGTGTTCATCCCCGATAACGCACGGCGGAGCGCGCCGGTTCCAGCTCCCGGGCGTAATCGGGGTGACGCGCGGGCCCGTGGCGGCGAACAATGGACCGCATGTCCGGTCCGTATCCCATCCGCGGCTCCGTCTCGCTGCCCGAGGCCGAGCTCCAGTGGCGTTTCTCGCGGTCGTCGGGGCCGGGCGGGCAGCACGTCAACACCAGCGACTCGCAGGTGGAGCTCCGCTTCGACCTCGCGGCGACCGAGGCGCTGCCCGCCGTCTGGAAGGCCCGCGCGCTCGAACGGCTCGCGAGCCGCCTGGTGAACGGTGTCGTCACGGTCCGCGCCTCGGAGCACCGCTCCCAGTGGCGCAACCGCGAGACCGCCGCCGTCCGCCTCGCCGCGCTGCTCGCCGAGGCCACCGCCCCGCCGCCGAAGCCGCGCCGCCCGACCCGGATCCCGCGCGGGATCAACGAGCGGCGGCTGCGCGAGAAGAAGCAGCGCTCGGACACCAAGCGGGGCCGCCAGGGCCGCGACTGGTAGTCCAGCCGAGCCCGGTCACCCGGCCGAGCCCGGTCACCCGGCCGAGCCCGGTCACCCGGCCGAGCCCGGTCATCCGGCTGAGCCCGGTCATCCGGCCGAGCCCGGCTCCCCGGGCCGCGCGGCTCAGCCCAGCGTGCGGTACCGCCCGCGGAAGTACGCCAGCGGGCCGCCCTCCGCCGAGGGCAGGTTCGTCGCCAGCACGCGCGCGACGACCAGCGTGTGGTCGCCGGCCACCACCCGGCTCTCCGTACGGCACTCCAGGGTCGCCAGCGCGCCGCCGATCAGCGGGGCGCCGCTGTGCTCGCCCCGGGTGTACGGCAGGTCGGCGAAGAGCAGCCGGTCGCTGACCCGGCCCTTCATCGCGAACCGCCCGGCGACGTGCCGCTGGCTCTCGGCGAGCAGCGACACCGCCCACACCGGCACCTCGGCGAGCAGGTCGTCCATGCGGGAGTCGTTGCGGAGGCTGACCAGCACCAGCGGCGGGTCCAGCGACACCGACAGGAACGCGGTCGCCGTCATGCCGACGTCCTCGCCGGAGGGGCCGTCGTCCGGATCGTGGGCGGTCACCAGGACCACGCCCGCCGCGAGGCGGGACATCGCCGCCTTGAACTCGTCGTCGCTCACCCCCTCAGCATGAGGGATGGCCAGGTCGCGCACGGGCGGCCGGGTGGGGCTCGGGGCGGGGGTCTTCTGCAGCACCCCCGCACGCTAATCCGGCCCGCCGCCGCCCCGCATCGGCCCCGGGACCGGTCCGCCTTCCCCCGCCGGTCCTAGGACCGGCCCCGCCGGCCCCGGGACCCCTTCCGCCGAGCCGTCGCCGCACGTCCACCGGAGCTTCGGAACACCCCCCGACCTGCTGTGACTTGAGTCACAGAGTGCAGTATTTGTTGACCCTGTGTACCGGGTGCACAGCTCGCTGTGATTCAGTGGCTGGGACAGTGCAGTACGAAGCCGATGAGAACCCTGGAGTTAGCTGTCGAGGTCTCGGGGAGAGCGAGCGATGGAGACCGAGTCGGAGCCGTACGTCCGTCTTGCGACCCTGCGGCAGCTGCATCAGGTCGTGGCGGACCTCAACACCGCCCGCAGCCTTGCGGACACCCTGCAGGCCGTCGCCGACGGCATCGTCGCGGGCCTCAACTATGAGCTGGCCTGCGTCAACCTCGTGCGCCCCGACGGAGACCTGGTCGTCGCCGCCTTCGCCGGCAGCCCCGCCGCCGAAGCGCTGATCACCGGCCGGGTCGGCTCCCGCGCCTCCTGGGACCGCCGCCTCACCATGGGCGAGTCCTGGGGCGACCTGCGGTTCATCCCGCACACCGAGGGCTGGGTGCTCATCGAGGACGACGTCCCGCAGTGGCACACCGAGGGCCCCGCCCCCCGCTTCGAGGACGAGTGGCACCCCCACGACCGCCTCTACGCCCCCATGTACTCCTCCGGAGCCCGCTCCGCCCACCCGGGGGGACCCCCGGGCTCCGGCCGCGAGCTCCTCGGCGTCATCTCCGTCGACCGCCCGCGCAACGGACGCCACCCCGGCCCCTGGGGCCGCGAAGCCCTCCAGATGTACGCCTCCCAGTCCGGCATCGCCATCAGCAACGCCCGGCTCCGCTCCAACATGCAGCGCGCCCTCGTCCGCCTCGAACGCGAGCAGCAGGCCCTGCGCGCCAGCGAGGAGTCGTTCCGGCAGGCCTTCGAGTACGCGCCCTCCGGCATGGCCATCGCCGAGATGGGCGGCGACCAGCACGGCCGCCTGCTGCGCACCAACGACGCGCTGTGCCGGCTGCTCGGCCGCCCCGCCTCCGTGATGCGCCGCTACTCCTTCGCCGATCTCGTCCACCCCGAGGACATAGGCACCCTGCTCCGCACCTCCGCCGAGGGCGGCCGGGCCGAGCTGCGCCTCGGCCGCCGGGACGGCACGTACGTCTGGGTCTCCCTGCGCAACTCGGTCGTCGCCGACACCACCGACGGCCCCCGCTTCCTCCTCACCCACGTCGAGGACATCGAGGAGCGCAAGCGGCACGAGCTCCAGCTCGCCCACCGCGCCTCGCACGACGCCCTCACCGGCCTGCCGAACAGCGCCGAGCTCCGCTCCCGGCTCTCCGCCCGGCTCTGCGAGCGTCCCTTCGCCGGCTCCGGCGCCTCCGCCGACGCGTACGAGCCGCCCTACGAGTACGACTACGAACAGGGACACGGGCACGGCTTCGGCTTCAGCCCGGTCGGCGCCGCCGCCGGCGCGTACGACGGGCACGTGCACTCCGTCGCCCCGAGCGGCGGCGAGGTCGACGACGGCACGAAGGGGCTCGCGGTCCTCTTCTGCGACCTGGACGGCTTCAAGTCGATCAACGACCGCTTCGGGCACCACACCGGCGACGCCGTCCTCATCGAGGTCGCCCGCCGGCTCACCACGGGAGTACGGGACGGGGACACGGTCGCCCGGCTCGGCGGCGACGAGTTCGTGGTCCTCGCCGACGGCCTGGGCGCGGCCGACGCCGCCGACCTCGCGGTGCGGCTGCGGAACGCGATCATTCCGCCGATCCGGGTGGACGGGCGGGCGGTCCGGGTCGGGGCCAGCTTCGGCATCGGCTGGGCCGAGTGCGGCATGACCGTGGAAGAGGTCCTGAACAGCGCGGACCAGCGGATGTACATCGAGAAGCGGTCCCGTTCGAAGATGCACCGGCGGGCCGGCTAGGCCGCCGCCGGAGGCCCCCGTTCACGGGACGTACACGGAGCGCGGAATTCCCCGCAGGGCCGTTCGGGGTAGGCTCGGCCGGTCGGCGACGGCCGGCGGGCAGGGAAAGGGAGTGACCCGGATGGCTGCGGGTAACGACGGCGCGAAGACACCCGAGGACGACGATCCGTTCGGCTACCTGTACGCGGACGGGCAGGCCGCGGGAGCCCAGCCGCCCCAGGGCGGCGGCTACGGCTACCCAGGCCCCGCGTCCCAGCCAGGCGTCCCCCGCACCTCGTACAACCAGGTCCGTACGGTCGGCGAGCGCCAGTACGGCGGCCCCCCGGCGCAGGTGCCGCAGCAGCAGGGCTACCACCAGCCGCACCCGCAGTACGCGGCCCCCGAGACGTACCCCGGCGGCCCCCAGACCCGCCCGATCCAGCAGCCCCCGGCCGGGCGCGGCGGCCCCAACACCAAGGGCCTGCTGATCGGCGCCGTCGCGGTCGTCGCGGTGGTCGTGATCGGCATCGCGGCGGCGGTGATCACCAACAGTGGCGAGGACAAGGACACGGCGGGTGCCACGGCCGGCGGCTCCGGCGGCCCCACCCAGGTCGAGGACTCCCCGTCGACCGCCCCCACCCCCTCCTCCCAGCCCCCCACGGCCCTGCCCCAGCAGGACGCGGCGACGCTGAAGCTGGGCGGGTCGGCGGTGCTGGCGAAGGACATCAAGGGCGCGCAGGGCGCGGACGGCGCCTATGTGACCGGGTTCAACGCGGTCGGCTCCTCGGTGACCTGGCACGCGACGATGCCGACGGAGGGCAGGTACCGCCTGACCGTCCGCTACGCGATCCCGGCCGTCGACGCCAACGCCACCCTGACGGTGAACGGCAAGGCGAACTCCCAGCCGATCGGCCTCAAGAACTTCATAAGCTCCTCGGACCCGAACCTGGAGAAGAACTGGCAGACCACCTGGGCGCCGGTCGACCTCAAGAAGGGCGAGAACGAGATCAAGATCTCGTGCGAGACCGGCAACCAGTGCGACGTGCTGCTGGACTGGCTGGAAGTGAAGTCCGTCCCCGGTAGCTGACGGACCCCTCAGGCCGCCGTCGCCGGGGTGTGGACCGTGATGCGGGGGAGCATCGTCTCGTAGGCCGTCTCGTCGAACTCGCCCGCCACCGGGGACAGGACGGTCGCCGCCGAGAGGGCGACCGCGTGGGCCAGGCGGGTGGGCCAGTCGGTGCCCTCGACCAGGCCCGCCAGGAGGGCGGCGACGGCCGAGTCGCCCGCGCCCGTGGGGTTGCCCCGGACGGGGGCCGGCGGGGCCGCCTGCCACAGGCCCTCCGGGGTGGCCGCCAGGAGACCTTCGGGGCCGAGCGAGGTGACCACCGTGTGGGCGCCCCGGCGGCGGGCGTCGCGGGTGGCGCGGTGCGGCTCGCGGGAGCCGGTGAGCTGGGCCAGCTCCTCCGCGTTCGGCTTGATCAGGTCGGGGCGGGCGGCGATCCCCCGGCGCAGCGGCTCGCCGCTGGTGTCCAGGAGGACCGGGACGCCGGCGCCCCGGGCGAGCCGGACCAGCTCCGCGTAGGCGCCGACGTGGATGCCCGGCGGGAGGCTGCCGCAGAGGGCCACCGCCCGTGCCCCGCCGAGGAGTTCGGTGTAGCGCGCGGTGAACGCGGCCCACTCGGCCGGGGTGATGGCCGGTCCGGGCTCGTTGAGCTGGGTCGTGTCGCCGTCGGCGGCGTCGACCACGGCGACCGTGCGGCGGGTGGCGCCCGCGACGGGCACCAGCGCGTCGCGCACCGGCTGCCCGGCCGTCGTGCGGGCCAGCAGCTCGCGCAGCGTCGCGCCGGTCGCCCCGCCCGCGAAGCCGGTGACGACGGTCTCGTGCCCGAGGGCGCCGAGCACCCGCGCGACGTTGAGGCCCTTGCCGCCGGGCCGCTCGATGACCTGGGTGACCCGGTGCGAGGCGTGCGGGACGAGCGCGGGGACCCGGTAGGTCAGGTCCACCGCCGTGTTGAGGGTGACCGTGAGGATCACCGGTGCCACCCCCTGTCGTCTCGTGGTCGTCCCGTATCGGAGCCGCTGGCGCCCGATCATGCCAAAGAGACGGCGGTTGGCCCAGACCCCCGGACCAACCGCCCTGACGCGAGGTCAGCGGGTGACCCGGTCAGCCGAGCTGCGGCTCGACGATCCAGGCGCCCTTGCGCATCACGCCCTTGAGCTCGAAGTCCGCGTCGAGGACGACGAGGTCGGCGTCCTTGCCGGGCTCCAGCGAGCCGACCCGGTCGTAGACGCCGAGCAGCTTCGCGGGGTTGGCGGAGATGGCCTGGACGACCGACTCCACCGGCAGTCTGTCGATGGTGGCCGCGCGCTTGAAGGCGCGGTCCAGGGTCAGCGTCGAGCCGGCGATGGAGCCGCCCTCGACGAGCCGCGCCACGCTGTCCTTCACCTCGACCTCCAGCGGGCCGAGCATGTAGCGCCCGTCGCCGAAGCCGGCGGCGTCCATCGCGTCCGTGATGAAGGCGACCCGGTCGGCGCCCGCGTGGTGGAAGGCGAGCTCCAGGGCGGCCGGGTGCAGGTGGGTGCCGTCGTTGATGAGCTCGACGGTGATCCGCTCGTCCTCCAGGAGGGCGGCGATCGGGCCGGGCGCGCGGTGTCCGAGGCCGGGCATCGCGTTGAAGAGGTGGGTGGCCACGGTGGCGCCCGCGTCGATGGCGGCCTGCGTCTGCTCGTACGAGGCGTCCGTGTGCCCGATCGCGGCGATCACGCCGTGCTCGGCGAGCAGCCGTACGGAGTCGATGCCGCCGGGCAGCTCGGTGGCGAGGGTGACCATCCGGGCCTGGCCGCGGCCCGCGTCGATCAGCTTGCGCACCTCGGCCGGGTCGGGGTCGCGCAGCAGGGTCTCGTCGTGGGCGCCCTTGCGGCACGGGGAGATGAACGGGCCCTCGAAGTGCAGTCCGGCGAGCTCGCCCTGCTCGGCCAGCTCGGAGAGCAGGCCGGCGCGCTGGGTGAGGAAGTCCATCTCGCCGGTGACGAAGGACGCGACGACGGTGGTGGTGCCGTGCAGCCGGTGGGTGTGGACGCCCTTGAGCACCTCGTCGACGGTGCCGGAGGTGAAGGACGCGCCGCCGCCGCCGTGGTTGTGCATGTCGACGAAGCCGGGCACGAGCCAGTGGCCGGTGAGGTCGAGGGAGGGCGCGTCCTCGCGGGTGGCCCCCGCGATGCGGCCGTTCTCGACGATCACTCGTCCGTTCTCGACGATCCCGGTCGGCAGCACCACACGGGCCCCGGTGAGAACTGTGGAAACGGCCATCAGGCGGATACCTCCGAGTCGGCGGGGCGCTGGTCGGCGAGCAGGTCCCAGGCGAGGAGGCCCGCGCCCAGGCATCCGGCGGTGTCCCCGAGGGCCGCCGGGACGATGGCGGGCAGCTTCTGGAAGGTGACGCGCTCCTCCACCGCGGCCCGTAGGGGTGTGAACAAGGTTTCCCCGGCCTCGGCCAGACCGCCACCGATGATGAGGGTGCGGGGGTCCAGCAGGGTGAGCGCGGTGACCAGTCCGTCGGCCAGCGCGTCGACGGCGTCCTGCCAGACGCGCACGGCGGCCGGGTCGCCGGACTCGACGGCCTTGGCGCAGTCGGCGGCGTCCGCGTCGGGGTCGCCCGAGGCGCTGGCCCAGGCGAGTGAGACGGCGGAGGCGGAGGCGTACCGCTCCAGGCAGCCGCGCTGGCGGCAGCCGCACTCGATGCCGCCGGGACGGACCACGATGTGGCCGATCTCGCCGGCGTAGCCGTGCGCGCCGGCCTCGATCTCGCCGCCGATGCCGATGGCGCCGGCGATGCCGGTGCCGAGGGGCACGAAGAGGAACCGGTCGGCGTCGCGTCCGGCGCCGATCCGGCCCTCGGCGAGGCCGCCGGTGCGCACGTCGTGGCCGAGGGCGACGGGGATGCCGTCCAGGCGCTCGCTGAGCAGGGCGCGCAGGGGGACGTCCCGCCAGCCGAGGTTGGCGGCGTAGACGGCGATGCCGCTCTCGGTGTCGATGATGCCGGGGACGACGACCCCGGCCGCGGCGGCGGGCTCTCCGTAGCGCTCCTGGCCGAGGGCTCTGAGGTCCTCGGCGAAGCCCAGGATCGTCTCGACCGTCGCCTCGGGGCCGCGCTCGCGGCCGGTGGCGCGCCGGGCCTCGTGGAGCAGGGTGCCGTCCGCCCCGACCAGGGCGGCCTTCATGCCGGTGCCGCCCACATCGAGGGCGATGACGTGTCTCACGGGGACAGTCTCGCGCGAAGATGCCCGAAAGGTCTAGTCCACTGCGGAGGATTGTTGAGCTCGGATACAAATTCGTCCTGGTGAGGGGCGGTGGAGCCCCGCGCGATGCGTTGCAGAAGCGATATGTGAGTGGTGTAGACCTCTCGCGTTTTCCTACGGGAGACTTTCCGTTCTACGGTGATCAACGGCGATCACCGGTGATCGGCGACGATCTGCCGTGATCGGCGGTGGACTGTGGCGATCGACCGGGATCCTTGACGATCGTGATGCCTCGACGACGAGCAAAGGGCGGGTTACGGCTGTGCAGCGGCGACGACTCCTTGGACTGGCCGCGGCGGCCTCGGCACTCGTTCTGACCGGCGGTCTCGCCGGCTGCGGCTCCCTGGACTCCCAGTCCGGCGACGTCACGCTCAAGCTGGTCGCCGCCGACTACGACCTCGGCGGCGGCGACTCCACCCGGAAGTACTGGGACGGCCTCGTCTCGGCCTTCGAGACGAAGAACCCGGGCGTGAAGGTCCAGGTCCAGGTCGAGTCCTGGGACGACGTCGACCGCAAGGTCGCCGAGCTGGTCAAGGCGGGCAAGGCGCCCGACATCGCGCAGATCGGCGCCTACGCCGACTACGCCGCCGCCGGACAGCTCTACGCCGCGGACGAGCTCCTCTCCATCCGGGTCCAGGCCAACTTCCTCGCGCCGCTGGTCGCCGCCGGCGAGTACAAGCGCACCCAGTACGGCATGCCCTTCGTCGCCTCCACCCGGCTGCTCTTCTTCAACGAGGACCTGTTCGAGAAGGCGGGCGTCGCCGCGCCCCCGACCACCTGGGACGAGCTCGCCGCCGCGGCCCGCAAGCTGGAGAAGAAGGGCGTCAAGTACCCCTTCGCGCTGCCGCTCGGGCCCGAGGAGGCGCAGGCCGAGACGATGATGTGGCTGCTCAGCGGCGGCGACGGCTACACCGACGCGACCGAGCACTACAAGATCGACTCGGACGCGAACGTCCGCACCTTCGAGTGGCTCCGCACCAACCTGGTCGCCCCCGGGCTCACCGGCCCGGTCGCCCCCGGCAAGCTCAACCGCAAGGCGGCCTTCACCGCCTTCGCGCGCGGCGAGGTCGGGATGCTCAACGGGCACCCGTCGCTGATGCAGCAGGCCGCGAAGAACGGCGTCAAGGTCGGCAAGGTCGCCCTCCCCGGCACGTCCGGCAAGCCCAGGGCCTCGATGGGCGTCGCCGACTGGATCATGGGCTTCAAGCAGAACGGGCACCGCAAGGAGATCGGCGCCTTCCTCGACTTCGCCTTCAGCGACGAGAACGTCCTGAAGTTCGCGGGCGGCAACAACATGCTGCCCGCCACCACCACGGCCTCGGCCAGCATGGCGGCCAACCCGCAGTACGCCGACCTGCGCGACTTCATCGAGGCCCTGCCGGACTCCCAGCTCCCGCCGGTAGGCAAGACCTCGTGGGCCCAGGTCAGCGGCGTCATCAAGAAGGACATCGGCCAGGCGGTCGCCCCGGACGCGAAGCCCGCGGAGGTCCTGGGCCGGATAGCCCGCCAGGCGTCGGCGGCGGAGAACGCCGAGTAGGCGGAGCGGGGCGGCGACCGGGCTAGGTTGGTCGGTATGACGAACGGACCGACGGAGCCTACGGAGCCTACGGAGCCTACGGAGCCTACGGAGCCGACCGAGCCGACCGAGCCGGCGGACCCCACAGCCCCCACGGACCCGGCGGAGGCGGCGCCCGCCGCCGGGCTCGGGGAGCGGGAGCGGGCCGTCCTGGCCATGGAGCGGCGCTCCTGGCCGGGGCCCGGTGCCAAGGAGCGGGCGGTGCGCGAGCGGCTCGGCCTCTCCGCCACCCGCTACTACCAGCTGCTCAACGCCCTCCTCGACGACCCGAGGGCGCTCGCCCACGACCCGGTGACGGTCAACCGGCTGCGCCGGGTGCGCGAAGAGCGCGCCTCGCGCCGCTGACGGGACGCCCCCGCGTGGGTAGGGTCGTGGACATGGTCAGCAGCCTTCCGCACCCGACCACCGCAGCCGGCCGCGACGGCCTCGCCGCCTTCCTCGCGCGGCCCGAGAAGGCCGTCGTCGCCCTGGACTTCGACGGGACGCTCGCCGAGATCGTCCCGGACCCCGAGCGGGCCCGCGCCCACCCCGGCGCCGTGCCCGCCCTGGCCGCCCTCGCGCCCCGGGTGGCGGCCGTCGCCGTGGTGACCGGCCGCCCCGCCGGCGTGGCGGTCCGCTACGGGGGCTTCGCCGGAGTCCCGGGCCTGGAGCATCTGGTGGTCCTCGGCCACTACGGCGCCGAGCGCTGGGACGCCGTCACCGGCACCGTGCGCGCCGCCGCCCCGCACCCGGGCGTCGCCTCCGTCCGCGCCGAGCTCCCCGGCTTCCTGGACCGGATCGGGGCCTGGCCGGGCACCTGGATCG
Organism: Streptomyces sp. NPDC042100; assembly: GCF_055582325.1. Classification (NCBI taxonomy): domain Bacteria; kingdom Bacillati; phylum Actinomycetota; class Actinomycetes; order Kitasatosporales; family Streptomycetaceae; genus Streptomyces; species Streptomyces sp. NPDC042100. The sequence continues at coordinate 111,608 of NZ_JBVJDK010000001.1, forward strand.
AGGAGAAGGGCCGCGCGGTCGCCGTGCACACCCGGCGCGCCGTCGACCCGCAGGGCGCCTTCGAGGCCCTGAAGGGCCCGCTGGGCGACCTGGCCACCCACCACGGCCTGGTCCTCGAACCGGGCCGGATGGTCCTGGAGCTCCGCCCGCCGGGCATGGACAAGGGCGTCGCCCTCGCCGACTACGTACGCGAACTGGGCGCCGGGTGCGTCCTGTACGCGGGCGACGACCTGGGCGACCTGCCCGCGTTCGCGGCGGTCGAGAAGCTCCGCTCGGACGGCACCCCCGGCCTCCTCGTCTGCTCCGCCTCCACCACGGAGTCCGTCCCGGAACTCGCCGACCGCGCCGACCTCACGGTCCGGGGGCCGGCGGGGGTGGTGGGACTGCTGACAGAACTGGAAAGTGCGATACGAGGGCCGGGCCGGTGGTCATAACATCGTCGGATGGTCGATGTGAGGGTGGGGCAGCTCAGGAAAAGCCGTGAGCGACTGAGCGAGCGAGCCGAGGCCTCGGTAAAGGTCGGAGACGCCGCGACGGGGGGACTGCTCCTGTTCTACGCGGCGGAGTGCGGGCTGAAGGCCGAGATCCTCGATCACGTCTACATGGCCAGAGACACCTCGAAGCTTCCCAAGGATCTGCGGACTCACGACCTGCGGCGCCTGGCGAAGGAACTGGGCCTTCCTGGTGGTCTGGGAGAAGCCGTGCTTCAGTGCCGGAGGATCATGCAAGGAACCGTGCAGGGTAAGGGCCGAAACGCGCAGCAAGGCTCGCACGTGGGGCCCTCGGATCTCCACGAGGCGTGGCGTTATGGCGCCGACCTGCACGCCGACGATGAGAAGGCCGCCCTGGACGCGCTACGAGCCTTGGTCGAAGCTTCGCGAAGTTGAGGTCAGTGGGAGAGGAACCATGCACCAGAACTATCCCTTGCTCCCCGGCAACCTGCTGACGTGGGTCGATGTCGATGAGCATTGCACCGTCCTGGCAACCAAGGGGCGGTGGCCGGAATGGCTCAAGGAGGTGAATGCCTGGTGGGACGGTGTCGAGCTGACCGTTATGCCCGGGACCGGTGAACAGGCGGCCCTGAACTGGCTGAACACGGCGTTCGGGCGCGGCTCGGTCCGTACCTCTGACCTTGGCTCCGAGCTGATCCTCGATCGGCCCAGCGGCTTCGAGGCGGAGGGTCTGTCGATCTCGGTTCACGTCGAGGACTCGATCAGTCCGTCGCCGCGTCTGCCGAAGCTCACCGACAGGAGGGTCACCGACGAGCTCGCGGAGCCGCTTCCTCGCCCGGAATCGGATTCCTTCCCGGGAAACGTTCAAATGGTGGCGTTTCACTCGTTCAAGGGCGGAGTGGGGCGCACCGTCCACGCTGTGGCCTTTGCGGATCTCCTGGCGCAGCAAGGACGCAAAGTCCTCCTCGTCGACGCAGACCTCGAAGCGCCTGGCATCAGCTGGATGTTCGAGTCACAAGGCGGCGTGGTCGATGTCGCGTACGACGACGTGCTGGCCCTCCTGCACGGCTCGTCCGGCCAGGACCGTAGACACGCCCTTCGGATCGCTTCGGAGTATTTGGCCAATCAGGAGACCCTCCTCCACAGGAGCAGTGGGCGGCTGGTAGTCCTGCCGACGAGCCGCCGTATCAGGCTGGGCCCCCCACGGATCGAACCCGGGCAACTGCTGACGCCGGACCGGTCCCGGTACTTCCTGACGGAATCGCTAGCCGACCTGGCCGCCCAAGCCGGCCTGGACACGGTGGTCGTGGACCTTCGCGCCGGCGCATCGGAGCTCTCGGCCCCGATTCTTCTGGACCCCAGAGTGCAGCGCATCTTCGTGACCACCCTCAGCAGCCAGTCCCTGGACGGCACTGATCGCTTGATCCGCCAGCTTGGTGACAAGGCGGTCGCTCTCACCGGCCGTGACCCGGAGCCTTCCGTGGTAATCACCCAGTACCGCGAGGATCAGCACGGGGAGGAGGTCGAACAGGCGAAGGTCCAACTCGTCAAGGCACTCTCTGAGCTGAGGGGAGTCCAGGCAACCGATTCCTCTGGAGAGAGCGGTGGGGTTTCACCGCACGACACCAGCGACGTGGATGCCCAGGTCCTGACGGATCCCCTTCTGAGCCCGTTTCGAGATGAGTTGCTGGCGCTCCCTCAGGCCTGGGACGAGGTCGTCGCCGTGGTCAGGAGACTCGGGATCGGGGACCGTCTGCTTGAGTCCATGAACTGGGCCGTCGAGCCCGACGCATCGAACTACCCGACGGCCAAGCCCGACCGCGACCTCGACGCGCGGCGTATCGCTCTGCACGATCGGGCGAAGTCTTTGGTGTTCGCGGAGAAGACCGGGCTGGACAGCAGTCTGGGGTTCTTGTCGACAGCTCCGCTGCGACGCCTGGTAGGTGATCACCGCACGGCGTTGCCCGTGACTGTGGTCGTGGGTGCGAAGGGGTCCGGTAAGACCTTTACCTATGCGCGGTTGTGTGTCGCTGGGACCTGGCAGAGGTTTGCGAAGAGCGCTGACGAAGAAGTACGGGTGGACGCCCCCGTGGTTCCTGTGCTGGATCCGGCGAACATGGGTACGGAAGCTGGCGAGGGGGCGACCGGGCCACAGCGTCTCAGGGCCGCCGCCGCCTCCGGAGCCGGCGCTACTGCTCTGGACATCCGTAACGTGCTGGTCGAGGCACTGGCCAGCTCGGACAGTGAGCGTCCCTCGTTCTGGCGGGACGTCTGGTTGCGATGCATGGCCATGGCGATCGCAGGGCCTGTCCTCGAGAAGAACCCTGAGGAAGTCCTCTTCGACCGCTCCATGAAGCCGGCGTTGTTCGTGTTCGACGGCCTTGAGGACGTGTTCCAGGACTTGGATGGCGAGGCCAAGCGGGTCGCGCTAAGGGCTCTGTTCACCGAGATCCCCGACTGGTTGAGGACCTTCCGCGGCCGGCCGTTCGGCGCGGTCATCTTCGTCCGAGAGGACCTCGTGCGCTGGGCGGTCCGGCAGAACCTCGGGCAGTACCTTGACCGCTACGAGCCCTATGCCTTGAGGTGGGACAGCCAGGAGGCTCTCCGGCTGGCCTTGTGGGTGGCGTCCACCGCCGAGGCCGTCGAACGACCCGACGGCGACCTGATGGATCTGGGGAGTGACAAGGTCGTGGACGCCCTGGTGCCGCTGTGGGGCGTCAAGATGGGCCGGAAGAACTCGAGAGAGGCCCGTTCGGACAGGTGGGTCCCCGCAGCACTCGGGGACTTCAATGACCAGGTGCAGGCCCGGGACGTGGTGAGGTTCATCAGGGATGCCGCAGAGACGTCCAAGGGCGATCAAGATTGGCAGGACCGTCTGCTCGTGCCCAGCGCCATGCGACAGGCACTTGTCCGATGCAGCTCGGAGAAGCTGGAGGAACTACGGCAGGAGAACCCTTCGGTCGGTGGCCTTCTCGTCGATGTGGGGCGCTACGCGGACGACGTGGTCATGCCCTTCGCGGCCGAGGATGTCGGTCTCGACCCGAATGCCATCACCAAGCTGAGGGAAGCGGGCGCCCTCGACCGGGACACCGACGGTCTGTATCGGCTGCCCGAGATCTACCGGCACGGGTTGGGCTTCAGGACACGCGGTCGAGCACGCGTCGTACGTCCTTGAGACGGTGGCCGCTCCCCGAGGGGGCGGCCACCGCCGCTGTTGTGCCCCACGTCACCCTCTGTGCCGCCCGGGGACGTTTGTGTCCTTCAGGACTCACGCAACGCCGCCAGCTGGGCCAGGAACCAGGCGCGGGGCGGCAGGGCCGTCGATGCCGTCGCCAGGTGCTTGGTGCGTTCCGCGCGCTCCGGGGCCGGCATCGACAGGGCCTGGTGGAGGGCCTCGGCGGTGCCCGTCACGTCGTACGGGTTGACGGTGAGGGCGGCCTCGCGGAGCTCCTCGTAGGCGCCCGCCTCGCGGGACAGGACCAGGGCGCAGCCCTCGTCGGAGACGACCGGGATCTCCTTGGCGACCAGGTTCATGCCGTCGCGGACCGGGTTGACCAGGGCCACGTCGGCGAGGCGGTAGGCGGCGAGGGAGCGGGTGAAGTCGTCCTGGACGGAGACCAGGACGGGCTGCCAGTCGGGGGTGCCGTACTCCTCGTTGACCGCCTCGGCCAGCTCGGTCACCGAGGCGGTGTAGGCGCGGTAGACCTCCAGGTCCTGGCGGGAGGGGTAGGCGGAGGCCAGGTGGACGACCCGGCCGCGCCACTCGGGGTGGGCGGCGAGGAGCTCGCGGTAGGCGAGCAGGCCGCGCGGGATGTTCTTGGAGAGCTCGGTGCGGTCCACCCGGACGATGGTCTTCCGGCCGCCCGTCTCGGCGCGCAGCTCGGCCAGCCGCGCGTCGACCTCCGGGCGGTGCGCCAGCGCGCGCAGGTCGTCGGCGTCCACGCCCAGCGGATACGCCGCCACCCGGGGGGCCCGCGTCACGAAGGGGTCGGCCAGGAAGGCGTCGGCCCAGGCGCGGGTGTGGAAGCCCAGCTCGTCCGCGCCCGACATGCCCGCCACCAGCTCGTGGTGGACGTCGTCCGGGAGCATCGCCAGATAGCCGGGCGCCGCCCACGGGGTGTGGGTGAAGTGGGCGATCCGCAGGTCGGGGCGGAGCGCGCGGAGCAGACCGGGGACCAGCGCCAGGTGGTAGTCCTGGACGAGGACCGCCGCCCCGGGGTCCGCCGCCTGCGCGAGGGCTTCGGCGAAGGCCCGGTTGTACGCGCGGTAGGCGTCCCAGCGGCGGCGGAAGGCCGCGTCGAAGACGGGCTCGCGCGGGATGTCGTACAGGTGGTGGTGGAGGAACCACAGCACCGAGTTCGCGATGCCGTTGTACGCGTCGGCGTACACCTCCGGGTCGATGTCGAGCATCCGCACACCCGGCTCGGCGACCCCCCGGCGGACGGCCTCGCGGTCGCCGTCGCCGAGGGCGGCGCAGACCCACAGGCCGCCCTCCGAGGCGACGGCGCCCAGGCCCGCGACGAGCCCTCCGCCGCCGCGCCGGGTGTCCAGGGAGCCGTCGTCACGCACGGTGTACGAGACGGGGCCGCGGTTCGATGCCACGAGGACGGTAGCCATGGGGCGAACCTAGCCCGTCCGGTACACGCTCAAACGTACGGATTCCGGACGGGCGGGCCGGTTCAGTGTTCCCTGCGGCCCCGTACCGCCGCCCGCGCGACCAGTCCGGTCGCCGCCAGCGCCAGGCCCAGCGCGCCCAGCAGCCACAGCCGCTCCCCGCTCGCGCCGGTCTCCGCCATCGCGCCCCCGTGCGCGCCGGGGTGCGGGGCGGGCGGGGCGTGGCGGACGGGCGGGGCGGGCTTCGAGGTGGTCGGGGTCGGGTGGGGGGACGCGTGGGTCGGGCTCGGGGCCGGGGTCGGGCGGGCCGGCGGGCGCTGGACGAGCGAGGCCTTCAGGTCCGGCACCGGCACCGACAGGGCGAGCGCGGAGGGCACGTAGGTGTCGCCGCTGGTGGTGAAGGTGAGGCCGGCGGAGGTGGCGCCGGCCGGGATCGCGCCGGCGGGCAGGTCGAACGCCTCGGCGTCGATGCTCAGGTTGTTGACGAGCCTCGGGTTCACGGCCCCGTCGCCGGCGCTGACGAAGAAGTTCTTGGTGCTGCCGGTGTGCGGCTCGGTGACGTTGTGCCCGTCGACGAGGAAGCGGTCGCCAGGGGTGTTCCAGTCGCCCTCGTACGCGGTGACGCCGGCCCGCGCCTTGCCGCCGCCGCGGTAGAAGCCGTCGACGGTGACGGTGGTGGCCGGCGAGCTGGAGCGCTGGAGGACGTGGCCGCCGTAGACGTAGACGGCGCGCCGGTCGGGCGCGTGCTTCGGGTCCGGGGCCGGGTAGGCGTACACCAGCGTCAGCGACCAGCCGGCCACGCAGCCGCGCCCGCTGGGCGCCCAGATCCCGCCGACGGCGACCGGGGTGTCGCCCTTGGCGGTGGTGAACGCGGCGGTCACGTCCGCCTCGCCCGTGTAGTAGTGCGGGCCGTGGGTGTCGGCCGGGTCGGTGACCACGTGCTCGGGCGTCACCGGGGTGCCGGTGGCGGTGCCCGTGCCGGTGCCGACCCGGATCCTCGGGACGGTCGTCGCGGGGTCGCCGGGGGAGCGGTCGACGTCGGCGCCGGAGATGTCGCAGCGGGCGAGCGCGGCGCCGCTCGGGCCCCGGTACGTGCCGTCGTCGCCGCCCCAGAAGAGGCGCGCGTACGCCACCTTCGCGCCCGGCGGGATCACCACGTGACCCGTGCTGGAGCCGAAGCCGGCGCTCATGGCGGCCGTGTCGATCCGCTCCATGTCGAAGGTGTTGTTGTTGTCCGCGCCCTGCCCGGAGGCGGCGGTCGCGCAGCGCGCCGCCAGGTCCGCGGGGGCGGTGGGGCAGCCGATGACGGTGTTGCCGATGGTGATGAAGTCGCCGTAGAGGTCCGCCTCGTACCGCTTGCCGAAGGGCTCGACGACATCGGCGGCGGCCGGGGCGGCTCCCGCGAGGGAGAGCGGCCCGGCCAGCAGGACGAGGACCGTCAGCAGGATTCCCGTTTCATTTCTCGACCGCATGAAACGGGAATTTATGCAGAAATCATGACTATTCGGAGCTACGCCACGCGGCGCCGCGCGTACTCCGCGATCTCCGCCATCGGCGGGCGCTCCTCCGTGTCCACCGGGTACGTGTGCGGCTCGAAGCCCCGCTCGCCCCGCTCGAACTGGGTCAGCCAGGGCCGCACCAGGTGCCCCCGGGACAGCCGCAGCTGCGCCGTCCGGTAGATCGCCGCCGCCATCCGGCCCAGCGCCCGCCCGTCCTGGTGCCGGTGCTTGCGCACCCCCACGTCCACCTGCGCCAGGGCGTCCAGGCCCACCGTGTGCAGGGCGTCGACCAGCAGGCCCAGCTCCACTCCGTAACCGACCGGGAAGGGCAGCCGCTCAAGGAGAGAGCGCCGCGCCGCGTACTCGCCGCCCAGCGGCTGCACGAGGCCGGCCAGCTGCGGCCAGTGCAGATTGAGCAGCGGGCGCGCCACCAGCTCCGTCACCCGGCCGCCCTGACCAGGGGTGTCGCCGAGCGGGCGGTCGTACATCGCCTTCACGAAGTCCACGTCCGGGTCGGTGAGGAGCGGGCCGACGATGCCGGTCACGAAGTCCGCGGAGAAGTCCCTGAGGTCCGCGTCCACGAAGCAGACCACGTCCCCGGTCGTCACCATCAGTGACCGCCACAGGACCTCGCCCTTGCCGGGCACCGCCGGTATCCGGGGCAGGATCGTGTCGCGCGCCACCACCCGCGCGCCCGCCGCCGAGGCCACCTCCGCCGTGCGGTCCGTGGAGCCCGAGTCGATCACCACGAGCTCGTCGACCAGCGGAACGGCCTCGGTCATCAGCTCGCGGCGGATCACCGAGACGATCGCGCCGACCGTCGCCTCCTCGTTCAGCGCGGGCAGCACCACGCTGACCTTCGTGCCCCGCTTGGCGGCCAGGACGCGCTCCAGCGGGCGGTCGGCAACGGACCAGGACCGCCGGGCCAGCCAGCGCTCCACCTCTTCCAGCAACGTGATCTCCATCTCGCGGATCGGACGACCGTCTCCACCTTCGCAGCCTTCGGTTACAGTCTTGAACAACGCGGATCCCCGATGCATGTCGGGGTGCCGACCGCGTCTCACAATCGAATACCGCTCATCCAGAGGGGCAGAGGGAAACGGCCCGTTGAAGCCCCGGCAACCCTCCAGTCGGTTCTCGTCCTCCAGCGAGGCCACCGGCTAGGGAAGGTGCCAAATCCGTCTCATGGCGAAAAATTCGTCATGGGAAAGATGAGGAGAAAGGGCCTCGCCTCCATGGCTGTACAGACCGTCGCATCCGGAACCACCGTCGATCTCGGTCCCGCTTCCGGACTCTCCTGCCGCGAATGCGGTGAATCCTTCCCGCTCGGCCCGATCTTCGCCTGCGAACTGTGTTTCGGCCCGCTCGAAGTCGCGTACGAGCTGCCCGCCGGCGACCCGGAGGAGCTGCGCAAGCGCATCGAGGCCGGACCCGCCAGCATCTGGCGCTACGCCCCGCTGCTGCCCGTCCCGGCCGACGTCGCCGAGAAGCCCAACCTGAACCCCGGCTGGACCCCGCTGGTCAAGGCCGACAACCTCGCCCGCGAGCTCGGCGTCGAGCCCGGCAGGCTGTTCGTCAAGGACGACTCCGGCAACCCGACCCACTCCTTCAAGGACCGGGTCGTCGCCCAGGCCATCGAGGCCGCCCGCGCCTTCGGCTTCACCACCCTCTCCTGCTCCTCCACCGGCAACCTGGCCGGCGCCGTCGGCGCCGCCGCCGCCCGGGCCGGCTTCCGCTCCTGCGTCTTCATCCCGCACGACCTGGAGCAGGGCAAGGTCGTCATGGCCGGCGTCTACGGCGGCGACCTCGTCGCCATCGAGGGCAACTACGACGACGTCAACCGCTTCTGCTCGGAGCTCATCGGCGACCCGCTCGGCGAGGGCTGGGGCTTCGTGAACGTCAACCTGCGCCCGTACTACGGCGAGGGCTCCAAGACGCTCGCGTACGAGATCTGTGAGCAGCTCGGCTGGGTCATCCCGGACCAGCTCGTCATCCCGATCGCCTCCGGCTCCCAGCTCACCAAGATCGACAAGGGGCTCCAGGAGCTCATCAAGCTGGGCCTGGTCGAGGACAAGCCGTACAAGATCTTCGGCGCCCAGGCCGAGGGCTGCTCCCCGGTCTCCGCCGCCTTCAAGGCCGGCCACGACGTGGTGCGCCCCCAGAAGCCGAACACGATCGCCAAGTCCCTCGCGATCGGCAACCCGGCCGACGGCCCGTACGTGCTCGACATCGCCCGCCGCACCGGCGGCGCCGTGGAGGACGTGAACGACGAGCAGGTGGTCGACGCGATCAAGCTCCTCGCGCGCACCGAGGGCATCTTCGCCGAGACGGCGGGCGGCGTGACCGTCGGCGTCACCCGGAAGCTGGTCGAGAACGGTCTCATCGACCCCGCGCTGACGACGGTCGTCCTCAACACCGGCGACGGGCTCAAGACCCTGGACGCCGTTGCCGACAGCTCTCAGGCGACCGCCACCATCCGCCCGAGCCTGGACGCGTTCCGCGACGCGGGCCTGGCCCACTGAAAGGTCCGTGAACCCATGGCAGTGAACGTCCGCATCCCCACCATCCTGCGCACCTACACCGGCGGCGAGTCCGAGGTGAAGGCCGAGGGCGCGACCCTCGCCGAGGTCATCGCGGACCTGGAGAAGAACCACGCCGGCATCGCCGCCCGCGTCCTGGACGACCAGGGCAAGCTGCGCCGCTTCGTCAACGTGTACGTGAACGACGACGACGTGCGCTTCGAGCAGGGCCTGGAGACCGCCACGCCGGACGGCGCCGGTGTCTCGATCATCCCGGCGGTCGCCGGCGGCTGAGCCCGGCCGCCGAGTCCGGCGGCCGAGCCCGTACCTGGCTTTCCCGTCTTTCCCGTCTTTCCTGAATTGCCCCTTCCGCGCTAAGAAGCGGAGGGGGCAATTCTGCATGGTTGGAAGCGGTAGAGTTGGGGAAGTCCCCTCCGCTGCTCATGCCGGTCGCATATGAGAATGCGCCCGCGCACGACAAGAAGCAGCCAAAGCGCCCGTGCCTTGTGTACCTTCTGCGCGCTTTGCCCGGCCCGACTTGACCCGGAATTCAAGGGATTCTCCCCAATTCCCCTTTCGGGGGCGCCCAGAATTCTCGTCGGATTGACCTGTTGCAGAGGGCAGTTGGGCAGATACATTCAGCGGCGGTCGACGCGTTCCGGCGCAGGGTCTGACCCGGGTCCGCGAAGTGCGGTCCCGCGCAAGGGCCAGTAATAGGGGAGTTAGGCATGGCTCAGGGCACCGTCAAGTGGTTCAACGCGGAGAAGGGCTACGGCTTCATCGCGGTCGACGGTGGTGCGGATGTTTTCGTCCACTACAGCGCGATCCAGATGGACGGCTACCGCACCCTTGAAGAAGGGCAGCGGGTCGAGTTCGAGATCTCGCAGGGCCAGAAGGGTCCGCAGGCGGACATGGTCAAGCTCGCCACCGCCTGAGCGCGGCGCGATCGGCCACCGACGCACTTCCGTCGAGGGGCCCGTATCCGGAATCCGGGTACGGGCCCCTCGTCATGTCCCGCCGCGTCACGGTCGCGCCCCGGTGCCCCCGGTGCCCGCCGCGTGCGCCCGGCTCGCGCGCCGGGCGTGTGCCGCGCGGTGTGACCGATCCTCGGTAGTCGCTTGCACTCGCATGGGGCGAGTGCTAATCATTGGCGTTAGCACTCTGAAGGTGAGAGTGCTTACGAGGATCGGGCAGACGAGGTCCGCGGCCATGTGGGGCAAGGAACCACAGGGTGAGCGGGCCGTCCGTCGCGGGCGTCGGCACGGTCCAGGAGCGTTATCCACCCCATGTCCGGGAGGACCACTTCACATGGCCAAGATCATCGCGTTCGACGAGGAGGCCCGGCGCGGTCTCGAGCGCGGCATGAACCAGCTCGCTGACGCCGTCAAGGTCACCCTCGGCCCCAAGGGCCGCAACGTCGTCCTCGAGAAGAAGTGGGGCGCCCCCACGATCACCAACGATGGTGTCTCCATCGCCAAGGAGATCGAGCTCGAGGACCCGTACGAGAAGATCGGCGCCGAGCTGGTCAAGGAAGTCGCCAAGAAGACGGACGACGTCGCCGGCGACGGTACGACCACCGCCACCGTCCTCGCCCAGGCGCTCGTCCGCGAGGGCCTGCGCAACGTGGCCGCCGGTGCCAACCCGATGGCCCTCAAGCGCGGCATCGAGAAGGCCGTCGAGGCCGTCTCCGGCGCGCTCCTTGAGCAGGCGAAGGATGTCGAGACCAAGGAGCAGATCGCTTCCACGGCCTCCATCTCCGCCGCCGACACCCAGATCGGCGAGCTCATCGCCGAGGCGATGGACAAGGTCGGCAAGGAAGGCGTCATCACCGTCGAGGAGTCGCAGACCTTCGGTCTCGAGCTTGAGCTCACCGAGGGCATGCGCTTCGACAAGGGCTACATCTCGGCGTACTTCGCGACCGACATGGAGCGCATGGAGGCGGCCCTGGATGACCCGTACATCCTGATCGTCAACTCCAAGATCTCCTCCGTGAAGGACCTGCTCCCGCTCCTGGAGAAGGTCATGCAGTCGGGCAAGCCGCTGCTGATCATCGCCGAGGACGTCGAGGGCGAGGCCCTGTCGACCCTGGTCGTCAACAAGATCCGCGGCACCTTCAAGTCCGTCGCGGTCAAGGCCCCGGGCTTCGGCGACCGTCGCAAGGCCATGCTGAACGACATCGCCATCCTCACCGGCGGCACGGTCATCTCCGAGGAGGTCGGCCTCAAGCTGGAGAACGCGGGCCTCGACCTGCTGGGCCGCGCCCGCAAGGTCGTCATCACCAAGGACGAGACCACCATCGTCGACGGTGCCGGTGACAGCGAGCAGGTCGCCGGTCGCGTGAACCAGATCCGCGCCGAGATCGAGAACAGCGACTCGGACTACGACCGCGAGAAGCTCCAGGAGCGCCTCGCGAAGCTGGCCGGCGGCGTGGCCGTCATCAAGGCCGGCGCCGCGACCGAGGTCGAGCTCAAGGAGCGCAAGCACCGCATCGAGGACGCCGTGCGCAACGCGAAGGCGGCCGTCGAGGAGGGCATCGTCGCCGGTGGCGGCGTGGCCCTGCTGCAGGCCTCCGCGGTCTTCGAGAAGCTGGAGCTGGACGGCGACGAGGCCACCGGTGCCAACGCCGTCAAGCTGGCCCTGGAGGCCCCGCTCAAGCAGATCGCCGTCAACGGTGGTCTCGAGGGTGGCGTCGTCGTCGAGAAGGTGCGCAACCTCCCCGTCGGCCACGGCCTGAACGCCGCGACCGGTGAGTACGTGGACATGATCGCCGAGGGCATCATCGACCCGGCGAAGGTCACCCGCTCCGCGCTGCAGAACGCCGCCTCCATCGCGGCGCTGTTCCTCACCACCGAGGCCGTCATCGCCGACAAGCCGGAGAAGTCCGCCGCGCCCGCCGGTGGCGGTATGCCGGGCGGCGACATGGACTTCTGATCCTCCCGTAGGTGATCGGAGGATCGGCGGTTCACCGCTGAACGCCGAAGGGCGGCACCCCCCAGGGGGTGCCGCCCTTCAGTCGTTCCCGGACCGGAGTCCGAGGGACCCGGTCAGCGGACGTCGACGTAGTCCGCCACGCCCGAGGACTGGAAGTGCGCCGTGTCGGCCACGTAGACGAGGTTGTACACGCCGTCCACGGTCGCCTTGTGCTTCAGCGCGATGTTTCCGTTGGCCGCCGTGTTGCCCTTGGCGACCGTGACCCACTTCGAGGTGCCCTTGGCCCGGAACTGCAGCTGGAGCTGCTTCGAGGCCAGCGGCTTCCAGCCGCTCACGTTGTGCTGGAGGGTGCCCGTGACGGTCACCGTCGCGCCCTTGCGGACGGGCTCGGGGGCCGCGTTGACGTTCAGCACGCGGGTCTCGGTCCGGGTGACCCGGAACGGGGTGCTGACGGACTCCGCGTACTGGTCCGAGGTCACGTGGCGCAGCCGGAACCAGCCGCCCTTGTTCCACACGGCGATGCCGAAGGTGGAGCGGACGCTGGAGTAGAAGCTGGTCGAGCCGACCTGCTTCCAGCCGGTGCGGCCGTCGGGCGACTGCTCCAGCAGCACCGTCTGCGAGGACGAGGAGCCGGACCAGCGCTCGTACGGGGAGCGGAGCTGGCCGTAGACCGTGAGGCGCGCGTCCGCCCGGAGCGAGTAGCTCATGGTCGTGGTGCGCGAGTCGAGGGGCATGACCAGCGTGCCCTGGACCGGCGAGAAGGCCTGGAAGAGGTCGGCCGACTCGACGGTCCAGCCCTCGGCGTTCGGGCCGGCCGCGGCGATCAGCTTCGCCGTGTAGTAGCCGTCCGCGTCGGTCCGCACGGTCTGCGGGAACGGGGTGCTGGGCTGGTAGTAGTCGTGCGGCGCGCCGAGGGTCACCCGGAGCGGCTGGTCCGCGAGCGGGGCGCCGCCGTTCTCCGGGTCGGTGACCCGGCCGGTGATGGTGACCGTCTCGCCGCTGACCGCGCGGGTCTTGTCGGCGGTGGCGGTGACCGTCATCTTCCGGGCCTGCCACTCGCTGAAGTAGCGCTGGTCGGTGGCGGTGCCGTGGACCTCGGCGCTGTTCTCGGTGAACGAGGCCAGGTACGACTCGTAGGACCGGGTCGCGGGGATCGGGGCGCCGGCGAACTCGCCGGTGTCCGTCGTGACCGCGGACTGGGCCGGGCCCTCGTCCGGGGTGGCCCGCTGGTAGGAGACCGAGCGGCCGGGCAGCGGCACGATGTCGCCGGAGCCGGGCTGGACGCCGGACAGCTTGCCCTGCGGGCGGATGTTCGGGTCGTTCCAGCCGGGCGTGCCCACCGCGAAGGTGAGCAGCGGGCGCAGGGTGAAGTCCAGCGTGCCCGCGCCGGCGCGGGTCACCGTGTTGCCGAGCGAGTCGGTGGCGGTGACGTCGATCGCGTACTGGCCGAGCTCGGGCAGGGTGCCCTCGTCCTCGGTCAGCTTCAGGGTGGCGTCCGAGGGCAGCTTGAAGGTGCCCGGGGCGGACTGGATCAGCGCCGGGATGTCGGCGAGGACGGTGTCGCCCCTGCGGACCTTGGCGGAGACCGCGGTGACGGTGGCCTGCGGGGCGTCCGTCCAGGCGGTGACCTGGAAGCTGCCGCGCTGGTTGGCGTCGGTGACGGCGCGGCCGATGCCCACGGTGGGCGTCGGGACCGGCTCGTCGGCGAGGGCGGGGGCCGCGGCGGCCCCCAGGGTCAGGGCCGTGACGAGGGACACGGCGGCGATGCGCCGCAGGTCGGCGCGTCGGAGATCAGAGCGCATCGACATAGATGGTCCTCGACTCGCTGTAGAAGAAACCGTTCTTGGACTGCAGGACGAGCGCCCAGGTGCCGTCGCCGTAGTTGGTGGCCTTGAAGTTGACGTTGCCGGCCGAGTTGGTGGCGATGTCCTTCTTGACCCAGTACCAGTTCGGGTCGCCCTTGGGCTTGAAGACGAGGGTGACCTTCGCGCCCGGCATGGCCTTCCAGACGCCCTTCACCTTCTGCTGGACGAGCGCCTTGACGGTCATCGTCGAGCCGGTGCGGGGCCGGGAGGGGGTGATGGAGACGTTCACGATCCGGGTGGGCGTCCGGGTCAGGCGGACCGTGTTGCTCGTCCGGGCGATGAAACGGTCCGTCTCCGGGTGGTAGATCCGGTAGAGCGCGTTCTCGTAGCCCCAGGTCTCGAACGAGAAGCTGCACCACGGGGTGGCCTGCGACTTCATGTTGTACCAGGTGCGGCCGTTGTCCAGGGAGACCTGGAAGGCGACCCAGTCGGGCTTCTCGTAGCAGCTCACCGAGGCGTTGGTGGCCAGACGGCCGGTCGCGGTGAGGCGGCCGAACTCGTCCATGGTGATGCGGGTGTCGGCGAACCAGAAGCTCTGCGGCACGGCGACGGCGGCGTGGTCGTACGGACGGTCGTTGCCCTTGCCGTAGTACACGGAGGGGCGCAGGCCGGTGAAGACGCCGGAGGTCGAGTACTGCACGCGGGCCGCGAGGGCGAAGAAGCCGTTGGCGTCCGTGGTGCCGGCGCCGATCTGGTCGACCACGCCGGAGCCGTACGAGAGCGGCTCGGTGCCGGTGGAGATGACCGGGGCGCCCTCGAAGCCCTTCCAGCCCTCGGCGGTCAGCCGCTCGACGCGGCCGGTGACCCGGACGTCGGTGTTGGCGTTGGCGCGGGTCTTGTTGGTGTCCGAGGTGATCCGGTACGTCAGCTTGTCGACGCCGACGCCGGACAGCGGGCGCGCCGCGTCCGGGTCGATGCCGAGGGCCGGGGCGACGACGGCGGTGCCGCCGGTGATCTCGGCGTCCGGGGTGACCGGCAGCGAGAAGGTGCCGTCGGCGCCGGTGGTGACGGTCGAGGTGGTGCTGCGCGTGGCGGCGAACGCGTCGCGCAGGGCCAGCGTGACGGAGACCGCGGTGCCCTCGGCGGCGGCGGTGCGCTCGCCGGTGGCCGGGTTCCAGGTGGTGGCCTTGCCCTTGAGGACGACCTCGCGCTGGTCGTAGCTGGTGGTCTTGCGGTCGAAGACGGCCGACTCGACGCCGGTGTGCGGCTTGTAGCCGAAGGTGCCGCCGGTCCAGCGCTCGACGATGCCGCCGGGCATCCGGTACTCGACGGCGAGCGGGTAGTCGCCGAAGGCGGTGCCCTCGGGGAGCTTGATCGCCGCGTCGGTGGTCCAGGCGTTGTAGCCGGTGGACGTGAGCTCGTCCGTGGCGAAGAGCGTGCCGGCGCCGGCGTCGGCGGAGGCGAGGACGCTCACCTTCACCCAGAGCGCGTTGGCGGGCAGCCCGAGGGTCAGCCGGCCGTCGTCCAGGGTGACGGTCTGCGTCACGGTCGCCGCGTACGCGGTCGGTGCCGCGACGATGGCGGGCAGGGCGACGCCTGCCGAAAGAGCGAAAACGGTTGCCGCACGTACCAGGACATGCGGCAGCGTGCGCGTAGAGCGCATCTGAGGGACCCCCCACAGGTCGGAAGGCGGCGCGTAGAGATCGCAGGCCGCGTGGGAGCACGATAGCGCTTCACCGTTGAACGTGTTCACTCGGTTATTGGTTCGTCCCTGTTTGCGACCGGAGTGCGTCAGTACGATCCTGAGGAGAGGGCCCCGCACGGCCGCCCGCGGGCAGACGGGAGAAGCCGATGATCACGCTGCTCACCACGCCGGCCGACCGGGAACTGGTCGTCACCCGCACCTTCGACGCCCCCGTACGGCGGGTCTGGGAGGCGTGGACGCGCCCCGAGCACGTGCGGGCCTGGTACGGGACGCCCGGCCTCACCATGTCCGTCTGCGAGATCGACCTGCGCCCGGGCGGCGCCTGGCGCTGGGGCCAGCGGACCCCCGACGGCCAGGAGATCGTCTTCTCGGGCACCTACGAGGAGCTGGTCCCGGCCGAACGCCTCGTCTACTCCGAGCACTTCGAGCAGATGCCGGACACCGGCCCGGTCCGCGTCATCCTCTCCTTCGACGCCACCCCCACCGGCGGCACCGCCCTCACCAGCACCTCCTTCTGGCCCACCACGGAAACCCGCGACCAGGCCCTGGCGGCGGGCATGGAGGCGGGCGTCCGCGAGCAGTACGACCGGCTGGCGGGGCATCTGCGGGGGATGTGAGGGGCTCCCGGGGGGCGGGGCGTGGGCGGGCGTGGGCCCCGGCTCAGGACGGCGGGAGTTCGTAGCGGAGCAGGGCTCGGGCCAGGGGTTCGCCGGTGCGGCGGGCGTAGGCGGTCCTGGCCTTGACCTCGCGGAGGGTGCGGGGCCGCCAGCCGGGGCCGCCGCAGCAGCTCTTGTGGAAGCCGACACCCGCGTTCAGCAGCACCGAGAGCGCCCGCCAGGCAGCCAGGTCCCGGCGCCTGGGCGGGGCGAACGCCGAGCCGGCGTGGATCAGCGTCCGCGCGCAGCGCGGACAGCGCCGCTCGCGGGTGATGTCCGCGTACGGCTGCTTGTACGACGCCCGGCACGGCAGGCAGACGAAGGAGGTCTTGCCGAAGGAGTCCATGGGGGCGCAGCGTAGGAAGGGGCGGGGCGGGCCGCCAGCGGATTTCGGCCCGGCCAGGTGGCTCCGGGGCCGTCCCCGGAACCGGCCCCGGGGACGGCCCCGGAACCGCCCTCGTCGGTCGCTACGCCTCCGGCGGGGCCAGCAGGGTCGGGTCCTGGTTGGCGCGGGTCAGGGACGCCGTCACGAAGCCCGTCGCCTTCAGTTCCTCGACCGTCGCGCGCAGGAACGCCACCGACTCCGCCGACCGCGTCACCGGGGTGCCCACCGCCTGCCGGATCTCCATGAAGCGGGCGTCCAGCAGGCGGACCTCCGGGTGCGCCGCCGCGTACGCCGTCATCGGCTGGCGGATGCCCGCCCCCGCCTCCAGGCCCTCCGCCGCGAAGACGTCCACGCCCTCGTCGCCGCGCACCAGCGTCGCGTGCCGCAGGGTGCGGGTGAGGTACAGGTCGTACGCCGAGCCCGCCTTCACGCCGATGCGCACACCCGGCGCGTCCACCTCCGCCGGGCCGGTCGGCGCCGAGTCGCGCGGCACCGCGTACACGCCCTCGATCACGACGTACGGGGCCGTGAACGCGACCTCCGCCTCCCGCGCGGGGTCCACCGCGAGGAAGCAGAGGTCCGCGCGGCCGGTCGCCATCGCCTCGTACGACTTGCGCGCCGCGTCGAAGCACAGCAGCTCCACCGGTACGCCCAGCCGCGCGCCGATCTCGCGGGCCAGGTCCACCGTGATGCCGGCGGGCGCCTCGGGGGTGCCCTGCGCCAGGACCGGGTTGCCCAGGTTGATCGAGGCGCGCAGGGTGCCGGTCGGGGCCAGGTCGGAGACGAGGGCTTGGGTGGGGGGCGTCGCTGAGGTCATGGGGCCGGAGCCTACGCCGCCGCCCCGGCGTGGGCCGCGTCGAGGCGGGCCAGGTCCTCGCCGGTCAGCCGCAGCGCGCCCGCCGCCACGTTCGCCGCGAGGTGCGCGGGGTCGCCGGTGCCGGGGATGGGGAGCAGGTGCGGGCCCTGGTGCAGCAGCCAGGCGAGCCGGACCTGCGCCGGGGCGGCCCCGTGCGCGCGGGCCACGGCCAGGACCGCCGCCGCCTCCGGCTCCGCGCCCGTCGCGCCGGTCTCCCGGCCCGCCGCCGCGATCGAGTAGAACGGCACGAACGCGATGCCCTGTTCGCCGCAGTGGCGCACGAACTCCGCGTATTCCGGGCGCACCCCGATCCCGTACATGTTCTGCACGCACACCACCGGCGCGATCTCCCGCGCCTGCGCGAGCTGCCCGGGCGTGACGTTCGAGACGCCGAGGTGGCGGATCAGCCCCGCCGCGCGGAGGTCGGCCAGGGCGCCGAAGCGCTCGGCGACGGAGTCCGTGCCGAGGACCCGGAGGTTGACCAGGTCGAGGTGGTCGCGGCCGAGCTGGCGCAGGTTCTCCTCGACCTGGGCGCGCAGCGCCCGTGGCGTACGGGCGTGCTCGGTCCAGGCGCCGGACGCGTCCCGCGCGGGGCCGACCTTCGTCGCGATCACGAGGTCGTCGGGGTAGCGGCCGGCGGGGGCGAGGGCGCTGTTGATGAGTTCGTTCGCGGACCGCAGCGGCGAGAAGTAGAACGCGGCGGTGTCTATGTGGTTCACGCCCAGCTCGACGGCCCTGCGGAGCACGCCGATCGCCTGCGCGCGGTCGCGCGGCACGGCGTCCTCGACGAGGGCGCCGCCGGTCTGCGGCAGCCGCATGGCGCCGAAGCCCATGCGGCGTACGGGGAGGTCGCCGAGCGTCCAGGTGCCGGAGGCGGCGGCGTCGGGCGAGGGCGAGGGCGAGGGCGAGGGCGAGGGAGCGGGGTGTGCGGGCTGCGCGGGGGCGGTTCCTTCGGTGGTCATGGGCCGGATGATCTCCCTCCCGCCGGGTCTGTGTCATCCGCCCGGCCCGGCCGTAGGCTGCGCGCTCGACGTGATCGTGAACGGGGGGACCGGGACATGGCGGCCGTACGGATCGGCAGACGGAAGCGGGGCGGGGAGCGGGGCAAGCCGGTACGGGTGGAGGAGGCGGTGCGGCTCCACGACCACCGGGGCGGGGCCGAACGCACCGCGCGCCGCTTCCTGCTGGGCGCCCGGCTCGCGGCGGGCGGCGCCGTCCTGCTCGGGCACCTCGCGGTGGTGCCGCTGTGGCGGGACCCCGGCGCGGCGGGGCAGCGCCTGGCGCTCGGTGTCGGCGCGGCGGCGCTGGCCTGCGGGGTGCTGTGGGTGGCGGTCCTCTCCCGGGCCGCCCGCTGGGTCGCGTCCGGCGTGGTCGCCGACGCGGGCACCGCCCCGCCGCCCCCGGCCGGGCTGCTCCCCGGCGTCTTCTCCGGGCCGCCCGAACTCGTGTGGGACTGGGCGCGGCTGCTGCACCTGGTGTCGATGGGCGTGCCGATCGGCGCGCTCGTCGCCGCCCTCGCGGCGGCGGCGGGCAAGGAGGAGCTGACGGTCTTCACCGGCTGGGGCGCCACCGGCTTCGCGCTGCTGCTCACCGCGCTCATGGGCGGGATCATCGGCGGCCTGGGCTTCGGGCTGGTGGACAGCGACGAGGAGTGCTGGACGCCCCGGGGCGCCCGCCGCCGCCTCCGCCGCTACGCCGTGCCGTTCCTGCTCTCGGCGCCCTGGCTGGCCGGCGTGTGGACGGTCTGGGCGGGGGTGCTGGTGTGCGGGGCGGCGCTGTGGCTGCTGATCGCGCCGGTGAACTACGTCGGGTCGCAGATCCCGAGCGTGCCGTCCTCCGACTGAGCGGACGTCCTCCGGACACCTCCGGAAGTCTCCTGAGGCCAGGGGGCTACCCCCACCGTGCGTCCGCGTGTCTGCCGGATGGGGTGCTGACGTGCACTCAGACAGGCTTCTCCCATGACGACTTACGCCGGAATCGCCCTCGCCCTGGCCCTCGCGGCCCCCGCCGCCCTCACCGCTCCGGGTGCCGCCCAGGCCCAGGCCCAGGCCCCGGCCCCGGCCGCCTCGGCCGCCCCGGCCCTCGCCTGGCACGACTGCGGGCCCGCCGGGCTGCGGCAGGAGTGCGCCACGCTGACCGTGCCGCTCGACTACGCCGACCCGGACGGGCGCCGGGTCCCGCTCGCCGTGTCCCGGATCCTCAGCGCCCGGCCCGAGCGGCGGCGCGGGGTGCTGCTCGTGGTGCCCGGCGGGCCCGGCGGCTCCGGGGTGCAGCGGCTGTCCGCCAAGGGGGCTGCACTGCAAGGGGAGTTGGGCGGAGCGTACGACCTGGTGGCGTTCGACCCGCGCGGTGTCGGCGGCAGCGTGAAGGCCGGCTGCGGGCTCGCCGACGAGGACCGGCACCTGGTCAACCTGCGGAGCTGGCCCGCCGCCGACGGCTCCGTCGACGCGAACACCGTCCGCTCCCGCCGCATCGCCGAGGCGTGCGCCCGCGTGGGCGGCGCCGAACTCCGCGGCCTCACCACCGCCAACCAGGTGCGGGACATGGACCGGCTGCGCGCGGCGCTCGGCGAGGAGACGGTGTCGGTGTGGGGCGTCTCGTACGGCACGTACGTCACCGCCCAGTACGCGCAGAAGTTCCCGCGCCGCACCGACCGGCTGGTCCTCGACAGCAGCGCCGACCCGGACCCGCGCACGGTCGCGCAGGGCTGGCTGCGGGGGATGGCGCGGGGCGCCGAGGACCGCTTCCCCGACTTCGCCGCCTGGGCCGCGCACCCGGACCGGGCGCCGGAGGGGCTGCGGCTCGCCGAGCGGGCCGGGGACGTGCGCGGGCTGGTCCTCGACGCCGCCGCGCGCCTGGACCGGGAGCCGAAGCCCTCGGCCACGGCGGGGGTGCCGCTGACCGGCAACCTGCTGCGGCAGGCGCTCCAGCTGGCGCTCTACTCGGACACACAGTTCGAGGGCTTCGCCCGGCTCGTGCGGCAGGCCCGCACGCCGGGCGAGACGCCGGTCCTGCCGCCCGCCCTGACCGGCCCGATGTCCGACGCGGACGCGGCCGTCACGGTCGGCGTGATCTGCAACGACGTGAGGTGGCGGGGCTCCGTCGCCTCCTACGGGCGGGCCGTGGCCGCCGACCGGGCCGCGTACCCGCTGACGGCGGGGATGCCCGCGAACATCACGCCCTGCTCCTTCTGGAAGGGCGGCCCGGTGGAGCGGCCGGCCCGGCTGACCGGCCGGGGCCCGTCGAACATCCTCATGATCCAGAGCCTGCGCGACCCGGCCACCCCGCACTCCGAGGGCCTCAAGATGCGCGCGGCCCTCGGCGCCAGGGCCCGGCTGGTCTCCGTCGACCACGGCGGCCACGGCATGTACCTCGGCAACGGCAACGCCTGCGGCGACCGCGCGGTGACCCGCTTCCTGCTCACCGGCGAGCGCCCGGAGGCCGACGTCACCTGCTGAGCGAGGCGGGGCGCGGGGTACGGGGAAGGGCTCCCGGTACGTGCGTACCGGGAGCCCTTCGCTGTGTTCCGTGTGTTCCGTGTGTTCCGTGTGTTCCGTGTGTTCCGTGTGTTCCGTGCGCGGGTCGGTCAGACCTTCGCCGGTTCCGCCTCCGGCGTGGTGGCCGCCGGGGTGGCGGCGGGGGCCGCGGCCGGGGCGGGGGCCGTGGCCGTCCCCGCCTCGGTCTCCGTGTCCACGTTGAACTCCTCGATCAGCTCCTTGCTGAAGCCGAAGAAGTACGTGGCCAGGAAACCCACGACGTAGCCGACGAGGAGGCCGCCCGCGTAGATCAAGATGGTCCCGCCGAGGCCCTTGCTGCCGTCGAGGAGGGGGAAGAGGGCCCAGCCCGAGGGGCCGATCGTGGTGGAGCCGACCTGGTCGCCCAGCATGCTGAAGAGGCCGATGAAGCCGCCGCCGAAGGCGCCGCCGACGCAGGCGGTGATGAAGGGGCGGCCCAGCGGGAGCGAGACGCCGTAGATCAGCGGCTCGCCGACGCCGAGGAAGCCGGCCGGGAGGGCGGACTTGATGGTGCGGCGGATCGAGCCGTTGCGGGGCAGCTTGCGGTAGACGGCCATGGCCGCGCCGACCTGGCCCGCGCCCGCCATCGCCAGGATGGGCAGGAGGACCGTGTAGCCCTGCTGCTCGATCAGGGTGGTGTGGATCGGGATCAGGGCCTGGTGGAGGCCGAGCATCACCAGCGGGAGGAACAGGCCGCCGAGCAGGAAGCCGGCGCCGGCACCCGCGTGGGTGAGCAGCCAGGTGGCGAAGTCGCCGATGCCCTGGGAGATCTCACCGGCGACGAACATCAGGCCGAAGATCGTGGCGAGGCCGGAGAGCAGGACGGTGATGGTCGGGGTGACCAGGACGTCCAGGGACTCGGGCACCCAGCGGCGGCACCACTTCTCCACGTACACGGCGAGGACCGCCGCGCCGAGCGCGCCGAGGACGCCGCCCTGGCCGGGGGAGAGGGTCTGGCCGAAGACGGTGATCTTGGCGACACCCGCGAAGACGATGATGGACGCGACCGCGCCGCCGAGGATGGGCGTGCCGCCGAACTCCTTCGCCGTGTTGAAGCCGACGAAGACCGCGATGAGGGCCATGAAGCCGCTCGCGATGGCGGCGAGCGCCGGGGTGACGCCGGGCAGCCAGCCGAGGTTGATGAGCAGGCCGTTGAGGCCGGCGATGATGCCGCAGCCGATGAGGGCGGGGATCAGCGGGACGAAGATGTTGGCGATCTTGCGCAGGAAGAGCTTGAACGGGGTGGAGTTCTTCGCCTTCTGCGCCGCCTTGATCGCCGCGCCCTGGGCGGCGAGGTCGTCCGCCGAGTGGACCGGCTGGGGCGCCTCGGCGATCAGGGCCTCCAGCTCGGGGGTCACGCGGGCGACGGTGCCGGGGCCGAGGACGATCTGGTACGTGTCGTCCTCTACGACGCCCATCACGGACGGCAGGGCCTTGAGGGCCTCGTCCTGGACGAGCGAGCGGTCCCGCAGACCCAGCCGGAGGCGGGTCATGCAGTGGGCCACGGAGCTGATGTTCTCGGCGCCGCCGACGAGGGGGAGGATCGCGGCGGCGATGGCGCGGTTCTTGTCGTCTGTGCTCATGGTGCGGTGGTGCCTTGCTGTGAGGGGGGTGCCCGGCGAGGGGTTACGGGGTGAGGGGGGCGACGGCGGCGGCCGTGGCGGTGTCGGTGCTCGCCGTGGGGCCGGTCGCGTGCAGCGCTGCGCGCAGGTGGCCCTTCGAGTCGTGCAGCCGCTGGTCGGCGGCCTTGGCGTCGATGTCGGCGAGGATCATCAGGATCGCGGTCTTCACCTCCCCGTCGGCGGCGGTCAGGGCGGTCTCGATCTGCTCGTCCGGCGCGCCGGTGGCGAGGGCCACGATGCGGCGGGAGCGGGCCTGGAGCTTCTCGTTGGAGGCGCGGACGTCGACCATGAGGTTTCCGTAGGTCTTGCCGAGCCGGATCATCGTGATCGTCGAGATCATGTTGAGCACCAGCTTCTGGGCGGTGCCCGCCTTCAGGCGCGTGGAGCCGGTGAGCAGCTCGGGGCCGGCGACGACCTCGATGCCGTGCTCGGCGGCGGCGGCCAGCGCGCTGTCCGCGTTGCAGGACAGGCCGATGGTCAGGGCGCCCTCGGCCCGGGCGTGCTCGACGGCGCCGATGGCGTACGGGGTGCGGCCGGAGGCGGAGATGCCGACCACCGTGTCGTCGGCGGTGAGGCCGAGCGCGGTGAGGTCCTCGACGGCGAGCTCCTTGGAGTCCTCGGCGCCCTCGACGGCCTTGATCATGGCGGACGGGCCGCCCGCGATCAGGCCGACGACCTGGGAGGGGTCGGTGTTGAAGGTGGGCGGGCACTCGCTGGCGTCCAGGACGCCGAGCCGGCCGGCCGTGCCGGCGCCGAGGTAGAGGAGCCGGCCGCCGCGGGCCATGCGGGCGGCGGTGGCGTCGATGGCGGCGGCGATGGCGGGCAGCTGCTGGGCGACGGCGGCGGGGACGGTCTGGTCCTCGCTGTTCATCAGGGCGGCGAGCTCGGCGGTCGGGAGCTGGTCGATCTCGGCCAGCTCGGGCCGGAACGCCTCGGTGGTGAGGGTGGCGAGCTGGGCGCGCAGCGCGGAGTACGTGGTGGCGGATGCGGGTGCGGTGGACACGGGGCGGCTCTCTTGGTTCAGCGGGTGCGGGGGGAGTGGCGGTGGGCGAGGGCTTCGTACGAGGCGGCGAGGGCAGGGGCCGCCGTCTCGTACGTACGTTGGGTGACGCAGGTGAACAGACAGTCCACGACCAGGAGTTGGCTGGTGCGGGACGACATGGCCGCGGGGCGCAGTTCGCTCTCGCGGGCGGTGGAGGTGGTCAGCACGTGGTCGGCGTACTGCGCGACCGGGCCGTCGGGGCGGCCGGTGACGGCGACCGTGGTGGCGCCGTGGTCGAAGGCGACCCGCAGCGGTTCTATGACGTCGCCGGTGGACCCGGAGTGGGTGATGGCGATGGCGACGTCGCCGGAGCGGAGCTGCACGGCGTTGGTGACGGCGAGGTGCGGGTCGCTGTGGGCGTGCGCGAGCAGGCCGATGCGGAGCAGCTTCTGGCCGAGGTCCTGGGCGACGAGCCCGGAGGCGCCGACGCCGTAGATGTCGATGCGGCGGGCGGTGGCGAGGGCGGCGACGGCCGCGCCGAGCTGGACGGTGTCGAGTCCGGCGGCGGTGTCGGCGAGGGTCTGCTGCTCGTCGTAGGCCAGCTTGGCGACGACGTCGGCGACCGGGTCGTCGACGGCGATGTCGGCGGTGACGGAGGGGGCGCGGCCGGACTGCTGCTGGGCGGCGAGGCCGGCCAGCGCCAGGCGCAGGTCCCGGTAGCCGGGGTAGCCGAGCAGGCGGGCGGTGCGGACGACGGTGGCCTCGCTGGTGCCGGTGAGCTCGGCGAGACCGGTGACGGTGAGGGCGGCGCAGCCGGCCGGGTCCCCGGCGACGGCCTCGGCGACGCGCTGCATGGAGCGGGTCATGGAGGGGCCGAGGGTGCGCACCTTGGCGGCGAGCGCGGCGGGGGCGGGCGGGGGCGCCAGCGGGGCGGACTGCCGCCCGACCGGGGCGCCGGCCCGGGTGCCGGGGCTGCCGGTGAAACTTTCCTTCACGTCATTGGTCACACTTGAAAGATATTTTCGGCCGGGGGGAGCGTCAAGGGTCCGTTGGGCCCGGATCCGGGCGGGACATTGGTCCTTCGCGGGCGGGTGGGGCGAGAATGTGTGCATGGACGACATCGACCCCGTGGAGCAGGCGCTCCACGCCGCCCGTGCCCTGGTCCTCGCCGATCTGGTGGCCCGCGAGGTCGCCATGGCCGAGGTCGTCTCGATGGTGGAGGACGCCGTCGCCCACCGCCGCTGGTGGGTGGAGCAGTGGCCCGAGGGCGCGCCCTTCGTGGCCGGTCTGGTCGCCCAGGACGTACAGGACGCGCTGCTGGAACGTTACGGCCGCTGGCCGCTCTGCCCGGTCTGCTCCTCGGGCGACCCGCACGCCCTGGACGTCGAGCCGGAGATGGGCCCGGACCCGCACTGGGTCTGCGGCAAGCAGGGCGTGGTGGTCGCGCCGGTGGGCGGGCTCACGTGAGGGGTGCGGGGGCGTGACGCTGTACATCGACCCGCCCACCTGGCCGGGCCACGGCCGCGTGTGGTCGCACCTGGTCAGCGACGTCTCCTTCGAGGAGCTGCACGCCTTCGCCGCCTCGATCGGCGCCCCGCCCCGGGGCTTCGACGGGGACCACTACGACATCCCGTCCGACCGGTACGGGGACGCGGTGGCGGCGGGCGCGGTCGAGGTCGGTTCGAAGGAGCTGCTGCGCCGGCTCACGGAGGCGGGGCTGCGCCGGCCGAAGCGCCGGCCGGCGCGGGGACCCGCGTAGGGGGACCCGCGGAGGGCGGGGACTGGCCTAGGGGGGCCCGCGCGCCGGGGCCGAGGGGGTCTCTACAGCTCCAGGGCCATCAGAGGGTGTAGCTGATCCCCGCCCCGTGGGTGGCGGCGATGGTGCCGGAGGCGTAGCCGTCGTGGATCTTCACGGGGTTGCCGTCGACGTTCCGTACCTTCAGTGTCGTCCGCACCTGGGCGCAGCCGCCGAGCTGGGCGCGGGTGAGGTGGAGGGTGTTGGCGGCGGTCTGGTGGTGCTTGGCGTCGCTGATGTTCCAGCGGGAGACCGGGCCGGTGAGGGCGGGGCCGCACAGGGCGCCGTCGGCGTTGCGGGGCTGGGCCTCGACCCAGGTCTCGACGGTGCTGCCGGTGTGGGCGGCGGTCCCGCCGGAACAGATCGGGGACCCGGCGGCGCAGGTGGAGAGGGCCGCGTCCTGGTAGAGGACGAAGTCGGTGTCGGCGGTGGACGGGGTGTACGTGTAGCCGAGCGTCGTCGCGGTGGCGGTGCGGGCGACGGTGGTGCCGGTGCCGGCGAGCAGGGTCCAGCGGGCGGTGGCGGGGTAGCTCTTGCGGGCCAGCTCGGCGCCGGCCGGGACGCGCATGGTGACGGTGCGGCCGTTCACGATGACCGAGGAGTACGAGACGACGGACAGCCGGCAGGCGTAGGTGCCGTCGGCGGGGGCGGTGAAGACCCAGCGCAGGGCGGCGGTCAGCGAGGTCTCGCCCGGGGGGACGAGGTTGGCGGCCCAGTAGGCGCCGGCCTCGGTGCCGGCGGGCAGGGGCGCGCCGTCGGGGGTGCCGTCGGCGGCGCGGCAGCGGATGGCGAAGGTGTTGCCTATGTTGTCGCCCGCGGAGAGCCGGTCGACCGGCTCGGCGGAGAAGGAGCGGGACCAGAGGAACGAGCGCTCTCCGGCGACGGCGTCGAAGCTGATCTCGGTGCCGGGGACGTCGACGTAGGCGACGGCGTTGCGGGTGACCTCGTAGGTGATCCCGGTGGACGCGGCGGGCCCGGCGGGCGCGGCGCTCGCGGGCGCGGCGGTGAGCGCCGTGCCCGCGAGGGCGAGGGCGAGTGCTGCGGTGGCGGCGCGCAGAGGCGTGCCGAGGAGGGTGCGGAGGCGCACGGAGTGGTCCTGCCTTCCTGTCTGAGGATGGGTCAGCGGGACGATACGGCCTTCGCCTTCCGGGGCGCACCCGAGGCCACGAGCCGGGAGCTCCCCTGGTGCAGCCGCAGCGAGACGGTGACGGTGACGAGGGCGAGCAGGGTCATGGCGGCGCCGGCCCAGGCGGGGGAGGCGAAGCCGTGGCCGGCGTCGATGACGGTGCCGCCGAGCCAGGGGCCGCCGGTGTTGCCGAGGTTGAAGGCGGCGGTGGTGGTGGCTCCGGCGAGGGTGGGGGCGGCGCCGGCGACGTTGAACATGCGGGCGTTGAGGGCGGGCGCGGTGTAGAAGCAGGAGACGCCGAGGAGGAAGGTCAGCGCGATCGTGGCGACGGGGCTGGCGGCGAGGAGTGCGAGGGCGGCGAGGAAGACGGTGGAGGCGGTGACGCCGCTGAGCAGCACGCCGAAGAGGTGGGCGTCGGCGACGCGCCCGCCGATGTAGGTGCCGACGAGGGCGCCGACGCCGAAGAGGGCGAGGACGCCGGAGACCCAGCCCTCGTCGAGCCCGGAGACGTCGGTGAGGAGCGGGGCCAGGTAGGAGAAGGCGCAGAAGACGCCGCCGGCGGCGAGGGCGGTGAGCAGCACGGAGAGCAGCACCTGCCGGTCGCGGTAGATCGCGAGCTCGGCGCGCAGGCGGGGCTTCTGGGTGGGGCGCGGGATGTGCGGGATCTTGAGCAGGACGCCCACGAGGGCGATGGCGGAGGCGGCGCCGACGGCCCAGAAGGCGGAGCGCCAGCCGAGGTGCTCGCCGAGGAAGGCGCCGGCGGGGACGCCGAGGACGTTGGCTATGGAGAGCCCGCCGATCATGACGGCCATGGCCCGCGCGCGGGACCCGACGGGCACCATGGCGATGGCGACGGCGGCGCCCAGGGCCCAGAACCCGGCGCAGGCGAGCGCGCTGACCACGCGCGAGGCGAAGAGCACCGCGTAGTTCGGCGCGAGCGCCCCGGCGACCTGCCCGAGCCCGAAGAGGCTGATCAGCGCGGTGAGCGTGGCCTTGCGCGGCAGCCGCAGGGTGGCGACGGCGAGCAGCGGCGCGCCGACGACCATCCCGATGGCGAAGGCGGAGATGAGCAGCCCCGCGGTGGGGATGGACACGCCCATGTCCTCGGCGATGGGCGGCAGCAGCCCGGAGAGCATGAACTCGCTCGTGCCGAGCGCGAAGACGGACAGGCCGAGGATGTAGACGGCGAGGGGCATACGGCCGGGCGCGGGCGCGGAGGGCGCGGCGGACACGTCGGCGGCGGGCTCGGACGGCGAAGAGGGCATGACACGCGCAACCGGCCGTTTGACCCTGTCATTCCTCCCACGGCGAACATCTCGGGATGCGGGACGTCAGTCCCCCTCGGGGCCCTTCAGCTCCGCGATCTCCCGTTCCATGTTCGCCCGCGCCCGTTCCTCCCAGGCGGCCGCTCCGTAGGGGGTGCGGTAGAGGCGGGGGAGGGACAGGAGGTGGGTGAGGACGGTGGTGCGGCCGGTGCGGAAGGCGTCGTCCGGGACGAAGGCGTACTCCTCGCGGACCGCGCGGGTATACCCCGTATAGGTATCCGGCTCGCTCGCCAGGATCGCCAGGTCCGCGTCGCACAGGGTCTCGCCGTTGAGGTCGCCCGGGGCCGGGTCGTGGGTGACGGTGAGGCGGACCAGGCGGGCCACCTCCGCGACCTCGTGGGGGGTCAGGCCCGCTTCGGTGAGGGCTCTTTCGGCCAGGTGGGCCGAGCGTTCCTCGTTCTCCGAGCGGTCCGGGCGGTAGACCGCGTCGTGGAACCAGGCGGCCAGTCGTACGAGCTCCAACTCGCCGCCCTCGCCGCCCTGATCGGCCAGTTCGTCGATGCGGTCGAGGACCGCCCGCAGGTGCGCGACGGTGTGGTACCTGCGCTGCGGCTCGGCCCAGCGGGACAGCAGGTTCCGGCCGTACGGCAGGGGGTCCGGGCCCTCGCGGCCGGCTCGGGCGGCGCGCAGGGTCGAGGTCCAGCGGCGGAGCAGCTCGGGCTCCGGGTCGGTCTCCTGATCCGTGGTCATGGGGGCATTCTGCCCTGCCGGTTGGGGGCTCCCGGGGTGGAGGCGCGCGCTCCCCTTCGCGCTCCAGGCGGCCTTCATCTCTCTCTTACATACCCCCCATGGGTATGCTACGGTGCAGCACGCAGGTACCCCCCAGGGGTATGCAACCGCGAGCGAAGGGTCAGGGCAATGTCAACCGTCAATCCCCGGCGCTGGTGGGCACTTGTCGTGCTCGCCGCCGCACAGTTCATGGTCATCATGGACACCTCGATCATCGGGGTGGCGCTCCCCGAGATGCAGAAGGACCTGGGCTTCTCCCAGGGCGAGCTCCAGTGGGTGTTCAACGCCTACGTGATCGTCTTCGGCGGTCTGCTGCTGCTCGGCGGCCGGCTCTCCGACCTCATCGGCGCCCGCAAGATCTTCGTCACCGGCTGGGTCGTCATGATCGCCGGCTCGGTCCTCGCCGCGGTCGCGCAGACCGCCTGGGTCGAGATCCTCGGCCGCGCCGTCCAGGGCGTCGGCGGCGCGCTCATCGCGCCCTCCGCGATGACGCTGCTCATGATGCTCTTCATGCACGACCCGAGGGAGCTCGGCAAGGCGATGGCGCTCTACGGCGCCGCGGCCCCCGCCGGCGGTACCGCGGGTGTCTTCCTCGGCGGCGTGTTCACCGAGTGGGCCGCCTGGCAGTGGTGCTTCATCATCTACGTGCCGATCGGTCTCGCGACCCTCGCCGCCACCAAGATCCTCCCGAACGTCGAGTCCCGCCGGGGCTCCGTCGACGTCCTCGGCGCCGTCGCCGTCACCGCGGGCCTCGCGCTCGCCGTCTTCGCGGTCGTCCGCGCCCCCGAGGTCGGCTGGGGCTCCACCGGCACGATCCTCCAGCTGGCCGGCGCCGCCGTCCTGCTGATCCTGTTCTTCGTGATCCAGAAGGCCATCCGCGAGCCGCTCATGCCGCTCAGCGTGTGGCGGGTGCCCCGCCTCGGCTCGGCCAACCTGGCCATGACGCTGCTCGGCGCCGCGTGGATCCCGATGTGGTACTTCCTCAACCTCTACCTCCAGCAGGTCCTCGGCTACGGCGCCTTCGCCTCCGGTGCCGCGCTGCTCCCGATGACCGTGCTCCTGATGATCTTCATGACGGCCATCACCGCGAAGCTGATGGCGAAGGTCGGCGCCAAGCCGCTCATCGGCGTCGGTCTGCTGGTCCTCGCCGCCGGTCTGGTCTGGCTGGCCGCCGTCGAGCCCACCGGCACCTTCCTGGTCGACGTCCTGCCCGCCTCGCTGGTCGCCGCGCTCGGCATGTCCCTCGCCTACATCCCGGCGATGATCGCCGCGATGTCCGGCGCCCCGCAGGAGCAGGCCGGTCTCGCCTCCGGCATCGTCAACACCACGTACAACGTCGGTTCCGCGCTCGGCCTCGCCGCCCTCACCGCGGTCGCCATGTCGCAGGGCGCCGACCAGCTCGGCAACCTGCCCAAGCTGACCGAGGGCTTCTCGGCCGCCTTCATCGGCGCCGCGATCATCGCCGCCGTCGGCGGCGTGATCACCCTGCTCGTCATGAAGGGCGACAAGGCGCCGGCCGCCGAGGCCCCCGCCCCCGCGCAGAGCGGGGACAGGGTCTCCGCCTGACCGCCCGATCCAGCCCCCGAGGGGCCGCCCGGCGTCCGCTGCCACTGCTGCGGCGGATGCCGGGCGGCCCCTTTTCCGTACCCGGAGAGAAAGCAGTCGGAAATGGATCTGAACACCCGCGCCGTACACGTCGTCAATGAGCCATTCGATCACGGGAGTTGGCCGCTCTCCGTGCCGCTCGTGCAATCCTCCGCCTTCGCCTTCTCCTCCGCCGAGGAGCTCGCCGGGGCGATGGCCGGGCCCGACGGGCGGTACGTCTACAGCCGTCGGGGCAATCCGACCGTACGCGCCCTGGAGCAGACCCTCGCCGGGCTCGAAGGCGGCGCCGGCGCCATCGCCTTCGCCTCCGGGATGGGCGCGATCAGCGGCGTGCTGCTCGCCCTGCTCAAACCGGGCGACCGGGTCGTCGCGCAGCGCTGCCTGTACGGCGGGACCTTCGCCGTCCTGTCCGACCTGTCCCGGCGGTACGGGATCGAGGTCGTGTACGTCTCCGGGGACGAGGTCGCCGAGCTGGAGGAGGCGGCCGTGCACCCGGCCACCCGGCTCCTGGTCCTGGAGACCATCGCCAACCCGACCGGCCAGGTCGCCGACCTGCCGGGGCTGCTCGCGGCGGCCCGCCGGCTCGGCGTGACCAGCGTCGTCGACAACTCGCTCGCCTCGCCCGCGCTCTGCCGCCCCCTCGAACTGGGCGCGGACATCGTGGTGCACTCCACCACCAAATACCTCTCCGGCCACTCCGACGTGCTGGGCGGCGCGGCCGTCTTCGCGGACGACGAGCTGCGCCGCAGGGTCTGGCCGCGCACGGTCGAACTCGGCGCCTGCGCCGACCCGTTCGCCGCCTGGCTGACCTTGCGCGGGATACCCACGCTGCCGCTGCGGATGCGCGAGCACTGCGCCAACGCCGCCGTCCTCGCCGAGCGGCTGGCGGCCCGCCCGGACGTGACCGCCGTGCACTACCCCTGGCTGGCCGGCCATCCCTCGTACCCGACCGCCCGCAAGGTGCTGTCCGGCGGCGGCGGGCTGCTCTCCTTCGAGCTGGCCGGCGGCCGGGAGGCGGGCCGGGCCTTCATCGAGGGCGTACGGATCGCCAGGCTCGCGCTCTCGCTCGGCGGGGTGGAGAGCCTGGTCACCCATCCGGCCTCCACCTCCCACCGGGAACTGGACGAACGGGCCCTCGCGGCGGCCGGGATCGCGCCCGGTCTGGTGCGCATGTCGGTCGGCATCGAGGGGGTCGAGGACCTGTGGGGCGACATCGAGCGCGCGCTGGCCGGCGGGGGCGGTGAAGAGACCGGCGGATGGAGCCATTTGAGCCTTCTTTTGGGTTGACAAAATAAATGGTGAATTCGTAGATTGGGTAGTGCCAAGGAACAAAGGAACGAACGACCAACTCCTAGGTCAAGGGGGGCGCGTGATGCGCTACTTCGAGGACTTCCGGCCCGGCGACATCCACGAGCTGGGCACCGTCACCGTCACGGCGGAGGAGGTGCTGGAGTTCGGCAGGCGCTTCGACCCGCAGCCCTTCCACACGGACCCCGGGCTGGCCGCGGAATCGCAGTTCGGCGGCCTGATCGCCAGCGGCTTCCACACCCAGTCGATGTTCATGCGGCGCTACGTCGACGGCCTGCTCGCCTACAGCTTCTGTATGGGCTCGCCCGGCATCGACGAGGTGCGCTACCTGCGCCCCGTCCGCCCGGGCGACGTCCTCACGGCGCGGGTGGAGGTCCTCGCCGTCACCCCGTCGCCCTTCAACCCCACCAGCGGCACCGTCAAGCCGCGCTGCACGCTGGTGGCCGCCGACGGGACGGCCGTGTTCAGCATGATCCTGCACAGCATCTTCCGGCGCCGCCCCGCCGGGACCGAGGTCGGACATCTGTCGTCGATGCCCGCGGCCCAGGACCCGGTGGGCTGCTGCGCCCGTCCGCGCACGCACGCGCGCGCCGAGGAGACCGCTCCCGCAGTGGCCATGAGCGCCTGACGACCCCCGCGTCCGGCGCCGCGCCCCGACCCGAACGGGAGCGCGACGAACACGGCCGTCCGCACGGCCGGCCCTTCCGCACCACCACCACCGCCGTCCGCACGGCCGGCCCTTCCGCACCACCACCGCCGCCGCCCGCGCGGACAGTCCGTCCGCACGGCCGGCCCACCCCGCACCACCGCACCCACCACCGCCCGCAACCCGAGTGAAGGGGGACCTCCTGTGGAGGCCGTATCCCGCACCGCCCAGTGGACCGCCGCGGCGCGCGCCCTGGAGACCGAGCGCGAGGACCGGCTGTTCGCCGATCCGTACGCGCGCACCGTCGCCGACCAGATCGGCTTCGAACTGCTCAAGCGCTACGACGGGGGCGGCATCGTGCCGTTCCTCGCCATCCGCACCACCTACCTGGACCGCGCCATCGTCGCGGCGGTGCAGGAGCGCGGCATCCGCCAGGTGGTCTTCCTCGCCGCCGGCATGGACACCCGGTTCTTCCGGCTGCCCTGGCCCGACGGCGTCACCGTCTACGAGCTCGACCGGCCGGCCCTCCTGGAGGCCAAGGCCGAGATGCTGAAGGACGAGCCGCTGCCGGCCGGCCGCACCCGCGTGCCGATCCCGGTCGACCTCACCCAGGACTGGACCGGCCCCCTCAAGGAGGCGGGATGGAAGAGCGACGAGCCCGTCCTGTGGGTGGTCGAGGGTCTGCTGTTCTTCCTGCCGGAGGAGGCCGTCCGGACCCTCATCTCGACGCTGTCCGCGCACGCGGCGCCCGGCTCCGTGCTGCTCGGCGACGTCATCTCCAGGGCCGCCCTGGAGAACCCCCTCGCCCGCACCTTCATGAACGCCCTGAAGGAGGACGGCAACCCCTGGCTCTTCGGCACCGAGGAGCCCGAGGCGCTGCTCGACGCCTGCGGCTGGTCCGTGCGCGAGGTCAAGCAGCCGGGTGAGCCCGGCGCCGACTTCGACCGCTGGCCCTACCCGGTCCCGGCCCGCGCCGTGCCCCGGGTGCCCCGCTCCTTCCTCTTCACCTGCGACCTGCCCGGATTCGAGAAGGAGGCCGCCGCATGAGCGCCCACGACTTCCACCAGAGAGTGATCACCGACGCCGGCGCGGCCGTCCGCGGCCTCACCGTCGCGATCGGCGAGCGGCTCGGCCTGTACCGGGCGCTCGCCGAGCACGGCCCGCTGACCTCGGGCGAGCTGGCCGGCAAGACCGGCACCGACGAGCGGTACATCGAGGAGTGGCTGCACGCCCAGCTCTCCGCCGGGTACGTCGAGCGGCACCCGAGCTCGCTCACGTACACCCTGCCCGCCGACCACGTCGAGGTGCTCGCCGACCCCACCGCGGTCACCTTCGCCGCCGGGTTCTTCACCGCCCTCAAGGCGCTGTACGCCACCGAGGACCTGCTGGTCGAGGCGTACAGGTCCGGCGACGGCGTCGGCTGGGCCGAGCACGACGCGGCCCTCGACACCGGCATGGGCTCCTTCTTCCAGCCGACCTACGAGCACAAGCTGGTCCCGGACTGGCTGCCCGCCCTGCACGAGGTCACCGGCAAGCTCGACAACGGCGGCACCGTCGTCGACGTCGGCTGCGGCGTCGGCCACACCACCCTCCTCATCGCCAAGGCCTTCCCCCACGCCACCGTGCACGGCTTCGACTACTCGGAGGAGGCCATCAGTATCGCGCGGCAGCTCGCCGAGGAGGCCGGCCTGTCCGACCGGGTCGTCTTCGAGGTCGCCTCCGCCGACGACTACCCGGGCACCGGCTACGACCTGGTCTGCTTCTTCAACGCCCTGCACGACATGGGCGACCCGGTCGCCGCCGCCGCGCACGTCCTGAAGTCGCTGGACGCGGACGGCACCTGGATGCTCGTCGAGTCGAACGTCTCGCCCGCCGACATCGACACCCAGACCCCGGCGGCCCGCATGTTCATGGCGCTGTCCGCCGTGATGTGCCTGCCCGTCGCCGTCGCCCAGCGCGGCCCGCACGCGCTCGGCAACCACTCGGGCGAGAAGGCCTTCCGCGCCATCGCCGAGGAGGCCGGCTTCACCCGCTGGCGCCGCGCCACCGAGACCCCGGTCAACGCGGTCTACGAGGTCCGTCCCTGAGGGACCCCGCCGCGCCCGGCCCCGGGGTCCCGCCCCGACAGTCCGGCCCTGTGGCTCCCCGGGTCCCGTCCGGCCCCCCGAGCCCATCGCCCCACGAGTCCCGAGGAGTCACACCATGGGCGTCACCGCCCCGCTGCCCGTCACCGACCGGTTCATGGAGGTCCTCGCCCGCCTGAGCGAGCGTTCCGTCGAGGACTACTACAACCCCTACCAGACCTTCCAGTGGCCCGAGACGCTGGAGGAGAACCGGTACTGGATGACGCCGGAGCTGCTCACCGTCTACGGCACCGAGCACTTCGACACCCTCGGTGAGGAAACGCTTCAGCGCCTCTCGAAGTGGGAGTCCATCAACTTCTACAGCCTCAATGTCCACGGCATCCGCGAGCTCCTCATCGAGGTCGTCGGCCGGATCCACATGCCGGGCTTCGAGGTCCCCTCGGACTTCTTCCACCACTTCATCGGCGAGGAGAACGAACACATGTGGTTCTTCTCCGAGTTCTGCCGCCGCTACGGCAGCAAGATCTACGGTTCCACCGGGATGCGCGCCGACGCCGCCTGGGAGCCCGAGGTCGAGAACTTCCTGGTCTTCACCCGCATCCTGTTCTTCGAGGAGCTGGTCGACCACTACAACTCCCGGATGGCCAAGGACGCCTCCCTGTGCCACACCATCCGTGAGGTCAACCGCATCCACCACCAGGACGAGTCCCGGCACATCGCCTTCGGCCGCGAGCTGGTCTCGCTGCTCTTCCAGCGCATGTGCCAGGCCGTGAGCGCCGAGCGCGTCCGGGAGGTGGAGGCCTACCTCAAGCGGTACGTCGTCTACAGCATCAACTCGCTCTACAACCCCCACGTGTACCGGGACGCCGGCATCCCCGACCCGCTCGCGCTGCGCAACTCCCTCGTCGCCGACGAGAGCCGCCGCGCCCACGAGCGCAAGTCGGTCCGCAAGCCGCTGTCCTTCTTCCTGAAGACCGGGATCTTCACCGACGACACGCTGCCCGTCGTCTGAACCCGCCCAGGAGACCTCCCCGGACGCCGGCGCTCCCCGGAGCCCCGGCCCCTCCCGGAGATCTCCCACCCGAGAGGTGACGAGACCATGACCTTGACGAGCCCCGAGACCGTCGGGGAGACCAGGGGCCTGCCCACCATGGGCCCCGAGGGGACCCGCCTGCTGCGGCTCCTCGACGACACCTTCGAAGGCTGGGGGGTGGCCGCGGGCGCGAGCCCGATGACCATGCCCCCGCTGCTGCCGGCCGCCGACCTGGCCCGGCTCGACTACTACGACAACTTCCCCCACCAGGCCGTCGTCGCCACCTCGCTCGACCTGGAGCGACGCGCGACGGAACCGTTCTCCGCCGACACCGGCCGCTTTCCGACCGCCGCGCTCGAACCGGCCGCGCTCGGACTGCCCTCGGCGTCCTGCTACGCCGTCTACCTGACGCACCAGGGCCACCGGGTCGCCGACGACACCCTCGTCACGATCTGCTCCTGGTGCTTCCGCAAGGAGACGCACTACGAGGGGATGCGGCGCCAGCTCGGCTTCCGCATGAGGGAGATCGTGGCGATCGGCGCGCAGGAGCACGCCGAGCACCACCTCGCCGACTTCACCGCCCGGATCCAGGCCTTCGCCGCGGCGCTCGACCTGCCGCTGCGCAAGGAGGCCGCCTGCGACCCCTTCTTCGACAAGGGCAGCTCCAAGGCGGTGCTCCAGCGGCTCACGCCGGTGAAGTACGAGTTCCTGTACGAGGACCTGGCGATCGCCTCGGTCAACACGCACCGGAACTTCTTCGGCGACCGCTGCGACATCACCCTGGAGTCGACCGGCGGGCCCGCCTTCACCAGCTGCGTGGCCTTCGGGCTTGAGCGCTGGCTGTCGGCGCTGACCCGGCGGCACGGCGACTGGGAGGCCGCCACGCAGGCGGTGCTCGACGCGAACGCCCGCCTGAGGGCCGATGCGAGTCTCGCGGCCGGGCCGGTGATCTGACGTGCCGGCCCGTCCCGTGGCCCCGCCGGCGGGCGGCCTGGGCTGGGCGAACCTCGGCATGGACATCGTGTCCGTCAACCGTGTCCGCAGGCTTCTCGCGCAGTACGGCGAGAAGTTCTTCGAGCGGATGCTCACCCCCGGTGAACTCGACGACTGCCGCACCTCCGGCGGGCTCGACGTGCTGAGCCTGTGCGGGCGGATCGCGGCCAAGGAAGCGGCGTTCAAGACCTTACGGGTCCGCGGCAGGTTCCTGCCCTGGCCGGACATCGTCGTACGCCGCTCCGAGGGCGGCTGGCCGCTCGTGGAGCTGCACGGGCCCGCGGCCGACATGGCCGCCGAGTCCGGCATCTCCGAGATCACGGTGTCCATCAGCCACGACGTGGACTACGCGGTCGCGGTCGCCGCGCCGATCATCGCCCCCACCCCCTCCGCCCCCACCCCCCTTCAAAGCAGCAGCAGTAGCTAAAAGGAGAGCAACCATGGCCGACGGCCTGCAGACGGTGAAGAGCTGGATCCTGGAGCGTCACCCGGAGCGCGACGACATCGCGCCCGACCTCGACCTGATCGAGAACCGGCTCATCGACTCGCTGTCCTTCGTCGAGTTCGTCTTCCTGCTGGAGCAGGAGAGCGGCACCGCCATCCAGATGGAGACCCTGGAGGTCGACTCCATCCGCACCCTCGGTGCCATCGAGCAGCACTTCTTCAAGACCCCGGCGGAGGCCCAGGCATGAGCCGCCGCCTGTTCACCTCGGAGTCCGTGACCGAGGGCCACCCCGACAAGATCGCCGACCGGATCAGCGACACCATCCTGGACGCCCTGCTCGCCCAGGACCCGTCCTCCCGCGTCGCGGTCGAGACCCTGATCACCACCGGCCAGGTCCACATCGCCGGCGAGGTCACCACCGGGGCGTACGCGCCGATCGCGCAGCTCGTCCGGGACGCCGTCCTCGACATCGGCTACGACTCCTCCGCGAAGGGCTTCGACGGCGCCTCCTGTGGCGTGTCGGTGTCCATCGGCGCCCAGTCGCCGGACATCGCGCAGGGCGTCGACACGGCCCACGAGGCCCGTGTCGAGGGCGACGAGGACGAGCTGGCGGCCCAGGGCGCCGGCGACCAGGGCCTGATGTTCGGCTACGCCTGCGACGACACCGCCGAGCTGATGCCGCTGCCGATCGCGCTGGCCCACCGCCTGTCGCGCCGGCTGACCGAGGTCCGCAAGAACGGCACCGTGCCCTACCTGCGGCCCGACGGCAAGACCCAGGTCACCATCGAGTACGACGGCGACAAGCCGGTCCGCCTCGACACGGTCGTCGTCTCCTCGCAGCACGCCGCCGACATCTCCGTCGAGGGCCTGCTCACCCCGGACGTGCGCGAGTACGTCGTGGAGCACGTCCTCAAGGAGCTCGTCGAGGAGGGTGTCACGCTGGAGTCCGACGGCTACCGGCTGCTGGTCAACCCGACCGGGCGCTTCGAGGTCGGCGGCCCGATGGGCGACGCCGGACTCACCGGCCGGAAGATCATCATCGACACGTACGGCGGCATGGCCCGGCACGGCGGCGGCGCCTTCTCCGGCAAGGACCCGTCGAAGGTGGACCGCTCGGCCGCCTACGCGATGCGCTGGGTGGCGAAGAACATCGTGGCCGCCGGGCTCGCCCGCCGCGCCGAGGTGCAGGTCGCGTACGCGATCGGCAAGGCCGAGCCGGTCGGTCTCTTCGTCGAGACCTTCGGCACCGGGACCCTGCCGGACGAGCGCATCCAGGAAGCCGTCTCCGAGGTCTTCGACCTGCGGCCGGCCGCGATCATCCGCGACCTGGACCTGAAGCGGCCCATCTACGCGGCCACCGCCGCGTACGGGCACTTCGGCCGGGAGCTGCCGGAGTTCACCTGGGAGCGCACCGACCGGGTCGACGCGCTCAAGAAGGCCGCGGGGATCTGAGGGGAGCTGGAATGCGTATCGCTGTCACCGGATCCATCGCGACCGACCATCTGATGACCTTCCCCGGCTGGTTCAGCGAGCAGCTGCTCGCCGACCGGCTCGACCGGGTCTCCCTGTCGTTCCTCGCCGACAACCTGGAGGTCAGGCGCGGCGGAGTGGCAGCGAACATCGCCTTCGGACTCGGCGTGCTCGGCCTGCGTCCCGTACTCGTGGGCGCGGTCGGGGCCGACTTCGAGCCGTACCGGATCTGGCTCAAGGACCATGGTGTGGACACCGACTCGGTGCGCGTCAGCGAGTCGCTCCACACCGCCAGGTTCGTCTGTACCACCGACCGGGCGCAGAACCAGATCGCCACCTTCTACGCCGGCGCGATGGCCGAGGCCCGCGAGATCGACCTGCGGGACGTCCTCGCCCGGACCGGGCGCCTGGAGCTGGTCCTGGTCTCCCCGGACGACCCCGAGGCCATGCTCCGGCACGCCCGCGCCTGCCGTGAGCTGGGGGTCCCCTTCGCCGCCGACCCCTCGCAGCAGCTCGCGCGGCTCGACGGCGGCCAGGTGCGGGAGCTGGTGGACGGGGCGCGCTTCCTGTTCACCAACGAGTACGAGAGCGCCCTGCTGCACGAGAAGACCGGCTGGTCCGAGGCGGACGTGCTGCGCCGCGTCGGCACCTGGGTCACCACCCACGGCGAGGCCGGGGTGCGGATCCGGGGCGAGGGCCGGGAGTCGCTGGCCGTGCCGGCGGTGCCGGTGGCCGGTGTGGTGGACCCGACGGGTGTCGGCGACGCCTTCCGGGCCGGCTTCCTCGCCGGGACGCTGTGGGGCGTGCCCGAGCGGTGCGCGGCCCAGCTGGGCTGCGCGGTCGCCGCGACCGTCCTCGACTACGTGGGGACGCAGGAGTACCGGCTGCACCGGGATCCGCTGCTGGACCGGATCAGGACGACGTACGGAGTGGGCTGCACGGCTTCGCTCCTCACCCACCTGAGGGGGCTGTCATGAGGGGGCTGACGTGAGCGGCGGAAGGCGTTCCCTGCGGGAGGAGTTCGCCACCCGGGTCGTGGTGGCCGACGGGGCGATGGGCACCATGCTCCAGGCCGCCGACCCCTCGATGGACGACTTCCAGCAGCTGGAGGGCTGCAACGAGATCCTGAACGTCACCCGGCCCGACATCGTGGCCTCCGTGCACGACGCCTACTTCTCGGTCGGCGTGGACTGCGTGGAGACCAACACCTTCGGCGCCAACCTGGCCGCGCTGGCCGAGTACGGCATCGAGGACCGGGTGTACGAGCTGTCCGAGGCGGGCGCCCGGATCGCCCGCAACACGGCCGACGCGCACACCGCGGCCGACGGGCGGCCCCGCTGGGTGCTCGGCTCCATGGGCCCCGGCACCAAGCTGCCGACCCTCGGGCACATCACCTACGAGCCGCTGCGGGACGCCTTCCGGCAGAACGCCGAGGGCCTGATCCGGGGCGGCGCGGACGCCCTGCTGATCGAGACCTCGCAGGACCTGCTCCAGACGAAGGCGGCCGTCATCGGCGCCCGTCAGGCCCTGGACTGGTGCGGGCTCGACCTGCCGCTGATCGTGCAGGTGACCGTCGAGACGACGGGCACGATGCTGCTGGGCTCCGAGATCGGGGCGGCGCTGACCGCCCTGGAGCCGCTCGGCATCGACATGATCGGCCTCAACTGCGCGACCGGACCCGCCGAGATGGCCGAGCACCTGCGGCACCTGTCCCGGCACGCCCGGATCCCGATCTCCGTCATGCCCAACGCGGGCCTGCCGGTGCTCACCTCGGACGGCGCCCACTACCCCCTGACGCCGTCCGAACTCGCCGACGCCCAGGAGGCGTTCGTACGGGACTTCGGGCCGGCCCTGGTCGGCGGCTGCTGCGGCACCACCCCCGAGCACCTGCGGGAGATCGTGGAGCGGGTGCGGGGCGCGGCGGTGAAGCAGCGGACCCCGGTCTCCGAGCCGGGCGCCTCCTCCCTCTACAGCCATGTGCCGTTCCGCCAGGACAGCTCGTACCTGGCGATCGGCGAGCGGACGAACGCCAACGGCTCGAAGAAGTTCCGCGAGGCGATGCTGGAGGGCCGCTGGGACGACTGCGTCGAGATGGCGCGGGACCAGATCCGCGAGGGCGCGCACCTGCTGGACCTGTGCGTGGACTACGTGGGCCGCGACGGCGTCGCCGACATGGCGGAGCTGGCCGGCCGCTTCGCGACCGCGTCCACGTTGCCGATCGTGCTGGACTCGACCGAGGTCGCGGTGCTGCGGGCGGGCCTGGAGAAGCTGGGCGGGCGCGCGGTCGTCAACTCGGTCAACTACGAGGACGGCGACGGCCCCGAGTCGCGGTTCGCGCAGGTCACGACCCTGGCGCGGGAGCACGGGGCGGCGCTGATGGCGCTGACCATCGACGAGCAGGGGCAGGCGCGGACGGCCGAGCACAAGGTCGCCATCGCCGAGCGGCTGATCGGCGACCTCACGGAGAACTGGGGGATCAGGGAGTCGGACATCCTGATCGACACCCTCACGTTCACCATCTGCACCGGCCAGGAGGAGTCCCGCAAGGACGGGATCGCCACCATCGAGGCGATCCGCGAGCTGAAGCGGCTGCACCCGGACGTCCAGACGACCCTGGGCCTGTCCAACATCTCCTTCGGCCTGAACCCGGCCGCGCGGCTGGTGCTGAACTCGGTGTTCCTGGACGAGTGCGTGAAGGCGGGCCTGGACTCGGCGATCGTCCACGCGTCGAAGATCCTGCCGATCGCGCGCCTGGAGCCGGAGCAGGTGGAGGTGGCCCTCGACCTGATCTACGACCGGCGGCGGGAGGGCTACGACCCGCTCCAGCGGCTCCTGGAGCTCTTCGAGGGCGCGACGGCGAAGTCGCTCAAGGCCGGCAAGGCGGAGGAGCTGCTGGCGCTGCCGCTGGAGGAGCGCCTGAAGCGCCGGATCATCGACGGCGAGAAGAACGGCCTGCAGGCCGACCTGGACGCGGCGCTCGCGGAGCGCCCGGCGCTGGAGATCGTCAACGACGTGCTGCTCGACGGCATGAAGACGGTCGGCGAGCTCTTCGGCTCCGGCCAGATGCAGCTCCCGTTCGTGCTCCAGTCCGCCGAGGTCATGAAGATCGCGGTGGCCTATCTGGAGCCGCACATGGAGAAGTCGGACGCCGAGGGCAAGGGCACCATCGTCCTCGCGACCGTCCGGGGCGACGTCCACGACATCGGCAAGAACCTCGTCGACATCATCCTGTCCAACAACGGCTACAACGTCGTCAACATCGGCATCAAGCAGCCGGTCTCCGCGATCCTGGAGGCCGCCGAGGAGAGTCGGGCCGACGTGATCGGCATGTCGGGCCTCCTGGTCAAGTCCACGGTGATCATGAAGGAGAACCTGGAGGAGCTGAACGGCCGGGGGCTCGCCGAGCGCTTCCCCGTGATCCTCGGCGGCGCCGCCCTCACCCGGGCGTACGTAGAGCAGGACCTGCACGAGCTGTACCGGGGCGAGGTCCGCTACGCCCGCGACGCCTTCGAGGGGCTGCGCCTGATGGACGCGCTCATGGCGGTCAAGCGGGGCGTGCCGGGCGCGACCCTGCCGGAGCTGAAGCAGCGCCGGGTGCCGAAGCGGGAGACCCCCGTGCTCCAGGTGCGGGAGCCGGAGCCGGCCGGCCGGTCCGACGTGGCCGCCGACAACCCCGTACCGGAGCCGCCGTTCCTCGGGACGCGGGTGGTCAAGGGCATCCAGCTCGCCGAGTACGCCTCCTGGCTGGACGAGAGCGCCCTGTTCAAGGGCCAGTGGGGGCTGAAGGACGCCGCCACGATCGAGTCGGAGGGCCGGCCGAGGCTGCGCGGCTGGCTGGACCGGCTCCAGACGGACCACCTCCTCGAAGCGGCCGTCGTGTACGGCTACTTCCCCTGTGTGTCCAAGGGCGACGACGTGATCGTCCTGGACGAGGACGGAGGCGAGCGGACCCGCTTCTCCTTCCCCCGCCAGCAGCGGGGCCGCCGCCTCTGCCTGGCCGACTTCTTCCGCGCGGAGGATTCCGGCGAGGTGGACGTGCTCGCCCTCCAGGTCGTCACCGTCGGCTCGCGGATCGGGGAGGAGACGGCGAAGCTCTTCGCCGCCGACGCCTACCGCGACTACCTCGAACTCCACGGCTTGTCCGTGCAGTTGGCCGAGGCGCTGGCCGAGTGCTGGCACGGCCGGGTGCGTGCCGAGTGGGGCATCGGGGGCGCCGATCCGGACGGCATCGAGGGGATGCTGCGCACCGAGTACCAGGGCTGCCGCTATTCGCTGGGCTATCCCGCCTGCCCCGACCTGGAGGACCGGGCGAAGATCGCCGAGCTGCTGCGGCCCGAGCGGATCGGGGTGGAGCTCTCGGAGGAGTACCAGCTGCACCCCGAGCAGTCCACGGACGCCTTCGTCGTGCACCACCCGGAGGCCAGCTACTTCAACGCGGGAGGCAGACGCCTGTGAACCCGAATCCCGGGGGCCCGGTCGCCGGCGCCCCGACCTTCTCCTTCGAGTTCTTCCCGCCGAAGACCGACAGGGGCGAGCAGACCCTGTGGGACGCGATCCGGCGGGTGGAGGCCCTCGCGCCGGACTTCGTCTCCGTGACGTACGGCGCGGGCGGCTCGTCCCGCGACCGGACCATCGAGGTGACCAAGCGGATCGTCACCGAGACGACGCTGCGGCCGGTCGCGCACCTGACGGCCGTCGGGCACTCGGTGGCCGAGCTGCGGGCCATCATCGGCGCCTACGCGGACGCCGGGGTGCGGGACGTGCTGGTGCTGCGGGGCGACCCGCCGGGCGATCCGCGCGGCGCCTGGACCCCGCACCCGGACGGCTTCGCGTACGCCTACGAGCTGGTCGAACTCGTCCGCTCGCTCGGCGAGTTCAGGATCGGCGTGGCGGCCTTCCCGGAGGGCCACCCGCGCTCGGCGGGCCCGGACAGCGACCTGGCGCACTTCGTCGCCAAGTGCCGGGCGGGCGCCGACTACGCGATCACCCAGATGTTCTTCGACCCGGAGGACTACCTGCGGCTGCGGGACCGGGTCGCGGCGGCCGGCTGCGACACCCCGATCATCCCGGAGATCATGCCCGCCACCGACGTGCGCCAGATCCGCCGCTTCGCCGAGCTGTCGGACGCGGCCTTCCCCGAGGACCTGGCGCACCGCCTGGAGGCGGCGAAGGACGACCCGGCCGCCGCGTACCGGATCGGCGTCGAGCACGCCACCGCGATGGGCCGGCGGCTGCTCGACGAGGGCGCCCCCGGCCTGCACTACATCACGCTCAACAAGAGCACCGCCGCCCTCGAAATCCACCGTTCGATCCACGCCTCAAGGAGCCTCGCACGTGTCTGAGTCCACCGGTGCTGTGTTTTCCGACTACAAGGTCGCCGACATCGGTCTCGCGGAGTTCGGCCGCAAGGAGATCACCCTGGCCGAGCACGAGATGCCGGGCCTGATGGCGATCCGCCGCGAGTACGCCGAGCGGCAGCCGCTGGCCGGGGCCCGGATCACCGGCTCCCTGCACATGACGGTGCAGACGGCCGTGCTGATCGAGACGCTCGTCGCGCTGGGCGCCGAGGTCCGCTGGGTGTCCTGCAACATCTACTCCACCCAGGACCACGCCGCCGCCGCGATCGCCGCCGCCGGCATCCCGGTCTTCGCCTGGAAGGGCGAGACCCTGGAGGAGTACTGGTGGTGCACCGAGCAGGCGCTGACCTGGCCGGACGCCGACGGCCCCAACATGATCCTGGACGACGGCGGCGACGCCACGCTGCTCGTCCACAAGGGTGTGGAGTACCGCAAGACCGGGGCGCTGCCGGAGGCCGCGAACGAGGAGCTGGCCGTCGTCCGCGCCCTGCTGGAGAACAGCCCGCTCGACTGGGGGACGATCGCCGCCGAGATCCGGGGCGTGACGGAGGAGACCACCACCGGTGTCCACCGCCTCTACGAGATGCACCGCGAGGGCGAGCTGCTCTTCCCGGCGATCAACGTGAACGACGCCGTGA
The DNA here is from genome assembly GCF_055582325.1 of Streptomyces sp. NPDC042100. NCBI lineage: Bacteria > Bacillati > Actinomycetota > Actinomycetes > Kitasatosporales > Streptomycetaceae > Streptomyces > Streptomyces sp. NPDC042100. Next base: position 155,703 of record NZ_JBVJDK010000001.1, read on the forward strand.
CCAAGTCGAAGTTCGACAACAAGTACGGCTGCCGGCACTCCCTGATCGACGGCATCAACCGGGCCACCGACGTCCTCATCGGCGGCAAGACCGCGGTCGTCTTCGGCTACGGCGACGTCGGCAAGGGCTCGGCGGAGTCGCTGCGCGGCCAGGGCGCCCGGGTCATCGTCACCGAGATCGACCCGATCTGCGCCCTCCAGGCGGCGATGGACGGCTACCAGGTCGCCACCCTGGAGGACGTCGTCGAGACCGCCGACATCTTCATCACCACCACGGGCAACAAGGACATCATCATGGCGTCCGACATCGCCCGCATGAAGCACCAGGCGATCGTCGGCAACATCGGCCACTTCGACAACGAGATCGACATGGCCGGCCTGGCCAAGATCGACGGCATCGTCAAGGACGAGGTCAAGCCGCAGGTCCACACCTGGACCTTCCCCGACGGCAAGGTCGTCATCGTGCTCTCCGAGGGCCGGCTGCTCAACCTGGGCAACGCGACGGGCCACCCGTCCTTCGTGATGTCCAACTCCTTCGCGGACCAGACCCTGGCCCAGATCGAGCTCTTCACGAAGACCGCCGAGTACCCCGTCGGCGTCTACACGCTGCCGAAGCACCTGGACGAGAAGGTCGCGCGCCTTCACCTGGACGCCCTGGGCGTCCGGCTCACCACCCTCCGCCCGGAGCAGGCCACGTACATCGGCGTTCCGGTCGAGGGCCCGTACAAGCCCGACCACTACCGCTACTGATGTGTCCCGCCGACGTGGACGACAGACGTGACCCCTGGCTGCCGGACCACCTCCTGAAGACCGAGCGGGACCTGCTGATGCCGCTGCTGCGGCGGACGCCCCCCGAGGCCTTCGAGCTCCGCACGGCCTGTCCCGGCTGGACCGCCCGGCAGGTGCTCGCGCACTGCGGGGCGGCCCTGGTCCGGATCGTCGAAGGGCGCCTGGAGGAAGGGGTGTTCCTCCCCGAGGCCAACGCCTGCGACGTGGCCGAGCGGGAGAAGTGGGCGCTCGACCGCATCCTCGACGAGCTGGAGCGCGGGCTCACCGAGGCCGGTCCGGTGATCGCCGACCGGGAGGACGGCAGGCTCGACGCCGTCGCGCTCGGCGAGTGGGTCCACGCGGGGGACGTCCGGGAGGCCTTCGGGGAGCCCGGCGCCTACTGCGGGGACGCCCTCGAACTGGCCCTGCCGCTGCTCTCCGTCACCAGCCGCAAGCGGGAGACTCCTCGGCTGGTGGGGGTCCTGGCCGACCGGGGCGGCGGGGAGGTGGCCCTCGGCAACGAGATCGAGGGCCGGCCGCCGGCCCGCTTCCACGGCGACGCGGCGACCTTGATCCGCATCTATTCGGGACGCCCGCTGGTACGCACCCGCTACGAGCTGACGGGCGCGACGGAGCAGGAACTGCTCATCTACCGCTGAGAGCGGTGGGCCCCGGTCCGGAAGGACCGGGGCCCATCCCTTTCGACTCACGAAGAGGACCTTCATGCCCAGTACGGTGAACACGGCGGAGGCGCCGGCGACGCTCGACCGGCTGCTGCGCGAGCAGGCGGCGCTGCGCGGTGACGACACCGCCGTCGTCTTCGGCGACGACACCCTGTCCTTCCGCGAACTGCACGAGGGCGCCGCCGTCCTCGCCACGTACCTGCGCACCTTAGGGGTGTCCGCCGACGAGCGGATCGGGGTTCACGTCGAACCTTCGCTCGAACTGGTGATCGGCACCTGGGGCGTGCTGTTCTCCGGCGGCGCCTATGTGCCGCTCTCCCCGGAGTACCCGGAGGAGCGGCTGCGCTACATGATCGAGGACAGCGGGGCCCGGATCGTCTTCACCCAGGAACGCTTCCGCGAGCGCGTCACCGAACTCGCCCCGCCCGGCTCCACCGTCATCACCCTCAAGGACGCCGTCCAGCACGCCTGGCGCACCGCGGGCGACGAACAGCCGCTCGCGGAGCCCGAGGTGGACCCGTCCCAGCTCGCGTACGTGATCTACACCTCGGGCTCCACCGGCAAGCCCAAGGGCGTCATGGTCGAGCACCGCTCCATCACCGCCCAGATGCGCTGGATGGGCGCCGAGCACTCCCTCGGCGCCGATGCCGTCGTCGTCCAGAAGACCCCGATGTCCTTCGACGCCGCCCAGTGGGAGATCCTCGCCTCCGCCGTCGGCGCCCGCGTCGCCATGGGCCCGCCCGGCGTCTACCGCGACCCCGAGGGCCTGATCGACACCATCCGGCGGCACGGCGTCACCATGCTCCAGGGCGTCCCCACCCTCCTCCAGGCCCTCGTCGACACCGAGCGCCTCGGGAGCTGCGCCACCCTGCGCCGGGTCTACTCGGGCGGCGAGGTCCTCTCGCGCAACCTCGCCGTGCAGCTCCTCGCCGAACTCCCCGGCACCGAGCTGATCAACCTGTACGGCCCCACCGAGTGCACCATCAACGCCTCCTCGCACACCGTGGACCGGGCCACCGTCGCCGACGGGCCCTCCGCCGTCCCGATCGGAAGACCCGCGTACGAGACGACCTTCCACATACGCGACGGCGAGCTCTGCATCGGCGGCGTCCAGGTGGCGCGGGGGTACCTGGACCGGCCCGAGCTCACGGCCGAGCGCTTCATCACCGCCGAGGACGGCGAACGGCTCTACCGCACCGGCGACCTGGCCACCTGGAACGAGGACGGCACCGTCCAGTTCGCCGGCCGCGCCGACAACCAGATCAAGCTCCGCGGCTTCCGCGTCGAGCTCGACGAGATCGCCGTCGCCATCGAGAACCACGACTGGGTGAAGTCCGCCGCCGTCATCGTGAAGAACGAGCCCCGCACCGGCTTCCAGAACCTGGTCGCCTGCGTCGAGCTCTCCCCGAAGGAAGCCGCCCTGATGGACCAGGGCAACCACGGCGCCCACCACCAGTCCAAGGAGTCCAAGCTCCAGGTCAAGGCGCAGCTGTCCAACGCGGGCACCCTCGACGACACCGCCCTCGCCGGCCGCCCCGTCGTCGGGCTCGCCGGCCGCACCCCCACCGAGCGGATGCGCCGCACCGTCTTCGCCCGCAAGACCTACCGCTTCTACGAGGGCGGCCCGGTCACCCGCGCCGACGTGCTGGCCGCCCTGGCCCGCCGCCCCGAGGGCATCGGCTCGCGCGCCGTGGGCACCCTCACCGCCGCCGACCTGGGCGAGATCCTGCGCTGGTTCGGCCAGTTCACCAGCGAGGAGCGGCTGCTCCCGAAGTACGGCTACGCCTCGCCGGGCGCGCTCTACGCGACCCAGCTGTACGTCCAGGCGCGCGGCATCGCGGGCCTGGAGCCCGGCACGTACTACTACCACCCGGTGCACCACCGGCTGCACCTGATGGAGCCGGCCGCCGCCGGGGGAGAGCCCCTGGTCCGCTTCGCCTTCCGGGGCAAGTGGTCGGCGATCGAGCCGGTCTACCGCAACAACATCCGCGAGGTCCTGGAGATCGAGACCGGCCACATGGTCGGCCTGTTCGAGGAGATCCTGCCGGGCCTCGGCCTGGACGTCCGCCCGGTCCGCGGCGGCGCCCCCGGCGACCCCGAGGACCTGGGTGTCTTCGCGCTCGTCCCGTACGACGAGGAGGCGCCGGCCGGGCCGGAGGTGGACCTCTACGTCCAGTCCCACCCGGACCGGATCGCGGACCTTCCGGAAGGCCAGTACGTGTACGAGCGGGGCGAGCTGAGCCCCCTGGCCCCCGGCCTGGTCGAGAGGAGGCACGTCATCGCCATCAACCAGGCGGTGTACGACCGGGCGAGCCTGGGCGTCACGGCGATCAGCCGGACCGAGGAGCCCTGGCGCGCCTACATCGACCTGGGCCGCGCCCTCCAGCGCCTCCAGCTCGGCGGCCACGGCCTCGGCTTCATGTCCTCCGGCTACAGCTCGATGACCGGCAACCCGCTGCCCGCCGCCCGCCGCATGGACGAGGTGCTGGCGGCGGCGGGCCGCCCGACCGGCCCCTCGTACTTCTTCGTCGGCGGCCGGGTCAGCGAGGAGCAGGCGCTCAGCGAGGGCATGTACGAGGACACCGTCCACATGAAGGGCCCCGCGGAGATGATCCGCGACGACCTGGTCAACCACCTGCCCGACTACATGATCCCCAACCGCGTCGTCGTCCTCGACCGGCTGCCGCACTCCGCCAACGGCAAGGTGGACACCAAGGCGCTCGGCGAGCTCGCCGTCGTCAACGCGGGCCTGCACGGCCGCCCGCACGTCCTGCCGCGCACCCGCACCGAGACCCGGCTGACCGCGATCTGGGCGGCGGCGCTCAAGTACGAGGAGGTCGAGGCGGTCTCCGTGCAGGACGACTTCTTCGAGTCGGGCGGCAACTCGCTGATCGCGGTCGCGCTCATCACGAAGATCAACCGCGAGTTCCCGGACGCCGCCCTCCCGCTCCAGATCCTCTTCGAGGCCCCCACCATCGAGAAGCTGGCCCACCGGGTGGACGGCGCCGCCGCGACGCCCGCCTCGCGGCTCGTCCGGCTGCACGCGGACGGCGCCCAGTCGCCGGTGTTCTGCTGGCCCGGCCTCGGCGGCTACACGATGAACCTGCGCTTCCTGGCCGAGGCCGTCGGCGTCGACCGCCCCTTCTACGGGGTGCAGGCGCACGGCATCAACCGAGGCGAGACGCCGTACGCGACGATCCGCGAGATGGCCGCCGCCGACGTGGCCGCGATCCGGCGCCGCCAGCCCGCCGGCCCGTACACCCTGTGGGGCTACTCCTTCGGCGCCCGGGTCGCCTTCGAGTCGGCGCACCTGCTGGAGGCGGCGGGGGAACAGGTCGAGCACCTCTTCCTGATCGCCCCCGGTTCGCCGAAGGTACGCGCGGAGTCGGCGGCGGGCGGCGCCTCGTACGACAACCCCGGCTTCACGCAGATCCTGTACTCGGTCTTCGCGGGCACCCTCGCGGACGTCCCGGCGAAGGACGCGGAGGGCTTCGCGGCGCACGTGGCGGAGCGCTTCCCGGCGCTGGACCCGGAGCTGATCGCCCGGATCATCGCGATCGTGGAGCAGACCTTCGACTTCACGTACACCTTCCAGGAGCTCACCGAGCGGAAGGTGTCCTGCCCGGTGACGATCTTCAAGGCGCAGGGCGACGACTACTCCTTCCTCGAAGGCACCACCGGCTGGTCCAGCCGCCCGCCGACGGTGATCGAACTGGACGCCGACCACTACAGCCTGCTGCGGACGCCGGACCTGAGGGAACTGGTGAAGAAGATCCACTACCGCCTGGGCGGGTAGCCCTTTCGGCCCGGCCACGATGCGGGGCGGGGGACCGGCTGCTGTGCTGGTCGGGACCCCGCCCCACCCCCCACGCACGGGAGCAGCGCCATGGCCGTCATCGTCACCGTCGAGGTCCCCGGTCTGACCCAGGAGGTCTACGAGCGCGCCATCACCGCGATCGAGACCGCCTCGTGGTGGCCCATGCCCGGCTTCCTCGCGCACGCGGCCGGGCCCGACGGCACGGGCGGGTGGCGGGTGGTCGACTTCTGGGAGTCGGAGGAGGCGTTCCTGGCCTTCGTCGAGCGGGCGCGGCCGATCTTCGTGGAGCACGGGATGCCGCCGATCATGCCGAGGATCGACCCGGCGGTGAACGTGACGACCCGCTAAAACCCGTTGCCGCGCACGGGCGGCGCGGGCCAGTCTGCACCCCATGATCTCCGACCTGTTCAGCGCGGACGGACGCCTCAAGGCGATCCCGCGCAAGCCCGCCCGCAGAGCGGCCCTCCTCGACCACCTGGCCGCCACGCTCTTCGACGCCTCCGCCGTCTACAGCGAGCGCGAGGTCAACGAGGCCCTGAAGACCGTCCACGAGGACTTCCCGGCGCTGCGCCGCTACCTCGTGATCGGCGGCCAGCTCGCCCGTACGAAGGACGGCTCGGCCTACCGCCGACAGCCCGGCGCCGACGCCGGAGCGACCCCCGCCGTCGCGTGACGGCCGCGGCCCTGGCCGGCCTGCTGGCCGGCTACGGCATCGCGATCCCGGTCGGCGCGGTCGGCGCGTACCTCGTCGCCGTCACCGCCCGCACCGGCTGGCGCACCGGCGCCGCCGCGGCCCTCGGCGTCGCCACCGCCGACGGCGCCTACGCCCTCCTCGCCGTCGCGGGCGGCTCCGCCCTCGTCCCGTACCTGGCCCCGGTGACGACGCCGCTGCGCCTGGTCTCGGCCGCGGTCCTGCTGGTCCTGGCCGCCCGGGCCGCGTGGACGGCGCTGCGCGCCCACCGCGCGGGCACCCTCGCCTCCCGCGACGACGGCGCCCGGCCCCTCACCCCGGCCCGCGCCTACGCCGCCTTCCTGGCCATCACGGTCCTGAACCCGATGACGGTGGTCTACTTCGCCGCCCTGATCCTGGCCACCGGCCCGGACGCCCCGGCGACCCTCCCCGAACGCGCCGCCTTCGTCCTCGCGGCCCTCGCCGCCTCGGCGAGCTGGCAGCTCCTCCTGGCCACCGGCGGCACCCTGCTGGGCCGCGCCCTGACCGGCCCGAGGGGCCGGCTGGCCACGACCCTCGCGTCGAGCGCGCTGATCGCGGTGCTGGCGGTGCGGCTGGCGGCGTGAGCGGCGAGAACCCGCCATCACGATCGTGTCTCCTGACCTCATCGCAACTTCCTTTGTTCCAGGCCCCCTTGTAGGTTCGGCGCGCGGCTGATGGTCGCGCGACCGACGGGGGAGGCGGGGCGCCAATGGCGGTGAACGATCCCGATCTGCGGGTGCCCGAGGACGACGGGCTGACCAAGCTGGCCGACGACCTCGGCGTCATGCAGCGGCACCTCGACTCGCAGGTCCGGCTCATGGACGGGATCGTCGACCGCATCCAGGCCCGCTGGCAGGGCGCCACCGGCGCCGCCTACCGGACCCTGCACGACGAGGCCGCGCAGGACGCCGTACGCGTCCGGGAGCACCTGCGGCTCCTGGAGGAGGCGGTCCGGCTCAGCCGCGACGGGTTCACCGAGCGGGAGCTGGACGTGCTGTCCCGGCTGCGGAAGGCCCAGAGCCAGGTCGACGTGGCACGGGAGGCGAACGCCCTCCAGGCCCCGCCGCCGGGCGCGCCGGGCCCCGAGTCCGTGCCCGTCCCCCGCAGCCGCATCGAAGACGTGTAGGGGGAGGAGCGGGCATGGCGGGAGACGAGCGGATAGCCGTGGACATCGCCGCGTTACAGGCGATGTCCGGGGAACTGGAGGAGATCCTCCGGAAGCTGAACGAACAACTGGCCCAGCTGTACGCGCGCGTCGAGCGGGTGGTCCTCGGCTGGCAGGGCGAGGCCCGCGAAGAGTTCGTGATCACCCTGGACCGGTGGGCCAGGGACATGGAGGACCTGAAGGCCACCCAGTCCTGGCTGCACGACTCGGTGACCACCTCCCACGCCAACTACACGGCCGCCCACCAGGCGGTCCTGCGCGGCTGGGGGGCGGCCTGATGGCCACGCCGGCGCCGCCGTCTGGGGGCAGCGGGAACGGGAGCAGCGGGAACACGCAGCCGAACGTGCCGCAGGTGCCGTCCCCCGCCCCCGGCAAGCTCACCGACCCCCAGGGCAACGACATCTCCCAGGGGCAGCCGCAGCCGAAACCCGACCCGGACAAGGAGGTCCAGGGCCTCAAGCCGTCCACCGGCCCGGATTTCCCGAGCGGCTTCGACGTCGACTCGGGGCACGTCTGGTACACCTCGTACCTCATCCGGAACCACCAGACGGCCTTCGACAAGGCCCCCCGGCAGCTCCTGAACACGCTGGACGGCCACAAGCACGTGGGCGGGGTCGGCTCGGGCCCGGAGGAGTTCGAGAAGGCCTACGACGAAGTCGCCGCCCTCTACCTGCAAGTGTGGGCCGCCTCCGTCGTGGCCATCGGCGGCGTCTCCACCGGCCTGACGATCACCGCGAACAACTACGTCCGGGCCGAGTACGCCTCCCACCCGTCGTGGGGCGCCCCGACCACCCTGAAGCAGATACCGGACGTCATCCGGAGCATCCCGGACTACGGGAAGGCGCCGTTCCTCGGCTGGCGGACCGGAGGCGGCGGCAACTTCGCCGAGCGGATCATCGACGATGTCCTCGGGGCCCTGGGCAGCGCCATCCAGTGGCTGATCAAGGAGGCCATGGACAAGGCCCTCAACCACGGCAAGGTCGGCCAGATCACCCCGGGCGGCGACGACATCGAACTGCCGCTGGTGGCGGCGGCCTGGCGGCAGCTGGCGACCGACGCCGAGAGGACCGGCCGCGACCTGGACGCCGCCATCAACTATTTGAAGAACCCGGACAGCGCTGCCACCGAATGGCAGGACGCGATGGGCCAGTTCACCTCCGACCTGTGGGGGACCGCGACCTGGGGCAAGGGCGGCGGCCCCGTCGCGCAGGGCTACAAATGGAAACGCAGCATGAACGAGCAGCCCGTGCTCCAGGTGCTGATCAAGACCGCGCAGGCCATCGCCGACGCCCTCGACTCCTTCGCCACGGCGGTGCGCGACGTCCGCAAGGTGATCGAGCACGAGTACCTGGAGGCGGCCAAGGAACTGGTGGAGTCGGACACCGTCAAGAACTTCATGAAAGACCTGGTCTCCCTGTTCACCGGCCCGGTGGGGCTCGCCAAGAACTTCCTGGACAACCTGAACGAGGGCGCCCTCAACGCGGGCGTGGACCGGTACAACGCCAGGACCTCCGAGCTCGCCCAGGACCTGCGGAGCCGCCTGGCAGCCCTGCGCGAGGCCCGGCGCAGCGTCCCCAGCTTCCAGGCGGAGGAGGCCAAAGCCCAGTCCGTGGGCTCCCGCTCCATCGCCGGGTACGGGACGGACCACAAATGGACGGTGGAGGGCGACCAGGCGACGAACCACACGTACCCGATCGACCTGGCCAACCAGGAGGACATGACGGTCGGCAACCAGACGGCCCACACCATCGACCGGCATGTGGGGCTGACCCCCGAAGAGCTCCAGCGGCGCATGAGGGACGACAACAAAGCGCCACGAGCCTCCACGTTCGCCGATCTCGCCACGGCCCAGCGGCTGGTCCAGGAGGCGATCGACAGGGAGTCCCCGAAGATCACCCAGGACGTGCAGACCTATCTGGCCAACCCGAGTCCGAACCAGAAGACGCTCGACTACCTGGTCTACATGGGTCCCGCACCCACCGGGGTATCCGTGGACAGCCCCACCGGCACACCGGCCTCCGTACACAATGTCCTGGTCCGTATCCAGCCCACCGGTGACGGACGCCAGCCCCCGTTCATCGTCGTCACCGCCTTCCCGGAAAGGCCCTAGCCCGTCAGGAACCGCCCGTGCACCGGATCTACTTCCGCTACGCAGCCGCGCGTACCCTCCTCAGTCCCTTCTTTCCCCCCGGCTCCGGCATCCCCTCCGACCGGGCCGCGCTTGAGGCCGCGCTCCAGGCTCCCTTGCGCTTCCTGTACGACCGCTCCGAGCGCGGCGGCGTGACGGTGTACGAGGCGGCGGAGGAGGTCCGGGCACTGGCCGAGGCCGTCGCCGAGGGTGCGGACGGGGCCTCCAGGATGCCCCGGGACCTCTGGGAGCTCGTCACGGCATCAGGACCCGGAGGGGAACCCACCGCACTCAGGGGCATCGCCGCCTACGTGGACACGTGGCAGGTCGCCGTCGACAGCAAATTCCTCGCCTCCGTGCCGACCGCCTGGGAGCTGGAGCGCCGTTTTCCCCAGCTCGTGAATCTGCTCCGCCCGTACTTCGGTCAGGACGGCTTGGCCCTGGAGGACGAGGACATGTCCGACGAGGACGGCATCGGCCTCTACGTCGCGGACTGGCACCACATCGGCAGCTGCCTGTGGCGCCTGCCCCCCGTCGTCGCCGAATGCGCCGAAGCCCTCGCCCTCTTCCAGGACGACGACACCCTCCGCCGCTTCTTCGCCGGGGAACTCGGCCTCGGCTCCGGCGCCCACACCTCCTGGTCCGCCTGGCTGGCGCTGATCTCCGACGTCCTCACCACCCATCTGCGCCAGGAGCACGGGCCGTGCGCCTGGACCGCCGGCCGAGAGGAGCACTCCCCGTGCTGACACGTTCCGCCTCCTACCCGGACCGGGAGACCGCGCAGTGGGCCACCCAGGCCGTCGTCACGCAGAACGAGCAGGCCGTGCACCGGTGGCTGACCCGGCCGGACCGGGCCCGGCTCACCATCGAGGCGTACTGGCCGTCCCGCCCCGAGCCGGTCGGACAGGTGCTGCTCCAGGGGGAGATGCTGGCCGGTCACGGGCCGGTGGACGTGCGGGCCGCCCGGGTGATCCTGAAGCGGGACCCGGACCATCCGCTCGGGTTCACCGTGCACGCCACCTTCCCGATCCACCCGTGACAGGAGACCGCCCCCCATGCCGCTGACCCCGCTCCAGCACGACCCCCGGTACGGGGAGATGGACCAGGTCCTCCGCGCGTACGCCGGTCTGCCCGCCGACGACACCGAGGAGAAGCCGGGCGCCGCGCTGACCGCGTACCTCCGCCACACCTGGCACAGCAGGCCGTGGGCGGTCGGGATCGCCGAGAGCCAGCTCCGCGAGTACGCCCGCAACCCTCCGGGCCCGCTGCTGCTGCGGCTGGGCGAGGTGTACCCGCTGCCCGACCCGGGGCTCGAAGGGGCCGCGGTCCAGGCGTGGCTGCTCACCGTCGCCGGGCACCTGCGGCGCTGTCTGGCGGAGGGCGACATGCCGCCGCCCGGGCCGCCGCTGACCCGCTGGGAGTGGCAGGCCCGGTTCCCGGAGCTCGGGCAGCTGCTGGGCGGCTGGTTCTCGCAGGACCACGGCCTGGAGTTCGCGGACCACGAGGAGGCCCTCCGCGACTACCTGGAGAACACGGCCCCGGCGCTGGCCGCCCGGCTGTGCGGCGAGGCGTACGAGCTGCTGGCGCTGCGGCTGGACGAGGCCGACTACGCGTACGGGCTGTCCCTGCTGGGGCTGGAGATCGACCCGCCCGCCCCGTACACCCATCGCGCCTGGCTGGGGATCATCGCGGAGGAGGCCGGGCGCGGCGTCTGACCGCGCTCCGCCGCCGGTCCACCCTGCGGGGCGGTCCGCACACGCGAGGGGGCCGCCACGACGGGTGTCGTGACGGCCCCCTCGGGACCCGTACGGATCAGAGCACCGCGAGCGCGGCCTCGTAGTTCGGCTCGTCCGCGATCTCGCCGACCAGCTCGGTGTGCAGGACCTTGTCGTTCTCGTCGAGGACGACGACGGCGCGCGCGGTCAGGCCGGCCAGCGGGCCGTCGGCGATGTCCACGCCGTAGTTGGTGTGGAACTCACGGCCGCGCAGGGTGGAGAGGCTCTTCACGTTCTCCAGGCCCTCGGCGCCGCAGAAGCGGGACTGCGCGAACGGCAGGTCGGCCGAGATGCAGAGCACGACGGTGTTGTCGAGCTCCGCCGCCTTGCTGTTGAACGCGCGCACCGAGCTGGCGCAGGTCGGGGTGTCCACGCTCGGGAAGATGTTGAGGACCTTGCGCTTGCCGGCGAAGTCCTTCAGCGAGAGGTCCGCGAGGCCCTCGCCGACCAGGCTGAACTGCGGGGCCTCGGAGCCCGCGGCGGGCAGGCTGCCGTTGACCTGTACGGGGTTGCCCTTGAGCGTGACCTGCGCCATGCCATTTCTCCTTCATCCCTGACGTAAAGCTGACGACGGTCCCGATCGTACTGCCCGGGGAACGTCCCCTCAGGCGCGCCCGTACCGGGCCAGGAAGAGGTCGACGCCCGAGGCGATCTGCCGGTCCAGCGCGTCCTCGTCGATCTCCGTCCCGGGCGCGAAGGTGTGCACGAGCTGGGGCACGCCGACCGTGACCGCGACGAACTGCCGCACGGCCAGCTCCGGGTCGGGCACGTCGAGGGCGCCGCGCGCGCCGAGCGCGGTCACCGCCTCGACCAGGGGGCCGTTGTACATGTCGTACGTGAGCCGGTACCAGAGCTGCCCGAGCTGCGGGAAGCGGTCGATCTCGCCGATCACCAGCCGCCGCAGCGCCATGAGGTCGGGCCGCAGCAGCGCGCGGGCCCAGTCACCGGCCAGCCGGACGAGCGCGGCGCGCGGCTCGGGCACCTCGGCCAGCCCGGCGGCGACGACGGGCTCGACCCCGGCGTACGTGCGGACCAGCACCCCGCCGATGACGGCGAGGAACAGGCGCTCCTTGCTGCCGAAGTGCTTGTAGACGGTCGCCTTGGAGACGCCGGACCGCTGGGTGATCGCGTCCATGGACGCCGCCGCGTACCCCTCGGCCAGGAACTCCGCGAGGGCGGCGTCGATGATCGCCTGGCGCTTGCGGGCGGTCGCGGAGGCGGGGTCGGGCAGGACGGGGATGCCGTACGCGTCGAGCACGTCGTCCGGGAGGGTCTGGGCGCCCATGCGGGTCCTTCGGGGAGGGAGCGGCGGTTTCGTGACCAGTATAGGAAGGGGGTGAACTGAACGGTTCGGTTCGGACCTCCGGGAGGTGGCGCGATCAGCCGAGGGCCGTCGCCGCCAGGGCCGGGCCGAGGGCCACACCCGACAGGAAGGCCAGGTTGAAGAGCCCGACCGCGGCGCCGTGCCGGTCCTCGGCGAGGCCCCGCAGCGCGGCGGGGAGCAGGGCGCCCTGGCCGCCCGCCGTCGCGAGCGCGCTCAGCCCCGAGCCGAGCAGGACGGCGGCGGGCCACGGGGTGAGGGCGGCGAGGGGGAGCGCGGCGGCGGAGGCGGCGGCGAGCAGCGCCCGGGTGCGGCGCGCCCCGAGCCGGGGCGCGAGCCGGACCAGCCGCCAGGAGAGCAGCGCCCCGGCGAGCGCGGCGAGCCCGGCGACCGCCCCGGTGTGCACCGGGGTCCAGCCGGTGAGCGCGGCGACGCGGCGCGGGGCGCCGTACAGCAGGGCGAAGTTGACGGTGGAGAGCGCGAGCATGAGCCCGGCGGCGGCCGGGAGGGCCGGGGCGCGGAGGAGGGCGAGGGGGCGGGCGGGGGCCGTGCGGGGAGCGGCCGGAGCGGTGTGGCCGGTGCGGCGCAGGACGGCGGGCAGGGCGAGGAGGCTCAGCAGCGGCAGCACGAGCGCGGCCCGCCAGCCCGCGGCGTGGCCGGCGGCGGCGCCCGCGAAGAGCCCGAGGGTGCCGCCGGCGGCGCTGCCGATCGCGACGATCCCGGCGGCCCGGCCGGAGCGGTCGAGGGCGGCGAGCCGGAAGGCGGTGACGGTGACTCCGGCGGCCCCGACCGCTTCGACGGCCCGCCCGGCGAGGGAGAGCGGTAGCCCGGCGGGTCCGGCGCCCCCGGCGAGCAGGACGAGCGCCGCGCCGAGGGCGAGGAGGACGGCCCCGGCCCTGGCGGTCCCGCCGGGCCCGCGCCGTCCGGCGGTGGCGGTGAGCAGGGGCGTGCCGAGGGCCATGCCGATCCCGGTCACGGTCATGAGCCAGGCCGCCGCCCCGGCGGAGACGCCGAGCGCGCGGGCGGCTTCGGGCAGGACGAGGCTCGGCCCGGAGATCCCCATGGAGGCGGGGGCGACGAAGAGCGCGGGGACGAGGGCGTGGCGGAGGGGGAGACGAAGGGGCGTACGCGCGGTCGTGGGGGCAGGGGCGGGCGCGGGGGTTGACACGTCGGCCCGCCGCCCCGCCCCGGCGAGGACGGTCCCGGTGCGCCTCATGCCGGCATCCGCCCCATCAGCCCCTGGGCGAAGTCCTTCTCGGCCCGGCGGAGTTCGGCGGCGGTGTTCATCACGAACGGGCCGCTGCGGGCGACCGGTTCGCCGATCGGCTCGCCCGCGAGGACCAGCACCTCGGCCGCCGTGCCGGGGGCCCGGACGGTGAAGTGCTCGCCGTCGCGGGCGAGCAGCGCGAGGTGCCCGTCGGGAAGGTCCTCGCCGCCGACGGAGGCGGCGCCGGTCAGCACGTACACCATCGCGTTGTGCCCGGCGGGCGCGCTGAACTCGGCGCGCCCGCCCGCCGCGAGGCGCGCGTGGACGACGAGGGCGGGGGTGTGCGTGGCGAACGGGCCGGTGGCTCCGTGGGTGGTGCCCGCGAGGACGGTGAGCGAGGAGCCGTCGGGGAGGGGGACGGCGGGGAGCTCGGCGGCTTCGGCGTTCTGGCTGCGGGGCGGCAGGGACTTGAGCTGGGCGGGGAGGTTCAGCCAGATCTGGAGCATGTGCTGGCGCCCGCCGGAGGCGAGGAACTCCTCGGTGGGCAGGGCCTCGTGGACGATCCCGGACCCGGCGGTCAGCCACTGCACCCCGCCGCTCCGGACGACGGCGCGGTGGCCTCGGGAGTCGGCGTTGGCGATGTCGCCGTCGAGGACGTACTGGATCGTCTCGAAGCCGCGGTGCGGGTGCGGGGGCGCGCCCTTGGCCTCGCCGGGGCCGAGCTCGACGGGTCCGACCTGGTCGACCATCAGGAAGGGGTCGACGAAGGGGAGTTCGGCGGTGGGGAAGGGGCGGCGGACGGGGAAGCCGGCGCCCTCGTAGGTGTGGAAGGGGCGGGCGATGCGGGTGACGGTGCGCTCGGTGGAGGTCATGCCAAGAATGAACTACACCATTCAGTTCAGTGTCAAGACTGAACCGTTTGGTTTGACGAGATGAACCGATCGGTTTAGTTTGGCGTTCCATGACGCCACGGATCACCGACCCGCGACGGGCGGGGACACCGCGCTGGCCGACGCCGGGGGTCGCGGAGAAACTGCGGTGAGAGCCCGGGAACGCCGAAGGGCCGGACCGCGGAAGCGGTCCGGCCCTCCCCGGAGACGGCGACGTACACCGTCAGCCGCTGTACCAGCCGTTCAGGTCGGCGATGACCTGCACGCCGCCCGTGTGGTTGGTGAAGGTGATCCGCCCGTCGACGACCGGGACGACCACCAGGTTGGAGATCGTGCGGCCCGCCGGGTAGTTGAGGTTGGACACCGCCGGGCGCGGCCTGCCGTGCGGGGACACGGTCAGGTAGCTGCCGGCCGTCGGGGCCGCGGCCGTCACGTTCAGGACGACCGCGGTGACGCCCTCGCTCGGGACCCCGGCCACGCCGGAGACCCGCATACTCACCACGCCGCCGGGGCCGACGGCCCCGGCCCGCGCGCCGAGACCGCTGCGCGTGTCGAGCAGCCGGACCGGCTCGGCGGCGGTGAACGCCGCGCCCGTGGCGGAGAAGTACCCCGTCACGTCCGCGAGCAGGTCGACCGCGCCCGTGCTGTTGCGCAGCTCCACCGAGCCGTTCACCACCGGCACGACCACCAGGTTGGGGAGGGTCTCCCCGGCCGAGTAGTTGATGTTCGACGCGGTCGGGACGGCCTGCCCGCCGGGGTAGACGGTCACGAAGCCGTTCGCGGTCGGGGCGACGGCGGTGACGTTCACGACGACGGCGGTGACCCCCGTGGCGGGGACGCCCCGGACCCCCGCGACCTTCAGCTTCACGGTGCCGCCCGCGCCGACCCGCGCCTTGGGCGCGCCGGTGCCGTTACGGGTGTCGAGGAAGCGCGTCGGGTCGGTCGACGTGAGCACCGAGCCCGCGCCCTCCGCCGTCGTGTAGTAGCCCGCCACGTCGGCGACGACGTCGACCGTGCCCGCGCTGTTGCGCAGGTCGACGGTGCCGTTGTGGACGGCCACCGTCACCAGGTTGGAGAG
The DNA here is from genome assembly GCF_055582325.1 of Streptomyces sp. NPDC042100. Classification (NCBI taxonomy): domain Bacteria; kingdom Bacillati; phylum Actinomycetota; class Actinomycetes; order Kitasatosporales; family Streptomycetaceae; genus Streptomyces; species Streptomyces sp. NPDC042100. The sequence continues at coordinate 171,246 of NZ_JBVJDK010000001.1, forward strand.
GGTGCGGTTCGCCGTGTAGTTGAGGCTCGACGCCGAGGGCGCCGGACGCCCGTCCGGGTAGACGGTGAGGAAGCCGCTGGCGCTCGGCGCGACGGCGGTGACGTTCATGACGACCGCCGAGACACCCGTCTCCGGGACGCCGTTGACCCCGGCGACCTTCAGCTTCACGGTGCCGCCCGCGCCGACCTTCGCCTTGGGCGCGCCGGTGCCGTTCCGCGTGTCGAGGAAACGCTTCGGCGCGACCGGCACGAACCGCCCGGGCGGCGCGGCGGCCGGGGCCTCCGTCACCGTGAAGGCGTTCGGGAGGTAGCCGGGGGAGCGGGTGCCGGAGGTGTAGCCCCCGTCGCCCACGACCAGGTCGTAGCGGCCGGGCGGCAGGTCGCCTGTGCCGAGCAGCACCTTCATGGAGGTCCCGTCCGGCGCGATCGACACCACCTGGTGGCGCCAGGTCTCGCCGGTCGTGGAGTCGTTGCGGAGCCTGAGTTCGGTGCCCAGCGTCAGCCCGGAGCCGTACAGCTCCACCGCGTGCGCGGTACCGGCCGGACCGCTGGTGCGGCTCAGCGCGGACACGTCGGGCTGTGGGGGAGTGCCGCAGCTCCGGCCGCAGACGCCCTGCATCGTGAACTCGTACGGCGTGGGCGCCTGTCCGGCGGTCACGACGAAGGCGTACTGCCCGGTGGGCGCGGAGTCGTTGGTCGAGCAGTTGACGTGGAAGGAGCCGTAGCTGGTGCACTGGTACGAGAAGTCCGTCGTCCTGCCGAAGGCGTTGTCCGCCAGCAGGGCGACGGTCGGATCCGCTCCGTTCGTCGTGCTGTCCACGCCGTACACGTCGAATCGCTGTTTCGGCTTCATGTCGAGCACCGCGCAGTACGCCGTCGCCGACTCGGTCAGGACTGCGCTGCGCGGGGTGAAACCGGTCGCCGACACCTTGTTCGCGGTGCACTCCGGCGCCCAGCCGGAGGCCGTGCCGATGCGCCAGGTGTCCGTGTACGAGGCGATCGGCGTCTCGTCGTACCCGAGGGCGAGCACGTACACGAGGTAGGAGGTGGCGCCGGAGACCCGGCAGGCGCCGGCGGTGCCCCAGGTACGGCACTTCATCGCGCCGTCGCCGTCGATGACGCCCAGGACCGCGCCGGTGCGGTAGGCCGCGCCCGGCGTCCGGACCGACAGCCACAGCTTGTCCGTGGCCGCCGCCGTCACCCGCATGCAGGTGGCGTCGAGGTCGCCGCGGAGGGTGTACGGGGTGGAGGGGCCGCCGGTCTTCAGCGACGCGGGCGCCGCGCAGCGGGCCGTCGCGGAGATGTCGCGGCGGACCAGCTTGTACGTGTCGGTGCCGAAGCGGGTCCGCGTGAGCAGCGCCGTGTAGGGGGCGCCCGCGGTCAGGCGGCAGGTCGTCGTCGAGTCGCCGCTGGTGGTGCAGACCTCGTTGCCCGCCGCGTCGTGGATCCGCAGCGCCGCGCTCACCTGGTTCTCTTCGGTGGTGTAGTCGAGCAGTTCGGCCGTGGAGTGCGCGCCGGCCGCGAGGGACAGGCACGCCGTCTCGCCCGTGGCGAGCGTGGTCTGGGCACCCCAGGTGTTCCCGAAGCCGGACTGGGCCCAGGGGACGCAGCCCGCGCCCTCGGCCGTGCGCTGGACGGCCAGCGCGTACGCGCCGGTGGCGTTCGTGGTCAGCACGGCGCGGAACGGGGCGGTGCCCGTCAGCTTGCAGGTCGTCGGAGCGCCCTCGTCGGCGCACTGGGCCTCGCCCTTGGCGTCGTAGACCCGCACGGTCGGGTGGGCGGCGTCCTCGGCGGTGGCACGGTCGATGAGGTAGAGACCTCGGCCGGAGGCGGTCGGCAGGCTCAGGCACAGCGCCTGCCCGACGCGCGTGAAGGAGCCCGTCGCCGGGCCGGAGGCGAAGCCGTCGTCCTTGACCGGCGTGCAGCCCTGGGCCTGCGCGGTCGCCAGGAACCACAGGCCGTACGCGTCGGTGTCGCCGAGGGTGGCGGCGCTGCGGGCCCAGGTGTAGTCACCGGCGGTCAGCCGGCAGGGGGTGGTGGGCTCCGGCGAGCAGACCGGGGTGCCGTCGGCGCGGTGGAGGCTGCCGTCGAGTGCGGCCGGGTTCTCGTCCTGGCCGTCCACGGTGCCGAAGAGGTACGGGCCGTCGGCCGGGACCCGCAGCACGCGGCAGCGGGCCGTGCCGGTCACGTCGGGCACCGCCCCGTACGCCTGCGGCTCGACGACGGGGCAGCCGCTGGGGTGCGAGAGGCGGGCCGTCGTGAGCGTGAGGTCGGTGGCCGCCGCCGCGCGCTCGGCCGCCAGCAGGCGGTAGGGCGCGGTGCCGGACAGCGCGCAGTCCACGGAGTAGTTCGCGTCGCGCGTCGAGCAGATCTGGGCGCCCTCCGCGTCGTACACGGTCTGCGAGACCCGCCAGTCGCTGTGCGTCAGGCGCAGCACCTCACCGGTGCCCGTCGGCAGCGCGTAGCAGGTGCCCGTCGAACCGGCCGCGAGGCTCACCGCCCGGACTGCGGGCCGGGCGAGCGCGGTGTCGGCGTCCGCCACCGGGGCGCACGAGGCGTCGGACAGGAGTGCCTGGTACGAGACGGAGAACCCGCCGCCCGAGGCCGAGGTCTCCCACACCTTCAACGTGTACGTCCCCGCCTGTGCGGTCGGGCAGCGGTGCGCGCCGACGTAGTCGGGCCGGTCACAGGTGACGGCGGTGCCGTCGGGAGCGGTCAGCGAGAGGTAGGCGCTGTGCTGCCTGGTGCTCACGACCTGCGCGAACACGATGTCCTTCGCGCGCGGCACGTCGAGCGTGTAGGACGTGGCGTTCCCGGTGGGCCAGGCGGCGCAGGTGTGGACGGTGTTCGGCGCGATCGGCCCGGAACACGTGTCCGCGAGCCCGCCCTCGGCGATCTGCCGGGCGGCGAGGGCGCGGTCCTGGGCGGCGGTGGCTTTCGGCGCGGCGGCCTTGGGCCCGGCCTTGGGCGCGGCCTTCGACGGTGCGGGTGCGGGCGTCGGCGCGGCGGCGGACGCGGTGGCGACCGGTCCGAGCACGGACGCGATCACCGCGACGATCAGCGCGATCAGCGTGAGCGCGCGCGGTGGGCCCGCCGGTTTCCCGGCATGGACGGAGTGCAAGAGGTCCCCCCTGGGACGGAACACGGACTACGGAAGAGGCGTGTGTGACATACCGAGTCCATTGAGGTCCCTGAGTCCCATGGGAGCAAGGGGATTTCACGACGGGTGACCGCGCCGCGACGGCCGCGAGGGCGGTCACCGCACCACGTCGAAGACCTGCTTCTGGAGCCCGTTCGCGTACGTCTCGCTCTCGACCAGCGTCAGCTTCTGGACGTCCTTGTCGGCGCCGCTGAACAGCCGCTTGCCCGCGCCGAGCAGCAGCGGGAAGACGAGCAGGTGGTAGCGGTCGACGAGCCCCGCGTCGGACAGCGCCCGGTTCAGGGTGGCGCTGCCGTGCACGATGATCGGCGCGCCCTCGGTCTCCTTCAGCGCGGCGACCTCGTCGAGGGAGCGCAGGATGGTGGTCTCGCCCCAGTTGGAGACCAGGTCGCCCTCGGCGAGGGTGGTGGACACGACGTACTTCGGCAGCGTCTTGTAGCGCGCGAAGTCCTCCATGTCCGGCCACACGGGGCTGAACGCCTCGTAGCTCGTCCGCCCCAGCAGCACCGCCCCGGCCTCCTTCTGCTCGCGCTCCTTGATCTCGAACGCCTCGGGCAGGAACGCGGTGTGCTTGAACGTCCAGCCGGAGTTCCGGTAGCCGGGCTCGCCGCCGGGGGCCTCCACGACGCCGTCGAGGGAGATGAAGGCGGAGCTGATGAGAGTGCGCATGGGGGGAGTCCTTCGAATGTCGAATGTCGAATGTCGGATGTCGGATGTCGAGTGTCGGATGCCCGTGTCGGATGCCGGGTCTCGTTCGCGGTCACCGGTGCGGGCGCGCCAGTCATGAAGTAAGACCGGCACTCCCACGAGAACTCATCGGTCCCCGGCGAAGCCGGTGCCGGGCCCGGCGGGCCGCGTACGGGACTTGGCGCTGGGGCCGTGCCCCGGGCACCGCCCACGGTCCGGGGGCCGTGGGCGGTGGGCGGTGGTGTGGCCGGTCAGCTGCCGTCGATCAGCCGGACCGCGAACTCCGGCGAGAAGGAGCCGGCCTTGTACTGCGGCCCGCTCGCCGGGCAGCGGGCGTCGTCGGCGTGACGGCCGTCCGAGTCGCCCGGGTTCTTGATCCACAAGTAGTAGGCGGCGCCCCCCTCACCGACGCGGGAGGCCGAACCGAGCTTGCGCTGCGGCGGGTTGCAGAAGGCGACCTGGCCGCTGCTCTCGTCGCCGGGGATCGTGTAGGCGCCGTTGCCGTTGCGGGAGGTGTCGACGACCCAGGTCGTGTCGACGCCCAGGCGCTCCTTGACGCGCGCGGCGAGGCGGCGGCCGTAGTCGTTGGAGATGTCCGTGGAGTGGTAGTTGGCGACGTTCACGGACACGCCGTCGGCGAGGTAGATGCCGGAGCGTCCCAGCATGTCGGCCATGTCGCTCAGTCCTATGCCCCGGTCGGCCGGGTCGTCCTGGCGCTGCTTGCCCAGCGTCCAGGTCGCGTTGCCCGCGTCGAGGTACGTCTTGACGTACGGGCCCTGCGCGTCGAGGTGCTGGTTGGCGTACCAGAGCATGTCGAAACGGGCCTCGCGGCGCTCCGGCGTGAGGCAGTTCTCCTCGACATCCGCCTGGGCGACGGCGTCCGGCTCCAGGATGACGATCGCGGGGCGCTTGCCGATGCCGGCGATGAAGCCGTCCATCCACGTCTTGTACGCCGCCGCGTCGGCCGCGCCGCCACCGGAGGCGCCGCCGCAGTCCCGGCCGGGGATGTTGTAGGCGACGAGGGTCGGGAGCTGGCCGGCGGCCGTGGACTTGTCCACGTACGCGTCCACGTCCGCCTCTATGGCGGTGTTCCAGCCGCCGAACCACTTCACCGTGGTCCGGTCGGCTATCTGGGTGCCGATCTTCGAGGCCCGGGCGTCGCCCGGGTTGGCGCCCACCCACGTGCGGGCGTTGGACCCGGGGTCGACGAAGAAGCCTTCACGCGCCGTCGAGGTCGTCAGCGACACGTTGTCGAAGGTGAACGTCCGGGGCGCGGTCTGGGCGCCGACCTGGAGGGTGATCTGGCCCCCCACGCCGGTCGTCGTGTCGATCGTGGAGCGGAAGGTCCACTGGTAGCGCTTGCTCGTGGTGTCCAGGGTGACGGGCTGGTTGAGGGGCGCGATGTAGGAACCGCTGGACTGCTGGACGGTGGCCCGGATGTTCGCCGGGGCGGACGACCGGGCGTCGAACGAGAGGGTGTAGAGCGCGCCCGCGCGCAGCCGTACGCCGTCGCGTCCCAGCATCGCGTCCCACTGGTTGGGCTTGTCGGTGCCCACGGAGGTCTTCATGGTGCCGCCCGAGTAGTCCGGGGCGGAGCCGGTGGAGGACCACCAGGTGTTGGCGGGCGGGGCGGTGGTGAAGGTGCCTTCCGGGGCGAGTTCGCCGTAGAGCAGCGGCTCGGGCCCGGCGGGCGCCGCCTGGACGGTGGCCGCCGGGAGCAGCAGGGCGGCGGCGAGGGCCGGGGCCAGGAGGGGAGTCAGGGCGGTGGTGCGCCGTGCGAGTGCGGTTCTCATGCGTGCGTGAGGTCCTTCGGTCGGGACGCGGCACAGCGGGCGGTGGTGCCGGTGCGGCACGGTGCGCCGCGGTGCCGAGCGGGCGGGGAAGGGGGTGTCACGCCGTCGCCGGGAAGACGGGGACGTACGGGCACGGTCACGATGCCCCGCGAGCGCGGGAACTCCTGGCCGCCGCGCGTCGAGCATCAACGCGGACCCTCGTCCGCATCCCCCGAGTCAACACGTGTCAACAACCCCCCGTCGTATGCCCCGGACAATACTCCGCGCCCTTCCCGGCTCCCCCTCACGGGGAGCGGAGCACGAGATCAGCCCGCCCGAACGCCGTCCCGCGCCGCGAAGTAACGGGGCGTCAACGACCAGGGCGCCGCCTAGCCGCGCGCCTTCACCGCCGCGACGAAGGGCGCCCACGCGGCGGCGGAGACGACGAGCACGGGGCCGTGGGGGCGCTTGGAGTCGCGGACGGGGACGAGGCCGGGGGAGTCGTCGCGTACTTCGAGGCAGTTGCCGCCAGTGGTGTTGCTGTAGCTGCTCTTACGCCAGTGCGCGAAGCCTTCAGCCACTTCGACGCAGTTGCCGCCGTCCCCGTTGCTGTAGCTGCTCTTGCGCCAGACGGCGAGGGTCAGATCAAGGGCGTTGCTGGCCATGTCGGTAGTCCTCAGCCGCTTCTTCGAGCAGGGCGAGGGACGCCTCCGGCGGCAAAGCGGCGGCCCTCAATTGATCGTATGCCCTGCGGTACTGCCTCACGATGGCCGGATCGTCGACCGTCTGCCCGTGGTACGGCCCTTCCGTGTACAGCAGTGGCGGCTCGTCTTCGAACTCCATGAACAGGAGCGTGAGGGCCGTGAAGGGCTGGGTCGCCGCGTTCCACGGAAGGATCTGAAGAACGACACGGCCCCGCCGCGCGAGGGCTGCGATGTGGTCGAGCTGCTCTGCCATGTCCACAGCGGGGATCGTGGGATTGCGTACCAGTGACTCGTGGAGGATCACCCAGTACTCGGGCTTCCTCGGGTCCTCGAAGAGCGTCGCCCGCTTGAGTCGGGCGTCGATCTTGGCCTGCACCTCGTCCGGGGTGTGCAGCGGATGCGTCGAGCGGATGACGGCCTTCGCGTACGTGGCGGTCTGGAGCAGGCCAGGGATGAGGACGTTGCACCACTCCTCGATGACCAGCGCCCGCTTCTCCGCCTCCGCGATCGCAGCGAAGTACGCCGCATGGGCTCCCTGCTTCGCCTTGCGGACGTCCTCGCAGCGGCGCTCGAAGAAGCCATCAGTCCCGAGCGTCCGGTCCACGTGCCGGGCCAGATCCAGCGGCATCCGCCGCTTCCCGTGCTCGATCTCGCTCAGGTACGTCACTCCGAAGAAACTGCCCTCGACCAAGCCCTCCAAGGTCAGGCCGGCCTGCTCCCTCTTGAAGCGGAGCTCCTTCCCGTAGAACTGCGGAACGCTCGCCGAACCGTCGATCTCCTTGCGCGCAGCCACCGTTCAGGACCGCCTTTCGCACCTTGCGTCGTGGAGCGGGAAACCCTTCCACGGTAGGGCGCGGCGCGGCAGCGTGTGAGGGGTTCGTCACGGCACGCAACGAAAGGCGGAACCCGCATGACCGACGACATCAGGCCCGACGTCGAAGCCCTCCGTACCGCTCTCGCAGGTCACGGCATCACCTTGCCCTCGCTGGGGGTGGACGCGGTGACGCTCGCGGGGTGGAGCGTCCGGCCCCCGCTCGTCGCGCTCGGCAACTGCGACGTGGCGACCGCACGCCAGCTCGTCGAGGTGCTGCGGAAGGCGGCCGGCGGGTGACGCTGCCGTTCTCGGTCGAGCTGATCGCGATCCCGAAGGCGGTGCCGGAGGTGCGCCGGATGGTGGAGGGGGACGATCTGCGGCTCTGCGTCAGCGAGTTGCTGACGAACGTCATCCAGCACGTAGGCGAGGGCACCCCCGTCACCGTACGGGTGGAGGCCACGCGCGAGGGGCGGACGCGGCTCGCGGTGACCGACCCGGATCCGAGGGTGTGGCCGGTGCTCCAGGAGTCCGGGCCGGGGGCCGAGTCGGGGCGGGGGCTCGGGATCGTGGAGGCGCTGGCGCTGCGGTGGGGCGTGGAGCAGGGGCCGTACGGGAAGACGGTGTGGTGCGAACTGCCCGGCACCGGGCGCCCGCCCTCCCCTGCGGCCCCCGCCCGCGCGGCCCCCGTTCGGGCGCGGGTCCGGCCGGTGGTCTAGCCGTCGAGCTCGCCCGCGTACACCCACCAGCCGTTGCGGCAGACGCGGCCCTCGGGGTCGACGTCTCCCTCGGCGTACTCGCCGCTGCCGGTCTTCTCGCCGTTCGGGCCCCGGAAGTAGCTCGTGTAGTAGTAGCGGCAGCCGGCGGCGGCCTGCGCGGTGGGCCCGGCGGAGGGGGCGGCCTGGGCGGTGGGGACGAGGGTGAGGGCCGCGGCGGCCGTGCAGGCGGCTGCGGTGACGAGACGGGCGAACGTCCTCATGGGGACTCTCCTTGGCGGCTGGGTGGGGCGGGGCGGAAGCCCGGGGTGGTCCGGGCCGCCCGCGTGCCGCCCAGGCTGGGGCCGTCGGGTCCGCCGCGCCGGGCCGGACCCGCGAGGGGTCACCCGGGCGGGGCGGACGAACCGATTCGCCGCTCCACCAGTCGGGGCAACGCCCCCTCACAGGCTTCGGGCGCTGATGTCGCCGTACGAGGTGGTGGCGCGGATCGTGAGTTCGGCGGCGGCGCCGGCGGTGTTGGCGAGGGCGTTGCTGACGCGGCCGTACGAGGTGCCCGCGTCGAGCGTCGCGGAGGCGCCCCGGACGGCGGTGACGTCGATGTCGCCCTTCTGGGTGCGCAGCTCGACCGCGCCGCGCACCGCGCCGCCGACCTTGATGTCGCCGCGCATGGTGCGGAGTTCGGCGGGTCCGTCGAGGCGGCCGACGAGGATGTCGCCGTCCTGGACGCTGACCCGGGCGCTGGCGGCCTCGTCGAGCTTGACCTGGCCCTGGGCGGTCTCCAGGGTCACGTCGCCGAGGCGGCCGACGCCGCGCAGGTCGCCGGCGGCGGCGCGGGCCTCGACGCGGGAGCCCGCGGGGAGCTGGACGGTGACCTCGACGGCGCCGGAGCTGCCGAACAGCTTGTTCTCGGGCGCGGGGGTCTCGATGCGCAGGACGCCGTCGGCGAAGGCGACCTGGACGCGCTCGGCGGCCTTGGTGTCGCGGCTCTTGGCGGGGTTCGCGGGGCGGACGTCGACGGTGGCGTCGGCGCGGTCGGCGGCGATGAGCTGGACGCGGCCGGCGGGGATGTCGAGGACGGCGGTGATGGGGGCGGTGGCGGCGAAGGTCTGCATGACGGTTCCGGCTCCTCTGGGACGGTGACCCCGGGCGTTGCCCCGGGGGTTTCTGACATGAGAAACGCTACGTTGCGTTCGGGTGGGGCGCAACGTCTTCGTTGCGTAGTGGTGCTATTTATGCAGCTCACGGCCTTTAAATCGTTGCAATGTTGATGAGGTCAACGCAATGTAATGCCGCCGAGCGTTGCAATGGTCGAAGCGTGAACGCGCATCCGGGACGACCGGCGCACCGTCCCGCCGCCCCCGTCCGACGGGCCTCCAGGGCTGCCTCCGGCCCGCCGGCCCCCGGCCCGTAGGCTCGCCGGTCGGTGACGATCTTCGGAGGGTGACATGGGGAAGCGGGCCCTCGACCGGGCCGGGGTGCGGGACGCGCGGCTCCGGCGGGACTACGGGGAACAGCGCCGGGCGGTACGGAGGTTCGCGACGGCCGAGTACGCGGCGGCGCGGCTGCTGCTCCCCGCCGGGCTGCGGCCGCACGTCATGGCCGCCGTCGCGTTCATGCACGACACCGACGACCGAATAGACCGCGGGGCGCCGGAGGAGCGGGCGGCCGCGCTCGCGGCGTAGGACCGCCTGGTCCGCGAGGCCCTCGCCGACGGGGACTCGGACCTGCCCGTCCTCCGCTGCCTCGCGCACACCGTCGAACGCCACCCCGCCCTGCGCGGCCACGTGGACGACTTCCTGCGGGGCTGCGCGCGCGAGGCCGCCTGGCGGACCATCGCCGACGACGAGGAACTGCGGCTGTACGTACGGGAGTACTCGCTGCCCGCGCTGCTGCTCACGGCCGGGCTGCTGGCCCCCGAGGACGCCCCGGCGCGGGCGGCGTTCACGGAGGGCTGCCACCTGCTCATCCGCTCCATGCAGCGCGTCGACTTCCTGGAGGACCTGGCGGAGGACGTACGGGCGGGCCGCCCCGGCGTCCCCGCCGACGCGGTCGCCCGCCACGGCGCCGACCTCGGCCGGCCCGGCCCCGGACTCGCCGCGCTCGTCGCGGAGCAGGCCGACCGCGCCGCCGCCGACCTCGCGGCCGCCGCCCCGCTGCCGACCCTGGTGGCGCCGTCGTACCGCCCGTTCGTCCGCGCCCTCGTCGGCGTCCAGCGGCTGCGCCTCGACGCGGTCCGCCGCGCGGGCGCCTCCCTGGCCCTCCGCCCCTCGGGCCCACCCGCCCCGGCCGCCGCGCGCCTGCTGCTGAGGGAGGCGGCGCGGCGGGTGCGGTAGGGCCTGCCGCGACCGCGTGGGCAGGTCCGAGGACGCGCGCCCGACACCCCTTCACCGCCCCGGATCGGACCGCAGCCCCAGCACGTACGCCGCCGTCGCCGCGACCGTCCGGTCCTCGTCGCCCGTCAGCTCCGCGAGCGCCCGGGTCGCGACGGGGCCCGGGACCTCCGCGAGCGCCTGGGTGATCCGGCGGCGGACCGGGGCGGCAGCCGTGGCGGCGGAGGCCGTGGCCGGGGCGCCGGTCGCGGCGGACGCGGTGGACGTGGCGGCGGCCAGGTGGGTGGTCAGGGCGGTCGCGATGCGGTCCGCCTCGGCCGGGTCGTCGGCCGCCAGCACGCCCAGTGCCTCCGCCGCCTCCACGTCGTGGCGTCCTTCCGCCACCAGGCCCACCAGGTGCGGCACCGCCTCCGGTACGCCCCGGGCGCCCAGCGCCAGCGCCGCGTAGCCCCGCACCGCCGGGTCCGGGTGGCCGAGCGCCTGCCGCAGCGGGGCGGTGGAGGCGGCGTCCGGGAGCTCGGCCAGGGAGCGGACCGCCCGGACCCGTACCTCGGGGTCGGGCGCGTCGAGGCCCGCCGCCAGCAGGGGGCCCGCCGCAGGGCCGGACTGCGCCAGGGCCCAGCGCAGCGCCCCCGCGACGCTCGGGTCGGGTTCGCCCAGGACGGCCTCGGCCAGCGCCTCCACCGGGACGCCCGCCTCGTCGGGCCGGGGCGCGGCGGGCGGCGGCGCCGACAGCGCCGCGCGCTGCCGGACCTCCGGGCTCGCCGAACCCAGGCCCTGGAGCAGGGCCGTGATCCGCAGGACCTCCTCCCACCCGGCCGGCTCCGCCGCGTCGATCCGGCGCAGCCGGGTCAGCAGCTCCGTCTCCGCCGCGATGCGCTCGCGGGAGCGGCGTACGAGACCGGCGACGAGCTCGGCGGGCGCGAAGCCCGGGTCGTCCAGCGCCCGCCCGACGTCCCGCAGCGAGAGGCCGAGCGAGCGCAGGCTCTCGATGTGGAAGACGCGGCGGATGTTCTCGTCGGAGTACTCCCGGTAGCCCGTGCCGCTGCGCCCGGTCGGGCGGATCAGGCCGAGCGACTCGTAGTGCCGGAGCATCCGGGCGCTGACCCCGGACCGCCGCGCGACCTCGCCGATCAGCACCGCTACCGTCCTTCCCGGTCCTCGCCGCCGAGGGCCACGATCCGCTTCGCCTCCTCGACGGCGCCCTCGAACCCGGTCTCCGGGTCCCGCCGCAGCACCTCGGTGGCGAGCGCGTGCGCCCGCGCCTCCGGGTCGGGGTGGTCCGCCGCGGCGGCCAGGGCGGGCCGGGCGGCCTCCCCGAGCGCGATCAGCGCCCGGCTGAGGCTGAGCCGCGTCTCGCGCGGCCCGCGCCCGAGCTGTGCCGTCAACCCTACGGCCAGGGCGGGCTCCGCACCTTCCGGTACGAGGACGACGGCGGCCCGCCAGGCGGCCCGCGCGACCTCGTCGTCGGGGTCCGCGAGCAGGGCCGGCGTGATCGCGGGCCAGGCCGCCCGGTCACCGATCTTGGAGAGGGTGTGCAGCGCCTGGCTCCGGGCCTGACCCCGCGCGGACCGGAGCTCGGGGAGGAGGGCCGGGACCGTCGCGGCGGGGGTGTGGCGGGTGAGTGCCCAGGTCAGCATCTCGCGCACGGAGAAGTCGGGCTCGGTCGCGCAGCGCTCGACGAGCGGCCCGACGGAGGCGGGCGCCGGGTCGGAGCCGACGGCGAGGGCCGCCCGGAGGCGGACGGACGGGTCGGCGTGGGTGAGCCCCTCCAGGGCGCGGGCGCGTGCGGTGGTCGTGGTGGTGGTCATGGGCGCCAGTGAAGGGCTTGTCACCGTGTCAAGGTCAAGCGAACCCGAGTGCCCGAGCCGCCTGAGCCGCCCGAGTGCCCGAGCCGCCCGAGTGCCCGAGCCGCCCGAGTGCCCGCCCCGGGCCTCAGTCGATGTGCACGATCTGGAACGCCTCCGCCATCCGCCCCGCCGGCAGCCCGCCCGCCGTCGCGTGTTCGCTGAGCCAGTCGCGGAGCAGCCCCGACAGGTCGTCGAAGTGGGCCGTCTGGGAGGTGTGGATGCGCAGGGCCTCGACCTTGCGGTCGAAGACGGGGGTGACGTCCACGTACTGGTTCGGGGTCGGGCCCGTCATCAGCCAGAGCTCGTGGATCGTCCACGGCTCCAGGCCCTCCTTCTTCAGCAGCTCGGGGTGGGCGAAGGGGTTGCGGGCCTCGGGGTATATCGCGCGCAGACAGGCGTCGCCGACCGCGCGGTGGTCGGGGTGGAGGTCCGCCACGCGGGCCCAGTTGATCTCGGGGGACGGGATGATCGCGCGCTGCGGGCGCACCTCGCGGATGATCCGGCACAGGTCGCGGCGCAGGTCGACGGTGGCCTCGACGAAGCTGTCGGGGTAGCCGAGGAAGCGCACGTCGGCGACGCCGCTGAGTTTCGCCGAGTGGACCTGCTCCGCGCGGCGCAGGTCCGCCATGGCCTGGCGGGGGAGCGCCTCGTCGTAACCGCCCGCGCCGCCGTCGGTGACGATGCAGTAGGTCACGCGGGTGCCGCGCTCGATCCACTGCATGACGGTGCCGCTGACGCAGAACTCGATGTCGTCCGGGTGCGCCGCCACCACCAGCAGGGATGCGGGTGCGCTGCGGGCGATCGGGTCGGTCGTCGCGAAGTCCTCCATGAGGCCAGCCTCTTGGTGCGGCGGGGGCGTCGCAAGGCCAAGCCGTGGCGTGAACAGGACATGGCACTTACGCGCCATTCAAAAAGTTGGTAGATTCAAATCATTGGGTGTTCCACGTAGGCAGAGACTGGTAGAGAGAGTCAGAGAGATCCGGAGGCGACCGGCAATGTGCAGGATCCTCGGCACCATCGCCGCGGGTGCGGCGCGTCCCGACCCCGCCGAACTCGCGGCGGTCTCGGCCCGGCAGCGGCACGGCGGCCCCGACGAGCACCAAGTCCTCAGCGGCCCGGGCTGGTCGCTCGGCTGCGACCGCCTCGCCGTGACCGACCCCTGCGGCGGACGGCAGCCCTACCGGCTGCCCCACCTGCCCGGCATCCTCGCCGTGCTCAACGGCGAGATCTACAACCACACCGAGCTGCGCCGCCACCTCGCCGCGCGCGGCCACCGCTTCCCCGACCGCTGCGACGGCACCCTGCTGCCCGCGCTCTACGCCGAGTACGGGCCCGCCTTCGCCGAGCACCTCGACGGCATGTTCGCCGTCGCGGTCCTCGACCTGCGCCCCGCCCGCGCCCAACTCGTCCTCGCCGTCGACGACATGGGCATGAAGCCGATCCACCTGCACCACGACCCGTACGACGGATCCACCCGCTTCGCCTCCGAGATCCCCGCGCTGCTCGCCTTCGAGGGCGTGCGGATCGCCCCGCGCGAGGACGCCCTGGACACCGTCCTCGCCACCCGCACCTCCTTCTCCTCCCGCACCGCCCTCGACGGCATCGAGGTGCTGCCCCCCGGCGCCACCGCCCTCGTCCGGCCCGGCCACGCCCCCGTCGTCCGCCGCCGCCCCCCGCACGCCGCACGCCCGCTCGGCGACACCCAGGACGTGCTGCGCCACGAGGTGCGCCGGCTCGCCACCGCCGACGTGCCGGTCTGCGCCGTCACCAGCGGCGGGCTCGACTCGGGCCTGATCACCGCGCTCGCCGCCGAGCACGCCCGCGAGACCGACGCCCCGCCGCTGCACACCTTCCACCTCACCTACCGGGGCAAGTGGCCCGACTCCGAGGCCGCGTACGCCCGTTCCGTCGCCCGCCGGGCCCGGACCGTGCACCACGAGGTCGTCGTCGACCCCGACGAGATCCCCTCGCTGCTCACCCGCACCGTCCGCCACCTCGGACAGCCGAACGCGGACCCGATCGCCCTCTCCACGTACGCGCTCTTCCGCGCCGTCCGGGAGAGCGGCTTCACCGTCGCGCTCACCGGCGACGGCGCCGACGAGCTCTTCGGCGGCTACGACCGGATGCGCGCCGCGCTGACCGCCCCGCCCGGCATCGACTGGGCCGGCGCCTACGCCGACGCGCTGTCCGCCGCGCCCCGGCTGCTGCGCGAGCACCTGTACACCTCCTCGTACGCCGCCCACATCGCGGACCAGGGCTCCGCCGCCGACCGGATCGAGCAGGAGCTGCGCTCGGCCGACGCCGCCGGCGGCGACCGGGTCACCGCGCTCAGCGCCTTCGAGACGCGCTGGCGGCTGCCCGCCTACCACCTGCGGCGGGTCGACCACCTGTCGATGGCGTGGGCGGTCGAGGCGCGGATGCCGTTCTGCCAGCCCGGTGTCGTCGCGCACGCCCGGTCCCTGCCCGCCGCCGCCCGGCACGGCAAGCCCGCGCTGTACGAGGCGGGGGCCGAGCTGCTGCCGGCGGGCGTCCTCAACCGGCCCAAGCAGCCGTTCACGCTGCCCGTGGCCGCGATGATCGCGCCCGGCGGGCCGCTGCTCGACACGGTCCGCGAACTGCTCTCCCCGGCCCGGCTCGTCCTCGGCGGCAAGGTCCGCGCCGACCGCGTCCAGCGGCTGCTCGAACGGCACCTGGAGCGGCCCAACCAGCTCGCGGCGATGGCGCTGTGGGGGCTGGCGGTGCACGAGCTGTGGACGGAGGTCGTCCAGGGGATGCGGATCCCGGTGGGCTGTGCGGCCTGACCCACCGGCAGCCGCCGGGCCCGTCCCCGTCCCCGTCCCCGTCCCCGTCACCGTCGTCCGCGCCGAGGACGCCCCCGGGCCCACCCTCGTCGTCCGGCTCGACCAGCTCCCGCCCGGCGCCCTCGGCCTCGGGCGGGAGCTCGCCGCGCTGCGCCGGGCGCTCGCCCCGACCCCGTACGCCGCGCTCAACAAGATCGCCCTGTACGGGCCGTCCGGCCGCCCCGGCGACGCCGACCTCGACTACCGGTTCGTGCAGGCCCTCCCCGACGGGCGCTTCGACTTCCGTACCGGGTGCGGGCATTCGCTGCTCGCCTGCGTCGTCGCGGAGGGCCGGCCAGGGCCCGTCACCGTACGGGCCCTGACCACCGGCGACACCGTCCGGGTGAGCGAGGAGCCCGGCGGCGACGGCGCGCACACCCTGCACTTCCTGCGCGCGCCCGACGCCCCCGGCACCCTGCCCACCGGGCGCCCCGTCGACCTGCTCCTCGGCATCCCCGTCTCCCTCGTGCGCTACGGCAACCCGTACGTCTTCGTCGACGCAGGCCACCTGGCGCCGGAGCACCTGGCGCCGGAGCGCCTGGCGCACCGGCTGCTGGAGCTGCGGGCCGCCGCCGCGCGGCTGCTCGGGTACGCCCCGCACTCCCCGCTGCCCAAGATCGCCGCCTTCCGCCGCGCCCCCGACGGGCTGTCCGTGCGGGCCCTCACCGTCGGCGGCTGGCACCCCCGCCTCGCCCTCACCGGCGCCGCCGCGCTCGCCGCCGCCGCGGCCCTCGACGGCACCGTCGTGCCCGGCGACGCGGGCGGCACGGTGCGCACCCCGGGCGGCACCGTCACCGTCTCCACCGGCCCCGACCGGGTCGGCGTGCACCACAAACGGGCCCGCGTCCTGGACCGGATCGAGCTCCCCTGGCGTATCCACGCAACGGCGTGAACGCGCACCCCGCCGGGCGGGTGGTGCCCCGGAAACCTCTGCCACGCTGAAGGGCAACCGGCGATCGCCGTGTACCGAGCCGTGGTCCGTGCGTATCCGTGGCGTATCCGTGGGGAGAGCAGACACACATGAAATTCGAGAATCTGCGTGTCGTCGTGACCGGGGCGTCCCGCTATTTCGGCCGCGCGCTCGCCGTCGGGTTCGCGCACCTCGGAGCCGAGGTCTATGTGTCGGCCCGCACCGTCGAGGCCGCCGAGCGCACCCGTACCGAAGTCATGGGCTCCGCCCGTGACCGTATTCACGCCTTCGGCTGTGACCTCAGCCGGCCCGCCGAGATCCGGGAGTTCGCCGCCCGAGTCGGCGAACGCACCGACCGCGTCGACCTGTTGGTCAACAACGGGGCGCGCTGGCTGGACGGCATGGACCTGGAGGCGGCCAGCGACGACGCGATCGTCGAGACGATCGAGTCGACGGCCGGCGGCACCGTCCTGATGGTGAAGCACTTCCTGCCGCTGCTGCGCGGCTCGCTGCGCCCCGACATCGTCAACATGGTCGCCGTCCGGGACGCCGAGGGCGCCTCGGCGGGCGCCGCCCACGAGGCGTTCTGGGCGGCGAAGAGCGCGCAGGCCGGATTCGCCGACATCCTCTCCCGGCGCCTGCGGCCCTCCGGGGTCCGGGTGTTCTCGCTCTTTCCGCCGGACTTCTCGACCTCCGACCCGCGCTTCGCGGAATGGGACGGCCTGAACCCGGACGGGATAGCGCCCGACGAGAAGCTCACCACCCAGGCGCTCTTCGAGTGCATCGTCTACGCCGTCGAGCAGCCGCGCGACTGCTTCATCCGCTCCTTCCACTTCGAACCCCGCTGACCCGAGCTCCCGCAGCTCACCGCACCACAGCGTCAAGGAGGTCCCATGAGCACCCCTGTCTGGATCACCGCGACCCCTCCGGCCACCCATGGCGAACTGCACATCGGACACCTCGCCGGTCCGTATGTCGCGGCGGACGTCCTCACCCGCTATCTGCGGGCCGAGGGCGAGCCGGTGCGGTTCACCACCGGGACCGCCGACCACGCGAGCTCGGTCGAGGTCAGAGCGCTGCGCCACAACCGCAAGCCCGAGGAGGTCGCCGAGGGCTACCGCGCGGCGATCACCGCGGACTGGCTGCGGTCGGGCGTCGAGTTCGACCACATCGTCCGGCCCCGCAAGGACCGCGGCTACGCCCGCTGGGTGCAGGAGCTGTTCAGCCGCCTGTACGCGCAGGGCGTCATCGCCCCGCGCACCCGGCTGCTGCCCTACTGCGAGCCCTGCGAGCGCTGGCTGTACGGGGCGCACGTCACCGGCAGCTGCCCGCACTGCGGGGCCACCAGCGACGGCGGCATGTGCCACGAGTGCGCCCGCCCCAACGACGGCGGCGACCTGATCTCGCCGCGCTGCTCGCTGTGCGACACCCCGGCGCTGGCCAAGCGCTGCCGCCGGCTGTACGTGCCCCTGGAGCCGTTCCGGGAGACGCTCGCCGACTACTGGGCGGCGGCCGGACTGCCGCCGAGGCTCGCCGCGCTGTGCGAGTCGCTGGTGGAGGACGGGCTGCCGGACATCGCGGTCGGCCACCCCGCCGACTGGGGCCTGCCGGTGCCGGTGGAGGGCTTCCCGGACCACCGCATCGACGGCTGCTTCGAGGCCGCCGCGATGCACCTGTTCGGCTACGACACCAAGGGCCCGCTGCCCCGCCGCACCATCCACTTCTGCGGCTTCGGGCACGCCTTCTGCCACGCGGTGCTGCTGCCCGTGCTGCTGCTCGCGCAGGACGTGAAGCTGCCGCAGGAGTTCAACGTCAACGAGTCGTACGTGGTGGAGGAGGGCGTCCGCGAGGGCAACGTGTGGGCGCTGGACCTGCTCACCGAGTACGGCTCCGACACCCTGCGCCGGCATGTCCTCCAGGCCCGCCCGACCGGGCGGCGGACCGTCTTCCAGCGCGACC
The DNA here is from genome assembly GCF_055582325.1 of Streptomyces sp. NPDC042100. Lineage (NCBI taxonomy): Bacteria > Bacillati > Actinomycetota > Actinomycetes > Kitasatosporales > Streptomycetaceae > Streptomyces > Streptomyces sp. NPDC042100. Next base: position 188,984 of record NZ_JBVJDK010000001.1, read on the forward strand.
GGCTGGCCGCGGCGCGCCTGGAGCTCGACGAGAACTGGAACAGCTGGCTGGCCCGGCTGTTCGCGTCCGTCCGCGAAGAGTGCGACGGACTCGCCCCCCAGGCGATGCCCGGCGGCACCGGCTGGGACATCCTGGAACGGCGGCTGCACCGGGGCGTGGACGACCTGCGCGAGGCGTACGGCCCCGACGCCTTCGACCCGCGCCGGGCGGTGGCGGTGCTCGACGAGATGGTCCGCTCGGTCGCCGACTTCGGCTACGTGAACGCCCACGAGCGCTGCCGCCCCACCAACTCCTGCCGTCATCTGCCGTCGCTCGCCGCCCAGTTGGCGGTGGCCTCGGCGCTGTCGGCGTGGGCCCGGCCGGTGATGCCCGAGGGGGCGGACCGGCTGGCGTCGGCGCTCCAGGTGACGGCGGGCCGGCCGGTGGACTGGTCGGCGCTGATCGCCCCGCTGCCGGGGACGAGACTGGCTCCGCCGTCCGGACCGGTCTTCGGATTCTGACGAACTCGCGTCGGATTCCTGCGCCCACCACTACTAATCAGCTAAGTAATTCAGTAATTCGAACCCGGTGACCGGACAGCTCGGCACCGCAGCACCTCAGCACCTCAGCACCTCAGCACGTGAACACGAGCAACGCAGTCCCCATCCCCGCCGCGTGACCGTGCGCGCGACGCGCAGGGACCACGTGGCCCTCCCCACAGGAGCCCCACGTGTCCCTGCGCGTCGCCATGCTCAGCGTCCACACCTCCCCGCTCCACCAGCCCGGAACCGGGGACGCCGGCGGCATGAACGTCTACATGGTCGAACTCTCCCGCGCCCTCGCGGAACAGGGCGTGGAGGTGGACCTGTTCACCCGCTGCCGAGGCGAGGGCCGGCCCGCCCTGGAGGACCTGGCGCCCGGCGTCCGGGTCCGGCACCTGCACGCGGGGCCGCGCCGCCCGCTGCCCAAGGAGGCCATGCCGGACCTGGTGGTCCCGTTCTCGCTGGCCCTGCTCAAGCAGAAGCGCCGCTACGACCTGGTCCACTCGCACTACTGGCTGTCCGGGCAGGCGGGCCGGATCGCCTCCTTCGGCTGGGGGATACCGCTGGTGCACACCGCGCACACCCTGGCCCTGGTGAAGAACGCGCACCTCGCCGAGGGCGACAGCCCCGAGCCCGAGCTGCGGATCCGCGGCGAGCGGCAGGTGGTGGGCGACGCCGACCGGCTGATCGCCAACACCGCCGACGAGGCCGAGGCGCTGCGTTCCCTGTACGGGGCGCCGCCGCCGCGCACCGAGATCGTGCGGCCGGGTGTGGACCTGCGCACCTTCGGGCCGGGCGCCGGGCGGGCGGCGGCGCGGGCGCGGCTCGGGCTGCCGAAGGACGCCTTCATCCCGCTGTACGCGGGGCGGATCCAGCCGCTGAAGGGGCCGGACGTGCTGGTGCGGGCCGTCGCGGAGCTGCTCGCGATGGCGCCGGAGCTGCGCCCGAGGCTGCTGGTGCCGGTGGTGGGCGGGCACTCGGGGGCGGGCCGGGAGGGCTCGATGTGGCGGCTGGCCGAGGAGCTGGGGGTCGCGGACGTGCTCCAGGCCTGTCCGCCGGTGCCGCAGGACCGGCTCGCGGAGTGGTACCGGGCGGCGGACGTGCTGGTGGTGCCCTCGCGTTCGGAGTCCTTCGGACTGGTGGCGCTGGAGGCGCAGGCGTGCGGCACGCCGGTGCTGGCGGCGGCGGTCGGCGGGCTGCCGACGGCGGTCTGGGACGGGGTGTCGGGGCTGCTGGTGCGCGGGCACGACCCGGTGGAGTACGCCCGCCGGCTGCGCTGGCTGGCGGCGCACCCGCAGGCGCGGGGGCTGATGGGGGAGGCGGCGGTCCGGCACGCGCAGGGGATGAGCTGGCGCACTTCCGCCGCGCGGACGATCGACGTCTACGAGGACGCGCGGGCGGGTGCGTACGACCGGATGGGCGAGGTGGGGCAAGGGCGGCGGCACGCCCCTGCCCCGGCGGCCCCTCTCTCCTGGAGGAACGAGAAGGCCGTCGTGCGAGTCTAGCATCTCTTTTGGTTCGACCAAAGGTTAGAGGCGCTCCGGATCGGCCAATTCCGTTAATTCGGTGACGCATTGACGCACTCACGCCATGGCGAGTGCACGCACAGACAATCTATGGATCCTCTTCCGGGGGCGGTTCAGAATAGAGATGTCTTCAGGGAACGCCCGGCGGCACGGGCCCCCAGAAAACAAAAATCGCATTCTGAATCCTGGAGGAATCATGTCCGCTCAGCAGAACACCGGAATTCGCAAGACCGTCCGTCAGTTCATCCTCGCGCTGGTCGCCTGTATAGCCGTCGGATCCGGCGCCGCCGCCGTGGCCGCCGCCCCCGACTCCGCCCCCGCCGGGCAGCAGCAGGCCGGTGTCACCGACGACTGGCCGATGTCCACGCGTACCCCGGCCCCGCCGGTCAACTGAATTCCTGCTCCGCGCATGTGATTTCACCATACGAAAGGCCCCGCAATCGCTGCCACGGTCGCGGGGCCTTTACGCGTCCTCTTCACGGGCCGGCTTTCGGGTCAGTCCAGCCAGCCCAGCCGGACGGCTCTGACCCCGGCTTCGAATCGCGACGAGGCGCCCAGTTCCTGCATGAGTTCGGAGAGCATCCGGCTCACCGTGCGCAGGGAGACGCCGAGAGTCCGCGCGATCTTCTCGTCCTTCATTCCGGTGGCGAGCATCCGCAGCGCCGAGCGCTGCTGCTCCGACATGCCGTCGCCGCCCCGCTCGGGCACCACGTCGTCGCCGTACGGCACGGCCGTGTGCCAGCAGTGCTCGTACAGGCTCAGATAGGAGCCGACGATGAGCGGCCCGCGGGCCAGGATCGCGCCCCGGCCGGGCGCCTCGGGGTGGAGCGGGACGATGGCGTACTGCTGGTCGACGATGACCATGGTCATGGGGAGCTGGGGCGCCGTGCGGACCTCGACACCCAGCTCGACCCGGCGGTTCAGGACCGCCGCGGCCTCGGGCCGGTTGGCATCGCTGCTGCGGTAGATGGCGCGGACCCGGACCCCGTTGTCGAGCTTGCGGCGGTCGCGCTCGAAGATCCGCTCGGGCACCTGCAGGGCGGGGCCGGTCGGGTACATCGAGCAGGACGCCTCCTGGGTGACGTCGATGATGTCTTCCAGCGCCTGCTGGATCCGCCGGTAGTCGGTGATGGCCTCGACGGCGATCTGGGAGCTGGTCAGCGAACCGGGCCGCAGGAAGGTTCCGGCGAGCGTTTCGAGCGTGCTGTACGCCTGGTCCGCCTCGGTCAGGTGCTCCCGCAGCCGCGCCCGTTCGCGGTCGAGGAGGCGCAGCAGCGCGATCTCGGGGTCGACCGACGCCACCGCGTCCGTGTCGGGCCGCCACTCGGAGTTCCGCAGGTCGGCGATGGTGGCGTGGGTGCTGGTGGTGGGGACGATCAGTCCGAGCGAGGTCAGTTCGGTGCGACATCGCTCGTACTCCTCGGGCCCGAGGCCTAATTCTCGTGACACCGCGCTGAAGTTCGACACGCCTCGCCTGCGCAGCTCCTGATACAGGGTCACCAGTGTCTCGGTCGCCTTGTCCCCGATGCCGTCGCCCGCCGTGGTCATGACGAACTTCCCCCTCGCCTCACGCATTCGACCTTCAGGACCGTCAGGCTACGCCGTGAACTCGTGCGTCTCGCCGTCGAGAAGGCCCAGCCGGACGGCCTTCACGCCGGCCTCGAAGCGGCTGGCCGCGTCCAGTTCCTGCATCACCTCGGAGATCAGCCGGCTGACCGTGCGGAGCGAGACGCCCAGGTTCCGGGCCACCTGCTCGTCCTTGATCCCCGAGGCCAGCATCCGCAGCGCGGCCCGCTGCTGCTCGGTGAGGCCGCCGCCCTGGTCGGTGGGCGCCTCCTCGTGCCCGTACGGGGTGGCGGCGTGCCAGCAGTACTCGTACAGGGCGCGGTAGGAACGCACCAGGCCCGGTCCACGGGCCAGGATCGTGGCCGAGGCCGGGTCGTGCGGATCGGTCGGCAGCAGGGCGAAGTCGTCGTCGGCCAGCACCATGTTCATGGGGACGACGGAGGAGAGGCGGATCTCCACGCCGACCTCGGCGCGCGCGGCCAGATGCTGGACCATCTCCGGGATCTGGCCCATCCGGTGCCCGTACATGGCCTGAACCCGCACCCCGCGCGCCGCCCGGCTGCGGTCCCACTCCAGTTCCAGCGCCATCTCCTCGCGGCGCACCGAGCCGGTCAGCATCGAATGGACCGACTGGCGGACCGTATCCGTCAGGTTCGCCAGCTCCCGGCGCACCCGCTCGGGATCGTCGACGATCTCGACCTCGACCTCGGAGCCCGGTTCGAGACCCGCCCGCAGAAACGGTCCGGCGAGCGTCTCCAGCGTGGTGTGCGCCCGGCTGGTCTCGGCCAGCCGGCTCTCCAGCCGGTCCCGCTCGTGCTGGAGCAGGTGGAGCAGGGCGACATCGGGGGCGACGACGACGGGGGCGGGCCGCTCGGGGGTGATGTGCCCGTGGTCGAGCAGCCCGAGGGAGATGAGCTCGTCCCGGCACCGCTCACGCTCGGCCTCGGACAGGTCGAGACGGCGGGCGACGAGCTCGAAGGGGTCGGCCGGAGTGGCGCGAAGTGCCTGGTAGAGAGTGAGGGCCTGTTCGCTTCCCGCTCGCGCTCCGGCGGCGTTCTTGGACACGGCGCAGCAGACTCCCCTCGGATCGCGCGGATCCCGTTGACACGCCCCGCTCGACCCTGCCACAAATTCGAACGCGACGCACGGTGTTCAAGCGCTTTCAGCGCGAACGGTGCTCTTCGTCGCAGTCGGGGCAAACACCCTTGAAGACCACCTCGGCGTCGCTCATCCGCCACCGCGGCAGGCTGCCGCGCGGCGGGGCGGGGGCGGTCGCGTCCACGTTCTCCACCCGGCCGCACTCCACGCACAGGGCGTGCTGGTGCGGGGGGCCCGAGACCTCGAAGACGGCCGGGAGGCCGGGCCGGTCGAACTTGCTGACCAGGCCCGTCTCCTGGAAGTGGCGCAGCATCTCGTACACGGCCTGGCTGGTCAGCGTGCCCAGCCGCTCGCGGGCGGTCGCGGTGATCGCCTCGACGTCCAGATGGCCGCCGGCGGCGAGCACGGTGAGCACCTCAAGACGCGGTCCGGTGACCCGCAGCCCGACGTCGCGCAGGCGCTGGATCACCGCCTCGCGGCCCGTCAGCTCTTCCACGACTGCCATCTTCTCCGCCCGCCACCTGGTCGGCCCAAACCTTTGTGGGCATCGTACCTCTTGGCCGTCCTTGTCGTCAGTGCCCCCGCCGGGTCGGTCCCGGCGCCGCGCCCCCGGCGCCGGCCGGTCAGTCGTCCGTCCGGCAGACCAGGAGGACGCTCTCGGTCCGCTCGTCGATCCGCTGCCGCCGCCGGCCCTCGATGTGCAGTCCGGCCGAGTGCAACTCGGCGGCCAGGTGCTCGCCGTCCACGATCCACTTGTCGGTGGTCAGCACGACCCGCTCGGTGGAGAGCTTGCCGGTGCGCGCCGAGTAGTAGGTGATCCGCTCGCTCATCGCGCGCAGGTCGAAGACCTGCCGGGCCACCACCCACTCGTCGATCCCGTCGAACCGCGGCACCTGGAAGGCCCAGGTGCGCTGCGGCTCCGCGATCAGCCCCGGCACCTGGTGCGCCGTGTAGTCGAGCGCGAGCGCTCCGCCCGCCCCCAGGTGCGAGGCGATCTCGCGCAGCAGCCGGGGCCGGGCGCGGGGCGGCACGGCGGAGACCATCGCGCCGGCCAGCAGGGCCAGCCGGTAGTCGCCGTCGAGCCGCAGCTCGGTGAGGTCGGCCCGGGTGGTCACGATCAGCTCGGCGACCTGCGGGCCGATGCGCCGGGCCCAGGACTCGAGGCGTTCCAGGGCGGGGCCGTCCCGGTCCACGGCCTCCACGGCGAAGCCGTGCCGGGCGAAGGGGACGGCGAGCCGTCCGGCGCCGGAGCCGAGATCGAGGACGGGGCCGCCGGTGGACCGGGCGAGGCTGAGGTACCGGACGATGTCGGCGCTGTGCGGGCCGAGGAGCGCGTCGTGGAGCCAGACCGAGTCCTCGTCGCCGGGGGAGACCGTTTCGAGTCCGGGAAGGGTGTCGGACTTGATCCGGATGCCGGCGCCGGGGGCGGGCAGTTCCAGGGGGCCGAGCGCGTCGAGCGTCCCGACCGGGGTGCCGGAGTGGCCGTATCGGGACGGCAGGACCGGCGCGAGCGCTGCGGGCACAGCGGGCAGGGAAGTGCCGCTCGGTGTGTGCATCGCTCCTCCAGAGGCTCGCTCGGTCCATGCCGTCCGGGCGAGTTCCCGTGCCGCCGGGTCCGCGCCGCTGTGCTCCATCCTGGCCGGGGACGGAGGACGGATTCCAGCGGATCCGGGGGCGTGAACACGCGATGGCGTGTGTCTGCCACGAACGCGTGGAGCAGGGACTGCTGAGCGATTCCGGGCGGTCCCGGGAGCGGCGCCCGGGGCGGGCGCGGAGCCTGGCGGCTCCCGTGTCAGAGCGCGCGGTTGAGGCGGGTGGGGCCCAGGGGGAGGAAACCGAGGCGGGTGAGGAAGGGGAGCGAGGGGTCGTCCTCGCTCGGCAGCGTGACCCGCAGCTCGGTGGCACCGTAGCCGCGCATCCGCTCGCCGGCCGCCGTGAGCAGGGCGGTGCCCACGCCGCGCCTGCGGGCGTCCGGGGCGACGGCCAGCGCGTAGACCTCGCCCTCGCCGGGGAGCGGCACTCCGCCGGCCGCGACGCCGATCAGGGCGCCGTCCGGTCCGGCCGCCACCAGCCAGCCGAGCCAGCCGGGCGCGCCGCCGGGAATTTCAATTTCGGCACGGATACGGGGTAGTGCGCATTGTGACGAGACAAGTCGGCCGGTCGGTATTTCTCCGAGTATTTCCGTATAGCTGCCCCGAATGGACTCGGCAAGCAGCCTGGATATGGTCGTCGCGTCCGCGGCACCCGCCGCCCGCACGTGACCCAGCTGCATTGGTTCGTACCCTTCGACGTGCCGAGCTCAACGCCAACATACCTACAATAGCGGGGAATTCAGACGGCCGTGACCGATGTGAAATCTACGAATTCACTTAGTATTTAATTGGGGAACGAGCAGCAAGCGATGATCAGTGGCGCCGCGGCGAGTCCGGCCGTGGCGATCGTCAGCAGCCCGCGCAGCACCGGGTGCCCGGCGCTGTGCGGGGTGAGGATCCGGCGCATCCGCAGCGCCGCCGAGGGCCCGCCCGCCGCGAACGCCTCGCGGGGCGCCCGGCCCGAGGCCAGCGCGTACAGCGCGGTCGCCAGCGCGTCGCGCGAACACCGCAGCAGCGCCCGGTCGTCGGCGGCCATCTCCAGCAGCAGCGGCACCGCCGTGGCGCCGTGCCGGGCGAGCGGCAGGCGCGGGAAGGCGGCGACGAAGGACTCGGTCGCGGCGACCAGGATGTGGTGCCGCCCGGAGATGTGGGCCCGCTCGTGCGCGAGGGCGGCGGCGAGCTGCGCGGGGGTGAGGGTGCGCAGCGCGCCGGAGGAGACCACCACCCGGCGGGAGCGGCCAGGCAGGCAGTAGACGGCGGGGTGTTCGTGGTCCAGGACGGTGGCCCGCAGCTCGGAGTCGTAGCGGCCGACGAGCCGCAGCGTCTCCGCGTGCCGCCGCCGCAGCCGGCGGGCCCGCAGCAGGGCGCGGGCGAAGCCGACGAGGGGGACGCCCAACAGCCCGGCGGCGACCGCCCCGCCGACGTACTCCCGCCCGTCGAGGTGGAGCAGGCTCTCGGCGGGCGGGAAGCGGAAGGCGAACACCACGTCGCTGACCCGGTGTCCGGTGCGGGCGGGCAGGATCAGCTGGAGGGCGAGCCCGGCCAGGCTGGCGGCGAAGACCGCCCCGCTCGCGGCCCAGACGGCGAGCGCGAGCCGGGGCACCTGCTGCGCCCAGCGGGCCCGGACCAGCAGCCAGGGCACCAGCAGGCCGGTACACAGGGCGAGTCCGAGCGGGGGCAGGGTGTGGTGGTTCATCCGTCCTCGCCGTGGGCGCGCCGGGCCGTGCGCAGGGCCGCGTCGAGGGCGGCCATGTCCTCGTCGGAGATGGTCTCGACGAAGCGGAGCAGCGCGGCGGGCCGGTCCTGGCTGTCGCCGAGCGCGTCCTGCATGAGGCCCGCGGTGTACTCGTCGCGGCTGCGGACGGGCTCGTACAGCCAGGCCCGGCCCGTTTTCTCGCGGCGCAGCCAGCCCTTGCGGTGGAGTATGTCGGCGACCGTCATCACCGTGGTGTAGGCGACCCGGCGCCCCAGATTGATGTCCTCGACGATCTCGCGGACCGTCGCGGGCCGCTGCCAGGCCCACAGCCGGTCCATGATCTCGGCCTCCAGCTCTCCCAGCCGGCGCACGTGCATCCCCTCCCGTCACGGGCGGCTCATCGTACGGGCCGCCTCACCCGCTCAGGTATACCCCCCAGGGGTACGATGGCGGGATGACTACTCCGATACGGAACCGCCCCTGCGCGAAGGTGTGCGGCCTCGAAGTCCCCGGTTCGGCGGAGCTGGTGCTCCTGCGTCAGGTGCTCGGCCTGTGTCTTCGGCTGAGCGTCCGGCTGTCCACTGGCTGCCCTTCGCACAAGGGCGGTTGACTCTCTCTTTACTTGTCCGGGCGCCGACTGCGTCAGGTCCGGATCAGGCGGGCGATGGCCTTGGAGGCCTCTCCCACCTTGACCTTGGCCTGATCCCCGCCGGCCTCGATGGCCTCCGTGACGCAGCAGCTGAGGTGCTCGTCCAGGAGGGCCACCGCGCAGGACTGGAGCGCCGCGTTGATGGCGGAGACCTGGGTGAGGACGTCGATGCAGTAGACGTCCTCGTCCACCATCCGCTGCACCCCCCGGACCTGGCCCTCGATGCGCCTCAGGCGTCTGATGATGTCTTCCTTGTGCTGTCCGTAACCGGCCACGTCGGCCTCCTCGTCACATCACGGGCCGACGGCTACTTGTCGGCGGCTTGGAAACCACGCAGGCGGAGGCTGTTGCCGACCACGAAGACCGAGGAGAAGGCCATCGCCGCTCCGGCGATCATCGGGTTGAGCAGTCCGGCCGCGGCGAGCGGCAGGGCGGCCACGTTGTAGGCGAAGGCCCAGAAGAGGTTCGAGCGGATGGTGCCGAGGGTCTTGCGGGAGAGCCGGATCGCGTCCGCCGCCGCCCGCAGGTCGCCCCGTACGAGGGTCAGGTCGCCGGCCTCGATGGCGGCGTCGGTGCCGGTGCCCATCGCGAGGCCGAGGTCGGCCTGGGCGAGCGCGGCGGCGTCGTTGACGCCGTCGCCGACCATGGCGACCGAACGGCCCTCCGCCTGGAGGCGCTTGACGACGTCGACCTTGTCCTGCGGCATGACCTCGGCGATGACCTCGCCGATGCCGACCTCGGCGGCGACGGACTCGGCGACCGCCTGGTTGTCGCCGGTGAGCAGGATCGGGGTGAGACCCAGGGCGCGGAGCCGGCGGATGGCCTCGGCGCTGGTCTCCTTGACCGCGTCGGCGACCTCCAGGACCGCGCGGGCCTCGCCGTCCCAGGCGACCGCGATGGCGGTCTTGCCGGCCTTCTCGGCCGCGTCCTTGGCGGCCTTGAGGGACGGGCTGAGCTCCATCGCCCACTCTTCGAGCAGCTTCTCGCGGCCGACGAGCACGGCGTGGCCGTCCACGATGCCCTGGACGCCGAGTCCGGGGATGTTGGCGAAGTCCTCGGGGGTGGGCAGGGTGCCGACGCGGGCGGCGGCGCCGGTGGCGACGGCCTGGGCGATCGGGTGCTCGGAGGAGTGCTCCAGGGCGCCCGCGAGGCGCAGCACGTCGGTCTCGTCGGTGCCGGCGGCGGTGTGGACCTTGATGAGGGTCATCCGGCCGGTGGTGACGGTGCCGGTCTTGTCCAGGACGATGGTGTCGACCTTGCGGGTGGTCTCCAGGACCTCCGGGCCCTTGATCAGGATGCCGAGCTGGGCGCCGCGCCCGGTGCCGACCATGAGGGCGGTCGGGGTGGCGAGCCCGAGGGCGCAGGGGCAGGCGATGATCAGGACGGCGACGGCGGCGGTGAACGCGGCGGTGAGGCCCTGTCCGGTGCCGAGCCAGAAGCCGAGGGTGCCGAGGGCGAGCGCGATGACGATCGGCACGAAGACGGCGGAGATCTTGTCGGCGAGGCGCTGGGCGGCGGCCTTGCCGTTCTGGGCGTCCTCGACCAGCTTGGCCATCCGGGCGAGCTGGGTGTCGGAGCCGACCCGGGTGGCCTCGACGACCAGCCGGCCGCCGGCGTTCAGGGTGGCGCCGGTGACGGAGTCGCCGGCCGAGACCTCGACGGGCACGGACTCGCCGGTGAGCATGGAGGCGTCGACGGCGGAGGAGCCCTCGACGACGGTGCCGTCGGTGGCGATCTTCTCGCCGGGGCGGACCAGGAAGCGGTCGCCGACCTGGAGTTCGGCGGTCGGGACGGTGATCTCCCGGCCGTCCTTGAGGACGGTCACCTCCTTGGCGCCGAGCTGCATCAGCGCCTTGAGCGCGGCGCCCGCCTTGCGCTTCGAGCGGGCCTCGAAGTAGCGCCCGGCGAGGATGAAGGCGGTGACGCCGGCCGCGGCCTCCAGGTAGATGTTCCCGGCGCCGTCGGTGCGGGCGATGGTGAACTCGAAGGCGTGGGTCATGCCGGGGGTGCCGGCGGTGCCGAAGAACAGCGCCCACAGGGACCACAGGAACGCGGCGATGGTGCCGACCGAGATCAGCGTGTCCATGGTCGCGGCGCCGTGCTTGGCGTTGGTCCAGGCGGCCTTGTGGAAGGGCCAGGCGGCGTAGACGACGACCGGCGCGGTGAGCGTGAGGCTCAGCCACTGCCAGTACTCGATCTGGAGGGCGGGGACCATCGCCATCGCGATGGTGGGCACGGCGAGCGCGACGGCGGTGATCAGGCGCTGCTTGAGCGGGCGGAGCTCGGCGTCGGCGATCTCCTCGTCGGTGGGGCCCTCGGGGCCGCCGGCGGAGGCGGCCGGGCGCTCGGGCTCGGGCTCCTTGGCGGTGTAGCCGGTGGCCTCGACGGTGGCGATCAGCGCGGCGACGTCGATGTCGGCGTCGAAGGTGACCTTCGCCTTCTCGGTCGCGTAGTTGACGGTGGCCTCGACCCCGTCCATGCGGTTGAGCTTCTTCTCGATACGGGCCGCGCACGAGGCGCAGGTCATGCCGCCGATGGCGAGCTCGACCTGGGCGGTGCCCGGAGTGGTCGTTGTCATGAAACTGCTCCTCGGTGTAGCGAGTTCGGGGGCCGGGGCCCGGGCGTGGCGGGCGAGCCCCGGCGGCCGGTTACGACACGGGGGTCGCCGGTCAGGCGCGGCCGGTCAGCTCGTAGCCCGCGTCGTCGACCGCCGCGGCGATCGCGGCGTCGTCGGGCTCGCCGCCGGTGGTGACGGTGACCCGGCCGGCCGCGATGTCGACGTCCACGGAGATGACGCCGTCGAGGGCGGAGACCGAGTTGGTGATGGCGGTCTTGCAGTGGCCGCAGGTCATGCCGGAGACGGCGTAGACGGTGGCGGTGGTGTCGGCGACGGCGGTGGCCGTCGTGATCTCGACCGTGCCGGTCGAGCAGCTGTTGTCAGGGGTGCAGCAGGAGCCCATGTCTTCCTCCAGTGTTTCGGTGAACGATCCGAATACCCTCGGGGGGTATCGATCTGTATCCATGTATACCCCCCTTGGGTATCAGAAGCAAGCGTGGCCTTGACTTGACTTGATACCCCCTAGGGGTATGGTGAAGTGCATGAAGGTGAGACTCGCGGGCTGTCGCAGCGCCTGGGCCGGAGCTCACGACATCCCCGTACGCATGGGAGAGCAGCCATGAACACCGGAGTGAAGATCACCGCCTTTGCCGCCGCGCTCGCCGCGACCTTCGGGACCGCGTACGGGGTGGGCAAGGGCGTCGGCCCGGTCGGTGGCGACCCGGCGCCGGGCCACGGCGGGCACGCCGCCGCCGCGCCCACGAAGCCGGGGGCCGAGGCCGGGGGCCACGCCGGCCACGGGGAGGAGGCGGGCGCCGCGAGCGCCCCCGCCGCGGGCGGGCTCCAGATCTCCGACGGCGGCTACACGCTGGCCCTGGACACCCCGACCCCGCCGGTCGGGGCGAGCACCCTGAAGTTCTCGATCAAGGACGCGAACGGCCGGAAGGTCACCGCGTTCACCACCGAGCACGGCAAGGAGCTGCACTTCATCGTCGCCTCGCGCGACCTGACGGTCTTCCGCCACCTGCACCCGGTGAAGGGTGCCGACGGCACCTGGACGGTCCAGGCGGACCTGCCGGCGGCCGGCGGCTACAAGGCCTTCGCCGACTTCAAGCCCGCGGTGAAGGACGCCAAGGGCGTCACGCTCGGCGCCGACCTCTCGGTGCCCGGCGCGTTCAAGCCCCAGCCGCTGCCGCCGGTCGCGCCGACCGCCGACGTGGACGGCTACCAGGTCCGGCTCGGCGGCACCCTCGACCCCGGCAAGGCGGGTGAGCTCCGTCTCACCGTCACGAAGGCGGGCAAGCCGGTGACGGACCTGGAGCCCTACCTCGGGGCGTACGGCCACCTGGTCGCGCTGCGCGACGGCGACCTCGCCTACCTGCACGTCCACCCCAACGAGGGCGGCCCCGGCCCCGACGTGTCCTTCACGGCGACGGCGCCGAGCACGGGCACGTACCGTCTGTTCCTGGACTTCCAGCACGAGGGCAAGGTCCGCACGGCGGCGTTCACGGTCCGCGCGGGAGCGGCCCAGCCGGCCGCGCCGGCCGCCTCCCCGGCCGCCCCGACCGCGTCTCCTTCGGCCGCGCACGATGCGGGAGGCCACTCCCACGGCTAGTCTGGTCATTGGACTAGACCTATAAGCCGTGTGATCACTGGAGGAATGGGCTCGATGAGCAACCGTGCAGTGCTGGAGGTGATCGCCCTCGACGAGGAGGACGCGGTCGCGGCCCAGGCCGGTGGAGCGGACCGCCTGGAGCTGGTCACCGACATGGCGGCGGACGGGCTCACCCCGTCCACGACCGGCTTCGCGGCCATCCGTGCCGCCGTGGACATCCCGCTGCGCGTGATGCTCAGACTCACGGACGGCTTCTCGGCCGGCGGTCCCGGACAGCTCGACACCCTGGTGGCCCGCGCCACGGAGCTCCGCGAGGCGGGCGCCGACGAGTTCGTCCTGGGCTTCCTCACCCCGTCGGGCGAGCCCGACCTGGTCGCCGTCGAGCGCCTGATCGCGGTCCTGGACGGCTGCCGCTGGACCTTCCACCGGGCGATCGACCGCACCCCCGACCGTGACGCCCTGCGCAAGCGCCTCGCGGACCTCCCGGGCCTCGACACCTACCTGACGGCGGGCTCGGCCAAGGGCGTCGACGACGGCCTGACCACCCTGACCGAGGAGGCGGCCCGCACCGGCGAACCCGGCTACGAGCCCCAGATCCTGGTCGGCGGCGGCCTCCGCCTCGACCACCTCCCGACGCTCCGCGCGGCGGGCCTGGACGCCTTCCACATCGGCGGCGCCGCCCGCCCCGCCGGCTGGACCGCCCCGGTCTCCGCCCCGGCGGTCCGCACCTGGCGCGAGGCGCTGGACACGGCGCTGGACGAGGCGTGACGAGCCGGCCGCGGGCCCTCGGGAACCCCCGGGGCCCGCGGCCGGACGCCGCTACGAGACGGTGGGCACCTCGGGCGCCTCGGCCTCCGGCCGGAGGGTGAACCCGCAGGGCAGGACCTGGGTGAACCGGTCGGCCCCCCGGGCATAGGCGAACCGGCAGGAGGAAGGCTCCCCGCGCACCTCGCCGGTCACCCGGACCTTGACGGCCGGGTAGACGTGGCTCCGCTCGCCCGGCGCCAGCCGCAGCGGCCGCGCCGAGTGGTCCGCGTACCGCTCGCTCGGGAACTCGGGGCTGCCGTCCGGCACCATCAGGAAGGGCGCCCCGGTCTCGTCGGCGTCGAACGCCGCGTACCGCTCGGCCCGCAGCCCCCGGGGCAGGTCGACCACCTGGACGCCGAGCACCTCGACGGGCGCGCCCGACCGGTTCCGCACGGCGGGCAGCGTGACCCACCAGGCGTCACCGACCCGCGCGTGCTCGTACCCGGCGCCGTGCACGGCCCCGTCGAGGGCGTTCCCCTCCAGCGGCCGGGAGCCCCCGCCGAGGACGGCGTAGGAGCCGAACGCCAGCAGCAGAGCGAGCACGGACCTGCCGACGAGCACCGAAGAGCGACGCACGATTCCCCCACGAGATCCCGGACCGGACGGGCACGCCGCCGATCCACCAAGTTGCCTGGTCAGGGCCCTGATGCCGCCATTAGACGCAGCGACGGAACCCCGGTCAACCCTCAGCCGCGCACACCGCGAGAACTTGATCGACATCTGAGCTTCGGGCGCTGCGGCAGTCGGGGCGGCGGGCGTCCGGTCCGGCCGAATTCCATGGCGCGGGCGTCCTGTGCCCCACTAGCCTCGCGCGCATGTCGCTGATCCCCGATGTCGATGCCGCGCTCGTCCGGCGGCTGGTCGCCGCGCAGTTCCCCCGGTGGGCGGGGGCCGAGGTGCGGGTGGTGGAGTCGGCCGGGACCGACAACGCGATGTTCCGGCTCGGGGACCGGCTCGTCGTGCGGCTGCCGAAGGCCGCGTGGGCCGTCGAGCAGGTCGAGAACGAGCAGCGGTGGCTGCCCGCGCTCGCCGGGCGGCTGCCGCTGCCCGTGCCGGTGCCCGTCGCGCTCGGTGAGCCCGGGGAGGGCTACGGGCAGCGCTGGGGCGTGTACGAGTGGCTGGACGGCGACGACGCCGTGCGGGCGCCCGTCGCCGACCCGGCGCACGCGGCCGTCGCGCTCGGGCGGTTCGTGGCCGCCCTCGGCGGCATCGACGCGACCGGCGCGCCCCGCTCCTTCCGGGGCGGGTCCGTCGCCGAGTGGGCCGAGGGCGGCATGGAGCCCGCCGTGCGCGAGCTCGCCGCCGACGACACCCTGGACGCCCCGGCCGCCCTCGCCGCCTGGGAGGCCGTGCTGGCGCTGCCGCAGCGGGACGGGCCGCCCGTGTGGGTCCACGGCGACCTGCTGCCCGGCAACCTCCTCACCCGCGACGGCCGCCTCAGCGCCGTCATCGACTTCGGCGGCCTCGGCACCGGCGACCCCGCCTGCGACCTGCTCGGCGCCTGGTCGCTGCTCACCCCCGGCACCCGCCCGCTGTTCCGGGAGGCGGCCGGCGCCGACGACGCGACCTGGGCGCGCGGGCGGGGCTGGGCGCTCGGCTGGGGCGTGGTGACGGAGGCGTACTACCGCCACCGCAACCCCGTCCTCGCCGCCGTCGCCCACCGGACCTGGACGCAGGCGCTGGGGGAGTTCGCGTAGCCGGGCCGCCCGCGGGGGCTCGCGCCCGGCCCGGCCCGGTCTGCCGTCGGCTCACCCCGAAGGAGCCCGACTCGGCCCCGCCCGCCGCCGGGCCGCCCGCCGCCGGGCCGCCCGCCGGAGCCCCGCCCGCCGGAGCCCCGCCTGCCGGGAACCCGCCCTACCCCAGCTGCCCCGGCAGCTCCCCCGCGTGGACCACCGTCAGCCCCGACACCGCGCGTGTCAGCGCCACGTACAGGCGGCGCAGGCCCGTGCGCTCGTCGGGTTCGCCGTCGACCACGGCGGCGGGCTCGTCCAGGACCACGTAGTCGTACTCCAGGCCCTTCGCCAGCGACGCCGGGACCAGGGTCAGGCGGGAGGCGGCCGTGGTCTCCTCGCCGGGGGAGAGGTGGGCCAGGCCCGCCGCCTCCAGGGCCGCCGCCAGCGGCGCGATCCGGGCGTCCGCCGCGATCAGGCCGATCGAGCCCTCGTGGGCCAGCGCCGCCGCGCACGCCGCGACCACGTCCGCGTCCAGCTCCTCCGGCCCGGCCGCCCGCCGGAACTCCAGCGAGCCCGGGTTCTCCCGTACGGACTCGACGGGGGCGAGCCCCGGCGACATGTGGGGGAGCAGCCGGGAGGCGTACGCGATGACCTCGCGCGGCACGCGGAAGCCGGCCGTCAGCTCCTCGATGTGCGCCTCCGGCTTGCCCAGGTGCGCCAGGGCCTGCGCCCAGCTCCCGGTGGCCCACGGCGTGGTGCCCTGCGCCAGGTCGCCGAGGACCGTCGCCGAGCCGGTCGTGCAGCGCCGCCCGACCGCCCGGTACTGCATGGGGGAGAGGTCCTGCGCCTCGTCGAGGACCACGTGGCCCAGCGAGTGGGTGCGCTCGACCAGGTCCTTCGCCTCGTCGATCAGGACCGCGTCCGCCGCCGACCACTTCGCGGACTTCACGCTCCGCGCGGGCTTCGCCCACAGCAGCAGCTTCTGCTCCTCCTCGGTCAGGACGCCCTCGGCGTGCGCCGCGAGGAACTCCGGGTCGCCCAGCAGCCGCAGCACCAGCTTCGCCGGGTCGACCTCCGGCCAGCACTCCTTCACGACCGCCTTGACGGCGGGGGTGCGGGCGACGGCGTTCTGCACCCGGTCGTCGGGTGCCTCGCCGGCCTCCTCCATGCGCACCAGGACCGCGTGCGCGATGCGCTGCGGCAGGGCCTCGCGGGCCGCGCCGTACCGGATGTCCCGGTCGAGCAGCTCCCGGACCATCTCCTCCAGCTCGTACGCGGGCACCCGCCAGCGGCGCGAGCCGCGCACCACCATCAGCGGCTCGGCGGGCAGCGCGACGTGCGAGCGGACGGCGCGGCGCAGCACCTCCGCCATCCGGGCGTCGCCCTTGACGACGGCGGTCGCCGCCTCGTCCGTGCCGCGCACCTCGACGTGGGCGACCAGGTCGTCCACGGTCGCCTGCCGTACCTCCAGCTCGCCGAGCGTGGGCAGCACCTGCTCGATGTAGTGGAGGAAGGAGCGGTTCGGGCCGATGACGAGGGTGCCGGTGCGGGCGAGCCGCTCCCGGTGCGCGTACAGCAGATAGGCCACCCGGTGCAGGCCGACGGCGGTCTTTCCGGTGCCGGGGCCGCCCTGCACACAGACCGTGCCGGACAGCTCGGAGCGGACGATCTCGTCCTGCTCGGGCTGGATGGTGGCGACGATGTCGCGCATCGGGCCGACGCGCGGGCGCTCGATCTCCGCCTGGAGCAGCCGGCTGGTGCGTTCCAGCTCGGCCGGGTCGGACAGGTGCTCGTCCTCGTACGCGGTGAGCTCGCCGCCGGTGTAGCCGAAGCGGCGGCGCAGCCCGACGTCCTGGGGGTCCTTCCTGGACGCCTGGTAGTACGGCTGGGAGACCGGCGCGCGCCAGTCGATCACCATCGGGTCGCCGACGGCGTCGTGGACGTGCCGGCGGCCGATGTAGAAGCGCTGGCCCTCCTGCGTGGTGTGCAGGTAGTCGAGGCGGCCGAAGAAGAGCGGGGTGTCGGCGAGGTCGGCGAGGGCCTTGACGCGGTCCTCGATCTGGCGCGTCAGGATGACGGCGTTGACCCAGTTCGCGGTGACGTCCTTGATGTCGAGCGACTCGACGTCCTCGCGCATGGCGCGCAGCGCGGCGCGGGACTCGGCGAGGTGCGTCCGCTCCCGGGCGAGCGGGTCGTCGGGGGCGGCGGCGGGGGAGTCGGTGGCGGACGTTACGGACACGGTGAAGCCTCCGGGTCGGGTACGCGGACACGTCGAGGTGGCCGCCGGTTTCCGACCGGACGGCGGCGCTCCCGGGGGAGGCGGGGAAGCTGGCGAGTGTACGCCGCCGCGGCGCCCCGGGGCGAATGGCTTCGCCCGGCTCCGACCCGTAGGGGACGGGGTCCGACTCGTGGGGGATCCCGGTTCCACCCCAGGGCCGATGTGTTCCTAATGTCCGGATTCCATCATGGATACATGACCGCCACGACCCTCACCCCCGCGCCCACCGCCCCCGTCCTGCCCCGCGTCCGCCGCCTGGCCTCCGCCCCGCTGCGCGCGATACGCGCCTTCGGCGGCGCGCTCGTCGCCGTCGCCGTCCTCGGGGTGCACGACGAGGAGGCGGGCGTCCGCGCCTCCCGCCCCGCCCACCTGAGCTGAGCCGACGCCTCCGGCGCCTCCCGGCCCCCGGCCCCACGCGGCACCCCGCCCCTCCGCCGCCGCGCGCCAACTCTCCGCTCCCCGCGCCGAGATGATCTAATGACCGCGCAAGGAGACCACGGGGGGTGCGCTCCAGCGCCGCGTCTTCGGCGCGCGTGCTCCCCGCGACGTACGGCAACGCGGCAACGCGGCAACGCGGCAACGGGGGACATGATGCGATCACTACGACGCTCTTTCATCGGCGGACTCGCCCTGGCGTTCACCTTCCTCATCGGCATGGCGGCCACGCCGGCGGCGGCGATGAACGTCCAGAGAGTGGCCAACGGCTCCAGCGGCCTGTGCCTGGAGATCTACCAGCAGTCGAAGAACAACGGCGCGGTCGCCAGCCAGTGGCCCTGCAGCGACCAGCTCCACCAGACCTGGTACTTCGACCAGCAGTTCCCCGACAACCGCTGGCGGCTGATCAACAAGAACTCGGGCAAGTGCCTGGAGGTCGCCGGCTGGCGCACGAACGACGGCGCCGCCGTCGGGCAGTGGGACTGCACCGGTGGTGACAACCAGGTCTGGTACGCGATCGACTACCCCGGCGACGGGACCGGCGCCATGGCCCTCGTGAACGTCCACAGCGGAAAGTGCCTGGAGATCGGCGGCTGGAGCTCGACGTGGGGCGCGACCGCGAACCAGTGGGCCTGCCACAAGGGCGCCAACCAGCTGTGGGCCGGCGTCCCGCGGTGGTAGCGGTCCGGCCCCGGCGGGCCGGCGGATCATGAGAGAGGGCGGCCCCGTTCCCGGGGCCGCCCTCTCCCGTGTCCCTATGCCCCTATGCCCCCTATGCCCCTGCGTCCCCCGTGTCCCCGGGCCCCTACGGCGCCAGCAGCTCGCTCGCGTCGAGGATCCGGTACGCGTACCCCTGCTCGGCCAGGAAGCGCTGCCGGTGCGCGGCGAAGTCCTGGTCGATCGTGTCGCGGGCGACCACGGAGTAGAAGTGCGCCTGGTGCCCGTCGGCCTTCGGGCGCAGCACCCGGCCGAGCCGCTGTGCCTCCTCCTGGCGGGAGCCGAAGGTGCCCGAGACCTGGATGGCGACCGTGGCCTCGGGGAGGTCGATGGAGAAGTTCGCGACCTTGGAGACGACGAGGACGCTGATCTCGCCGTTGCGGAAGGCGTCGAAGAGCTTCTCGCGCTGCGCGTTGGAGGTCTCGCCCTTGATCACCGGGGCGTTCAGGTGCTCGCCGAGCTCGTCGAGCTGGTCGATGTACTGCCCGATGACGAGGATCTGCTGCCCGGCGAACTTCTTCACCAGCGCCTCGGTGACCTTCCGCTTGGTCGCCGTCGTGGCGCAGAAGCGGTACTTCTCCTCCGGCTCCGCCGTCGCGTAGGCGAGCCGCTCGGAGTCGGTCAGGTCGACGCGGACCTCGACGCAGTCGGCGGGCGCGATGTAGCCCTGCGCCTCGATCTCCTTCCAGGGCGCGTCGAAGCGCTTGGGCCCGATGAGCGAGAAGACGTCGGACTCGCGCCCGTCCTCGCGCACCAGCGTGGCCGTGAGGCCGAGCCGGCGGCGGGCCTGGAGGTCGGCGGTGAACTTGAAGACGGGGGCCGGCAGCAGGTGCACCTCGTCGTAGACGATCAGGCCCCAGTCGCGGGAGTCGAAGAGCTCCAGGTGGGGGTAGATCCCCTTCCGGCGGGTGGTGAGCACCTGGTACGTGGCGATGGTGACCGGCCGGATCTCCTTGCGGGTGCCGCTGTACTCGCCGATCTCGTCCTCGGTCAGCGAGGTCCGCTTCACCAGCTCGTGCTTCCACTGACGGGCCGAGACGGTGTTGGTGACCAGGATCAGGGTGGTCGCCTTGGCCTTGGCCATGGCACCGGCCCCGACCAGCGTCTTCCCGGCGCCGCAGGGCAGCACGACGACGCCGGAGCCGCCGTGCCAGAAGCCCTCGACGGCCTGCTGCTGGTACGGGCGGAGCGCCCAGCCGTCCTCGGCGAGGTCGATCCGGTGGGCCTCGCCGTCGACGTACCCGGCGAGGTCCTCGGCGGGCCAGCCCAGCTTGAGCAGGGTCTGCTTGATCTGCCCGCGCTCGGAGGGGTGCACGGCGACGGTGTCGGGGTCGAGCCGCGCCCCGACCAGCGGCTGCACCTTCTTGGAGCGCAGCACCTCCTCCAGGACGGGCCGGTCGGTGGTGGTGAGCACCAGGCCGTGCACGGGGTGCTTGGAGAGGGTGAGGCGCCCGTAGCGGGCCATGGTCTCGGCGATGTCGACGAGCAGGGCGTGCGGCACCGGGTACCGGGAGAACTCGACCAGCGCGTCGACGACCTGCTCGGCGTCGTGCCCGGCGGCCCGCGCGTTCCACAGGCCGAGGGGGGTGACCCGGTAGGTGTGGATGTGCTCGGGCGCCCGCTCCAGCTCGGCGAAGGGCGCGATGACCCGCCGGCAGGCCTCGGCCTGCTCGTGGTCGACCTCCAGCAGGAGCGTCTTGTCGCTTTGGACGATGAGGGGCCCATTCACGCGCGATCAGGTCCTTCCGGCTGCCGGCCGTTCCGTTAACGGCCAATCCTCCAGTCTGCCCGATGCGCGGGCGGACCGCCGCCCGATGCGGCCCGCCCGGGCGGGCTGCATCGGGCGGGAGACCGCCGGGAGACGGGGTCTACCCCGCTGTCGTCCGCGTCAGCGGGTTGTTCGCGATCGAGTTGTGGACGGTGAAGCTCACCGCGTCCGGGCGGTAGCGGTCCTCGGACCATTCGACCGGGCGGCCGTCGTGGGTCGTGGTGACGCGGCGGACGCGGAGGAGGGGGCTGGTGCGGCGGACGGTCAGGAGGGCGGCGTCGCGGGCGCCGGCGGCGACGGCGTCGATGACGTGCTCGCCGTGCGCGAAGACCAGGCCCGTCTCCTCGTACAGGCGCTGGGTGACCGAGGCGCACTCCGGGTCGAGGGCGGCGACGGTGGGGGAGATCCAGTCGGCGTAGACGCTGCGCTCGACGAGGACGGGTTCGCCGTCGAGGCCCCGGACGCGGAGCACGTTGAGCAGCGGGGTGCCCTCGGGGAGGTGGAGGCGGGCGGCGTCCTCGGCGGTGGCGGGGCGGTGCTCCTGGGTGATCACCCGGCCGGTCGCGGTGCGGCCCATGGCCTGGGCCCACTGGGCGAAGCTGCGCAGCTCGGCGAAGCTCTGGCTGCGGCGGCCGGCCAGCACGACCCGGCGGGCGCCCTGGCGGGAGCCGATCAGGCCCTCGGCGGTGAGCGCGGCCAGCGCCTGGCGGACGGTGCCCCGGGAAGCGTCGTGGCGGGCGGCCAGCTCGGCCTCGGTGGGCAGCCGGCCGCCGACCGCGTACTCCTCGCGGTCGATGGCCCGGCGCAGCTCCTCGGCGATCCGCTCGTGGCGTGGCGTCGGCATGGTTCCCCCTTCGCGCGTCGAGGGCGTCCTCAGTGCGCAGTGGCAGCAGCCTAGTTGAGCGTGTCAGTGGCCGAAAAGCGTCGCCAATGTGCAGGGAATGGCGGGCGGCCGTTCCCTTCTCGTTCATGTTCACGTCACGGACACCCGGCGTACTGGGGCCAACTTGTCCATACAAGTTAATCCCGCCGGGTTCCCACGGATCCCGGCCCCCCGCACCCCCTGGACCGACGCTCCCCCTGGAGAAGCCGTGCCCGTCCCCACGCCCCCGCCGAGCCGTCCGAGAAACGCCGCCCTCGGCGGTGCCCTCGCCGTCGTCGCCGCCCTCGCCCTCACCGCCTGCGGCGCCGCCCCCGAGAACGCCGCCGCCACCGCCGACGGCAAGAGCGCCGCCACCGCCACCTCCGCCGCCGACTTCGGCGGCATGGACGCCCTGGTGAAGGCGGCCAAGAAGGAGGGCAAGCTGCACGCCATCGCGCTGCCCCGCGACTGGGCCAACTACGGCGCCCTCATCGACGGCTTCCAGCAGAAGTACGGGATCACGATCGAGGTCGAGAACCCCGACGCCTCCAGCCAGGACGAGGTCAACGCCGTCACCTCCCGCAAGGGCCAGGACCGCGCCCCCGACGTCCTCGACCTCGGCAGCTCCTTCGCGCTCAGCGCCGCCCAGCAGGGCCTCCTCGCCCCGTACAAGGTCACCGCCTGGAACGACATCCCCGAGGGCCAGAAGGACGCCAAGGCCCGCTGGTACAACGACTACGGCGGCTACGTCTCCATCGGCTGCGACGCCAAGCGGGTCAAGAACTGCCCCACCACCTTCAAGGACCTCCTCAAGCCCGAGTACAAGGGCCAGGTCGCCCTCAACGGCAACCCCACCAAGTCCGGTTCGGCCTTCGGCGGCGTCTACGCGGCGGCCCTCGCCCAGGGCGGCTCCTTCGACGACATCCAGCCCGGCCTCGACTTCTTCGCCGCGCTGAAGAAGAACGGCAACTACACCCCCGTCGAGTCCACCCCGGCCACCGTCGAGAAGGGCGAGACGCCCATCAGCATCGACTGGGACTACCTCAACGCCGGCTACGCCGAGGAGTTCAAGGCCAAGGGCCTCGACTGGAAGGTCGCCGTCCCCACCGACGGCCGCTACGCCATGTACTACTCGCAGGCCGTCAACAAGGACGCCCCGCACCCGGCCGCCGCCCGCCTGTGGCAGGAGTACCTCTACAGCGCCGAGGGCCAGAACCTCTGGCTCAAGGGCTTCGCCCGGCCCGTCCTGATGCCCGCCCTGGAGAAGGCCGGCACCCTCGACACCCAGGCCGCGCTCAAGCTGCCCGCCGTCTCCGGCGTCCCCTCCTTCCCGACCGAGGCCCAGCAGGCCAAGGCCAAGACGACCCTCGCGCAGGGCTGGGGCAAGGCCGTCTCCGGATGACGGGCACCCTCACCGGCCCCGGGACCCGGCCGCGCCGCCGCCGCGCCCCCGCCTGGCTCGCCGTCCTCCCGCTGCTCGCCTTCACCGCGCTCGCCTTCGGCGTCCCCGCGCTCGCCATGCTCGGCGGCGCGTTCACCGTCGACGACCCGGACGGCGGCCCCGCCTCGTACGGCACGGGGAACCTCGCCACCTCCCTCCAGGGCGCCTACCTGACCGCCCTGCTCGGCAGCGTCAAGCTCTCCGCCACCGCCGCCGTCCTCGCCGCGCTGCTCGGACTCCCGCTCGCCCAGGCCGTCGTGACCTCCCGCTCCCGCGCCCTGCGCGAGGCCGTGCTCACCGCCTCCGGCGTGCTCGCCAACTTCGGCGGCGTCCCGCTCGCCTTCGCCTTCGTCGCCACCCTCGGCAACGCGGGCGTCCTCACCCGCCACCTCGGCCTCGCCGACCACGGCTGGAGCCTCTACAGCTTCTGGGGCCTCGTCCTCGTCTACCTCTACTTCCTCATCCCGCTCATGGTCCTCACCATCACCCCCGCCCTCGACGGACTGCGCGTCCAGTGGCGCGAGGCCGCCCGCAGCAACGGCGCCACCGCCCTCCAGTACTGGCGGCACGTCGCCCTGCCCGTCCTCGCGCCCAGCCTGCTCGGCGGGTTCACGCTGCTCTTCGGCAGCGCCTTCGCCGCGTACGCCACGGCCGCCGCGATGGTCGGCAGCGCCGTCCCGCTCGTCACCCTCCAGATCTCCGACGCCCTCTCCGGCAACGTCCTCGTCGGCCAGGAGAACGTGGCGCTCGCCCTCAGCCTCGACATGGTCGTCGTCGCCGGACTCGTCATGGCCGTCTACCTGCCCCTGCAACGCCGGAGCTCCCGATGGCTCGCCTGACCCCCGCCGCCGCCCGGAGCCCCCGGAGCCCGCGCTCCCGCTGGCGCCCCTGGGTCCTCGGCCTCGCCGGGCTGTACTTCCTCGTGCCGCTCGCCGCCTCCGTCGTCTTCACCGTCGACGTCCCCGGCCAGGGCCTCACCCTCGACGCCTACACGAAGATCGTCGGCACCGAGGGCTTCACCACCAGCCTGCTGCTCTCCCTCGGCCTCGCCGCCGTCACCATCGCCGTCGTCCTGCTGCTCATGGTGCCCGCCCTGGTCGCCCTGCGGCTCGGCGCGCCCCGGCTGCGCCCGCTCGTCGAGACCGTCTGCTCGCTGCCGCTGGTCGTCCCGCCGATCGCCTTCGTCGCCGGCCTCGGCACCGTCCTGAAGTGGGGCCCCGAACACCTCTCCCGGACCCCCCTCTTCCAGACCTTCGTCGCCCTCCAGAACCCGGACTTCCCCGTCGTCCTGGTCCTCGCGTACGTCGTGATGGCGCTGCCCTTCACCTACCGCGCCCTCGACGCCGGGCTGCGCGCCGTCGACGTCCGCACCCTCGTCGAGGCCGCCCGCAGCTGCGGCGCCGGCCCCGTCCGGGCCCTCGTCACCGCCGTGCTGCCCAACCTGCGCGGCGCCCTGATGAACGCCGCCTTCCTCACCCTGGCCCTGGTCCTCGGCGAGTACACCGTCGCCCAGCTCCTCGGCTTCCGGCCCTTCGCCGTCTGGATCGTCAACATCTCCGGCTCCCAGGCCCAGATGTCCGTGGCCGTCTCCGTGCTCAGCCTCCTCGTCACCTGGGTGCTGCTGCTGGCCCTCGCCGGAGCCGGCGGCCGGACCCCCGGCACCCGCCGCCGCCCCCGTACCGCCAAGGGATGACCGCCATGACCGCCATGACCGCCACGACCACCCCCAGCACCGCCACCGGCGCCGCCACCGTCGAATTCCGGGGCCTGCGACGGCGGTTCGGGCCCACCACCGCGCTCGACGGGCTCGACCTCACCGTCCGCCCCGGCGAACTGCTCGCCCTGCTCGGCCCCTCCGGCTGCGGCAAGACCACCGCCCTGCGGATGCTCGCCGGCTTCGAGACCCCCGACTCCGGCGCCGTCCTCGTCGACGGGCAGGACCTCACCCACGTCCCCGCCCACCGGCGCGACGCGGGCATGGTCTTCCAGTCGTACAGCCTCTTCCCCCACCTCGACTGCGTCGACAACGTCGCCTTCGGCCCCCGGATGCGCGGCGCCGGCAAGGCCGAACGACGGGCCCAGGCAGCCGAACTCCTCGACCTCGTCGGCCTTGGCGACAAGGGCGGGCGCTACCCGCACCAGCTCTCCGGCGGCCAGCAGCAGCGCGTTGCCCTCGCCCGCGCCCTCGCCCTGCGCCCCCGCGTCCTGCTGCTCGACGAGCCGCTGTCCGCGCTCGACGCCAAGGTGCGGCTGACCCTGCGCGAGGAGATCCGCCGCATCCAGTCCGAACTCGGCATCACCACGCTCTTCGTGACGCACGACCAGGAGGAGGCGCTGTCCATGGCCGACCGGGTCGCCGTCATGCGGGCCGGCCGCCTCGAACAGTGCGCCGCCCCCGCCGAGCTGTACGGGCGTCCCGCCACCGCCTTCGTCGCCGAGTTCGTCGGCACCATGAGCCGGATCCCCGGCCGCCTGGACGGCGCCGTCGTCGAGGTGCTCGGCCGCCGCCTCCCCGTCGACGGCGAGGCGCCCTCGGCGACGGACGTCGACGTGCTCGTGCGCCCCGAGGACCTCACCGTCACCACCGAAGGCGCCCGCTCGGCCCGGATCCTCGCCACCTCCTTCCTCGGCGCCACCACCCGGCTCACCGTCCGGCTCGCCGACGCCACCGAGGTCAAGGCGGACCTGCCGACCCACGAGGCCGCCGCGCTCGCCGCCGGCGACGCCGTCACGGTCACCCCGCGCGACCGCCCGGTGCTCGTCGCCGCCCGCGCCACCCCCTGAGACCGCGGCCCGCGCGACAACTGGACCGGTGGCGCGGGCCGCTCCCGACCCCGTAACGCAGCAGAGAAAGTGATCAGTGTGACCACCGAACTCCCCCCGCGCGCCGTCCTGTTCGACATGGACGGCACGCTCGTCGACACCGAGGGCCTGTGGTGGGAGGCGGTGGAGCAGGTCGCGGGCCGCCCGCTGACCGACACCGACCGGCCCGAGGTCCTCGGCCGCCCCGTCGAGCACACCGCCGCCTGGCTCGCGGGCCCGGACGGCGCGGCCGCCGGCCCCCTCGCCGCCGCCCTGCACCGGGAGTTCGCCGCACGGGTACGGGCCGGGGTCGAGCCCCGCCCCGGCGCCCTCGCCCTGCTGGCCGCGCTCGCCCGCGACGGCGTGCCGACCGCCCTGGTCACGGCCTCGCCCCGGACCGTCGCCGACCTCGTCCTGGACGCCCTCGGGGCGCTCGGCGCACCGGAGTTCGCCGTCTCCGTCACCGCCGACGACACGCCCCGCACCAAGCCCGAGCCGGATCCGTACCTCGCCGCGGCCCGCGCCCTCGGCGTGGACCCCGCGCACTGCGTGGCCGTCGAGGACACCCCCACGGGCGTCGCCTCGGCGGAGGCGGCGGGCTGCCCGGTGCTCGCCGTCCCGTCCGTCGAGCCGATCCCGCCGGCCCCCGGCCGGACGGTCCGCGCGACCCTGACGGGGCTGACCCCGGAACTGCTGGGCGCCGTCGGCCGGTTGACCTGAGAGCCGGGCCCCCGGGGTCCTACTCCTCGCCCTCCGCCAGCTCCGCCACACCCGTGATCCGGTGCAGCGGATACGTGCGGACCTCGTCGGCCGTGTGGTCGTAGCCGGTCACGAAGCCGCCCTCGACGCGGACCGGGGCGATGACCCGCTGGCTGGCGGCGCCCTCCGCGTTGACGTAGCCGATCCACACCGCCGAGCCGGTCATCGCCGCCGCCTGCACCGTGGCCAGCGTCTCGGCGGCCGAGGTGCGGGGCAGTTCGCCCGCCGCGAGCGGGGCGCCCGGGTCCTTGCGGACCACCGTCGCGGCCCGGTCACCCGCCCGGATCGCCCGGACCGCCGCCGTGAGCAGCGTGGCGTCCGGGGCGGGCGGGCCGTCCGGGACGGGGGCCGGGGCGGTGCGCGGCGGGGTGCGGTAGGCGTCGGCGCGGGTGATCAGGACCGTGCCCTCGGCGGACTCGGCCGCCGGGGCGTAGCCCAGCGACCGCAGCCCGTCGAGCAGCGCCGCCGGATCGGCCTGCGCCGCGAGGACGGTCGGCGCGAGCCGCCGCAGCCGCAGCGGGGCGGAGCGCCGGTCCGCGAGGATCTCGCCGAGCACCGTGTCGTCGTCGCAGCGCACGTACGCCGAGGCGGCCCCGACCCGCAGGTGCCCGTGCTTCCGGGCCACGTCGTCGATCAGGTACGACAGCGGCTGCGGCACCGGCGTGCGGGAGTGCGAGGTCAGGAAGTCGTGCAGGTCGGAGGCGGTGCGCCCGGCGTCGAGGGCGCGCCGCACGGAGCCGGGTGTGAAGCGGTAGACGGTCGCGCCGCCCTTGGACTCGACGTCGGCGAGGACCGACAGGGTGTCCGCGAGCGGCCGGCGCAGCGGCCCCGGGGCGACGGCCGTCAGGTCGGCCTGGAGCAGCACGTGGTCGACGGCCTCGGGCAGCAGCGGCGCCAGCAGCGTCGCGGCCCGCGAGGCGGCGACGGCCGGTTCGCAGGCGCCGGGGTGCGCGCTCTCGGGCGCGGCCTCGGCGAGCGGCAGGTTGAGCAGCGCGCGGGCGGGCGAGGCGAGCGCGCCGCGGCCGGTGACGCCGAGGAGTTCGGCCTCGTCGAGGGTCCAGCCGGCGATCCGGGCGCGCAGGTCGGCGGGGGTGCCGCCGCCCTCGTCCGTCGCCGCGGGCTCGGTGCCGGGGCCGCCGGTGCCGCCCCGCAGCGGCCGGTCCCAGCGCAGCCGGGCCAGCACCGAGGCGCGGTCGGCGGCGGAGCCCGGCGGGAGGGTCGCGAGCAGCCCGAGGACCCGGTGGCGCACCTCGGGGGCGGCGGCGCGGTCGAGCCCGGGGCCGAAGGCGGACAGGGCGCGGCCCTTGCCGTCGAGGGTGCCGGCCAGGCCGGAGGTGCGGGTGGCGGACAGCCAGGGGACGACGAGCCGGGCCCAGCGCTCGGCGGGCGGCAGGTCGAGCCAGTCGTCGTAGCCGGGTGTCGGCGCGTACCGCTCGTCGGCCTCGCCGTCGGAGGCGAGCAGCCCGGCCCCGTACAGCAGCTCCAGCCAGAAGGCGGCGAGCTGTTCGGTGGTGTCGAGGGCGGCGGCGGTGCGCTTGAGGTCGCGGACGGCGAGCCCGCCGGCCCGCAGCACCTGGGGGCCGCCCTGGTCCCAGGACTTCAGCAGCTCCTCGGCGGTGGCCAGCGCCGTGTACGCCTGGCCGGCCGCCGCGCTGTCCACGACCTGGGGACGGTACTCGCGGACCGTCGCCACCACCGGAGCCACCGGCTCCGGCGCGCGGTGCGCGCGCCCGCCGCGCAGGTGCAGGGCGGCCTCCCGGGGCAGCACCACGGTCCGGGTGGACACCGGCAGCAGCAGTCCCCGGTCGCGGAGCCAGCGCACCGGCGGGGTCGGATTGGCCGTCACCTCGCCGTACGGCGGGCCCCAGACGAGCCGGTCGAGGACGGTGAGCGCGTCCGGCGGCGCGGTGTCGAGCAGCGCCGCCATCCGCGTGCGGTCGGTGAAGAGACCGGTGAGGGCGGCGACGGCGGACACCGGGTCGTGCGTGCCGGGCAGCCCGGCGGTCGCGATGATCTCCTGGAGCCGCCCCGGCGACATGCCGGCGGTCGCCTCGGAGACGGTCGGGCCGAGCCCGGTCGGGGAGGGGTGCTGGGCCGAGGGGGCGAGCAGTTCGCGGGCGGTCCGCACCAGCCGCAGCCGCTCGTCGTCGCCCCAGATCAGGGCCTGTCCGCGCAGCTCGGTGACCGCGCGGGGCAGCGCCGCCTCGATCGCGGGGTCGCCGCCGTCGCCGGTGAGCAGGGCGAGGAGCACGGGGTACGGGGCGGGGTCCGGCGCCACGGCCAGCGCCTCCGCCGTCTGGAGCGCGAAGCGGTCGAGCCGTTCGAGGGCGCGGACGACGGAACCTCGGGTGCCGGCCCGGGTGGCCAGTTGCGTCAGGTCGTTCGGCACCGGCGAGAGCAGGTCCGGGCGGGCGCGCAGCAGCGCCGCGAGCCCCTCGTCGCCCCCGGCGCGCAGCGCCTCCGCGAGGGTGCGCGGCGCCGCGCCGACTGCTGTTGCCTCGGGCACGTGCGCCTCCCGGTCCCGCTCACCGATCCCCATCCGCACCACGTTAGCCCCTGCGCAGGCGCTACCGTCGTGCCGTGGGGATCGAGAACGACCGGTTGGTCTTCGACTATCTGAGCCGCGTAGGCGACCTGGCCCAGCAGCGGCGGCTGCCGCCGGCCGA
Source organism: Streptomyces sp. NPDC042100 (assembly GCF_055582325.1). NCBI lineage: Bacteria > Bacillati > Actinomycetota > Actinomycetes > Kitasatosporales > Streptomycetaceae > Streptomyces > Streptomyces sp. NPDC042100. Next base: position 218,012 of record NZ_JBVJDK010000001.1, read on the forward strand.
GCGCCGTGAGCTGGTCACGGGCCTGCGCGACGAGATCGAACGGCGCCGCGCGGTGAAGGGGGAGCCGGTGCCGGGCATCCTCCGCGACCTGGGTACGCCGGACGAGGTGGTGGGCGGCGCGCCGAGTGACGGCCGGACCGGGCCGGGCGCGTCGCCGGGCGCGGCACCGCCCAAGACACCGCGCAAGGCACCGTCCAAGGCATCGGCCGGCACACCGCGCAAGGTACCGCCCAACACACCGCCCAAGGCACCGTCCAAGGCGCCGCCCACGGCACCGGACGCGGCCGTTCCGGCGCCGCGCCCGGCGGACTGGTGGCGTACGGATGCCACCGGAGGCATGGGCGGCCCGGACGACCCGGACGGCATGGGGTCCCCGGAGACGGGCGGGGTCACGGGCGTGCCCGGCTTCTACGGCGGGGTGGAGATCCCGGAGCTGCTGCGCCCGCCGAAGCCGGGGGAGGACGACGGGGACGACGGGGACGAGGGGGACGACGGGTACGAGGGGGACGACCGGTACGACGGGGACGGCCGGTACGACGGGGTCGACGCGCACGACGGGGTCGAGCGGGCCGGGGGGCGCGGGGCGGCCGGGGCCGAGGGGGACGGGGAGGCCGGATCGGGTCTCCGGCGCCGCGTCTCCTTCCGCCTGGGCAGCCCGCTCCCGCTGGCCGCCGCGCTGCTGCTGCTGGCGGGCGCGGCGGGCGGCTGGCTGCTGGCGGTGGCCGGAGGCTGGGCGTTGGCCTACTTCTCCCGCGAGCGCCGGGCCGCCGCGCTGGTCCTGCCGGGCCTGGCCGCCACCGGGGGCGCGGTCTGGCTGTGGGGCCGGATCGCGGGCCGCTGGGGCGACCCGGTGGCGGCGGGGAACGAGGCGCTGGGCGCGGCCCTGGCGGACACCTGGCCCTGGACGCTCCGCGCGGCCGCCGTCGCCTCGGGCCTGTACCTCCTGTGGCGCTCCCGCCGCTGACGGGGCCCGCCGACAGGCCGGCACCCTCCCGCCTGCCCTCCGGGCGACGACGGGAGCGTGCCGACAGGCCCTAGACCGGGTCCGGCGCCCCGGCAGCCGCCTCGGCGGGCTCCGCCCCGGTCCCGCTCTCCGTCCTGGTCCCGCTGCCTGTCCCGTCCTCCGTCCCGCTCTCCGTCCTGGTCCCGCTGCCCGTCCCGCCCTCCGTCCCGCTCTCCGTCTCCGTCCCGCTCCACGGCGCCCCCGGGACGACCAGCGGGGAGCCCGTCACCGGGTCCGGGACGACGACCGAGTCCAGGCCGAAGACCTCGCGTACGAGCTCGGCCGTGACGATCTCGGACGGCGGGCCCTCCGCGACCACGCGGCCCGCCTTCATCGCGACCAAGTGGTCGGCGTAGCGGGCGGCCTGGTTGAGGTCGTGGAGGACCAGGACGACGGTGCGGCCTCGGACGCGGTTGAGGCGCCGGACCAGGTCCAGGACCTCGACCTGGTGGGAGATGTCCAGGTAGGTGGTGGGCTCGTCGAGCAGCAGGAGGTCGGTCTCCTGGGCGAGGGCCATCGCGATCCACACGCGCTGCCGCTGCCCGCCGGACAGCTCGTCCACCGAGCGCTCGGCGAGGGCGGCGACGTCGGTGCGCTCCATCGCGTCGACGACGGCCCGCTCGTCCTCCGCCGACCACTGCTTCCACCACGCCTGGTGCGGCTGCCGGCCGCGGGCGACGAGGTCGCCGACGGTGATCGCCTCGGGCGCGACGGGGGTCTGCGGGAGCAGGCCGATGGACTGGGCGATCTTCTTGGTGGGGATCTTCGCGAGCTCCTGGCCGTCGAGCAGGACGGCGCCGCCCGCGGGCTTGAGGAGCCGTCCGAGGGCCCGCAGCGTCGTGGACTTGCCGCACGCGTTGGGGCCGACGATGACGGTGACCCGGCCGTCCGGGACCGCCAGGTCCAGCTCGTGGACGACGGTCCGCTCCTCGTACGCGAGGGTCAGCTCCCGCGCCGCCAGCCTGGTCACGACCTGCCTCCTACTCCGCGGCTGCGCATGATCAGCCAGATCAGGTACGGGGCGCCGACCGCCGCCGTGAGGACGCCCACCGGCAGTTCGGTGGGGGAGAAGAGCCGCCGGCCCAGCAGGTCGGCGGCGATGACGACCAGCGCGCCCGTCAGCGCCGAGCACAGCAGCGGGATCTGGGCGGTGCGGGTGGTCCGGCGGGCGATCTGCGGGGCGAGCAGCGCCACGAAGTCGACCGGTCCCGCGACGCCGGTGGCGACCGACGCGAGGACGACGCCGACCGCGACGAGCCCGAGCCGGACCCGGCCGAGCCGCACCCCGAGCGCGGTCGCCGTGTCGTCGTCGAGGGAGACCGTGCGCTGCGCGCGGGCCGCCCACAGCACGGCGGGCAGCATGACGAGGAGGGTGATCCGCAGCGGCAGCGACGCGTCCCAGCCGCGCCCGTTGAGGGAGCCGGTCATCCAGATCTGCGCCTGCTGGGCGACCAGGTAGTCGCCCTTGGTCATGAAGAGGGTGGTCAGCGAGCGCAGCGCGATGGCGAAGCCGATGCCGATGAGCACGAAGCGGGTGGCGTGCAGCCCGCCGCGCCAGGCGAACACGTACACGAGCGCGGCGGCCAGCACCCCGCCGGCGATCGAGAGGTACGGCAGGACGGTGTACGAGGCGAGCCCGAAGGTCATCGCGGCGACGGTGACCGCGCCCGCGCCCTGGCTGATGCCGATGATGTCGGGGCTGGCGAGCGGGTTGCGGGCGACGGTCTGGATGAGGGCGCCCGCGACGCCGAAGGCGGCGCCGACCATGAGCCCGGTGGCGAGCCGGGGCAGCCGCAGGTCCTGGACGACGAAGGAGGCGGGGGCGCGTTCCCCGGCGAGGATGCGCAGGACCTCGCCGGGCGCGACGAAGCGCTCGCCGACGCACAGGTACGCGACGGCGACGGCCGCGAGCAGCAGCACGAGCCCGGCGGCGACCAGCGCGGAGCGCCGGTGCACGAGGAAGGACGCGCGCCCGGCGCGTACGAGCGCGTAGCCGGCGGGGCGTACGACAGGGCGTACGGAGGGGCGCGCGGCGGTGTTCGCGGAGGGCGGGGCGGGGGAGGGGGCCGTGGTCACGCGGGCACCGCCTTCCGGCGCACGAGGGTGACGAGGAACGGCACGCCGATCAGCGCGGTCATGACGCCCGCCGGGACCTCGCCGGGCGGGAAGACGATCCGCCCGAGGACGTCCGCGACCAGCAGCATCACGGGGCCGATGAGCGCGGCCATCGGCAGCACCCAGCGGTGGTCGGAGCCGACGACGGCGCGGGCGATGTGCGGGACGGCGAGTCCGACGAAGGCGATGGGCCCGGCGGCGGCGACGGCGGCGCCGGTGAGGACGGTCGCGCCGACCCCGCCGACGACCCGGACGGTCGCGACCCGCTGCCCGAGGCCCTTGGCGACGTCCTCGCCGAGCGCGAGGGCGTCGAGCCCCCGGGCGACGGAGACGACGAGGACGGCGCCGAGCAGCAGGAAGGGCCAGATCTGGGCGACGATGTGGGCGTCCCGGCCGTCGAGCGAGCCGATCTGCCAGAAGCGGAACTCGTCGAGCGCGGACGCCTTGGTGGTGAGGACTCCGGTGGTCACCGACAGCAGCAGCGCGTTGATCGCGGCTCCGGCGAGCGCCAGCTTCACCGGGGTGGCGCCGCCGCGTCCGCGCGAGGCGACGGCGTACACGGCGACGGAGGCGACGGCGGCGCCCGCGAAGGCGAACCACACGTACCCGGTCAGGGAGTGCACCCCGGCGAAGGCGATGGCGAGGACGACGCCGACGGAGGCGCCCTGGCTGACGCCGAGGATGCCGGGGTCGGCGATCGGGTTGCGGGTGATGCCCTGGAGGGCGGTCCCGGCGAGGGCGAGCGCGGCGCCCACCATGAGGCCGATCAGGGTGCGCGGCACCCGCAGTTCCCGGACCACCTCGGCGTCGGGACTGGTGGCGCCGTGGAGCAGCGCGTCGACGACGGTGGACGGGGGGATGGCGCGGGCGCCGACCGCGAGGCTCAGCAGGATCGCGAGCACCAGGGCGGCGAGGGCCGCGCCGGTCGCGACGGCGCGCCGGGTACGTGGGGCGGTCATGTACACCCATCAGGGGGACGAGATTCGGTAAGGCTTGGCTAAGTCTCGCCCCAGTCTAGACAGCCGCCCTTTTCGAACACCCGGGCACAATGGCCCGTATGACGACGACCCCCGCGACGCCCCCCGCACCGACCCCCGCGACGCCCTCCGGGCCCGTTCCCCCGAGCCCCCTCACCGTCGGTTTCGACCTCGACCTGACGCTGCTCGACACCCGTCCCGGCATCAAGGCCGCGTTCGAGGCGCTCTCGGCGGCCACCGGTGTGGAGGTCGACGCCGACCTGGTCGTCACCCGGCTCGGGCCGCCGCTGGAGCAGGAGCTGGCGCACTGGTTCCCCGAGGAGCGGGTGACGGAGATGGCGGCCCTCTACCGGGAGTTCTACGGCGTCCACGCGATCGAGCCGACCGTCCCGATGCCGGGCGCGGTGGATGCGATTCAAGCCGTTCGCGAGGCCGGCGGCCGGACCATCGTGGTGACCGCGAAGAACGAGCCGCAGGCCAGGCTGCACTTCGCCCACCTCGGCATCGAGCCGGACGCGATCGTCGGTGGCCTGTTCGCCGAGGGCAAGGCGAAGGCGCTGCGCGCCCACGGCGCGGGGGTGTACGTGGGTGATCACGTGGGCGATGTGCGCGGGGCGGCGACCGCCGGCGCGTACGCGGTCGCCGTGGCGACCGGTCCGTGCGCCCCCGAGGAGCTGCGCGCGGCCGGCGCGGACGTGGTCCTCGCCGACCTGACGGACTTCCGTGCCTGGTGGGAGGGCTACCGGGGCTGAGCCGCCGCGGCCTGGACCGCCTTGGCGCGGCGTCGCTGGGCGCCGATCGAGCGCAGCACCCCGGCGCCGGCCACCAGGAATCCGACGCCCATGAGCATGGAGACCAGGTAGGCCACGGTCGGGAACGGCTTCGTGCCGAGGAACAGCGGAGCCACCGTGACCAGCGTCGCCACCGCGCCGACGATGAAGACGATCGCGCCGGCGCGGACCAGTCCGTCGCCGGGCGCGCTGTCGTCCGTGGCTGCCGAGGGGGCCGAGGGGGTTTCACTACGCATTCGGCCAGGGTAGTTCCCAGGCGCGGACAACAGTCCGGCGACGTCTTGTCACGGGCCCTGATCGCATTAGCCTTGGTGCCGGCGGGTCGTTCACAGGTGACCCGCTGTATCTCTTTCATCTCATTCCCGAGCCGGAATCCCGGCGCACCCATCGAGTACGAGGACGAGGACGGACGTGCCTACCGGCAAGGTCAAATGGTTCAACAGCGAGAAGGGCTTCGGCTTTCTCTCCCGCGACGACGGCGGCGACGTCTTCGTGCACTCGTCGGTGCTCCCGGACGGCGTCGACGCCCTGAAGCCGGGGCAGCGCGTCGAGTTCGGCGTGGTCGCCGGTCAGCGCGGCGACCAGGCGCTCTCGGTGACGATTCTGGACCCGACCCCGTCCGTCGCCGCGGCGCAGCGCCGTAAGCCCGACGAACTGGCGTCCATCGTCCAGGACCTCACCACGCTCCTGGAGAACGTCACCCAGCAGCTGGAGCGCGGCCGGTACCCCGACAAGGCGCACGGCGGGAAGATCGCCGGGATGCTCCGCGCCGTCGCCGACCAGCTCGACGTCTAGGGCCCGCCCGGCCCTGGTCCTACCGCCGGGTCCGTACCGTCCCGGTCAGGGGAACCGCAGCGCGTCCGGGCCGAGGGGCGGTACGAGCCCTTCGGCCGCGGCGCGCGTGAGCAGCCCGCGCACCGCCGCGTAGCCGCTCTCGCCGAGGTCGGCGGTGAACTCGTTCACGTAGAGGCCGATGTGCTGGTCGGCCACCCTGGCGTCCATCTCCTGCGCGTGTTCCAGCACGTACGGCCGGGAGGCGGCCGGGTCGTCCCAGGCCATCCGGACCGAGCTCCGCGCCGACGCGGCGAGCAGCCGCAGCGTCTCCTCGCCCAGGGAGCGCTTGGCGATGATCGCGCCCAGCGGGATGGGCAGTCCGGTGGTGTGCTCCCAGTGCTCGCCCATGTCGGCGAGCGCGTGCAGCCCGTAGTCCCGGTAGGTGAAGCGGGCCTCGTGGATGACGAGCCCGGCGTCGACCTTGCCGTCCCGGACGGCGGGCATGATCTCGTGGAAGGGCAGCACGACGATCTCGCCGACCCCGCCGGGGACGACGTCCGCCGCCCACAGCCGGAACAGCAGATAGGCCGTCGAACGCTCGCTCGGCACCGCGACGGTCTTCCCGGTGAGGTCCGCCCCGGGCTCCCGGGTCAGCACCAGCGGGCCGCAGCCGCGCCCCAGGGCGCCTCCGCAGGGCAGCAGGGCGTATTCGTCGAGGACCCACGGCAGCACCGCGTACGACACCTTCAGGACGTCGTACGGGGCCCCGCCGCGCTCGGCCCAGCCGTTGGTGAGGTCGATGTCGGCGAAGGTCACGTCCAGGCGCGGGGCGCCGGGGACCCGGCCATGGGCCCAGGCGTCGAAGACGAAGGTGTCGTTCGGGCAGGGCGAGTAGGCGATCTTCAGCGTGGTCATGACGGGGACTCCGGCTCCTCGGGGGCGGTGACGGACGCGAGCACGCCCTCGTCGAGCAGCGCGAAGGCGTCCCGCAGCGCGCCGAGGGCCTCGCCGATGCGCCAGGCGGCGCGGTCGCGCGGGCCGACGGCGTTGGACACGGACCGGATCTCGGCGACCGGCAGGCCGTGGGCGGCGGCGGCCTCGGCCACCCCGAAGCCCTCCATCGCCTCGGCGACGGCCCCCGGGTGACGCGCCGCCAGCTCGGCGGCGCGGGCGGCGGTGCCGGTGACCGTGGAGACGGTGAGGACGGGCCCGACCGCGCAGGGCAGGCCGGCGTCCGCGAGGGCGGCCGCGAGCCGGGCGGCGAGCGCCGGGTCCACGGGGTGCGCCGAGCGGCCGAAGCCGAGCGCGTCGACGGGCAGATAGCCCTCGGGGGTCTCGGCCCCCAGGTCGGCCGCGACGACCGCGTCCGCGACCACGAGCGACCCGAGCGGGGCGCGCGGCGCGAAGCCCCCGGCGATCCCGGCCGACACGACGAGCGCGTACGGGGCGGGGGCACAGGCCAGGGCGGTCGCGGTGGCCGTCGCGGCGGCGGCCGGACCGACACCCGCGACGAGCACGTCGGCCCGCGGGTACCGGCGCAGCGCGAAGCCGCCGGGCAGCGGGCGCTCGCCCTCGCCCGGTCCGGCGGACGCGAGACCGGCGGCGACGGAGTCGGCCTCCGCCGCCACCGCGGTCACGACGAGGATCCGGTGGATCAGGACTTCTTCTTCAGCTCGAAGTGCCAGATGCCGGTCACGGTCTTGCCGGTGTTCTCGACGAGGGTGACCTGGGTCTGGTTGGTCGCCTCGCCGGACTGGCTGGAGAAGAAGGCGCTGGCCGGGATGGTCCGGTACGTCTTCTTGTACGGCTCCGGCTCGGCCTGCTGGCCGCCCAGGAAGATGGTCCAGCCGTTCTCGGCGATGTCCGGGTCGACGCCGAAACGGATCTTGTCGTCGGACTCGACGGTGATCGACTTCTCGGCCTTCTTGTTGAGGCAGGCCGAGATCTGCGACTCCTTGAGGGGGTCGCCGTCGTTGTAGCAGGCCGCCTCGGAGTTCACCGACTCGGTCCCGACCGTCACGGTCGCGAGCGGCGTCGGCTTGTCGCAGGCGGAGAGGACGAGGAGCCCGGCGGAGACGGCCCCGAGGGCCGCGACGGCCCGGCGGCGCTTGCGGGTGAGGAACGCAACGGTCATGGGCCGAAGGCTATCGGGCCGCCGCTCCGGCGCCACGCGGGGGTACGGCGCGCCGCCGGACCCGCCCGGATCGGCGCCGTCGCGGACACTCCGGCACCGGGGGTCCCGCGCCTGCGGCACCGGCGTCCCGCGCCGCGGCACCGGGGTCCCGCACCTCCGGCACCGGGCCCCGCGCCGCCGCACCGGCCGCCCGGCGCGCTACGCCACCCGCGCCTTCGCCGTCCCGTCGCGCTCCTTCTGCCGCCGGGCGGCGGCGAGCAGCCCCCGTACGGACAGCAGCGCGCCCAGTGCCAGGATCCCGGCCGCCACCGACATGCCCACCATCCCGTTCAGCGGCAGCGAGATCCCGATCCCGCCGCCCACCACCCACGCCATCTGCAGCGCCGTCTCCGAACGGGCGAACGCCGAGGTGCGCACCAGCTCCGGCACGTCCCGCTGGATCAGCGCGTCCAGGGACAGCTTCGACAGGGCCTGGGTCAGCCCCGCGACCGCGCCGAGCACCGCCACCATCACCCCGCCGAAGAAGACCGCCGTACAGATCGCGGTGGCCAGCACCGTCGACAGCATGGTGGCGATGATCACCTCGGGCCCGTGCCCCCGGTCCCGCAGCAGCGAGCCCATCGCCGTCCCGCACGCGTTGCCCACACCCGCCGCCACGCCCACGATGCCCAGCGAGACCGCCGCGCTCTGCCCCGACAGGGGGTGCACGCGCAGCAGGAACGCCAGGAAGAAGATCAGGAAACCCGACAGCATCCGCTGCGAGGCGTTCGCCTGGAGCCCGTGCAGCACCGAGGGGCCGACCGAGCGCAGGCTCGGCCTCTTCTCGCCGTGCGTCAGCAGATGGGCCCGCCGTTCACCCTTCGCGGAGTCCACCTTCGGCGGCATCCGCAGCGCCCAGAACGTGCCCAGCGCGAACAGCGCGGACGCCCCGTACAGCGGCCAGGCGGGCCCGATCAGCTGGAGCCCGGCGCCGATCGGCGCGGCGATGCCGGTGGCCAGCAGCCCGGCGAGGGTCACCCGCGAGTTCGCCTTCACCAGCGAGAAGCCCGGTGGGAGCAGCCGGGGCACGACGGCGCTGCGCACCACCCCGTACGCCTTCGAGGCGACGAGCACGCCCAGCGCCGCCGGATAGAGCTGGAGCCCGCCGGTGGCGACCGCGCCGGACATGGCGATGGCCAGCACCGCGCGGGTGAGCATCGCCCCGGCCATCGCGGCGCGCCGGCCGTGCGGGATCCGGTCCAGGAGCGGGCCGATCACGGGGGCGAGCAGGGTGAAGGGCAGCATCGTGATGCCCAGGTAGAGGGCGACCCGGCCGCGCGCCTCGTCGGTGGGCACCGCGAAGAAGACGGTGGTGGCGAGGGCCACGGTGATCATGACGTCGCCGGCGCCGTTCACCGCGTGCAGTTCGATCAGCCGGCCCAGGCCCGACTCGCCCGCGCCGTGCGCGTGCGTCGCCCGCCGGATGCCTCTGGCGGTGCCGGTGAAGGGCAGGCGGAGGGCGCGCCCGACCGCCCGGCCCGCTCGGCTGAGCGGCCCGGCATGATCGTGCGATCGTGCGGAAGACCGTGCGGCTGCCACTCCGCCATAGTGCCCCACGCGCCCGACGGACGAACCGTGGCGCGGCCCGGACGGGCTTCGGGATCGTCCGCGATGCGGGCCGTTTGGTACGGGCAGGTGGGCGGCGGGCGGCGGAGAGGGTAGCGTGCGTAGCGCGTCGCCGGCGGATGTTCTCGGCCGCGCGCCTCTTCGGCATCCCGCAGAATGGATGACGATAGGTGTGCCCGAGACGCGCGAGTCATGCCGGGCGTGGACGTCGATGCGGCCCTCTGGTCCGCTCCGCCCACGACCCGGGACTTCGCTCCCGCTCCTCGGCCGGCGCACCCGTGAGACGGCGTAGGAGAGAAGCGAGACCTGTGAGTGCTGCGACGACGCGAACCCCGCGTACCCCGCGAGCCACGCGTACCCCCGACCGCCTCTGCGTCGAGGCCGTAGAGCTCGCCCGCGAAGCCGCCGAGGAGGCCGCCGCCCCCGGCGTCGTCGGGGAGCACGTCGAGGCGGTCTCCGAGGGCGACCGGGTCGTCACGCACTTCTTCGAGTGCAAGGAGCCCGGCTACCGGGGCTGGCGGTGGGCCGTGACGGTCGCCCGCGCCTCCCGCGCGAAGAACGTCACGCTTGACGAAACCGTCCTGCTGCCCGGCCCGGACTCCCTGCTGGCCCCCGAATGGGTGCCGTGGAGCGAGCGGCTGCGCCCCGGCGACATGGGCCCCGGCGACCTGCTGCCCACCGAGCAGGACGACCTGCGCCTGGAGCCCGGCTACACGGGCGAGGACGCCCCGCCGCCGAACTCCGCGGTCTCCGAGGAGCTCGCCGACCACCTCGACGCCGAGGACGCGGAGATCACCGAGCGCGCCCCGTCCCGCGGCGCCCTCGCCTCGGTCGCCGAGGAGCTCGGGATGCGCCGCGCCCGGGTGCTGTCCCGCTACGGCCTGCACGTGGCCGCGGACCGCTGGGAGGAGGCCTTCGGGGCGAAGACCCCGATGGCCCAGGCGGCGCCCGCCACCTGCGTCTCCTGCGCCTTCCTGGTGCCCATCGCGGGCTCCCTGAAGCAGGCGTTCGGCGTCTGCGCCAACGAGTTCTCGCCCGCCGACGGGCGGGTCGTCTCGCTCGCGTACGGCTGCGGCGGGCACTCCGAGGCGGCCGTCATGCCGAAGCCGCCGCGCCCGGCGCCGCCGGTCCTGGACTCGATGGCCGCGGACGCGTTCCCGCTGCGCCCCGCGAAGGACTCCGGCTCCACCTCCGAGCCCGACACCGGTTCGGAGGACCTCGGCCACTCGTAGCGGTCACGGCCGCGGGGACCGGCCGCGGGGACCGGGCCCGGGGATTGCCCCCGAGCGCCCCCACGGCACCCGCGCCCCCGCGCGGGGCACGTCGCGGGGCGCGGTACCTTCGGGCACCGGCCCGTACCCCGTACCGCAGAGTGGAGTCAGACGTGAGCGTCAGCGTCAGGACGACGACCGACGGAACCGACCCCTTCGGTACCGCACGGCTCCGCAGAGGCGTGCTCGACGCGTGGGGCGCGGGACCCGCCCGCTTCCGCGAGGACGCCAACGCCGAGGAGGACCTGGCCCTCGGCGGCTACCGCGACCGGCTCGTCGTCGAACTCGCCCAGAACGCCGCCGACGCCGCCGCCCGCGCCGGCGTCACCGGCCGGCTCCGGCTCACCCTGCACCCGGCGGACCCCGAGGGCCCCGCCGTCCTCGCCGCCGCCAACACCGGCGCCCCGCTGGACGCCACCGGCGTGGAGAGCCTCTCCACCCTGCGCGCCTCCGCCAAGCGCACCGAGCGCGACACCGCGTCCGTCGGGCGCTTCGGCGTCGGCTTCGCCGCCGTCCTCGCCGTCTCCGACGAGCCCGCCGTCCTCGGCCGCCACGGCGGCGTCCGCTGGTCCCTCGCCGAGGCCCGCGAACTCGCCGCCGACGCGGCCCGGCACAGCCCCGGCCTCGGCGACGAACTGCGCCGCCGCGACGGCCACGTCCCCCTGCTGCGCCTCCCGCTGCCCGCCGAGGGCACCGCCCCCGACGGCTACGACACGGTCGTCGTGCTGCCCCTGCGCGACTCCGCCGCCGAGGACCTCGCCGAACGCCTGCTCGACGCCGTCGACGACGCCCTGCTGCTCGCCCTCCCCGGCCTCACCGAGGTCGTCGTCGAGACCGCCCAGGGCGTCCGCTCCCTGGTCCGGGACGAGCGCGACGGCTACGTCACCATCGCCGACACGGCCGACTCCGCCGCCGGGGCGCACCGCTGGCGGACCGTCAGCCACTCCGGACCGCTCGACCCTGACCTCCTCAAGGACCGGCCCGTCGAGGAGCGCCTGCGCCCGCACTGGTCCGTCACCTGGGCCGTCCCCGTCGACCCCGAGGGCGCCCCCCGCTACCCCCGCACCACCCCCGTCGTGCACGCCCCCACCCCCACCGACGAGCCGCTCGGCATCCCCGCCCTGCTCATCGCCTCCTTCCCGCTCGACACCGCCCGCCGCCACCCGGCCCCCGGCCCGCTCACCGACTTCCTCGTGCAGCGCGCCGGCGACGCCTACGCCGAACTCCTCGCCGACTGGCACCCGGTGACCCCCGCCGCCCTCGACCTGGTGCCCGGCCCGCTCGGCAAGGGCCCGCTCGACGGCGCCCTGCGCGCCGCCGTCCTGGAGCGGCTGCCCCGGATCGCCTTCCTCGCCCCCGCCACCCCCTCCGAGGACCTGGCCGCGCTGCGCCCCATCGAGGCCGAGATCGTCGAGGGCGCCGGCGCCGAGACCGTCGAGGTGCTGGCCGAGGTCTTCCCGACGCTCCTCCCGGCGGGCCTGGAACGCCGCGTGGAGCTGCGCACCCTCGGCGTCGGCCGGGTCCCGCTGACCGAGGCGGTGGACCGGCTCGCGGGCGTGGACCGGGCGCCCTCGTGGTGGTGGCGCCTGTACGACTCGCTGGCGGGCGTCGACCCGGACCGGCTCACCGGCCTTCCGGTGCCGCTCGCCGCGCCCGCCGAGCCCGCCCGGGACGCCGTCTCCGGCCCGTACGGCGACGAGGACGCCGTCCCCGGCCCGTACGGCGACGAGGACGCCGCCCCGCAGGCGCCCAGGGTCCGCACCACCATCGGCCCCCGCCAGGTCCTCCTGCCGCAGGAGCGCACCCCCGCCGAGCTCACCCGGCTCGGCCTGAAGGTCGCGCACCCGGAGGCCGCGCACCCGCTCCTGGAGAAGCTGGGCGCCCTCCCGGCCACGCCCCGGGCGGTGCTGACGACCCCGCAGGTCCGGGCCGCCGTCGCCGCCTCCCTCGACGCCGGGGAGATCTGGGACGAGGACGCCGACGCCCTGGACGCCGAGGAGCTCGCCGAGACGGTCCTGGCGCTGGTCCGGGACGCCGGCCTGGCCCCCGGCGACGAGCCCTGGCTGGGCGCGCTCGCGCTGCCCGACGAGGACGGCGAGACGGCCCCGGCGGGCGAGCTCGTGATGCCCGGCTCGCCGTTCGCCGCCGTGATGCGCGAGGGCGAGCTGGCCTTCGTCGACCAGGAGCTCGCCGACCGCTGGGGCCCCGGGCCGCTCGCCGCCTGCGGGGTGCTCGCCGACTTCGCGCTGGTCCGCGCCGCCGACCTGGTCCTCGACCCCGACGAGCTGGAGCCCCGCGAGGGCGACTACCCGGAGCCGGACGACGCCGGGCTCCTGGACGCCGTCGACGTGTGGTGCGAGGACGTCCTGGACCGGCTCCCGCACACCCCCGTGCCGCCGGTGGCGACCGAGATCGTGGCCGTCCGCGACCTGGACCTCGTCGACGACGACGCCTGGCCCCGGGCGCTGGCCATGCTCGCGCGGCCGCCGCTGCGGGACGCCCTGACCCAGCCGGTGCGGGTGCTGCTGCCGGACGGCACCACGGAGACCGTGCGCCCGTACACCGCCTGGTGGCTGCGCGACCACCCGGTGCTCGGCGGGCGGCGCCCCGCCGGGCTGCGCGCGGCGGGCACGGACCCGCTGCTGACCGGCCTGTACGACGCCGCCGACGCGACCGGCTTCGAGGACGAGCAGGTGCTGCGCGCGCTCGGCGTGCGCACCTCCGTCCCGGCGCTCCTGGACGAGCCCGGCGGCGCCGCCGAGCTCCTCGGGCGGCTCGCCGACCCGTCCCGCGAGGTGTCCGGCGCCCAGCTGCACGCCCTGTACACGGCGCTGGCCGGGCTCGACCCGGAGCAGGTCACCCTCCCCGACGAGCTGCGCGCGGTCGTGGACGGGGACCTGATCGTCGTCGACGCGGCGGACGCGCTGGTCGCCGACGCCCCCGACCTGCTGCCGCTGGCGACGGGCCGGCCGCTGCTGCCGGTCGCCCCGGAGCGGGCGGCGGAGCTGGCGGAGCTGTTCCAGGTGCGGCGGCTGAGCGAGGCGGTGGACGCCGGGGTCACGACGGCCGGCGAGGAGCACGAGGTGCCGGCGGCGGTGCGCGCGCTGCTCGGCCCGGGGACCCCCGCCACCTACGTGGAGCACGAGGAGCTGCTGGCCGCGGAGATCGAGCTGGACTGGCGGCGCACCCCCGACGGGGTGGTGCACGCCGCGACCCTGGAGGGCGTGGCCGCCGGTCTGGCCTGGGCGGCGGGGCAGTGGCCGCGCCGCTTCGAGGTGGCGGCCCTCCTGGAGGACCCGTCCCGGACGGCGGAGCTGGCCCGGGACCGCTGGTTCGACTGAGCCCGCCGGACACGGCGACGGGGGCCCGCGCAGGACGCGGGCCCCCGTCGCCGTGTCAGGGGTTCAGGCGGGGAACCTGCGTCCCACCCAGCGCCAGACGACCTCCAGCAGCGCCGAGGCCGCCGCGGCGATGGCGACCGCCGTCCACGGCATCGTGACGCCGACCAGCTTCAGGGCGAAGAAGCTCTGCAGCCAGGGCACGACGAGCACGAGCAGGAAGGCGCCGCCCATGGTCGCCACCAGGGCGATCCGCCACCAGGTGTAGGGGCGGGCGATGATCGCGAGCACCCACATGGAGACCAGGAAGAGCGTGAGGGTGGCCGCGCTGGTCTCGGCGTCGAGGGCGTCGGGCCCGGTGTAGTAGTGCCGGGCCAGCAGGTAGGTGACGAAGGTGGCGGTGCCCGCGATGACGCCGGCGGGGATCGCGTACCGCATCACCCTGCGGACGAAGTGCGGTTTGGCGCGCTCCTTGTTCGGGGCGAGGGCCAGGAAGAAGGCGGGGACGCCGATGGTCAGCGTGGACAGCAGGGTGAGGTGCCGGGGCAGGAACGGGTACTCGACCTGGGAGCAGACCACCAGGATCGCGAGCAGCACCGAGTAGACCGTCTTGGTGAGGAAGAGCGTCGCGACCCGGGTGATGTTGCCGATGACCCGGCGGCCCTCGGCGACCACCGACGGCAGCGTCGAGAAGGAGTTGTTGAGGAGGACGATCTGGGCGACGGCCCGGGTGGCCTCGGAGCCGGAGCCCATGGAGACGCCGATGTCGGCGTCCTTGAGCGCGAGCACGTCGTTGACGCCGTCGCCGGTCATGGCGACGGTGTGGCCGCGGGACTGGAGGGCGGCGACCATGTCGCGCTTCTGCTGCGGGGTGACCCGGCCGAAGACCGCGTTGGCGTCGAGGACCTCGGCCATGGCCTCGGGGTCGGCGGGCAGGGTGCGGGCGTCGACGGTGTTCTCGGCGCCGGGCAGGCCCAGCTTGCCGGCGACGGCGCCGACGGAGACCGCGTTGTCGCCGGAGATGACCTTGGCCGAGACGTTCTGGTCGGCGAAGTAGGCCAGGGTGTCGGCGGCGTCGGGCCGCAGCCGCTGTTCGAGGACGACGAGCGCGGTGGCGCGGGCGCCCTCGGCGACCTTGGGGGAGTCGAGCTCGGCGGCGGCGCGGGCCAGCAGCAGCACCCGCAGGCCCTGCTCGTTGAGCCGGTCCACCTCGGCGAGCGCCGGGTCGCCGGGCGGCAGCAGCACGTCGGGGGCGCCGAGCAGCCAGGTGGAGTTCTCGCCGTCGCCCTCGCTGAAGGCGGCGCCGCTGTACTTGCGGGCCGAGGAGAACGGCAGCGACTCGGTGCAGCGCCAGTCCACCGAGTCCGGGTAGGCGTCGATGATGGCCTGGAGGGAGGCGTTGGGGCGCGGGTCGGACTCGCCGAGGGCGCCGAGCACGGTGCGGACGTAGCTCTCGTCGGCGCCGCCGAGCAGGCGCAGGTCGGTGACGTCCATGCCGCCCTCGGTGAGGGTGCCGGTCTTGTCGAGGCAGACCACGTCCACCCGGGCCAGGCCCTCGATCGCGGGCAGCTCCTGGACGAGGCACTGCTTGCGGCCGAGCCGGATCACGCCGATCGCGAAGGCGACGGAGGTGAGCAGCACCAGGCCCTCGGGGATCATCGGGACGATGCCGCCGACCGTGCGGGCGATGGACTCCTTGAGGTCGTTGTTCTTGACGACGAGCTGGCTGATGATCAGCCCGATCGCGGTGGGGATCATCATCCACGTGACGTACTTGAGGATCGTGGAGATGCCGGTGCGCAGCTCGGAGTGGACCAGGGTGAAGCGGGACGCCTCCTCGGCGAGCTGGGCGGCGTAGGCCTCGCGGCCGACCTTGGTGGCGGTGAAGGCGCCGCCGCCGGCGACGACGAAGGAGCCGGACATCATCGGGTCGCCGGGCTTCTTGACGACCGGGTCGGCCTCGCCGGTCAGCAGCGACTCGTCGACCTCCAGGCTGTCGGCCTCGGCGACCTCGCCGTCGACGACGACCTTGTCGCCGGGACCGAGCTCGATGAGGTCGCCGAGGACGATCTCGGAGGTGGAGATCTCGGTGGCGGCGCCGTCGCGGCGGACGGTGGGTTTGGCCTCGCCGATGACGGCGAGCCCGTCGAGGGTCTTCTTGGCGCGCAGTTCCTGGATGATGCCGATGCCGGTGTTGGCGATGATCACGAAGCCGAAGAGGCTGTCCTGGATCGGCGCGACGAAGAGCATGATCGCCCAGAGCACGCCGATGATCGCGTTGAAGCGGGTGAAGACGTTGCCTCGGACGATGTCGGCGGTGGAGCGGGAGCTGCGCAGCGGGACGTCGTTGATCTCGCCCCGGGCGACGCGCTCGGCGACCTCGGCGGTGGTCAGGCCCGTGGGCCGGTGCACGACGGGTGGTCGCCCCGCCGCCGGCCCGGTGCCCTCGCCGTCGGTGTCGATCTTCGCCCGCTGAGTCATGCTTTCGACGGTACGGGGCGAAAGGGCGGGACACCCGCCGAGAAGTCCGAAGATCAGACCGGGGGAGGAGCGGAATGGTCCCCTGGGACTACGGGGCGGGGGGCGGGGTCGCCTCCTGGGCCGCGGCGTGCCGCTTGATGGCGGCGTCGCGCTTGCGCACGTACCAGATGCCGATCAGGCCGAGGCCCGCGCCGGCCAGGCAGGTCCAGACCCACCAGGTGAGGTCCCGGTCGTCGAACCACCCGTAGAAGGGGACCTGGACGAGGAACAGGACGAACCAGAGGATCGTGCCGCCCGTGATGGTGGCGACGACCGGCCCCTCAAGGGGTTCGGGTGCCTCGTGCTGGGGTGTCCACTTCGCCATGGGTCTCAGTCTAGGCGGCTCGTTTTCGTATCTACGCGCGGAGATGGACTCGCTCTCGTTCATGTGTTCATACTGAAACGGTTTGCCTCTGGCGGGTTCCATTCGTATGAACCGCCAAAAAGGACTTCTCTGAACCTCCGAAGAGGAACCCCCATGAGCTCGACGGCCCCCGCCAAGGCCACGTCCCCGGAGACCCCGCAGGGGCCCGTCTCCGGTCTCGACCGCTACTTCAAGATCTCCGAGCGCGGCTCCACCGTCGCCCGCGAGATCCGTGGCGGCTTCGCCACCTTCTTCGCGATGGCCTACATCATCGTGCTGAACCCGATCATCCTGGGCAGCGCGAAGGACATGTACGGCCACCAGCTCGACGGCGGCCAGCTGGTCACCGCCACGGTGCTGACCGCCGCCTTCTCGACCCTGCTGATGGGCGTCATCGGCAACGTGCCGATCGCGCTCGCGGCCGGTCTCGGCGTCAACACGGTCGTCGCGCTCCAGCTCGCGCCCAAGATGTCCTGGCCGGACGCGATGGGCATGGTCGTGCTCGCCGGTCTGGTCGTGATGCTGCTGGTCGCCACGGGTCTGCGCGAGCGGGTCATGAACGCCGTACCGGTCGGCCTGCGCAAGGGCATCGCGATCGGCCTCGGCCTGTTCATCATGCTCGTCGGCCTGGTCGACTCGGGCTTCGTCTCCCGGATGCCGGACGCCGCGCACACCACGGTCCCGCTCCAGCTCGGCTCGAACGGGCACCTCATGGGCTGGCCGGTGCTGGTCTTCATCCTGGGCACGCTGCTGACCCTGGCCCTGATCGTCCGCAAGGTGCCGGGCGCGATCCTGATCTCCATCGTCGTGATGACGATCGTCGCCATGGTGATCAACGCCGTCGCCGACGTCCCGTCCTGGGGCCTGACCACCCCGGAGTGGCCCGGCAGCCCGGTCTCCTCGCCCGACTTCGGCCTGGTCGGCCAGGTCAGCCTGTTCGGCGGCTTCTCCAAGGTCGGCGTGCTGACCGGCGTCCTCTTCGTCTTCACCGTCCTGCTGTCCTGCTTCTTCGACGCCATGGGCACGATCCTCGGCGTCGGCGACGAGGCCAAGCTGACGGACAAGGACGGCAACTTCCCCGGCATCAACAAGGTCCTGCTGGTCGACGGCCTCGCCGTCGCCTCCGGCGGCGCCACCTCGTCCTCCGCCACCACCTGCTTCGTGGAGTCCACGGCGGGTGTCGGCGAGGGCGCCCGCACGGGCCTGGCCTCGGTGGTCACCGGCGCGCTGTTCTCGGTCGCGCTCTTCCTGACGCCGCTGGCCACGATGGTGCCCTCGCAGGCGGCCACCCCCGCGCTGCTGGCGGTCGGCTTCCTGATCCTGGCCGGTTCGATCAAGGAGATCGACTGGAGCGACTTCACGATCGCCGTGCCGGCCTTCCTGGCGATGATGATGATGCCGTTCACGTACTCGATCACCAACGGCATCGGCGTCGGCTTCATCACCTTCAGCGTGCTGCGTCTCGCGGCCGGCCGGGGCCGCGAGGTCCCGGTGGCGATGTACGCGGTCTCCGCGGTCTTCGTCTTCTACTACGCGATGCCGGCGCTCGGCCTGATGTGAGCCGCGCGGGGGGTCGCCGCGGCCGGACCGGTGTCGGCCGCCTCGTCCCCCGCGTCCTCGGCGTCCCTCCCGTAGAACCTCTCCGTCTCGTCGACGGCGGTCTTGAACCGCTCGTCGAAATCCTCGCGAATGAGCGTCCGGACGACATAGTCCTGGACGCTCATTCCGCGTCTGGCGGCATGCCCGCGGAGCCGTTCGAGCAGCTCTCCGTCGAGGCGCAGGCTGAACACGGTCGAATCCATGCCCGTCAGGGTCGCGCCACGGAAGCCCTCCGTGCGTCGCTTTCCGGATGGCTCTCACCCGTTCGGGTGACAGTTGGCGGCTACATGTTTTCGATTGGTATTTAGACAGGGTAATGAGTTACGCTAAGGAACATGCCTGATCTGTACCACGGCACCGCCGACGACGCAGCGGCCGTGAACGCGCTCCGCAGCTCCGTGATGCGGTTGAGCCGACGCCTGAAGCACCAGCGCGTCGACGAGTCGCTGAGCCCCACCGAGATGTCGGTGCTCGGCACCCTGTCGCTCTGCGGCTCGGCCACCCCCGGTGAGCTGGCCCGCAAGGAGCACGTCCAGCCGCCGTCGATGACCCGCATCGTCGCGCTGCTCGAAGCCAAGGGACTGGTCCGGCTGGAGCCGCACCCCGACGACCGCCGGCAGAAGGTGGTCCGCCAGACCGAGCAGGCCGAGGCCATGCTCGACGAGTCCCGCCGCAAGCGGAACGCCTGGCTGGCCGCCCTCGCCGAGGGCCTGGACGAGGACGAATGGGCCAAGCTGCGCGCGGCCGCCCCGGTCCTGGAGAAGCTCGCCCATCTCTGAAACCGCAGCCGAGGAGGCGACGCACTTTGAGCACGGGACCCGGAGCAGACTCCGCACCCGTCCATAAACCCACCCTCAAGACCCGCGGGCGGGGGGAAACCTTCTCCTCGCTCGGCGTCCGCAACTACCGGCTGTTCTTCTCCGGAGCGATCGTCTCCAACACCGGTACGTGGATGGCCCGGATCACCCAGGACTGGCTGGTCCTGAGCCTCACCGGCTCCGCCGCCGCCGTCGGCGTCACCACGGCGATGCAGTTCCTGCCGATGCTGCTGTTCGGCCTCTACGGAGGCGTCATCGCCGACCGCTACCCGAAGCGCCGGCTGCTGATCGTCAGCCAGGCCGCGCTCGGCCTGTGCGGTCTCGCGCTCGCCGTGCTCACCCTCTCCGGCCAGGTCCAGGTCTGGCACGTCTACCTGGTCGCCTTCCTGCTCGGCATGGTCACGGTGGTCGACAACCCGGCCCGGCAGTCCTTCGTCTCCGAGATGGTCGGCCCCGACCGGCTGCGCAACGCGGTCTCGCTGAACTCGGCGAACTTCCAGTCCGCGCGCCTCGTCGGCCCCGCCGTCGCGGGCGTGCTGATCGCCGGTGTCGGCAGCGGCTGGGCCTTCCTGATCAACGGCCTGTCCTTCCTGGCCCCGCTCGTCGCGCTCTGGCTGATGCGGCCGGGCGAGCTGCACAAGGTGGAGCGCGCGCCGCGCGGCAAGGGCCAGCTCCGGGAGGGCCTGCGGTACGTGGCCGGGCGGCCCGACCTGATCTGGCCGATCGTCCTCGTCGGCTTCATCGGCACCTTCGGGTTCAACTTCCCGATCTGGCTGACGGCCTTCTCCAGCGAGGTCTTCCACGTCGGCGCCGGCACGTACGGCTTCCTCAACACCCTGATGGCGGCCGGCTCGCTGGTGGGCGCCCTGCTCGCGGCCCGCCGCGGCTCCACCCGGCTGCGGATGCTGGTGGTCGCGGCGGTCGTCTTCGGCGCCCTGGAGGTCGCGGCGGCGCTGTCGCCCGCGTTCTGGCTGTTCGCGCTGCTCCTCGTGCCGATCGGCATGATCGGCCTCACGGTGAACATCACCGCGAACTCGGCGGTCCAGATGGCCACCGAGCCGGTCATGCGGGGCCGGGTGATGAGCCTCTACATGATGGTGTTCGCCGGCGGCACCCCGATCGGCGCCCCGCTGCTCGGCTGGGTCACCGACACGTACGGCGCGCGGGTCGGCTTCGCGACCGGCGGCCTGGTCTCGCTGGCCTCGGCGGCCGTGATCGGCCTGGTCCTGGCCCGTGTGGGGCGCCTTCGGCTCGCCTGGGGCTGGCACCACGGCCACCCGCAGGTCCGCTTCGTCCCGCGCGAGCGGCTGGCGACGGCGGCGTGACCCCGCGCGCGGGGGCGGTCCCACCGGGACCGGCCCCCGCCGCGCCGGGCGTCGCGGGCGTCGCGGGCGTCGCGGGCGTCGCGGGCAGCCGGGTCGCCTTGGTCGCTTTGGCCGTCCCGGGCGTCCCGACGGCCCCGGCCGCCCCACACGTCCCGATGACCCCGGCCGCCCCACATGTCACACCCGGCGCTCCAGCACCTGACCGGGCCAGTCGCCGACCGTGAACGCCTCCGTACGGGTGAAGCCCTGGCGCTCGTAGTAGGAGACGAGCCGCCCCTCGCTGCCCGCGAAGCAGTCCACGCGGAGCAGCGAGACGCCCCGCCGCCGGGTCTCCTCCGCGGCGTGCGCGAGGAGGGCCGCGCCGACCCCGAGCCCGTGGAAGCGCGCGTCGGTGGCGAGGAAGCGGATGTACGACTCCGGCTCATCGGCGGGCGGCACGTACTCGCCCGGCCGAGGGGTCAGCGTCAGCGTCCCGGCGGGCACCCCGCCCACCTCGGCCAGCCACGGCTCGCCCTCGGCGGCGACCCGCTCGACCAGCGCCACGGTCTTCGGGCGGGCGCTGAACGGCTCGGTGCCCCACTGGGCGGTGATCCCCCTGCCGTTGAGCCAGCTCACGGCGCTGTCGAGGATCCCGAGCATGACGGGGACGTCCGCCGCCCCGCCCTTCCTGATGGTGATCGTCGTGGTGTCCATTCGGGCGAGGCTAGCGGGAAGGGCGCGCCGGGTCTCCCGGCCCGTCGCCGCGTCCCCGGGCCTGCCACACTCGCCGTATGAGGCTCTTCGCCGCCGTCGTGCCGCCCGCCGCGCGGCTCGCCGAGCTCGCCCGCGCGGCCGACCGGCTCGCCGCGCTGCCCGGCGCGGAGCGGCTGCGCTGGACCTCGCGGCCCGGCTGGCACCTCACCCTCGCGTTCATGGGCGAGGTCGACGAGGAGCTGCTGCCCGACCTGCGCGCGCGGCTCGGCCGGGCCGCGCGCCGCACGGAGCCGTTCCCGCTCCGGCTGCACGGCGGCGGGCACTTCGGGCGGGCGGTGCTGTGGACGGGCGTGGCGGGCGGGCTCGACGAGCTGCGGCTGCTGGCCGAGCGCGCGGACGCGGCCGCCCGCCGGGCGGGTGTCGCGATGGACGAGCACCGGCGCTACCAGCCCCATCTGACCCTGGCCCGCTCGCGCACGGACCTCGACCTGCGCCCCTTCACCGAGGCGCTGGACGCCTTCGAGGGGGCCCGCTGGGAGGCCGGCGAGCTGGCCCTGGTGCGCAGCAACCTGCCCGGCGGCGGCACCCCGGGCGAGCGCCCCCGGTACGAGACGGTCGCCACATGGCCCCTGGGCGGCGCGGGGGCGGTGGAGGGGCCGGGTTAATCTCGGGGGGTGGACCCGAAGACCCGTAACCGGATCATGGCCGGCGTGCTCGTACTGATGTTCGCGATCATCGCGGTGGCGTCCGTGGTGAGCTGACCGTGGGCTGACCCCGCCGCGGCGCGCCGCTCCGCCCCGCCGCTCCGCCGTCCCGGAAGGGCCTTGCTTCGAGCGCACTCGAAGGCGTTGGCTTTGTGTCCATGGAGTACACGCAGCTCGGACGCACCGGACTCAAGGTCAGCCGACTCGTCCTCGGCACGATGAACTTCGGCCCGCAGACGGACGAGGCCACCAGTCACTCGATCATGGACGCCGCGCTCGACGCGGGCCTCAACTTCTTCGACACCGCCAACGTCTACGGCTGGGGCGACGACAAGGGCCGCACCGAGGAGATCATCGGCTCCTGGTTCGCCAAGGACCCGGCCCACCGCGAGAAGGTCGTCCTCGCCACCAAGGTCTACGGCAACATGGGCCCCGACGGCCCCGCCTGGCCCAACCACGACAAGCTCTCCGCGGCGAACATCCGCCGCGCCGTCGACGCCAGCCTGAAGCGGCTCGGCACCGACCACATCGACGTCTACCAGTTCCACCACGTCGACCGCCTGACCCCCTTCGAGGAGATCTGGCAGGCCATCGACGTCCTCGTCCAGCAGGGCAAGATCCTGTACGCGGGCTCGTCCAACTTCCCCGGCTACAAGATCGCCCAGGCGAACGAGACCGCCGCCCGGCGCGGCGCGGTCGGCCTGGTCAGCGAGCAGTGCCTCTACAACCTCTACGAGCGGCGCGCCGAGATGGAGGTGATCCCGGCCGCGCAGGAGTACGGCCTCGGCGTCATCCCCTGGTCGCCGCTGCACGGCGGGCTGCTCGGCGGCGTGATCCGCAAGGAGGTCGAGGGCGGCCGACGCGCCACCGGCCGCGCGGCGGAGGTGCTCGCCGACCCGGCGGCGCGGGCCCGCCTCCAGGCGTACGAGGACCTGCTGGCCAAGCACGGCGCGGACCCGGGCGAGACGGCCCTGGCCTGGCTGCTCACCCGCCCCGGGGTGACCGGCCCGATCATCGGCCCGCGCACCCCGGAGCAGCTCCAGGGTGCCCTGCGCGCGCTGGACGCGGAGCTCGGCGAGGAGCTCCTGGCCGGCCTGGACGAGATCTTCCCGGGCCCGGGCCCGTCCCCGGAGGCCTTCGCCTGGTGACCCCGCACGGACGGCCCGCACACCCGGCGGCGGCCGGGCGCGCGGGCCGTCCGCGCGAGGCCGCCCCTCTCTCTGCCCCTCCCTTTCTCCGCCCCCTGACCGCCCCCTGACCGCCCCGTCGAGAGCAGCCGATGAGCACCCTCCCTCGCCTGAACGTCCCCTCCGGCTCTCCGCTGGAGCCCGAGATCGGCTTCTGCCGCGCCGTCCGCAAGGGCGCCCACGTGGCCGTCGCCGGCACCGCGCCGATCGGCCCCGACGGCGGGCTCGCCGGCGCGGGCGACGTATACGCCCAGACCGTGCGCTGCCTGGACATCGCGGAGGCGGCGCTGAAGGAGGCGGGCGCGTCCCTGGCGGACGTGGTCCGCACCCGGATCATGCTCACCGACGTGACGGCCTGGCGGGAGGCGGCCCGCGCCCACGGCGAACGCTTCGGCGGCGTCCGCCCGGTGACGACGTTCGTGGAGGTCTCGCGGTTCATCGACCCGGGCTGGCTGGTCGAGATCGAGGCGGACGCGATCGTGGACGCGCCGTAGGGCCGGTCTCAGCTCCGGTCGGCCCGGTACGGCCCGCCCAGCCCCCACGCCTGGTGCATCGCGTCGGCGAAGGCCGCCGCCAGCTTGTGCTCGCCGGTGGGGCCCGGGTGGGTGCCGTCGTAGGTGTCGGCGCGGAGCTCGTACGACTCCGGGACCGAGCCGAGCAGCAGCGGCGAGCCCGCCGCGTCCAGGTCGGCGACGGTCTTCGCGAGCAGCTCGTTGAAGCGAGCGCACTCGGCGGCGAAGGCCGGCTCCTCCTCGGCCCGCACGTTCGGGATGACCGGCAGCAGCACGGCCCGGACGCAGGGGTTCGCCGCGCGGGCGGCGGCCAGGAAGACGCGGACGTTCTCCGTCGTCTGGTCGCTGTTCGTGTAGAAGCCGAGGTCGATCAGGCCCAGCGAGACGAGCAGCACGTCCGCGCCGGTCGCCGTGACCGTCGGGCCGATCAGCGGCGCCATGTGCAGCCAGCCCTCGCCCCAGCCGGCCAGATGGCGGCGGGCCGGGGCGGGGAAGCCGGGGTCGGCGTAGGTCTCCGAGACGGGCGCGTCGGCGCCGGGCTCGTACAGCGCGGTGCGCGGGCCGACGATCTCGTACGCCCCGGGGAGCACCGACTCCAGGTGCCGCCACATGCGGTAGCGCCAGGTGAAGTCGCCGGCGCGTCCGATGGTCATGCTGTCGCCGACGAACAGAAAACGCATGGCGACCATCATCACCGACCCCGCCCGGCCCCTGCGACGTGATCCCCGCCACCCGGATCCCCCGGCCGGGCCGCGGTGCCCGTGGCAGGCTGGAGTCCATGCGACCTGCTCTGTGCGCCCTGGGAACGGCGGCCCTCGTCCTGCTCTCGGCGGTCCCCGCCGCCGCGGCGGACCCCGACCGGGGCTTCACCATCGAGGACCCGAGGATCACCGAGTCCAGCGGTCTCGCCGCCAGCCGCGCCCACCCGGGGATCTACTGGACGCACAACGACCAGGACGCGCCGCTGATCTACGGCGTGGACTCGCGCACCGGCGAGACGGTCGCGACCCTCACCATGAAGGGCGTCGGCACCCCGCGCGACATGGAGGCCATCTCGGTCGGCCCGGACGGCGACATCTACGTGGGCGACATCGGCGACAACCTGAACGGCTCCTGGGACCACGTCTGGATCTACCGCTTCCCCGAGCCGAAGGAGCTGAAGGACCAGACCGTCCGGGCCGTCCAGTACGACGTGAAGTACGCCGACGGGGCCCGCGACGCCGAGGCCCTGATGGTCCATCCGAAGACCGGCCGGGTCTACATCGCCAGCAAGAACAAGAACGGCGGCGGCCTCTACCAGGGCCCCGAGCACCTCAGCACCTCCGGCACCAACGTCTTCCGCCGCGTCGGCGAGGTCCCCTGGGTGACCGACGGAGCCTTCTCCCCGTCCGGCGACCGGCTGCTGCTGCGGGGCTATCTGCTGGCCGAGGAGTACGTCTGGAAGCACGGCCGGACCGAGGGCCCCGGCATCTCGGTCGGCGCCCCCTTCCAGGGGCAGGCCGAGTCGGCGACGTACACCCCGGACGGCTCGGCCTTTTTGTTCGGCTCGGAGGGGAAGAAAAGCCGGGTGATCCGGGTGGAGCGGCAGGGCGGCGGGACGGACGCGTCCGGAAAGCCGTCCGGGGTCCCGGGCGGTTCGCCCGAGACCCCGTCGGCCGCCCCCGCGCAGGGCGGGAAGGGCAACGTCACGGTCGGCTTCCTCGTCCTGGCCGGCGCCACCGTCCTCGTGCTCGGCGCCAAGCGCCTGTTCCGGCGCGGCTGATCAGGGGCGGCCGGTCAGGCGCGGCCGGTCAGCAGGGGCTCACGTACCAGACCCACCGCCAGTCGGCGTGGGGGTCGTAGCTGAGCCCGCCGTCCGAGACCCAGCGGACGACCTTGTCCGAGCTGTAGAACCGCGCGTAGCGGGTCGAGCGCTGGCTGTTGATCCACGAGCCCGTGCCAGGTAGCCGTCGACCCGCCGTTGCAGGCTCCTGGCCCCGGCGGCGTCCAGCCCGGCGCGCCGGGCCTGCGCCGAGAAGTCCGCGCGGGACCCGCTGTGCGGGGAGCGCGGGTCTTCCGGACGCGCCGAGGGCCCGGCGGCCGGTCGGATGCGACCGGCCGCCGGGCCCTCGGTTTCTCGGCCCTTCGGCCCCTCGGGACGGGTCCCGTTACAGCTTCTCGATGACGTAGTCGACGCACGCCGTCAGGGCGCGCACGTCCGACGGGTCGATCGCCGGGAACATCGCGATGCGCAGCTGGTTGCGGCCCAGCTTGCGGTACGGCTCGGTGTCGACGATGCCGTTGGCGCGCAGCACCTTGGCGACGGCCGCCGCGTCGACCTCGTCCGCGAAGTCGATCGTGCCGATGACCTGCGAGCGCTTCGCCGCGTCCGTGACGAACGGGCTCGCGTACTTCGACTCCTCGGCCCAGCCGTACAGCGCGTCCGAGGACTCCTTCGTCCGGGCCACGGCCCAGTCCAGACCGCCCTGGCCGTTGATCCACTTCAGCTGCTCGTTGAGCAGGAACAGGGTGGCCAGCGCCGGGGTGTTGTACGTCTGGTTCTTCAGCGAGTTGTCGATCGCGGTCGGCAGGCTGAAGAACTCGGGGATGTGCCGCCCCGAGGCGTGGATCCGCTGCGCACGCTCCAGGGCCGCCGGCGAGAACGCCGCCAGCCACAGGCCGCCGTCGGCGGCGAAGGACTTCTGCGGGGCGAAGTAGTAGACGTCGGTCTCCGTGATGTCCACGGGCAGACCGCCCGCCCCGGAGGTCGCGTCGACCAGCACCAGCGCGCCCTCGTCGGCGCCCGCGACCCGCTTCAGCGGGGCGGCGACACCGGTCGAGGTCTCGTTGTGGGTGTAGGCGTAGACGTCCACACCCGCCTCGGCCACCGGCTCCGGGTGGGTGCCCGGGTCGGCGGAGATCACGGTCGGCTCGGCCAGCCAGGGGGCCAGCTTCGCGGCCTTCGCGAACTTGGAGGAGAACTCGCCGAAGGTGAGGTGCTGCGACCGGTTCTCGATCAGACCGTGGGTCGCGACGTCCCAGAAGGCGGTCGATCCGCCGTTGCCCAGGATCACCTCGTAGCCCTCGGGCAGCGAGAAGAGGTCACTGATGCCGGTACGCACCTCGCCGACCAGGTCCTTGACCCGGGGCTGGCGGTGGGAGGTACCGAGGTAGGAGGTGCCGGTGGCGGCCAGGGCGTCCAGCGCCTCCGTACGCACCTTGGAGGGGCCCGCGCCGAAACGGCCATCGGCGGGCTTGATGTCAGCGGGAATCTGGATATCGGCCACGAGGCGGAGCGTATCGGGTCGGTGCGGGCGCGGTTGCGGCATGTCCGCCCGATGAGACAAGGACTGAGACATCCTGGAGTGGTGGGATCACACCAGTACGCCACGGTGGAACTGGCGCGGACGCTGCGCGCCGAGCTCGCCGGCGATGTCGACTTCTCGGCCACCGCCCGCGCCCTGACCTCGATGGACGCCTCGAACTACCGCCGGGTGCCGCTCGGCGTCGTCGCCCCCAGGGACGCCGACGACGTGGCCGCCGCGCTCGCCGTCTGCCGCGCCTTCGGGGTGCCCGTCGTCCCCCGGGGCGGGGGCACCTCCATCGCCGGACAGGCCACCGGAACGGGTGTCGTGCTCGACCTCACACGGCACCTGCGCTCCCTCGTCGCCCTCGACCCGGAGGCCCGCACCGCCGTCGTCCAGCCCGGCATCGTGCTCGACCGGCTGCGCGAGGCGGCCCGCCCGCACGGCCTCACCTTCGGCCCCGACCCGTCCACCCACGGCCGCTGCACCCTCGGCGGGATGATCGGCAACAACGCCTGCGGCTCCCACTCGGTCGCCTGGGGCACCACCGCCGACAACGTGCGCGGGCTCGACGTCGTCACCTACGGCGGCGACCGGCTGCGGGCGGGCCGCGACGGGGCGGGGGCGCCCGCCGGGCTGCGCGAGCTCGTCGCCCGCAACCTGGCGGCGCTGCGCACCGGCTACCCCGAGGGACTGCCCCGGCGCATCTCCGGCTACGCCCTGGACGCGCTGCTGCCGGAGCGGGGCGCCGACGTGGCCCGCTTCCTCTGCGGCAGCGAGGGCACGCTGGGCGTGGTGACGGAGGCCGAGCTGCGGTTGGTTCCGCTCCCTGCGGAACCAACCCTGGTGGTCCTCGGCTACCCCGACGAGGGCGCGGCGGCCGACGCGGCGGCCGGGCTGCTGCCGCTCGGGCCGCTGACCGTCGAGGGGATGGCCGCCGACCTGGTCCGCGATCCCGGCGCGGCGGCCGGCCTGCCGAGGGGCGGCGCCTGGCTGTTCGTGGAGACCGACGGCGCCGGGGCCGCCGAGGCCCTGGTGCGGGCGGCCGACGCCCTCGACGCGCTGGTCGTCGCCGACCCGGCCGGGCAGCGCGCGCTGTGGCGGATCCGGGAGGACGCCGCCGGGACCGCGACCCGGCTGCCCGGCGGCGGGGAGGCGTGGCCCGGCTGGGAGGACTGCGCCGTGCCGCCGGCCCGGCTCGGCGCGTATCTGCGTTCGTTCCGCTCGCTGCTGAAGGAATTCGGGCTCCGGGGCGTCCCGTACGGGCACTTCGGCGACGGCTGCGTGCACGTCCGTATCGACTTCGACCTCTCCACCGAGCCCGGGGTGCGGCACTTCCGCCGCTTCTCCGAGGCGGTGGCCGGCCTCGTCGTCGCCCACGGCGGCTCCCTCTCCGGCGAGCACGGCGACGGCAAGGCGCGGGCCGAACTGCTCCCGCGCATGTACGGGGACGAGCTCGTCCGCCTGTTCGGCGAGGTCAAGGACCTGTGGGACCCGGCGGGCGGCCTCAACCCGGGGATGCTGGTCCGCCCCGAGCCGCTCGACTCCGGGCTGCGCTTCGCGAACCTGCCCGTGGTGGGCCTCGGACGGGAGGCCGCCCGCTGCGTGGGCGTCGCCAAGTGCCGTACCACGGGCCCGGATTCCGGGCCCGGCGTGATGTGCCCGTCCTACCGGGCGACCGGCGAGGAGCGGCACTCCACGCGCGGCCGGGCCCGGCTGCTGCACGAGATGGCGCTGGGCGAGATCATCACGGACGGCGCCCGCTCGGCGGAGGTCCGCGAGGCGCTCGACCTGTGCCTGTCCTGCAAGGGCTGCCACAGCGACTGCCCGGCCGGTGTCGACATGGCCACGTACAAGGCCCGCTTCCTGGACGGGCACTACGCAGGGCGCCCCTGGGCGCGTCCCCGCGCGCACTGGACCATGGGCGGACTGCCGCGCCTCCTCGACCACTTCGGCCCGGCGCTGAACGCGGCGGCCCGGCTGCCGTTCGCGGCCCGGCTCGCGGGCGTCAGCCCGGAGCGGCCGCTGCCGAGGGTGGCGGGGGAGACCTTCACCGCCTGGTTCGCCGAACGCGCCTCGGACCGGCCGCCCGCCCTCACCCTGTGGCCCGACACCTTCACGGACCACCTCGCCCCCGAGGCGGGCCGGGCCGCCGTCCGCGTCCTGGAGGACGCGGGCCTGGGCGTCGCGCTGCCCCCTGGACGGGTCTGCTGCGGCCTCACCTACCAGTCGACGGGCCGCCTGGACGCGGCCCGCAAGGTGCTGCGCCGCACCCTCGACGTCCTGACGGAGGACCCGTCCGGCACGGGCGAGGCCCTCGCCCTCGCCGTCCCCGGCCCCCTCGTCGTCCTGGAGCCCTCCTGCGCGGCGGCCCTCCGCGCGGACCTGCCCGCCCTCCTCCCCGAGGACCCGCGCGCCGCCCTCCTCGCCGGCTCCGTGCGCACCTTCGCCGAGGCGCTGGAGGAGCTGGCGCCGGACTGGTCCCCGCCCCGGATCGACCGCCCGGTCACCGGCCAGACCCACTGCCACCAGCACGCGGTGCTGGGCGACGCGGCCGACCGCAGGCTGCGCGCCCGCGCGGGCCTGACCGGTGAACCGGTGGGCGGCTGCTGCGGACTCGCGGGGAACTTCGGCTTCGAGCCGGGCCACGAGCGGGTCTCCGCCGCCTGCGCCGAGGACCGGCTGCTGCCCGCCCTGCGCGCCGCCGACCCGCACGCGGTGGTCCTCGCGGACGGCTTCTCCTGCCGCACCCAGATCGCCCACACCGCCCCGGACCGCCCCGCCCGGCACACGGCGGAGATCCTGGCCGAGGCACTGGAGGAGCGGGGGCCGGGCGCTTCCTAGGGCCTGTCGTCAAAGTCGCGTCGCCGCCCGGGAGTTTGACGACAGGTCCTAGAGGGCCGGACCGACGCGAGGGCGGTCGCGCCGCCCGCCGTCTGATTCGAGGCGGCCGGCCGGGGCATACGAGGAGCCCGGACGAAGGGGAGGATCTGGCATGACCACAACCGGTTCGTCGTGGACCGCCGCGAGGCGCGTGGCACGGGGGGACGTCATACGTACGGGTGCCCGGGCGGGTTTCGTGGCGCGCGGTGTGCTGTACCTGCTCGTCGGCGTCCTGGCCGTACGCATAGGTCTGACGGGCACGAACGAGCAGGCCGACCGGGGCGGGGCCCTCTCCGAAGTCGCCGCGAGGCCCTTCGGGGCCGGGCTGCTGTGGGCGCTGGGCGTCGGACTCGCCGGGATGGCGGTGTGGCGGCTCTCCGAGGCGCTGTTCGGCTTGGCGGGGCCCAAGGGCGACAGCGCGGGCAAGCGCGCCCTGTCCGGCGCGCGGTTCGTGTTCTACGGGGTCTCCTCGTTCCTCGTCCTGGCCTTCGCGGCCGGGTACCGGGGCAGCGGGGCCGGCTCCACCGACCGGCAGAGCCGGGACATCACCGGACGCCTTCTCGCTCTGCCCGGCGGGCAGTGGTGGGTGGGCGCCGCGGCCGCGGGGTTTCTCGGCGCGGGCTTGTGGATCGCGGGCCGGGCGGCCCTGCGCGCCTACCGCGAGCACCTCACCTGGGGCCGGATGACGAAGCCCCAGCGGCGGTTCATGGACGTGGCGGGCATCGGAGGAGGGGTGGGACGCGGGCTCGTCTTCGGCGCGGTGGGCTACTTCGGCACGCGGGCGGCGGTCACCTTCGACCCGAAGGAGTCCAAGGGCATGGACGACGCCATCCGCTCCTTCGCCCAGACGCCCGCGGGGCCGTGGCTCCTGGTCGCCGTGGCCGTCGGGCTCGTCCTCTTCGGTGTGTTCTCCTTCGGTCAGGCCAAGTGGCGGGACGTCTGAGCCCGCCGCGCTTCACGTGGTCTTCGCGCCGCTCGCGATCTCCCGGGCCAGTGCGGCCAGTTGGGGCACCGCCGGGTGCCGGTCGGCCGTGCGCCAGGCCAGCAGGACGGGTACGGGCGGGGCGTCCGTGAGGGGGCGGTAGACGACGCCGGGGTGCGGGTGGAGGGCGGCCGTCGAGGCGGCGGTCACGCCGATGCCCCGGGCGGCGGCGATGGCGCCGAGCCAGTCGTCGGTGTTGGCGACGGTCACGGTGGTGCGGGGCCGGGCGGCGGCGGGCCACAGGGCGAGGGTGGTGGTGCCGGAGACCGGGTTCAGGACCGCCGTCTCGGGGGCCAGGTCGCCGAGGGTCAGCGACGGGCGCGCGGCCAGCGGGCCGTCCGCCGGGACCGCCGCCACCCGCGCCTCGGTGAGCAGCTCCTCGGTGGCGAGCCCCGCCGCCTCCACCGGCCCGCGCAGCAGCGCCGCGTCGACCTCGCCGCGCAGCAGTCCGGCGGTGCGGTCGTCGATCCGGCGCAGTTCGAGCGGGGTGTCCGGGTGCTCGGCCCGCCAGCGGCGCAGCAGCGGGGTGGTGTACGGGCCGAAGGCCGACCAGGCGTGGCCCAGGCGCAGCGGGCGGTGCCGCAGCGGCTCCGGGTCGACGGCCGCGTCGAAGGCGGCGACGGCGGCGACGGCCCGGTCGTGGAAGGCGCGGCCCTCGGGGGTGAGGGCCAGATGGTGGGTGCTGCGGTCGACGAGCCGGGCGCCCAGGTGGCGTTCCAGGGCGGCGAGGGTGCGGGAGACGGCCGGCTGGGTGAGGTGGAGGCGGGTGGCCGCGCGGGTGAGGGTGCCTTCCTCCGCGATCGCGAGGAAGCAGCGGAGGTGGCGGAGCTCGATGGTCGTGCGGCTCATGTCTTCGGAGCATAACCACAGATCAATCGGCATTTCACATGCCGCGCGGGGGCTCTTAGCGTGAAGGTTGGAGCCTTGGGGGGCAGTCTATTACTCTGGACTGGTGGGTTCAGCGTAGTGAACTCTCGATCTCGGTTCGTTAAGGAGTGCGCCGGTGGACAGCCCGGTCAAGGAGACAGTCGCCGTATCCACCGCCGTGCCCGAGGGCGCCCCCGCCGGCGCGTTCCGGGCGTCCCGGCCGCCCCGCCCCTCCCGGGCCACCCGGCTCGGGCCCGTCGCGCTCGTCGTCGCGGGCGGGCTCTCCGTACAGTTCGGCTCCGCCGTCGCCGTGCTGCTCATGCCCCGGGCCGGCGCCCTCGGCGTCGTCACCCTGCGGCTCGTGCTCGCCGCCGCCGTCCTGCTGCTGGTCTGCCGTCCCAAGGTCCGCGGCTACAGCCGCGCCGACTGGGGCACCGTGGTCGCCTTCGGCACCGCTATGTCCGGCATGAACATCCTGTTCTACCTGGCCCTCGACCGGATCCCGCTCGGCGCCGCCGTCACCCTCGAAGTGCTCGGCCCGCTCACCCTCTCCGTCATCGCCTCCCGCCGCCTGTCCAACCTGCTCTGGGCGGGCCTCGCCCTCGCCGGCGTCGTCCTGCTCAGCGGCGGCGGCTTCGACCGGCTCGACCCCGCGGGGGCGGGCTTCGCGCTCGCGGCCGGCGCCATGTGGGCCGCGTACATCGTCTTCAGCGCCCGCACCGGCCGCCGTTTCCCGCAGGCCGACGGGCTGGCGCTCGCGATGGCGTTCGGCGCGGTGATCAGCCTGCCGTTCGGCATCGTCGAGGCCGGCGACCGGCTCCTCGTACCGTCCACCATCGGACTCGGCCTCGCCGTCGCCCTGATGTCCTCGGTCCTCCCGTACACCCTGGAACTGCTCGCCCTGCGCCGGCTGCCCGCGCCGACCTTCGCCATCCTCATGAGCCTGGAACCGGCCATCGCCGCCACCGCCGGCTTCCTCGTCCTCCACCAGGCCCTCGGCGTGACGGACGCGCTCGCCATCGCCCTCGTCATCGCGGCGAGCATGGGCGCGGTCCGCACCCAGGTGAAGCGGGCGGCCGGCGGACCGGCCTGATCCTGTCGACGTCTGGCCCGAGGGCGGTTTCCCGCCCGGGGCCCGCTCCGCAGGATGGGGGCATGGCTCTGGACATGCGCGAGATCTGCGAACGCTGCGGGACGACCCCCCTCACCCCCGGGGGCCCCGCCCGCATCTGCACCTACGAGTGCACCTTCTGCGTGCCGTGCGCGGACGCGATGGGGCACGCCTGCCCCAACTGCGGCGGCGAACTGGTGGCCCGGCCCCGCCGGGGCCCGGCCGCCGCCGTCTGAGGCCCGGGGGCGCTGCGGCCGGGCCCCCGCGGCTAAGGTCCCCCGAGGCCGCGGCCCCCGAGGCTGCGGCCCCCCGAGGCCGCTACTCCGCCCGCAGCGCGTCCACCACGCCCATCCGCCGCACCCGCCGGGCCGGCAGCACCGAGGCCGCGATACCCGTGAGGACCGTGGCCGCCAGGATGCCGAGGACCGTCAGGACCGTGCCGCCGGAAGAGGCGAGGAGCTGGAGCGGGGAGACCCGGTCGCTCATCACCGAGCGGGCCGCGAGCGAACCGTAGACCACGCCCAGGGCCGTTCCCGCGACGGCGCCGGACAGGGCGAGCAGCACCGACTCCAGGGTCACCATCCGGCGGAGCTGGTCGCCCGCGAGGCCGATCGCGCGGAGCATCCCGAACTCGCGGGTGCGCTCCTCCACCGTCAGCATCAGGGTGGCCGCCACGCCCAGCGCGGCGATGCACATCGAGAAGCCGAGCAGCACCGTCACCACCAGCATCATCCGGTCCAGCATCGTGCGGACCATGACGGCGTCGGAGCCGGTGTCCGCGATGCGGATGCCGGGGTACGCGGTGAGCGCGCGGTCCACGGCGGTGCGGGCCTCGTCGTGGCCGGTGCCCTCGGCCGGGTTCACCAGGACCGTCGACAGGCGGGCCGCCGAGCCGGGGGCGAGCCGGTCGAAGGTGGCGCCGTTCACGTACGCGGTGGCCTCCGGGAAGAGCGAGACCGCCAGCATCGAGCCGTTCTCGCCGACACCGGTCAGGCGGGTGCCGGCCGTGGCCGTACCGCCCGTCACGGTGAGAGGCCCCGGGCCGCCGAGCGTCAGCGCCTGTCCGTCCTCAAGGCCGCGCGCCGCGGCCACGCCCTCCGCGCCGGGGCTGAGGCCGGCCGGGTCCGCCGTGGCGACGACGGTCCGCTTCCCGTCGACCGTCAGGACGGCCGTACGGACCGGGGTGACCGTCAGGCCGGGCGCGGCCCGCAGGGCCGTGAGCGCGCCGGCCGGGATCCGCTGGTCGTCGGAGTCCAGCGCGAAGACGGCGGGCGTCCGCCCGGCCAGCATCTCCTCCAGGCCGCCCTTGGTGACGCCGATCGCGGTCACCGCCGACACCGCCACCGTCACGCCGACCAGCATCGCGGACGCGGCGGCGCCGGTGCGGGCCGCGTTGGCGCGCAGCTGCTGCACGGAGAGGCGGCCGACGGTGCCGAAGGGGCGGCGCAGGGCGAGCCCGATCAGGGCGACGACCGGCGGCAGCACGTACCGCGCGTACCGCAGGACCGCGAAGAAGGTGAGGATCGAGCCGGTGGTGACCGCGAGCAGGGCCAGCGGCGAGCCGCCGAGGGCGCCGAGCGCGAGGAGGCCCGCGCCGGAGACCAGCATGAGCAGCGAGACGGCCTCGCGCACGGCGCGGCTGCCGGGCTCGGGCAGCGCCGCCGCGCCGCTGGCGGCGAGGGCGGCGACGGGCGGGACGGCGGAGGCGGCCTTCGCGGGCTTGCGGACCGCCCAGAAGGTGAGCAGCACGCCGAACAGCCCGCCCAGGATGAAGGTCCAGCGGCCCGGCATCAGGGTCAGCTTTACGGGCCCGAGGTCGGCGAGTCCGTTGAGGGCGAGGGTGCCGAGGGCGCAGGCGGCGGCGCCCGCCGCGAGTCCGGTGGCGGAGGCGAGCACGCCGAGCATCAGGCCCTGGCGGCGGATGATCCTGCGGAGCTGTTCGCGGCCGGCGCCGACGCAGCGCAGCAGGGCGAGCTGACGGGCGCGCTGGGCGAGGACGACGGAGAAGGTGTTGGTGACGACCATCCGCGCCACCGCCATGGCGATGAGGACGAAGGAGAGCGCGGCGACGAGCACCACCGCGTACATCGACCCGCCGCTCCGCTTGGCCTCCTCGACCGCCCCGGCGTGGGTGCGGGCGGTGATCTCGCCGCCGAGCGCCTTCTTGGCCGCCTCGGCGACGGCGAGCGGCTCGGCGCCGGGGCGCGGGCTCAGGTCGAGGTGGGTGGCGCGCAGCCCGGTGGCGTACGTCGCGGCCTCGGCGTACGGGACGCCGATCGCGGGCTGGGAGCCGAGGGCTTGGGAGGCGGAGGTGTCGAGGAGGCCGGTCAGGCGCGCCTCGGCGGTGCCGCCGGCGGCCTTGGTGACGCGGACGGTGCCGCCGATCGCGGCGCCCGCCCGGGACGCGCTGGTCCGGTCGAGGACGATCTCGCCGGGGCGTTCGGGCCAGCGTCCGGAGTCGAGGCGCTGCCAGCGCAGGGCGGGGTCGGCGGCGATGGAGGTGACCAGGGCCCGGTCGTCGAGCGGGCGGCCGGTGGGGGTGAGCACGTTGGCGTGCCCGACGAGGCGTTCGGCGACCCCGGCGACCTGCGGCAGCTTCGCCGCGCGGGCGGCGGCGCCGGCGGGCAGCGGGGCGCCGTCGCGGCCGGTGACCAGGACGGGCGCGGTGCCGACGTCGGCCGCCGCCGACTGCTCGTAGGACTGGACGAGCGCCCCGGCCCCGCCGACCGACAGGACCAGGAAGGCGACGCCGACGGCGACGGCGGCGCCGGTGAGCACGAGCTGGCGCAGCTGGGCCCGGAAGTCCTTGACGGTGAAGCCCAGCAGCGGGGCGGGGCGGGAGGAAGGCGACGACATGCCTCCACGCTAGGAGCCGGGAGGGGGCGTTCTCGGCCCCGCGAGGCAGGATTCGAGGTCATCCGGGAGTCGTCGGCGAAGCCCCCGGAGTGTCCGTCCGGAGGATGACACGGCCTCGTCCGAAAATCATGCAAGCGTGCTTGATTGTTTCCTGGGGCGCTGCCATGCTCCTCGCGACGCACTTGTACGACGTGCCTGTGCGACGTGCCTGTGCGACGTGCCGTACG
>NZ_JBVJDK010000001.1:254044-876153 GCF_055582325.1 Streptomyces sp. NPDC042100
CCTGTACGACGCGCCTGTACGACGCGCCTGTACGACGCGCCTGTACGACGCGCCTGTACGACGCGCCTGTACGACGCGCCTGTACGACGCGCCTGTACGACGCGCCTGTGCAACGCACTTGTACGACGTGCCTGTACGACGCACGTGTGCGGTCCGCTCGCGGACCGCCCGTGAGTCTTGTCCGCGCACCGCCCGTGACCGCAGATCCCCCGAGGGGAGCGCTCCGTGTCCGACCCCGCCGCCGTGCTCGACGACCTGGCCGCCGAGAGCGAGGAGGCCGACTCCCTGGTCCGGGGGCTGAGTGCCGAGCGGTGGGCCGCTCCGACCCCCGCCGCCGGGTGGACGGTCGCCCACCAGATCGCGCACCTCGCCTGGACCGACCGGGCCGCGCTGCTCGCCGCCACCGACCCCGACGCCTTCGCCGCCGAGGCGGCCGAGGCGCTCGCCGCGCCGGACACCTTCGTCGACGAGGGCGCCGAGAAGGGCGCGGCCCTGCCGCCCGCCGAACTCCTCGCCGACTGGCGGGACGGCCGCGAACGGCTCCTCGCGGCCCTGCGCGCGGCCCCGCCCGGTGCCCGGTTCCCCTGGTACGGGCCCGCCATGAGCGCCGCCTCCCTGGCCACCGCCCGCCTGATGGAGACCTGGGCGCACGGCCAGGACCTCGCCGACGCGCTCGGGGTGGTCCGCACGCCCACCGCGCGGCTGCGGCACGTGGCCTGGATCGGGCTGCGAGCCCGGGACTACGCCTACCTGGTGCGCGGACTGACCCCG
The DNA here is from genome assembly GCF_055582325.1 of Streptomyces sp. NPDC042100. Classification (NCBI taxonomy): domain Bacteria; kingdom Bacillati; phylum Actinomycetota; class Actinomycetes; order Kitasatosporales; family Streptomycetaceae; genus Streptomyces; species Streptomyces sp. NPDC042100. The sequence goes on from NZ_JBVJDK010000001.1 coordinate 254,816, forward strand.
CCCGCCGAGCCCTTCCGGCTCGAACTCACCGCCCCTGACGGGACGTCGTGGACGTACGGCCCCGAGGACGCGGCCCAGGTGGTCCGGGGGCCCGCGCTCGACTTCTGCCTGCTGGTCACCCAGCGCGTGCACGTCGACGACACGGCCCTCGTTCCGCTCGGAGCGGAAGCAACCCGCTGGCTCGGCTTCGCCCAGGCCTTCGCCGGCCCGGCGGGCCCGGGCCGCCCGCCGAAGGGCGGCGCGCGGGAGCAGGCGGAAGGAGACACCGCGTGAGCCCCGTCGGTCCCGTCGGCCCTTCCGGCCGCGCGGACCGCCCGGACCGCGCGGGCCGGGTCCTGCGCATCGGCAACGCCTCCGGCTTCTACGGCGACCGCTTCGACGCCGTCCGGGAGATGCTCACCGGCGGTGGCACCGGCGGTGGCACCGGCGGGGGCACCGGCGGGGGCACCGGCGGGGGCACCGGCGGCGGGCCGGACGGCTCCGCCGGTGCCGGGCTCGACGTCCTCACCGGGGACTACCTCGCCGAACTGACCATGCTCATCCTCGGCCGGGACCTCCTCAAGGACCCCTCCACCGGCTACGCCAAGACCTTTCTGCGCCAGATGGAGGAGGGCCTCGGGCTCGCCCACGAGCGCGGGGTGCGGATCGTCGCCAACGCGGGCGGGCTCAATCCGGCCGGGCTCGCCGAGGCGCTGCGCGCGCTCGCCGGGCGGCTCGGGATCCCGGCCCGGATCGCCCACGTCGAGGGCGACCGGCTGCCCGCGCGGGACGGCGTCCTCGCCGCCAACGCCTATCTCGGCGGGGCCGGGATCGCCGCCTGCCTCGACGCGGGCGCCGACGTCGTCGTCACCGGCCGGGTCACCGACGCGGCCCTGGTCACCGGGCCCGCGCAGTGGTTCTTCGGCTGGCGGCCCGGGGAGCCGGGGGAGCCGGGGGAGTCATGGGAGCCCGGACGGCCCCGACACCCCGGACACCCCGGACGCCCCGGAGCCCCCGGAGCCCCCGGAGCCCCCGGGCTCCCCGGCGGCTACGACCGGCTCGCGGGCGCGGTCGTCGCCGGGCACGTCCTGGAGTGCGGCACCCAGGCCACCGGCGGCAACTACGCCTTCTTCGCCGCCCACGACCCGAAGCTCCTGCGCCGCCCCGGCTTCCCGATCGCCGAACTCCACGAGGACGGCAGCGCGGTGATCACCAAGCACCCCGGCACCGGCGGCCTCGTCGACGTCGGGACGGTCACCGCGCAGCTGCTGTACGAGACGGGCGGCGCGCGGTACGCGGGACCCGACGTCACCGCCCGGCTCGACACCGTGCGGCTCGCCCAGGAGGGCCCGGACCGGGTGCGGATCTCCGGGGTGCGGGGCGAGGCCCCGCCGCCCACGCTCAAGGCGGGCCTGTGCCGGCTCGGCGGTTTCCGCAACGAGGTCGTCTTCGTCCTGACCGGGCTCGACATCGAGGCGAAGGCCGCGCTGGTCCGCGCCCAGATCGAGGACGCCCTCGCGGACCCGGCGGTCAAGGCCCGCCCCGGGGACGTCCGTTGGGAGCTGTCCCGCACCGACCGGCCCGACGCGGACACCGAGGAGACGGCGAGCGCCCTGCTGCGGCTCGTGGTCCGCGACCCGGACCCCGAGGCCGTCGGCCGGGCCCTGTCGGGCGCGGCGATCGAGCTGGCGCTGGCGAGCTACCCCGGTTTCCATGTGACCGCCCCGCCCGGGAAGGGCGCCCCCTACGGGGTGTTCGAGACCGCGCACGTCCCCGCCGGGGAGGTCCCGCACACGGCGGTGCTGCCCGACGGGACCCGCGTCGCCGTGCCCGTACCGCCGGACAGCCGGGTCCTCGAACCCGTACCGCAGCCGCCGTTGCCCGCGCCGCTGCCGCCGGGACCCACCCGGCGCGGGCCGCTCGGGCTCGTCGCCGGGGCCCGCAGCGGGGACAAGGGCGGGGACGCCAACGTCGGGGTGTGGGTCCGGGACGACCGGGCCTGGCGCTGGCTCGCGCACACCCTCACCGTCGAGCTCTTCCGGGAATTGCTTCCGGAGACGAAGGAACTCGCGGTCGAGCGGCATGTCCTGCCCGGTCTCCGGGCCCTGAACTTCACCGTCACCGGGCTGCTCGGCGAAGGCGTCGCCGCCCAGGCCCGGTTCGACCCGCAGGCCAAGGGGCTCGGCGAATGGCTCCGCTCCCGGCACGTGGACCTACCGGAGGAACTGCTGTGACCGTCCTCGCCTCCGCCCTCGACACCGGCGGACCCGACTACGCGGCGCACCGCGCGGCCATGCTGGAGAAGCTGGCCGCGCTCGACGCCGAACACGCCAAGGCCCTCGCGGGCGGCGGCGAGAAGTACACCGAGCGGCACCGGCGGCGCGGCAAGCTGCTCGCCCGCGAGCGGATCGAGCTGCTGGTCGACCGGGACACCCCGTTCCTGGAGCTGTCCCCGCTCGCCGCCTGGGGCAGCGACTACCCGGTCGGCGCCTCGCTGGTCACCGGCATCGGGGTGGTCGAGGGCGTCGAGTGCCTGATCACCGCCAACGACCCGACCGTGCGCGGCGGCGCCTCCAACCCCTGGACGCTGAAGAAGGCGCTGCGGGCCAACGAGATCGCCTTCGCCAACCGGCTCCCGGTGATCTCCCTGGTCGAGTCCGGCGGCGCCGACCTGCCCTCGCAGAAGGAGATCTTCATCCCGGGCGGCGCGCTCTTCCGCGACCTCACCCGGCTGTCCGCCGCCGGCATCCCCACGATCGCGGTCGTCTTCGGCAACTCGACGGCGGGCGGCGCGTACGTCCCCGGCATGTCCGACCACACCGTGATGATCAAGGAGCGGTCGAAGGTCTTCCTCGGCGGGCCGCCGCTGGTCAAGATGGCCACCGGCGAGGAGAGCGACGACGAGTCGCTCGGCGGCGCCGAGATGCACGCCCGGGTCTCCGGGCTCGCCGACCACTACGCCGTGGACGAGCCGGACGCGCTGCGCCAGGCCCGCCGGATCGTCGCCCGCCTCAACCACCGCAAGGCGCTGCCGGATCCGCTGCCCGCGGCGCCCCCGAAGTACGACGAGGACGAGCTGCTCGGGATCGTCCCCGGCGATCTGAAGACGCCCTTCGACCCGCGCGAGGTGATCGCCCGGATCGTGGACGGCTCGGCGTTCGACGAGTTCAAGGCGCTGTACGGGCCGAGCCTGGTGACCGGCTGGGCCGAGCTGCACGGCTACCCGGTCGGCGTCCTCGCCAACGCGCGGGGCGTGCTGTTCAGCGCCGAGTCGCAGAAGGCTGCGCAGTTCATCCAGCTCGCCAACCAGCGCGACATCCCGCTCCTCTTCCTCCACAACACCACGGGTTACATGGTGGGCAGGGAGTACGAGCAGGGCGGCATCATCAAGCACGGCGCCATGATGATCAACGCGGTCGCCAACTCGAAGGTCCCGCACCTCTCCGTCCTCATGGGCGCCTCCTACGGCGCCGGGCACTACGGCATGTGCGGCCGGGCCTACGACCCGCGCTTCCTCTTCGCCTGGCCGAGCGCCAAGTCCGCCGTCATGGGCCCGCAGCAGCTCGCGGGCGTCCTCTCCCTCGTGGCGCGCGCCTCGGCACAGGCGAAGGGGCGCCCGTACGACGAGGAGGGCGACGCCGGGATGCGCGCCTTCGTCGAGGCGCAGATCGAGGCGGAGTCACTGCCCGTGTTCCTCTCCGGGCGGCTCTACGACGACGGGGTCATCGACCCCCGGGACACCCGCACGGTCCTCGGGCTCTGCCTGTCCGCCATCCACAACGCACCGGTCGAGGGCGCGCGCGGCGGCTTCGGCGTCTTCCGAATGTGAGGGCTCTCGTGATTTCCACCGTCCTTGTGGCGAACCGGGGCGAGATCGCCTGCCGGATCTTCCGCACCTGCCGCGAGCTGGGCATCGCGACCGTCGCCGTGTACTCCGACGCGGACGCCGGCGCCCTGCACGTACGGGAGGCGGACGCGGCCGTCCGGCTGCCGGGGGCGACCCCGGCGGAGACGTACCTGCGCGCCGACCTGGTGGTGGCGGCGGCGCGGGCGGCCGGCGCGGACGCGATCCACCCCGGCTACGGATTCCTCTCGGAGAACAAGGAATTCGCGGAGGCGGTGACCGGCGCCGGGCTCACCTGGATCGGGCCGCCGCCCGCCGCGATCGAGGCGATGGCCTCCAAGACCCGCGCCAAGGAGCTCCTCGGCATCCCGCCGCTCGACCCCGGCGAGGTCACCGAGGCCGACCTGCCCGTCCTGGTGAAGGCCGCGGCGGGCGGTGGCGGACGCGGGATGCGGATCGTCCGCGAACTGGACGAGCTGAAGGGCGAGTTGGCTGCCGCCTCGGCCGAGGCACTGAGCGCCTTCGGGGACGGCGAGGTGTTCGTCGAGCCGTACGTCGAGGACGGCCGGCACGTCGAGGTGCAGATCCTCGCCGACGCGCACGGCACGGTCTGGACGCTCGGCACCCGCGACTGCTCCCTCCAGCGCCGCCACCAGAAGGTCATCGAGGAGGCCCCGGCCCCCGGCCTCCCGGCGGAGCTGCTCGGCTCCCTGTACGCGGCCGCCGCCTCCGCCGCCCGATCCGTCGGCTACACGGGCGCGGGCACGGTCGAGTTCCTGGTCGCGGACGGGCGGGCGCACTTCCTGGAGATGAACACCCGCCTCCAGGTCGAGCACCCCGTCACCGAGGAGGTCCACGGCCTCGACCTGGTCGCCCTCCAGCTCGCGGTCGCCGAGGGCGCCCCGCTGCCGCCCGAGCCGCCCGCGCCCCGGGGCCACGCCATCGAGGCCCGGCTGTACGCGGAGGACCCGGCGGCCGGGTGGCGCCCGCAGACGGGGGTGCTGCACGCGCTGGAGTTCCCGGGCACCACCGGAGCGCCCGGTGGCGCGCCGGAGGCCGCCGGCACCCGGGTCCGCGTCGACACCGGCTACGCCTCCGGCGACGCCGTGGGCGTGCACTACGACGCCATGCTCGCCAAGGTCGTCGTGCACGCCCCCACCCGCGCCGAGGCCGCCCGCAGGCTGGCCCACGTCCTGGAACGGGCCCGGATCCACGGCCCCGTCACCAACCGGGACCTGCTCGTCGCCTCCCTCCGGCACCCCGGCTTCACCGACCCGGAGCGCCTCGGCACCGGCTTCTACGAGCGGCACCTGGCGGCGGTCACCGAGCCGCCCGCCGGGGAGGAGCCCGCCGCCGTGGCCGCCGCGCTCGCGGCGGCGGCACGGGGCCGGGGCCGCTTCGGCGGCGGCTGGCGCAACGTGCGCTCGCGGGACGAGACGAGGACGTACGAGGGCCGCGCCGGCCACGAGGTGCGCTACCGTCCGACCCGGACCGGCGGCCACGAGGTGACGGCCCCGCCCGGGATCCGCGCGGTGGCCGTCGGGCCGGACCGGGTGAGCCTCGACGTGGACGGCGTGGTGCGCCACTTCGAGGTCGCCGAGCACGACGGCACCGTCTTCGTCGGCCGCCACCGCCTCACCGCCGCGCCGCGCTTCCCCGACCCGGGCGAGCAGACCGCCCCCGGCTCGCTGCTCGCGCCGATGCCCGGCACCGTCGTGCGCGTCGCCGAGGGCCTGGCCGTGGGCGACCGGGTCGAGGCCGGGCAGCCCCTGCTCTGGCTGGAGGCCATGAAGATGGAGCACCGGGTCACCGCGCCCGCCTCCGGCACGCTCACCGCCCTGCACGCCGCCCCCGGCCGCCAGGTCGAGGTCGGCGCCCTGCTCGCCGTCGTACAGCCGGAACAGCCGGAACAGCCGGAACAGCCGGTCCCGGCCGAAGCCCAGGAGGACCAGACCGCATGAGCAGCATCATCGAGTCCCCGGAACACACCGCGCTCCGCGCCGCCGTCTCCGCCCTGGGGCACCGGCACGGCCCCGGCTTCGACCGGGCGAGCCTGTGGGCGGAGGCGGGCAAGCTCGGCTACCTGGGCGTCAACCTGCCCGAGGAGTACGGGGGCGGGGGCGGCGGCATGGCCGAGCTGTCCATCGTCCTGGAGGAGGCGGGCGCGGCCGGCGCGCCGCTGCTGATGATGGTGGTCTCGCCCGCGATCTGCGGCACGGTCATCGCCCGCTTCGGCACCGAGGAGCAGAAGCGGGCCTGGCTCCCCGGCCTGGCGGACGGCAGCCGCACGATGGCCTTCGGGATCACCGAGCCGGACGCGGGCTCCAACTCGCACCGCATCACCACCACCGCGACCCGCACCGAGGACGGCTGGGTCCTCAACGGCCGCAAGGTCTTCGTCTCGGGCGTGGACATCGCCGACGCCACCCTGATCGTGGGCCGCACCTCGGACGCCCGCACGGGCAGCCTGAAGGCCTGCCTGTTCATCGTCCCGCGCGACACCCCGGGCTTCGAACGGCGCCACATCGAGATGGAACTGGCCGCCCACGAGAAGCAGTTCGAGCTGGTCCTGGACGAGGTGCACCTGCCGGCCGACGCACTGGTCGGCGACGAGGACGCGGGCCTGCTCCAGCTCTTCGCCGGGCTCAACCCCGAGCGGATCATGACGGCCGCGTTCGCGATCGGCATGGGCCGGTACGCGCTGGCGCAGGCCGTGAGGTACGCCAAGGAGCGCCAGGTCTGGAAGGCCCCGATCGGCGCCCACCAGGCCATCGCGCACCCCCTGGCGCAGGCCCACATCGAGCTGGAGCTGGCCCGCCTGATGATGCGCAAGGCCGCCGCGCTGTACGACGCGGGCGACGACATGGGCGCGGGCGAGGCGGCCAACATGGCCAAGTACGCCGCCGCCGAGGCCTGCGTGCGGGCCGTCGACCAGGCCGTGCACACCCTCGGCGGCAACGGGCTGACCAAGGAGTTCGGACTGGCCCGCCTGATCACCGCCGCCCGGGTGGCCCGGATCGCCCCGGTCAGCCGGGAGATGATCCTCAACTTCGTGTCCCACCAGTCCCTGGGTCTCCCCAAGTCGTACTGATCCGCGCCATCCTGGCCGTCCTCGGCACCGCCCGTTCATCCGCCGATCCGCCGATCCGCCGATCCGCCGATCCGCCGACCACCGATCCACCGATCAGGGGGCACGTACGCATGGTGTTTCACAGCGAGTACCCGGACGTCCCGGCCGTCTCCCTCCCCATCCACGACGCCGTCCTCGGCGGCGCCGCCGCGTTCGGCGACCTGCCGGCGCTGATCGACGGGGCGGCCGGGGCGGGGGAGGCGGCGCTCACGTACGGGCAGCTCGACGCCTTCCACCGGCGGGTCGCCGCCGGGCTCGCCGGGGCGGGGGTGCGCGCGGGGGACGTGCTCGCGCTGCACAGCCCCAACACCGTGCTGTTCCCGGTCGCCTTCTACGCGGCGACCCGCGCGGGGGCGGCCGTGACCACCGTGCACCCGCTGGCCACGCCGGAGGAGTTCGCCAAACAGCTGCGGGACTCCTCCGCGCGGTGGATCGTCACCGTGTCGCCGCTGCTCGCGACGGCCCGCGCGGCGGCCGAACTCGCGGGCGGGGTCGAGGAGGTCTTCGTCTGCGACACCGCCGAGGACTGCCGCTCGCTCCAGGAGTTCCTCGGCTCGACGGAACCCGAGCCGGTCCTGGACGTCGACCCGGCGGCGGACCTCGCGGCCCTCCCGTACTCCTCCGGCACCACAGGCGTCCCCAAGGGCGTGATGCTCACGCACGCCTCGATCGCGACCAACCTGGCCCAGCTCGAACCGCTGATGCCGATGGGGCCGGGTGACCGGATTCTTGCGGTATTGCCCTTTTTTCACGTATACGGGCTCACCGCTCTGATGAACGCCCCCCTGCGGCGCGGCGCCACCGTCGTCGTGCTGCCCCGCTTCGAGCTCGACGGCTTCCTCGCCGCCATCGAGAAGCACCGCATCAACGCCCTGTACGTGGCCCCGCCGATCGTCCTCGCGCTCGCCAAGCACCCGGCGGTCGCCTCCTACGACCTGTCCTCGCTGCGCTACATCGTCTGCTCCGCCGCCCCGCTCGACGCCGCCCTCGCCGAGGCGTGCTCGGCGCGGCTCGGCCTGCCGCCCGTGCGGCAGGCGTACGGGATGACGGAGATGTCCCCGGCCACCCACCTCGTGCCGCTCGCCGCCGAGAACCCGCCGCCCGGCACCGTCGGCAAGCTGCTGCCCTCCACCGAGATGCGGCTGGTCTCCCTCGACGACCCCGCGCGGGACGCCGCTTCGGGGGAGGAGGGCGAGATCGCGTTCCGCGGCCCGCAGGTGATGAAGGGCTACCTGGGCCGGCCGGACGCCACCGCCGCCATGATCGACGAGGCCGGCTGGCTGCACACCGGCGACATCGGGCGGGTCGACGAGGACGGCTGGCTGTACGTCGTCGACCGGGTCAAGGAGCTCATCAAGTACAAGGGCTTCCAGGTCGCCCCCGCCGAACTGGAGGCGCTGCTCCTCACCCACGAGGGCATCGCCGACGCCGCCGTCGTCGGGGTGCCGGACGAGGACGGGAGCGAGATCCCGAAGGCCTTCGTGGTCCGCCAGCCCTCGGCCGGGGACCTCACCGGCGAGGAGGTGGCGGCGTTCGTGGCCGCGCGGGTCGCCCCGTACAAGAAGATCCGCCGGGTCGAGTTCATCGGGGCGGTCCCGAGGGCGGCGTCGGGGAAGATCCTGCGCCGGGAACTCCGGGCGCCGCGCACACCGTGAACGAGACCCGCGCACCACGAGCCCTGTGAGCCCCACGAGACCCACGCGCACCACGAGACCCGTGAGAACCGAGGACCGCACATGAGCCTGATCGACATCGCCGCCGACCGGGGCGTCACCACCCTCGCCCTGGACTCCCCGGCCACGCGCAACGCGCTCTCGGCGCCCCTGGTGGCCGAGCTCGCCGAGGCGCTGGCCGCCTGCGGCAAGGACCCCGAGGTACGGGCGGTCGTGCTCACCCACACCGGCGGCACCTTCAGCGCCGGCGCCGACCTGAAGGCGCCGCCCGGACCGTACGCGTTCGTCGACCTGCTGCGGCAGATAGTCGAACTCCCCAAACCGGTCGTCGCCGTCGTCGACGGGCACGCCCGCGCGGGCGGACTCGGACTGCTCGGCGCCTGCGACATCGTGCTGGCCTCCGACACGGCGGACTTCGCGCTGACGGAGGTCCGGATCGGGGTCGCGCCCGCCGTGATCTCGGTGACCCTGCTCCCCAAGCTGGACCAGCGGGCGGCGGCCCGCTACTACCTGACCGGCGAGCGCTTCGGGACGGCCGAGGCCCGCGCCATGGGCCTGGTGACGGCGTCGGCCGACGCTCTCGACGCCGTCCTCGACGGGCTCCGCGCCGCCTCGCCGCAGGGGCTGCGCGCCTCGAAGCGGCTGGTCACGGCTAGAGTCCTGGAAGCCTTCGAGCGGGACGCGGAGGAGCTGGTCCAGCTGTCCGCGTCGCTGTTCGCCTCGGCCGAGGCACGCGAAGGGATGACGGCCTTCCTCGAACGACGGGACCCAGCATGGCGGCTCTGACCGGCCCGAAGCAGGACCGGAGCCGCGCCACCCGGCAGCGGCTCCTGGAGGCCGCGGTGTCCTGCCTCGCCGAGCACGGCTGGGCGGGTTCCACGGTGGCGGTCGTCGCCGAACGGGCCGGCGTCTCGCGCGGCGCCGCCCAGCACCACTTCCCCACGCGCGAGGACCTGTTCACCGCAGCCGTCGAGTACGTCGCCGAGGAACGCTCCCAGGCCCTGCGCGAGCTGCCCGCCGTCGGCCGCCAGGAGGCCGTCGCCGCCCTCGTCGACCTCTTCACCGGCCCCCTCTTCCGCGCCGCCCTCCACCTGTGGGTGGCCGCCTCCGACGAGGAGCCGCTGCGCGCCCGCGTCACCGAACTCGAAGCCCGCGTCGGCCGCGAGTCCCACCGCATGGCCGTCGCGCTCCTCGGCGCCGACGAGTCCCGCCCGGGCGTCCGCGAATCCGTCCAGGGCCTCCTCGACATGGCCCGTGGCCTCGGCCTCGCCACCCTCCTCACCGACGACCGCGCCCGCCGCGACCGGGTCGTCGCCCAGTGGGCCCGCATCCTGGACGAGACCCTCGGCTGACCCGCGCTTGGGCGAACCGGGCGCCGGGTAGGGGGACCTGGCGCCACACTGAAGGCGGAAAGTCCGGCGAAGCCGACGGGCCCACCGGCCCCTCGGGCCAACGGGGGACACATGCGCGACAGGGACGTACGGCTGGCCATCACGCCCGACCCGGAGCACGGCCCGGAGGCGGCCGAGCCGCTGGCCCGCCGGCTGCGCGACGAGATCGCCGCGCTCGACGGGCTCGACGGGCTCGACGGGGTCTCGGTCCGCGCCGAACCCGCCGGACCGGCGCCCGACGGCGCGAAGGGCTCCGACGCGGTCACCCTCGGCGCGATCGTCGTCGCCCTGAGCGCGTCCGGCGGCGTCCTCACGGCGTTGGTCGAGACCGTACGGGACTGGCTCGGCCGTTCCTCCGCGCGGCACCGCGTCTCGGTGACCATCGACGGCGACACCATCGAGCTGGAGCGGGCCACCGACGCCGAGCGCGCCGCGCTGGTCGAGGCGTACGTGGCCCGGCACAGCGCCCGCCCCACGGACGGCTAACCGTGGGCCGGCGGCTGGCGCTGCTGATCGCCACGTACGCGTACGAGGACCCCGGACTGCGCCGGCTGACCGCCCCGGCGCACGACGCGGAGGCGCTCGCGGCGGTGCTGCGGGACCCGGAGATCGCGGGCTTCGAGGTCACCGTCCTCGTCAACGAGCCGCACCACCGGGTGGGCGCGGCCGTCGGGGAGTTCTACCGCGACCGGCGGCGCGACGACCTGACGCTGCTCTACTTCACCGGCCACGGCCTGAAGGACGAGGACGGCCGGCTCCACCTCGCGATGACCGACACCCGCCGCGACGGCCTGCTGTTCACCGGGCTCTCCGCCGAGCTCGTCGACCGGGCCATGGAGGGCTGCGCCTCCGGCCGGAAGGTGCTGATCCTCGACTGCTGCTACAGCGGGGCCTTCCCGTCCGGCCGCGCCGCCAAGGACGACACCTCCGTACACACCCTGGAACGCTTCCGGGGCCGCGGCCGGACCGTCCTCACCGCCTCCGACGCGACCCAGTACTCCTTCGAGGGCGACCGCGACCGCGCGCGGGCGCTCGGCGAACCGGTGCGCTCGGTGTTCACCCACCACTTGGTGGAGGGCCTGCGGACCGGCGCCGCGGACCTCGACGGGGACGGCGACATCACCGTCGACGAGCTCTACACCTACGCCCGCGACCGCGTCGTCGCCGAGGTCCCCCGGCAGCACCCGCTGAAGCGGGACGACGTCGACGGCCGCACCGTGATCGCCCGCAACGTCCACTGGACGCTCCCCGCCCACCTGCGCGCCGCCCTCGACGGCCCCCTCCCGGACGTCCGGCGCGGCGCGCTCGCGGCCCTCGCCCAGCTCCACGGCATCGGCAACGCGACGGTACGGGCGGCGGTCCTCGCGGAGCTCCGCGCCCTGACGGCGGACGACAGTAGACAGGTCTCGACGGAGGCGACGGCCCTCCTCGCGGCCCTCCCGGGCCCGGAGCCCGTACGAGAGCCGGGCCCCGAGCCCGTACGGGTTCGCGAGCCGGGCCCCGAGCCCGTACGGCAGCCGGAGCCGGAGCCGGAGCCGGAGCCGGAGCCGGACCCGGACCCGGACCTGGACCTGGACCCAGGGCCCGTACGCGAGCCGGGCCCCGACCCCGAGCCCGTACGGCAGCCGGACCCGGACCCGGACCCGGACCCCGGGCCCGTACCGGAGCCGGTGCGGGCCCGGGGGCGTGCCCTCGGCCCCCGCCGCCGCACCGCGCTCCTCGCCGCCGCCGTCGCGGTCGCGCTGCTCGTCGGCACCCTGGCCGCGCTGAAGGCCGGCACCGGGGGCGCGGACGACGGCGAGGGGGCGGGGGCCGCGAGAGGCGCCACGGCGTCGTCCGGCACCGCCGGCGTCCCGGCGGCCTCCGCCCCCGCCGCCATCGGGCTCCGGCTGCGCCGGACGCTCCCCTCCCCGCTCGGCACCTGGGTGGCGTTCACCGCCGACGGCAAGGGCCTCGCCACCGGCTTCCGCGAGACGACCTGGCTGGTGGACCCGGTCAGCGGACGCACGACCGCCACCCGCACCGCGGGATACGCGGAGGCCGCCGCCCCCGACGGCAGGACCTTCGCCGTCGTGGACGTCGACCCCGAGGCTCGGGTGATCGCGGTGCGGCTGCTGGACCTCGCGACGGGCGCGACCCGCACCCTCCCCGTCGCCGTGTCGGGCGCGGTCCGCATGGCGTTCAGCCCCGACGGCCGGACGCTGGCCACCGCGGGCACCGCCACCCGGAAGGAGGGCTACGCCAACCCGGTGCGCCTGTGGGACGTCGCCACCGGTACCGCCACCGGAATCCTCGACGGGCTCGCCAACGGCGTCCAGTCCATGCGCTTCAGCCCCGACGGCGGCACCCTCGCCACCGGCGTCGCCGACGGGCGGGGCGCAGACGGCGGGGTGTGGCTGTGGGACGTGGCCGCCCGGAAGCACACCGCCACCCTCGCCTCCGGCGTCCTCCTGGAGTTCGCCCCGGACGGCAAGACCCTCGCCGCGAGCGGGCGGCCGAAGAGCTCGGCGCGCCTGTGGGAGGTGCCCGCCGGGAGGCCGGCCGCGAGCCTGGGACCGGGGGAGCCGCTCGGGTTCAGCCCGGACGGCGAGACCCTGGCCCTGCGTGAACCGGGCGGTCCGCTGCGGCTGTGGCGGGTCGCCGGCGGCACCCCCGCCGTGACCCTCACCCTGCCCGGCGCCGACGCGGTGGTGTTCAGCCCCGACCGCAGGACCGCCGCCACCGTCGACGCGGAGGGCACCACCCGGCTGCGGGACCTGGTGGGCGGCCGGACCGTGGACATCCCCGCCGAGGACGTCCGCAGCGTCTCCTTCAGCCCGGACGGCCGGACCCTCGCGACCGCCGGAGCCGACCGGAAGGTGCGCCTGTGGGAGGTGCGCAACCCGGCGTGACGGCGGCCACAGCCGCCCCCCGGCCCCCGCAGTACGCTGGTGCCATGCTGTCGCTCGTACGTCGTCGCCACGTGGACCTGCTCCGCGTCGCGAGCATGGGCTGTCCGGGTCGTCCCTGACCCCAGGCCCGACCCCCTCGCCCGGTACGGGGCGGACGCGACGCGGCACGGTCCGCCGCGCGTCCGGCACCGGAGACCGGGCGCCGTACACCCCCGCGGACGCACATCATGAGTTACACCTCGCAGCTCCCCATCGTCGACCTCTCCGCTGCGGACCGAGGCCCGCAGGCCCGCCGGCTGCTGCGCGCGCAGCTCCACTCCGCCGCCCACGACGTGGGTTTCCTCCAGCTCGTCGGGCACGGCGTGACCGAGGCCGAGACGCGGGCGCTGACCGGCGCCATGCGGGCCTTCTTCGCGCTGCCGGAGGCGGACCGGCTGGCCCTGGACACGACGAACTCGCCGCACTTCCGCGGCTACACCCGGACCGGCGACGAGCGCACCGGCGGTGCCCGCGACTGGCGCGACCAGCTCGACATCGGCGCCGAGCGGCCCGCGCACGTGCCGGGCCCGCAGGAGCCCCCGTACTGGTGGCTCCAGGGCCCCAACCAGTGGCCCGCCGCCCTGCCGGAGCTGCGGCTCGCGGCGCTGAACTGGATCGAGCGGCTCAGCGGCGTCGCCGAGCGGCTGCTGCGCGAGCTGCTGGCCTCCATCGGTGCCGCGCCCGACTTCTACGCCGACGCGTTCGGGCCGCGCGCCCACCCGCACCTCAAGCTGGTCCGCTACCCGGGCAGCAGCGGCGAGGGCGACGACCAGGGCGTGGGCGCGCACAAGGACTACGGTTTCCTGACCCTGCTGCTCCAGGACCAGGTGGGCGGGCTTCAGGTGGAGCGGGAGGACGGCGTCTTCCACGACGTGCCGCCGCTGCCGGGCGCGTTCGTGGTGAACCTGGGCGAGCTGCTGGAGGTGGCGACGGACGGCTATCTCGTCGCCACCCACCACCGCGTGGTCTCACCGCCCGGGGCGACGGAACGGTTCTCCGTGCCCTTCTTCTACAACCCGAGGCTCGACGCGCGGATCGCCCCGCTCGTCTTCCCGTACGCCGCCGCGGCGCCCGGGGTCACGGCCGACCCGGCGAACCCGCTGTTCGCCGAGTACGGCCGCAACGAGCTGAAGGGCAAGCTCCGGGCCCATCCGCTGGCGGCGGCCCGCCACCACGCGGACCTGCTGCCGGAACGGGACCAGGGGGCCCAGCCCGCTCGGCAGGCCCCGCCCGCTCAGCCCGCGATGTCCTCGTAGCCCTCGATCTCGCGCGGGTCGCGGACGCCGGGGCCGGTGTAGCGGGCGGACGGCCGGACCAGGCGCCCGGTGCGCTTCTGCTCCAGGATGTGCGCCGACCAGCCGGCCGTGCGGGCACAGGTGAACATCGAGGTGAACATGTGCGCCGGGACCTCGGCGAAGTCCAGGACGATGGCCGCCCAGAACTCGACGTTGGTGGCGAGGACGCGGTCGGGGCGCCGGTTGTGCAGCTCCTCCAGGGCGGCCTTCTCCAGCGCCTCCGCGACCTCGAAGCGCGGCGCGGCGAGCTCCTTGGCGGTGCGGCGCAGCACACGGGCGCGCGGGTCCTCGGCGCGGTAGACGCGGTGGCCGAAGCCCATCAGCCGCTCGCCCTTGTCGAGGGCCTGCTTGACGTACGCGGTGGCGTCGCCGGTGCGCTCGATCTCCTCGATCATGCCGAGCACGCGGGAGGGCGCGCCGCCGTGCAGCGGGCCGGACATGGCGCCGACGGCGCCCGAGAGGGCGGCGGCCACGTCGGCGCCGGTGGAGGCGATGACGCGGGCGGTGAAGGTGGAGGCGTTCATGCCGTGCTCGGCGGCGGAGGTCCAGTAGGCGTCGACGGCCTTGACGTGCTTCGGGTCCGGCTCGCCCCGCCAGCGGACCATGAAGCGCTCGACGACGGTCTCGGCCTTGTCGATCTCGCTCTGCGGGACCATCGGCAGCCCCTGGCCGCGGGCCGACTGGGCGACGTACGACAGGGCCATGACGGCGGCGCGGGCGAGGTCGTCGCGGGCCTGCTCGGCGGGGATGTCGAGGAGCGGCTTGAGGCCCCAGACCGGCGCGAGCATCGCGAGGGCGGACTGCACGTCGACGCGGATGTCGCCGGAGTGCACCGGGATCGGGAAGGGCTCGGCGGCCGGCAGGCCGGGGTTGAAGGCGCCGTCGACCAGGAGGCCCCAGACGTTGCCGAAGGAGACGTGGCCGACCAGGTCCTCGATGTCGACCCCGCGGTAGCGCAGCGAGCCGCCCTCCTTGTCGGGCTCGGCGATCTCCGTCTCGAACGCGACGACTCCTTCGAGCCCCGGTACGAAGTCAGACATGAGGCGGCTCCTCTTCAGCGATGTGTGCGATGCATGGGTGTGTGCGGGCCGTGCATTCGCTGCCTGATCGATGATCAATCATTCCGTCGGCCGGTTGGCGGGACGCAACAGTGATCCAGCGGATGAGTCTGTACGGTTCCGCTGATGCGGGGAAGCGTGACATCCGGCACACTGCGCCGAATCGGCGAAGAAGGATTAGCGACCCGTGGTGCCGGGCAGACTCGGTCGCTACGGCAGGATGGCCCCCGTGACCGACGCTCTCGATCCCGCCGACATGCGCGAGCAGTACCGCACCATGGAGCTGACCCTGGCGGACCTCGCACCCGAACCGGTCGAACAGTTCTCGCGCTGGTTCAAGGAGACCGCCGCGACCCCGGCGATCCACGAGCCGAACGCGATGGTCGTCTCCACCGCCACCCCCGACGGCCGCCCGTCCTCGCGCACGGTGCTGCTCAAGCACTACGACGCGGCGGGCTTCGTGTTCTTCACCAACTACGGCTCGCGCAAGGGCCGGGAGCTGGCGGCGAACCCGTACGTCTCGCTGCTCTTCCCCTGGCATCCGATGGCCCGGCAGGTCGTCGTGACCGGCCGCGCGGCGCGCGTGGGGCGGGACGAGACGGTGGCGTACTTCCGCACCCGCCCGCACGGCTCGCAGCTCGGCGCGTGGGCCAGCCCGCAGTCGGCGGTGATCGGCTCGCGGGCCGAACTGCTCGCCCGGTACGAGGAGCTGGCCGCCCGCCACCCGGAGGGCGAGCAGGTGCCGGTGCCGCCGGAGTGGGGCGGCTTCCGGGTGGTGCCGGAGGCGGTGGAGTTCTGGCAGGGCCACGAGAACCGGCTGCACGACCGCCTGCGGTACGTGCGCGAGGCGGGGGCCGAGACCTGGCGGGTCGAGCGCCTGGCGCCCTGAACGGGCCGGATCGGGCCGGGCCGGACCGGATCGGGTCGGACCGGATCGGGCCGTCCGCGTCCCTGGAGACGCAGACGACCCGTGGGCCTTGGTCCCGTCCGCTGCAGTTCGGACGGAAGCCGGCCGGACTGACCGGCGGCCCACGGGTCGGGTGACTGCGATGGTGTCGGCAGAGGGCCTGCCGAGGTGCACAAGAGTGCGACGGCAGGCCTTAGCCCGCAGTCACCTCACGAGTCCGAAAAGAAACCATTTTTTCGGATCACCTCCTTTCACGTGTGCCTTCACCATAGGAAGCTCCGCGCGCCCGCTCAACCTATTTTCCGCAACGGGCTGTGTCCTGGGTCACGTTTCCAGTTGAATGAGCCGGGGGGTGTCGGATGAGTGCTTCGACGGCGAGTGTTCCCGGGGCGGACCTGCTGGCCGCGCTGCTCGACGGCATGGACGCCGCGCTGTGCGCGCTGGACGCCGGCGGGACGGTCACCCACTGGAACCGCGAGGCGGAACGGATCCTCGGCTGGTCGGCGGGGGAGGCGGTCGGCCGGCGCGGCTTCGACGGCTGGGCGGCCCGCAGCGCCGACGCCGAGGACACCCTGGCCCGCCTGATGCGGGCGATGACCGCGCCCGGCCGCCAGGTGCACGAGTTCGCGTTGCTGCGCAAGGACGGCGGGCGGGTCCTGGTCCGCACCCAGACGGCCGGCGTGCGCGGCCCCGACGGCGCACCGGCCGGGGTGTACTGCGCCTTCAGCGAGGTGCACGTCCAGGTCGACCTGGAGCGCTCCCTCGCGCTCAGCGAGGCCCTGTTCGGGGAGGCGCCCTGGGGCGTCGTCCTGGTCGACGTCGACCTGCGCCCGGCGGTCGTCAACGGCTACGCCGCCCGCGCGCTGGGCACCGCCCGCACCACGCCGCTGGGCCGCCCGCTGGGCGAGCTCGTGATCCGGGGCGCCGAGGAGCTGGAGGCCGCCGTCCAGCACGTCCTGGCCGCCGGGGCGCCGCCCGCTCCCGCCGACCTGTGGGTGACGCTCGACGGCCCGCGCGGGGAGCGCCGCCGCTGCTGGCGCTCCGGCTTCGTCCGGCTCACCTCCCCGCTCGCCGAGGAGCCGGAGCCGGTCCCGCTGGGCGTCGGCTGGCTCTTCCAGGACGTCACCGAGGCGCGGCTGGCCGAGCGCGAGGCGGACCGGCTGCGCTTCCGCTGGAACCAGCTGCACCGCGCGGGCACGGCGGCGGCGGAGTGCGAGGACCCGGAGGAGGCCGCCGCGACCCTCCTGGACTTCGCCGTGGCGGGCTTCGCCGACCACGTCCTGGTCGACCGCGCCCTCCCTGACGGGCGCCTGGTCCGCGCCCTGGCGACCCCGTCGGGCGCCCCCGGCCCGGTGACCCGCACGGCGACCGGCGGCATCCCGCTGCCGTACCCGCCGGCCCACCCGGCCCTCCGCGCACTGGCGGGCCCGTCCCCGACCCGCGCGAGCGCCACCACGGACCGCCCGGGGGCCCCGGCGCCCCAGGGAGCACCCCCGGCGTTCCCCGCGCCCCCCGAGCCCCGCACGGTGCCCACGGCACCCACGGCACCCGACTGGTCCGCCGGACACCTGTGGCCCCCCGGCATGGCCCACGCCCTGTGCGTCCCCCTCCGCGCCCGCGCCCGCACCCTGGGCGTCGCCACCTTCCTCCGCTCCCCGTCCCGCCCCGCCTTCGAACGGGACGACGCGGTGTACGCGGAGACGGTGGCGGGCCGGGTGGCGGCGGCGCTGGACGCGGCCGGGACCTGACGGAACCCGTGAGGGGGTGGTGGCGAGTCCTCGCCACCACCCCCTCACGGGTTCCCCGCCGCTCAGCGCCGGAAGAAGATCAGTGCCGGAAGAAGATCCGGTCCCCGTACTCCGTCATCACGCGCCCGTTCCACTCGTGCCCGCCGTCCACGTTGCCCGAGCGCAGCAGCGGCGGCTCGATGCCGCGGCGGACCAGGTCCTCGGCGGCGGCGGCCATGGTGGCCTGCATGAGGGCGCTGGTGACGACCGTGGAGGCGGGGGCGAAGGGGGCCTCGATGCCCTCGTGGGTGAGCTCCGCGTCGCCGACGGCGATCTTGGAGTCGAGCACGATGTCGCAGTGGTCCTTCAGGTACGACCCCGAGACGTGCCGCGAGCGGGTCTCCGTCGCGTACGCCACGGAGGTCACGCCGATCACGGTGAGGCCGAGGGCGCGGGCGTTCATCGCCATCTCGACCGGCAGCGCGTTGCGCCCGGAGAGCGAGATGATGATCAGCACGTCGCCGGCCCGCGCGGGGGAGGAGTCCAGGACCGCGCCGGCCAGGCCGTCCACGCGCTCCAGGGCGGAGCCGAGGGTGGCGGGCATCACGTCGACGCCGACGACGCCCGGGACGGCCAGCAGGTTCATCAGGGCCAGGCCGCCCGCGCGGTAGACGACGTCCTGCGCGGCGAGCGAGGAATGGCCGGCGCCGAAGGCGAACAGCCGGTTGCCCGCGGCGACCGCCTCCGCGATGGCCGCCCCGGCCTCGGCGACGGCGTCCGCTTCCTCGTCCCGCACCTTCTGGAGCAGGCCGATCGCGGCGTCGAAGAACTGTCCGGCCAGCTTGCTCTCGCCCATGGCGGCGGCTCCTTCTCGTCGTGGTCGCCGATCACGGTGCGGTCTGGACCATTGCTCTGTCAATACCGCCTCACCCGGGCGCGCCCCGGTTGTCGGTGTGATGCGTCAGAATTGGTGCAGGGCCAGCGCACGACTCATCGAGGGGCACGTATGTCCGGACTGATCGACACCACGGAGATGTATCTCCGCACCATCCTTGAGCTCGAAGAGGAAGGTGTGGTCCCCATGCGTGCCCGGATCGCCGAGCGGCTGGACCAGAGTGGTCCGACCGTGAGCCAGACCGTGGCCCGGATGGAGCGCGACGGCCTGGTGGCCGTCGCCAGCGACCGCCATCTGGAGCTCACGGAGGAGGGCCGCCGCCTGGCCACCCGCGTGATGCGCAAGCACCGGCTCGCCGAGTGCCTGCTCGTCGACGTGATCGGCCTGGAGTGGGAGCAGGTCCACGCGGAGGCGTGCCGCTGGGAGCACGTGATGAGCGAGGCGGTGGAGCGCCGGGTCCTCGAGCTGCTGCGCCACCCGACGGAGTCGCCGTACGGCAACCCGATCCCGGGCCTGGAGGAGCTGGGCGAGAAGGCCGAGGCGGAGTCCTTCCTGGACGACTCGATGGTCTCGCTGGCCGACCTGGACGCGGGCGGCGAGGGCAAGACGGTGATCGTCCGCCGGATCGGCGAGCCCATCCAGACGGACGCCCAGCTCATGTACACCCTGCGCCGGGCCGGCGTGCAGCCGGGATCGGTCGTCTCGGTGACGGAGTCCCCGGGCGGCGTCCTGGTGGGCAGCAGCGGCGAGGCGGCGGAGCTGGACGCGGAGGTGGCGGCGCACGTCTTCGTGGCGAAGCGCTGAGCCGAGGGGCCGTGGGCCGTGGGGGCCGTGAGGGGCGGTACCGCCCCTCACGGCCCCTTCCCCTCCGCTTCCCCTCTGCCCGCCCCCTCCCCAGGGGCCCGTTTCACGGCGGAATCGCCACGCCCCCGCCCCCGCGCGTGCCACGCTGGGGGTATGAGGGCCGGCCTTCATGCGCAGCGCGCCACCGCGACGAAGAGCCCCGGCGCCGTGCGGCGCCGGGGCCCGTCCTCCCCTGTGTCGACCCGGAGCCCCGAGCTCCCAGGGTCGTTCCCCACGGACCGTTTTCCCCGAGCGGTCCGCCTCCCGCTGAAGATCTCCCCTCGGCCGCGCCCGCCAATCCTTGAGCGTTGTCACTCGAACGAGGGGTGTTGAGCGGCAGCAGCGCATTTTCGAATACGGGTTCGATAGTCTGGCGCAGTTCCAAGGGAAAGAGGGGGTGCCGAGCAGCATGGTGCGACGACTCGACGTCACCGGGGCCGGGGGCGTACGCCTGGTGGCCTGGGACTTCACGGAGGACACCGCCCCCGTGGCGGCCGACGGCTCCGGGGTCTTACTCCTCCACGGACTGATGGGCCACGCCGCCCACTGGACCCGCGCCGCCACCCGCCTCGGCCTCGGCCACCGCACCGTCGCCCTCGACCAGCGCGGCCACGGCGGCAGCGAGAAGCCCGCCGAGGGCCCCTTCACCCGCGAGGCGTACGTCGCCGACGCGGCGGCCGTCGTCGAGCGCCTCGGCCTCGGCCCCGTCACCCTCGTCGGGCACTCCATGGGCGCCCTCACCGCGTGGCAGCTCGCCGCCGAGCGCCCCGACCTCGTCCGCGCCCTCGTCATCTGCGACATGCGCGCCTCCGCCCTCGGCGCCGCCTCCCAGCGCGAGTGGCAGGACTGGTTCCGCCGCTGGCCCGTCCCCTTCGCCTCGCTGGACGCCGTCCGCGCCTGGTTCGGCGACGCCGACCCCTGGGTCGAGCGGCCGCACCCGGCCCGCGGCGAGTTCTTCGCCGAGGTGATGGCCGAGCGCCCCGACGGCTGGCGCCCGGTCTTCGACCCCGCCCAGATGCTCACCTCCCGCGAGACCTGGGTCCACGACGCCCACTGGGAGTCCCTCGCCCAGGTCCGCTGTCCCACCCTCGTCGTGCGCGGCCTGGACGGCGAGCTGGGGCGCGCGGAGGCCCAGGAGATGGTCCGCGTCCTCCCGCGCGGGGCGTACGCGGAGATCCCCAACGCCGGGCACCTCCTGCACTACGAGCACGCCGACGCCTGGCGCGAGGCCGTCGAGCCGTTCCTGGAAGCCGTCCTGACATCCCGGCAGACCCCGGCGCCGGGTCTATAAGATCACCGGCGGGCGCCGTCGGGGCGTCAGCGCGATCAGTGACGCCGGACCCGGAGGTCCCCATGCAGCTCGCCCGCCGTACGGTCCTGCTCGCGGCCGGTGCCGCCTCCGCGGCGCTCGCCGTCGCGACCCCCGGCACGGCCGCCGCCGGGCCGCTGCCCCCGGCCGGCCCGCACACGGGCGACAACCCCACCGTCCGGGAGAACCTGGCGGCGGGCTCCGACGCGTGGACCGTCGGCAGCGGCGAGACCTGCGGGGTGGACGAGCGCCGCCCCGAGATCCAGGGGTACGCGCTCGCCGCCTCGGTGGAGCCCGGCCAGGAGCTCGCGCTGCGCGTCTCCGCGCGGGCCGGCGGCACCTGCGAGGTCGCGTTCTACCGGCTGGGGCACTACGGCGGCGACCGCGCCCGCCACCTGCGCACGGTGCCCGAGGTCCCCGCCGACGGGCGCACCTGGCGGACCCGGATCCCCGCCGACTGGACCTCCGGCCTCTTCCTGGCCGTCCTCACCACCCCCGAAGGGCGCCGCGCCTACACGCCGTTCGTGGTCCGCGAGCCCGCCCGCCGCTCCGACGTGCTGGCCGTCGTCCCGCTGAGCTACGCGGGCCGCCGCCCCTACCCGGGCCTCGGGATGCCCGGGACGCTGGGCACGGACGCCAGCACCGCCCGCTGGCTGGAGGAGGCCGGGTACGACGTCACGTACGCGACCGAGGAGGACGTCCGCGCCCGCCGGGTCCGCCCGGGCCGGTACGGGGCGGTCGTGCACCCCTCGGCGACCGCGCTGCCCCGCCCGCTGGCCCTCGCCGAGCCGGGCCACACGGACGAGCGCACGCGGACCGAGGCCGCCGCCCTCCTCGACGGCCTCCTCCGCTAGGGCCTGCCCGGGTCCGGCGATTCCCGCCGGGGGCCGCCCCGGACCGTGCCGAGGGCGGCGGAGGGCCGGCCGAGGGCGTCAGCAGACCCAGAAGCTGACGTCCGCGCCCACCCAGCCGATCAGGCTGCGCTCGTCCCAGATGGTCACCTTGCCGTCGGGGGCGACCTCGAAGCGCACGGCCATGGTGTCGCCGTTGACGGCGCCGCCGCTGACCACGCCGAGCAGCCGCTGGGTGCGGTTCGGCCGCGCCCGCAGCGGCAGCGTGAACAGCACCTCGCCCTGCGCCCAGGCGGTCCCGTTCTTCTTGTCCATCGCGAAGTGCAGGTGCACCTGGTCGCCCGCGATCCTGTACTGGGGCTTGTAGTTGGCGCTGTTCGGGGTGTAGGCCGCGATGTCGTACGGGATCTCCACCCACGGGTTCGTCCCGGGGTGCGGGAAGCGGGCCACGTTCAACTGGCGCACCCCGTCCGGCCGTCCGGCGATCCCGAAGGCCAGGGTGTCCTCGTACACGCAGATGCCCTCGGGCTCGCGGTAGGCGATGCCCGGGAAGGCGGTGACGGGCTGGGACTGGAGCACGGCCCCGGAGGCCCAGTCGACGCAGGTCACGAGGAAGTTGTCGACGGCCTGGTCCCCGTACAGGAAGTAGAGCCGGTCGCCCAGGCTCGTGAAGCCCTGGAGCGTCTTCCCGCTCGCCTCGAAGTTCGTCGACCGCACCCGCGAGAACATGCCGGTGGCGGCGAGCCCGAGGTCGTACGCGTCGATGCCGCCGACCGCCGACGGCGAGGCCGTGTTGTTCGACTGCCAGCGGAAGACCAGCTCGTTGCGGGTCGGGTCGATGGCGGCGGAGACCCGGTACACACCCGAGCGCGGGGTGCGCACGACCGCCGGGTCGGAGGCGTCGGCGGTGCCGTCCGGCACGTACGGGATGCGGGCGAGCGCCGTGGCCCAGCCGCCGCTCGGCGTGGAGCCGGCCCACAGGTGGACCCCGGCGGCGGTCCGCTCGACGCAGAGTCCGGTCCCGTGCCCGGACCGGCCTATGTGCATCTTGTCGAGGAGGGCGCCGTCCACGGTCAGCCGGGAGACGGTGACCCGGTCCATGTCCTCCGGCGTGCCGTCCGGCTGGCAGACGTACCAGAGCTGGTCGACGGTCTCCCAGAACACCGACTGCGCGACGCTGACCGACGAGGCCAGCGTGGCGCCGACGAGCAGCGGGGGCGTGGTGGCGGAAGCGAGCTTGATCACGTGACGTCTCCTCAAAAGCGGCAGGAGAGCACGAGCCTAGGGCCTGTCCCGGGCCGCTCCCAGGTCTAGGCCAACACCCCAGGTCAGCCCCCATAACCGGCCGCGCTGTCCCAGGAACAGGCCATACCCGCGCGGGCTCCGTTGACGCCCTTTCCGGCACCTGCACAGCATTACGTGTCCATGCCAGCAACGGAGATCGAGGTGTACACGTGTCGGGCATACGCCACAGACGCAGGCATTCCCTCGCGGCCGGCCTCGCCGCCGCCGTAGCCCTCTTCCTGGTTCCCACGACCGCGACCGCCACGACCGCCACGACCGCGACGACCACGACCGCCATCGCAGCGGCCCAAGCGCCCGCCGCCGCGGTCGAACACACCGTGCCGCGCACCGAGTCCGCGCGGCTCGCCGGGTACTGGACCCCCGAGCGGATGGCCCGCGCCGTCCCCGCCGAGCCGGCCGGCCGCGCCCCGCGAGGCGCCTCCGCCGTCCCGGCGCCCCCGCGCCAGCCCACCGGGCCCGCCACGACCGGCTCCGACCCGGTGGCGGGCGGCGCGCCCGCGCCCGGCGGGATCGGGATCAAGGTCAGCGCCACCCAGGTCGTCGGCAAGGTCTTCTTCACCGGCTCGGACGGCAAGGACTACGTCTGCTCCGGTTCGGCGGTCAACAGCACCAACAAGAACATGGTGTTCACCGCCGGGCACTGCGTCCACGGCGGCCCCGGCCAGTCGTGGAACTCCAACTGGCAGTTCGTGCCGTACTTCGACCACGGCAACCGCCCCTACGGCACCTGGTCGGCCGAGACCCTGGTCGCCTTCAACGGCTGGACCCAGAGCGGCAACTTCGGCTACGACCTCGGCATCGTCATCACCTCGCCCAACTCCAGCGGCGAACTGGTCAACGCCGTCGGCGGACTCGGCCTCCAGTGGAACCAGTCCAAGGACCGGTACGTGACCGCCATGGGCTACCCGCAGGCCCCGCCCTTCGACGGCCAGTGGCAGTACTTCTGCGGCGCCACGAGCTCCCAGCGCAGCGGGTCCGTCGCCGACCAGATCAAGATCCCGTGCAACATGACCGGCGGTTCCAGCGGCGGCCCCTGGATCTTCGGCAAGGACGACAACGTCTACTACAGCGGCTGGGTCAACGGCGTGAACAGCAACGTGGACAGCGCCACCGCCCCGACCCAGATGCGCTCGCCGTACTTCGCCACCTGGGTCGGCGACGCCTTCAACACCTACTCCTCCTACTGAGGACGCCTGAGGACGCCTGAGGACGCCTGGGCGCGCCTGAGCGCGCCGCCCCGCGTGCCGACGAGGCCGGACCCCGACCCGGGGTCCGGCCTCCCGCGCGTACGCGCTCACCGGTGGTCTCAGAAGGCGAAGACCGACCGCTCGGCCGTCTTCTCCCGCAGCTCGCACGCGTTCCCGTAACGGGCCGTCCAGTTCACCCGCTTGCCCCGCCAGACCCCGGCGCCGGTGACCACGATCGGGTCCCACTCGCGGGTACAGGGGCGCTCGCCGGGTAAGCCGCCGGCGAGCCGCGACAGGTCGCCGCCGACCGTCACCAGCTCCGCGCACGCCTCCTTGGCGGCCGGGTGGGTGCCGCCGGGGGTGGGGGAGCAGACCAGGGTGACCGCGCGGTCCACGGTGGCCGTCGCGGCGCGCTCGCCCTTGCCGACGGTGAGCACGAGCGCCGAGGGCGGGTAGAGCCCGGCGGGAGCGGCCTCGGCTTCGGCGTCGCTGGTGATCGCGGTGGCGATGAGGGCGAGGCCGGTGGTGCTGGCGAGCGCGGTGGCGCCCAGGGTACGGAAGTAACGCACGGGGGTGTCCCTTCGCGTGTGAGTTCGGATACGGACGGGAGTCTCGCCGACGCGGAGGGTGATCGCACACCCGCTCACCGCTTTCCGGCCGCACGTGCGAACGACGGCCTACCGACCGGTAGTTCGGGCAGCTCGGGGCGGGTGCGCGGTCGCGGAGGGGAGCGGGCGCCCGGGCGTGGCGCGCCGGACGTTCAACCGTGAAGGACGCTCTGGCCTGCGAGGACGCGGGAAATGTTCCGAGTTGGAGCATTCTCCCGCCCGGCCGATCGACTGGAACGTTCCGTTCAGGGCGGGCGAAGGGGGCCGGGGATGTGAGCCGGGCCACACGGTGTCACAGGACGGGCCCGCCCGGTGTCCTGTGTCCGAACCGCCCACCACGGAGGAGCCACCATGAACGCGCACCCCGCCCCCGCCCCCGCCGCCCCCCACGTCGTCGTCATCGGCGGCGGCTACGCCGGCGTCATGGCCGCCAACCGCCTCACCACCCGCGAGGACGTCACCGTCACGCTGGTCAACCCGCGCCCCTCCTTCGTCCACCGGGTCCGCCTGCACCAGCTCGTCGGCGGCAGCGACCCGGCCGTGATCGCCTACGAGGACGTCCTGGCCGAGCGGGTCCGGCTGGTGGTCGACTCCGCGACCCGGATCGACGCCCCCGGCCGGAGCGTCGGGCTGGCGGGCGGCGGCAGCCTCTCGTACGACTACCTGGTGTACGCGGTGGGCAGCGGCAGCGCCGACCCGGAGGTCCCCGGGGCCGCCGCCCACGCGTATCCGATCGGCACCCTGGAGGAGGCCGAGCGGCTGCGCCCGGCCCTCGACGCCGTCCCCGCGACCGCCCCGCTCGTCGTCGTCGGCGCCGGGCCGACCGGCATCGAGACGGCCGCCGAACTGGCCGAGGCGGGCCGCCCGGTGACCCTGGTCTGCGGCGGCGCCCTCGGCCCGTACCTGCACCGGCGCGGCCGCCGCTCGGTCGCCAGGCGGCTGGCCGCCCTCGGCGTCACCGTGGTCGACGGCCCCGGCACCAAGGTCGCCGAGGTGCGCGAGGACGGCGTCACGCTCGCCGACGGGCGCGCGCTGCCGGGCGCGCTGACCGTCTGGACCGCCGGCTTCGGCGTGCCGGACCTGGCCGCGCGCAGCGGGCTCGCCACCGACGCGCTGGGCCGCCTGCTCACGGACGAGACGCTGGCCTGCGTCGACGACGACCGCGTCATCGCGGCCGGGGACTCCGCGGCGCCCTCGGGCGTGCCGCTGCGGATGAGCTGCCAGGCCGCGATCCCGATGGGCGCGCGGGCCGCCGACACGGTCCTCAGCCGGCTCGCCGGCGAGCGGCCCGCCACGCTCAACCAGAACTTCGCCGCCCAGTGCGTCAGCCTCGGCCGGGGCGCGGGGATCTTCCAGTTCGCCAACCGCGACGACCAGGCCGTGTGGTTCCACGTCGGCGGCGTCCTGGGCGCGAAGCTCAAGGAGACCGTGTGCACGGTCGTCCCCGAGCACCTGGCCAAGGAGGGCCGCCGGCCCGGCTCGTACCGCCTGCACGCCGGCTCGGGCGGCCCCGCCCGCGCGAAGGCGCTCCGGGCCGCCGCGACGGCGACTCCGGCCCCGGCCCGCAAGGGCTAGCGCGCCATGTGGCCCGACACCCAGGATGTGATCATGAACGACCACGGGGACACCGCGACGGACGCCTTCGTCGCGCACCGCAATCTGCTCTTCACCGTCGCGTACGAGATGCTCGGCTCGGCCGCCGACGCCGAGGACGTCCTCCAGGAGACCTGGCTCCGCTGGAGCAGGGTGGACCTGGAGCGGGTCGAGGACCGGCGCGCCTACCTGGTCCGGATCACCACCCGGCAGGCCCTCAACCGGCTGCGGACCATGAAGCGCCGCCGCGAGGCGTACGTCGGGCAGTGGCTGCCCGAGCCGCTGCTCACCACCCCGGACGTGGCCGAGGACGTCGAGCTCGCCGAGAGCGTGTCGATGGCGCTGCTGCTGGTCCTGGAGACGCTGTCGCCCACCGAGCGGGCCGTGTTCGTGCTCCGCGAGGTCTTCGAGGTCGGGTACGACGAGATCGCCGCCGCCGTCGACAAGACCCCGGCCGCCGTCCGCCAGATCGCCCACCGCGCCCGCAAGCACGTGGACGCCCGCCGCCCCCGGACCACCGTGAGCGCCCGCCAGGCCCGCGCGGTCCTGGACTCCTTCCAGCAGGCGCTGGAGAGCCGGGACCCGCAGCGGCTGCTCGACGTGCTCGCCCCCGACGTCGTGGTGCTCAGCGACGGCGGCGGCATCCGCCAGGCCGCGGTCCGCCCGATCGTCGGCGCCGACAAGTTCACCCGCCTCTACCTCGGCGGCTCCGCGAAGGCGGGTGTCACGGTCACCTGCGAGCCCACCCTGCTCAACGGGAACCCGGCGCTCCTCATCCGCACCGACGGCGAGCTCGACGGCGTCATGGCGGTCCGCGTCGAGGACGACCGCGTCGGTGGCCTGTACTACGTCCGCAACCCGCACAAACTGACCCGCGTGACGGCCGAGGCAACCCCGCTGACCCGCTGACCCGCTGACCCGCTGACCCTCGACCCGCTGACAGCCCCCCGGGGCACACGAAAGGGCCGGACCCCCCCCACGGGGGGCCCGGCCCTTCGGGCGCGAGGAGCGGGCGGGGCTCAGCCCTTGCTGACCGCCGCCAGGATCTCCGGCAGCCGGCGCGACACCCTCGGGGCCGCCAGCTTCAGGCCCGCCCAGGTGATCAGCCCGCCGTACAGCACGCCGACGGGCAGCAGCAGCCACATGAGGCCCCCGTCGGTCTCGAAGTGGAGGACGAGCATCAGGACGATCACCGGAGCGCACAGCACCGCCGCCGCGACCATGCCGCCGAAGAGGGACATCCAGGCGAGCCCGCCCTGCCCCGGCGCCACGTTCTTGTACGCGCTGTCCTGCGGGATCGAGTACGGGAAGACCGCCGAGGCCACCACCCCCGTCGCCATCATCGCGCCGAGCAGCGCGAAGGCCAGGCCCAGCGCCTGCGGCAACTGCTGCCAGGCGCCCAGCATCGCGGCCGTCACCGCCGTCACCAGCGCCGTGTACGGCACGGTGATCGCCAGCAGCGCGAGCGTGCGGGCGCGCAGCTCGGCGTAGGCGTCGGCCTTCGTCGCGAGGGTCTGCGCGACCATCCAGAAAGCCGAGGTGTCCTGCCCGAACTGGTTGTACATCTGGATGCCGAGCATCCCCGAGGCGAAGCAGGCGAAGTAGATCGAGCCGGTGCCCTGGAGGGCGTTGAAGACCGGGATGATCACGCCGATCGCCAGCGAGGTCACCCACGCGGCCTTCGTCTTCGGGTCCCGCCAGATGTAGCGCAGGCTGCGCTCCATCACGGCGCCGGTGCGCCCGCCCGGCAGGATCCGGCCGAGCAGCCCGGAGGACGCCTTGTCCTTCGCGGCGGGCGCCGCGGCGGCGACGGTGGAGCCGTCCGGCTCGACCATCAGGCGCACCAGGCTCCGCTGCCACCAGTAGAGCAGCCCGGCCAGCGCGGCGGCGGTCAGCAGCAGCTTGGCCGCGGCCGGCAGGTAGGCGCCGCGCCCGGCGTCGTCCACGGCGGAGACGGCGGCGGCGGGCGGCAGCCAGCCCACGACGGCGGCGGCGGGCTCGACGGCGCTGAGCCCGCCGGCCTGGCTGAGCCGCTGGGCGCCGAAGTTGACGAGCTGCATCCCGACCGCGATGACGAGGCCGGAGAGCACGGCGAGGTCGCGGCCCTTGCGGGAGGTGAGGAGCCGTACGTTGGCCGCCGCCACCGACCGGGAGAGCGCCACGCACAGCAGCACCACGAGCGGGACGGCGAGGACGGCGGCGACGGTCCCGGCGGCGCCGCGCGCGACCGCGAGGGCCGCGCCGACGCCGACGATCAGGGTGAAGACGGGGCCGATGCCGACCAGGGAGGCCACCAGCAGGGCGCGGACCAGCGGGCGGGGCCGCAGCGGCAGCATGACGAGACGCGAGGGGTCCAGGGTCTCGTCGCCGCTCGCGATGAACAGCGGCATGACCGTCCAGGCGAGCGCCAGGATCCCGGCGAGCAGCACGGTGACGGTCGCCGCGTCGTCGTGGCCGCGCAGCAGCAGGAAGCCGAGCAGCAGTCCGACGGCGAAGACGGCGGCGAAGACGACGGACAGGACGTAGGCGACGGTCCGGCCGCTGGACTGCTTCAGCCCGTTCTTGAGCAGGGACAGCTTGAGCCGTACGAAGACGGAGGTCAGCGAAGGGACGGGCGCGGCGGCGGTGGTCATCGGCCCGGACCGCCCAGCCAGTCGAGGGACTCGCCGGAGTCCCGCCCGTTGGCGCCGACCAGCTCCAGGAACGCGGCCTGGAGCGAGGGCGCCTCGCCGCGGACCTGTGCCAGCGGGCCCTGCGCGCGGATCTGGCCGGCGGCCATCACGGCGACCCAGTCGCACAGCGACTCCACGAGCTCCATGACGTGGCTGGAGAAGACGACGGTGGCGCCGGAGGAGGTGTAGCGCTCCAGGACGCCTCGGATGGTCTGCGCCGACACCGGGTCCACACCCTCGAACGGCTCGTCCAGGAAGAGGACTTCCGGGTTGTGCAGCAGCGCGGCGGCCAGGCCGATCTTCTTGCGCATGCCGGTCGAGTAGTCGACGACCAGCTTGTGCTGGGAGCCGGCGAGGTCGAGGACCTCCAGGAGCTGGGTGGCGCGCTTGTCGACCTCGGCGCCGGGCAGCCCCCGCAGCCGCCCGCTGTACGCCAGGAGTTCACGTCCGGAGAGGCGCTCGAAGAGCCGCAGGCCCTCGGGCAGGATGCCGATCCGTGCCTTGACCCGGGCGACCGACTCGGCGTCGGCCCAGACGTCGTGGCCGGCGACCAGGATGCGTCCCTGGTCGGGGCGGAGCAGGCCCGTGATCATCGAGAGCGTGGTGGTCTTGCCGGCGCCGTTGGGGCCGACGAGTCCGATGAACTTCCCCGCGGGCAGGACGAGATCGATCCCGTTCACCGCGATCTGCTGGCCGAAACGCTTCCACAGCCCCTCGACCCGGACGGCGGGCGCCGCATCCGTCCCGGATGCCTCGCCCGCCGCTTCGAACACTCCATCAAATGCCTGGTCAGGCATCATGCTGCGTCAACCCTTCGGTGGTCCCCGTCTGACGGGCACCACCTTACGGCCGCACCTGATCCGGCCATATGGTCCTAAGGCCCGAAGGCCGAAGGGCCCGAGGCGCCGGGCCGGAGGTCAGCCGGCGCGCCCCCGGGCGTCCGCCGCCTCCCGGCCGCAGGCGTAGGCCAGGGCGCTGATCAGCTCCTCCGCGTCGGGCAGCCAGCGGTTCGCGGCGGTGGGCTTGCGGGCCCACTGGACGGCGCCGAAGCCGCCGACCCGGGTGGGCGGCGCGGCCACGAAGTGCCCCTCGCCGCGCGTCGCGAGGTCGATCGCGGAGGGCACCCAGCCCATCTTGCGCACCAGGTCGGGCACCTTGGTGGCGGCGCCGGGCAGCACGAAGAAGAACATCCGGCGGTCGGGGGTGCAGGTCACCGGGCCGAGCGTCAGCTCCATGCGCTCCATGCGGGCCAGCGCGAGGAAGCCTGCCGACTCGGAGACCTCCAGGGCGTCGAAGGTGCGCCCGGTGGGGAGCAGGATCGAGGCCTTGGGCTGCTTCGACCACATCCGGCGGGCGCCGACGGCGCTGCCCGTGGCCTGGGTCGACCAGTCGGGCCGCGCGGGGTGCGCGCCGGGGGAGGCGCACGCCTCCGCGCCGCACGAGCAGCGCTCCCTGCCCTCGACCGCCTCCAGCCAGGTCCCGGGGAACACGTCCCAGTGGCGCTCTTCCGCGTACCGCACGGCGCTGTCCAGCAGCAGCTCGCCCCGCTGCTTGGGGATCTGTGCGGCGTCCGTGACTCCCATGGTCTCTTCCACGTCGAACTCAACTCCCGCCGCCACCTGGGGTTACGGGCGGGGGCCGGAGCGGTGTGGAGCATCGATCCTGCATGTGGGGCGCACGGTTGCACGGGCGGGGGCGCGCGCGGGGCGGGGGAGCGGTGCGCGGGTAGGGACGGAACGGGAGGGCGTCGGTGTGGCGCGCGCCCCGGAGGCGCTCACGACCGACGTGTCCGGTTTCGCGTGTTCACATCGGCATTGACCGGATATCTGCCGGGCATTGATCAGTCCTGTCGTTGATCACCGCACGGCCTCAGGGGGTTAGTCATCATGGCAGCCAGGCCACTCGTCGCCCGCCAGCCCAACGAACGGCTGCAGGCGCTCATCCAGGAGGCCGCGTGCTCCAACGCCGGCCTCGCCCGCAGGGTCAACATGGTCGGCGCGGAGCGCGGACTCGACCTGCGGTACGACAAGACCTCGGTGGCGCGCTGGCTGCGCGGGCAGCAGCCGCGCGGCCGGGCACCGGGAGTGATCGCGGAGGCGCTCGGCCGCAAACTCGGCCGCACGGTCACGATCGACGAGGTGGGGATGGCCAACGGCCGCAACCTCGCCTCGGGCGTGGGCCTGCAGTTCGCGCCGACCGTGCTCGGCGCCATCGAGCAGGTCTGCGAGCTGTGGCGCAGCGACGTGGGCCGCCGGGACTTCCTGTCCGGCTCCGCCGTCGCCGCCTCCGCGCTCGTCGAGCCCAGCCGCGACTGGCTGATCACCGGCGCCGACCCGCAGGTGGCGCGGGCCGCCGGGGCACGCGTGGGGCCCTCGGACGTGGCGGCGGTACGGGCGATGACGGCGGCGCTCGTCGACCTCGACCGGCGCTTCGGCAGCGGGCACGTGCGCCCGGTCGTCGTCCACTACCTCAACAGCGTGGTGTCGGGGATGCTCTCCGGCTCGTACCGGGAGGCGGTCGGCCGGGAGCTGTTCGCGGCGGTCGCCCGACTGACCGAGCTCGCCGGGTACATGGCGGTGGACACCGGCCAGCCGGGGCTCGCCCAGCGCTACTACATCCAGGCCCTGCGCCTCGCGCAGGCGGCCGGCGACCGGGCGTACGGCGGCTATGTGCTGGCCG
The DNA here is from genome assembly GCF_055582325.1 of Streptomyces sp. NPDC042100. NCBI lineage: Bacteria > Bacillati > Actinomycetota > Actinomycetes > Kitasatosporales > Streptomycetaceae > Streptomyces > Streptomyces sp. NPDC042100. The sequence continues at coordinate 286,692 of NZ_JBVJDK010000001.1, forward strand.
CGTCGATGAGCCACCTGGCGGCCCAGCTCGGCAACCCGCGCGAGATCGCGCAGCTGGCGCGGGCGGCGCAGGAGGGCGCGCGGGGCCGGGTGACGCCGCGCGCGCAGGCGATGTTCCTGGCGGCGGAGGCCCGGGGCCACGCGCTGCTCGGCGACGTGTCCTCCTTCGAGCCGGTGGCCGGGCGCGCGATGGAGGCGCTGGCGCAGGCCGACCCGGAGACGGGCGACGACCCGGACTGGATCGCGCACTTCGACAGCGCCTACCTGGCGGACGAGCTGGCGCACGGGCACCGGGACCTCGGCCAGGCGCGGGCGGCGGCGCGGGCGGCCCACGAGTCGCTGGCCGGGCACCCGGAGACCCGGGCCAGGCGGCGCGCGATCGGCCTGGCGCTGCTCGCCTCGGCGCAGGTGCAGCAGCGCGAGGTGGAGCAGGCGTGCCAGACGGGCACGCGGGCGCTGGAGCTCCTCGCCACGCTGCGCTCCACGCGGGGCATGGAGTACCTGGAGGACCTGCGGGACCGCCTGGAGCCGTACGCGGGGGAGGCGGTGGTGCGGGAGTTCGGGGCGAGGCTGGAACTGCACGCGGCGTAGCGGGTGCCCGGGGCGGCCGGAGCGGTCCGGAGCGGCCCCGGGCGGCACGGCGCGTCGTGCGTCACACCTCTGTCACACGTGTGTGCGGGGCGATGGGCCCACCCGGTAGCGTGAGCCGACGCTTCCGTAGGTACGCAGGTCCATCAGCAGGCAGCCAGTAGGAGTCCCGGTGACGCACAGCGGACAGGGGCCGGAGCAGCAGTATCCGGCCGCTCAGCCCCTCCCCCCCGAGGTGCCCCCCGGCGGGTTCCCGGACGCCCAGGCGACGCAGTACCTGCCGCCGGTCCCGGCGCAGCCGCCGGGGGCCCCGCAGCCCCAGCCCGGTTACGGCTATCCCGCGGCGCCCCCGCCGTCGCAGCCCCAGCCGGGCTACGGCTATCCCGCGGCGCCCCCGCCGCCGCAGCCCCAGCCGGGCTACGGCTACCCGCCGCAGCAGCAGTACGCCGAGCCCCAGCCGGGGTACGGCTATCCGCCGCCGTACCAGCAGGCCCCGCCGCCGCAGCCGGGGTACGGCTACCCGCAGCAGCCCCCGGCCGCCGACGCGCAGGCCACGCAGTTCCTGCCGCCGGTGCCGCCGGCGCCCTCGGACGCGCAGGCGACGCAGCTGATCCCGCCGGTCGCCCCGGGCCCGGACCTCGCGGCGACCCAGTACATCGCGCCCGTACCGCCCCAGCAGGCGCCGCCGGCCGCGCCGGTCCCGCCGATGCCGCAGGCCGCCGCCGAGCGCCCGCCGCTCGCCGACTTCGAGAACCTGTTCCGCAGCGAGGGCCCGCAGCGTACGCCGCCCGCGCAGCCGGTGGTGCAGCACCAGCAGCCCTCGGTGCAGCTGCACGCTCAGCAGCAGCAGCAGCAGCAACAGCAGCCGCCGCAGCAGTACGGCGGCTTCCAGGAGGCGTACTACGACGGGGGCGACGGGCGCGACGAGCCCGAGCCGCGCCGCAAGTCGCCCCTCGCGCTGATCGCCGCCGTCGTCGCGGGCTGCGCGGTCGTCGGGCTCGGCGCCGGGATGCTCTTCAGCGGCGGCGACGACAAGGACAAGGACGACGCCAAGGGCAGCCAGAACGTGGCCGCCGGGTCCTCCGCCCCGGCCTCCGGCGGGGAGGCGAAGGAGCAGCCCGCCGACCCGGCCGAGGCGCAGGCGAAGGAGCTCGACAAGCTGCTCGCCGACAGCAACAGCAGCCGCGACGCGGTGATCCGCTCGGTCGAGGCCATCAAGACCTGCTCCAACCTCGACCAGGCCGCCTCCGACCTGCGCGGCGCCGCCGAGCAGCGGCGCGGGCTCGTCACCCGGCTGGAGAAGCTGTCCGTGGACAAGATCCCGGACAACGGCTCGCTCACCGCCGCCCTCACCAAGGCCTGGCGGGCCTCGGCCTCGGCCGACGACCACTACGCGACCTGGGCGGACCAGGCGAAGAGCAAGAAGGTCTGCAAGGGCGGCCGGGCCCGCTCGACCCCCGAGCTGGCCGAGGCCAACAAGGCGAGCGGCGAGGCCAGCGCGGCCAAGCGCGAGGCGGCCGGGCTGTGGAACCCGACCGCCGAGAAGTACGGCCTGAGCAGGCGCGCCCAGACCCAGCTGTAGGAGGCGCTACGGCGCGGCCAGCACGGTCGCGCCGACGTCGACGAAGCCGGGCTTCTGCGCCACCAGCCGCCCCTGGCGGACCACCTGGAAGGTCACGTCGTGGTTGACGATCCGGGGGAAGCCGGGGGCGCCGAGCAGGTCGTCGTACCGCCAGCGCAGCGGCGGGGTCAGCCCGCCGGTGTCGATCCGCACGCCGTTGTCGAGGGCGTGCGAGAGCTGGACGGCGCTGATCCGGTCGCTGTCGAGGGACTCGACGACCTGCCTGAGCACGGTGTAGGCGATCCAGGTGGTCTGCACGCCCGCGTCCGTGGGGTCCACCCGGTTGTCGACGAAGGCGTGCTCCTGGATCACCTCGCGCATCGGCGCCCAGCTCTTGTCGGCGGCCTCCGGGTACCAGCCGGTGACGTAGGCGCCCTCGAAGGGGCTGCGGGCGCCGCCGGTGCGGTCGATGAGCGGCTGGCCGACGCTGCCGAGCACGGAGGAGATCCGTACGCCCCCGGCGTCCTTGCCGTCCCCGCCGTCCCCGTCGCGCTTCCCGTCCTCCTCCTCCTCCGGGAGGCGCCGGAAGGAGTCGAAGAAGGTCTGGGTGCGCTCGCCGAGGACGGCGGTGACACAGCCGCCCTCGCCCCCGGCGCGGCTGCGGGCCCGGCCGGCCTGCGCGGTGTACTCGGCGGCGTCCTCGACCGCCGGGATGTCGACGGCCTGGTGGCCGCTGGCCTTGCGCAGGCCGGAGTTGAGCAGGTCGGGCAGCTTGTCGCCGGCGATGGTGTCGGGCCGGACCAGCGAGACCTTGCGGCAGTCGGCCGCGAGCTGCATCCCGTGCCCGGCGATGAGCGAGGCCTGGCCGCCGTTGACGGGGTACGAGAGCGGGGAGGTGAACTCGTCCTCCGCGATGCCGTAGCCGCCGATGTACGGGATGCCGGCGGCCTCCAGCGGGGCCATGAAGGCGCGCCCGTTCTGGCTGTACGAGCCGACGACGGCGACGGCGCCCTCGCGGACGGCCCGCCGGGCGCAGGCGGCGGCGCCGGCCGGGGTGTTCTGCTCGTTGCAGGTCAGGACGCGCAGGTCGTGCCCGTCGAGGCCGCCCTGGCTGTTGACCCAGCGGGCGTAGGCCTGGGCCATGGCGGGCATACCGGGCATGTTGGTGGCGCGGGTCTGGTCGGGGGCCCAGGTCATGACGGTGACGGGCTCCCTGGAGCCCCCCGTGGCCCCAGGGAGTACGCCGCAGCCGGTGAGCAGCGACGCACCCGCTGCCGCCGTCGTGACATACGCGAGGAGTGAGGTGAGTCGCCTGCCGGTCATGTCCACGCACACTTCCGCCCCCTGGGTAACGCGGGAGTGAGCGCGTTTCAACGGAGGGTGATGAGAAGGTGAATTACGGGGGCCGCCGAGCCCTGGAGGGGGCCTGTCAGTGCGGGAACGTACGATCGAAAGATGTCCGGTACCACCTCCCCTTCGGTGAACTCTTCCCGTCGCGGCCGTCGCTCCTCCACCATGGGCGACATGCCTCTCAACGACATGCCGTGGTGGCGCTGGCGCGCGAACGTGCGCTCGGCGCTGCACATGCTCTCGGACCCGGGGTTCCACGAGACGACCTGGCTGGCCGGCCAGGAGGGGTACGGGGACGTCACCGACGCCGTCTACCGCCTGGTCGAGGACACCTGGCTGGACAACTGGTCGGCCGAGAAGTACGTGGGGACGATCTTCCGCGACTCCGGCGAGGCGGCGCTCGTGGACGTCGCCGTGCTGCGGGTGCTGCGGATCATGCACCAGGTCGGACCGGACGCCCGGGTCTCCGCGTATCTGGAGCACCACGGCTGGCCGGAGGCGGTCCGGGCCGCCCGCGAGGCACACGTAAGGATGGCGGCGGCGGACGGCGAGGACCCCGAGACACCCCCGCGTTCCCTGGAGATCCTGCGCATCATGACCCGTTCCGCCTGACGGACGGCGGCACGGCCGGGCCGGTCCGGTGTGGCAGGCTGGGCCAATGACCGACCAGTACGTCCTCACCCTCTCCTGCCCCGACAAACAGGGCATCGTGCACGCCGTGTCGAGCTATCTCTTCATCACGGGATGCAACATCGAGGACAGCCAGCAGTACGGGGACCGGGACAGCGGTCTCTTCTTCATGCGGGTCCACTTCTCGGCGGAGGCGCCGGTCACGGTGGAGAAGCTGCGGGCCAGCTTCGCCGCGGTGGGCGACTCGTTCACCATGGACTGGCAGATCAACCGGGCCGACGAGCGGATGCGCGTCGTGCTCATGGTGTCGAAGTTCGGCCACTGCCTGAACGACCTGCTGTTCCGCTCGCGGATCGGGGCGCTGCCCGTCGACATCGTGGCGGTCGTCTCCAACCACACCGACTTCGCGGAGCTGGTCGGCTCCTACGGCATCCCCTTCCGGCACATCCCGGTCACCAAGGACACCAAGGCGGCGGCCGAGGCCGAGCTCCTCGCCCTGGTCGACGAGGAGAACGTCGAGCTGGTCGTCCTCGCCCGCTACATGCAGGTGCTCTCCGACGACCTGTGCAAGCGGCTCTCCGGGCGGATCATCAACATCCACCACTCCTTCCTCCCGAGCTTCAAGGGCGCCAAGCCCTACCACCAGGCGCACGCGCGCGGCGTGAAGCTCATCGGCGCCACCGCCCACTACGTGACGGCCGACCTCGACGAGGGCCCGATCATCGAGCAGGAGGTCGAGCGCGTCGGCCACGAGGTGACCCCCGACCAGCTCGTCGCCGTCGGCCGGGACGTCGAGTGCCAGGCGCTGGCGCGCGCGGTCAAGTGGCACGCCGAGCGCCGCATCCTGCTCAACGGGCGCCGCACGGTCGTCTTCGCCTGACCCCTCGCGGCGCCGGTGGCCCCGGCGCCCCTACATCCGGCTCAGCGACGCCGCCGCGCACAGCACGTCCCGGATCGCCTCGCGGTCCCCGTCCTGCCCCGCGGCGGCCTCCTCCGGCGAGATGTGGCCCGCGATCAGCTGCCCGAACTCGGCGGCGTCCATCGCGACCTGCGCCACCGTGTGCTCGCGGGAGCCGAGCGCGGCGGGCGAGTCCAGGGCGATGTACCAGTGCCCGCCGCCCGCCCCCTCGATCTCCAGGTGCAGCGAGCGGCCCGGCGACCCCGCCGCGACCAGCTCGCGGGCCGGGCCCGCGTGCCCCGAGCGCCGCCGCCCGGCGAGGGCGCCCGGGAGCTGCCGCGCCGCCAGGTCGATCATCCCGTGCAGATGCGCCCCGCTGGGCGGCTCGTACGGATAGGCCACCGCCTGTGCGATGTCCCCCGCGTGCACCCAGCACTCGAAGGCCCGCTCCAGCAGCGAGTCCCGCAGCGGCAGCGCGAACTCCCCGTACGTCACCGTCAGCTCCCCGACCCCGCGCCCCGCGAAGGAGGCCGTGCGGATCAGGGTGTGGCTCTGCTCCCGCCAGGGCGCGCGGATCGCGCGCGTCGGCGGCCGGGGCGAGCCCGACCAGTACGCCTCCGTCCGCTCGGTCGGCGACAGCTCCCCGACACCTTCGCCCAGCGGGTCGTCGAGACCGAGCGAGGCCGCCACCAGCCCGTCCACCGCGAGGAGATGGCCGATCACCCCGGCCACGGTCGTCTTGCGGTTCACCCGGCGCTCGTCCTCGTACCACTTCAGCCGCACCGGGGCGTGCCACTCCGCCTCGCCGATGTCCCGCAGCAGGGCGTCCAGCCGCGCGGTCTCCGCGTCGTACGGGGTGGCCCAGGCGGGCACCGGGATACGGGCCGGGCGCCGGCCCAGACAGTTCTCCAGCACCCGCGAGCGCAGCAGCGGGTCCAGGTCCAGCTCGCGCTCGGCGTGCAGCAGCCCGACCGCGTCCCGCAGCCGCAGCGCCTCCTCGGCGCAGGGCGCGCACTCGGTCAGGTGGTCCTCGACGGCCTGCGTCTCCTCCGCCGAGCAGGCGGACAGCGCCCAGGCGCCGAGCAGCGACTTGAGGACCCGGTGCGGCAGGGGCTCGGGCGGCGCCGCCGGCTCCGGGGCCGGGACGGGGTCGGGGGCCGACAGGGCCGCGTGGTCGTCGGCGGCCCAGCGCGGGCCCGGTATCCGCGGGGCGCGCGCGGTCTCCTCGGGGTCGCCGTTCGCCCCGGTCACAGCGGCCGTCCGGAGGAGCCGGGCGGCGGGGAGCCCTCGATCGCGCGGGTGTGGGCGGTGGACAGCAGCTGGAGCCCGAGCCGCAGCCGGCGCCGCGCCTCGTCCTCGGTGACGCCCAGGTCGGCGGCGGTCTGCCGGTAGTCCCGGCGCTGGAAGTAGGCCAGCTCCAGGGCCTGGCGCAGCGGGGTGGGCATCGAGGTGACGATGTAGTCCGCGCGGGCCGCGACCGAGGCGCGCCGCACCTTCTGCTCCAGCTCCTCCGCCGAGCCCTCGCCGCGCTCCGCGTAGGCCACGGCCTCGTTCTGGCGCAGCCGGTGCACGGCCTGCCGCTGGGTCAGCCGGGCGACCCAGGCGCGCATGTTGCCCTGCTTGGGGTCGTAGGCGTCGGGGTTCTCCCAGATGTAGCCGAAGACCTCGCGGGTGATCTGGTCGGCCGCGTCGTCGTCGTCGAGCACCCGGTGGGCGAGGCTGTGCACGAGGGAGGCGAAGCGGTCGTACAGCTCGCCGAGGGCCGCCGCCTCGCCGCGGGCCAGGCGCTGCTGCATCCTGCGGTCCCAGCGCGGTGGTGTGTCCTTCGCCATCCGAAGCCCTCCCGGCCCCTCCCGACGCCCGGCCCTCCTGACCCGGTTCCTCCCCAAAGTAGTGGGCCGGAACCCGGCGCACTCCTCTTTGCGACAAGTGCGCCCTTGACGGATCGGCGGATGGTAAGGAATGGGGCAAGCTCGGCTCCGGGGGTTTCGCGGCGGTTCGACGGGGCAGCGGGAGACCAGCAGGAAGCACTGCCTCCGTTTGAAAGGCGCCGCTCGTGACGATCCGGGTCGACGAGGCCGAGCAGAACCCATGGACCGTGCTGCGGGTCAGCGGGGAGATGGACCTGGTCACCTCCCCGCAGATCCGCAGACGCGTGCACGCCGCCGTCGCGGGCGGCCGGCGCGACGTGGTCCTCGACCTGTCCGGGGTCCTGTTCTGCGACTCCAGCGGCGTCGGCGTGCTCATCGCCGCCCGCCGCCTGATGCGCTCCTGCGGCGGGCGGCTGCGGATGGTGCTGCCCGCGCGGGGCTCCGAGGACGCCGCCCACGTCAACCGGGTCCTCGGCGCCCTCGGCGTCCGCCGCCTCTTCGACGTGTACGCGGACCTCCCCGCCGCCCTCGACGAGGGGGCGGAGCCGCTCCGCCCGCCCGTCCCGGCGGCCCGCGCCTCCTGACGGACCGTGCGTCAGGGCTTGGGCAGGGCGCACTCCTGACGCGTGAGGTCCAGGGCGTTGCCGTCGCCGAGGCACCCGGCGACGGCCGCGGTCTGGGTGGCGTACCCGCGGCCCTGGTGGACCGTGGTGCCCGTGTCGTCGATCTCGCACGGGTTGTTCAGTTCGCACTGCTTCCCGTCGCGGTTGCTGGTGCTGTTCACCGCGACGAGCTCCCCGGTCTCGGCGTCGACGACGGCCGAACCCGAGCTTCCGGGCCGGGTGTCGCATTCCTTCGCGTACCGGACCGCCCGGGTCGACGTGTAGTCGCCTTCCTTGAGGGACGGAACGACCGCCTCGGCCTGGCACGACCAGACGCTCTCCAGGAAGCTCGACACGACCTTGATCTTCTGCCCGGGGACGGGACCGGTCGAGGCCAACGGGAACGCCTCGATCTTGTACTTCCGCCGGATGTCCGCGTACGTGGAGTCCAGCTCGGCCAGCGTGATGTCGGTTCCGGTCATCGTCGCGTAGCGGACCCGCCCGGTCACCGGGCCGAGTTCGCGGCCCGCCGGGCTCAGCACGCTGCCTTCGATCGGTGCGCCCTCTCCGGTGATCACCTCACCCGGCTTCGGCCGCCCCTCGGGGTGGCAGTGCCCGTTGGTGAGCAGCAGCGCCTTGTCCTCGTCGCGGGCGGTGCGGGGGCGGACCAGCGAAGCGGAGCAGTTCGGAAGCCGCACGGTCCCGGCCATGTTGCCGGCGGGCCCCGGGAGACCGGTCTGATCGGCGGGGAAACCGGGGCAGCTGCCCGTCGCCGGTGTGCCGTCCCGGAAGAAGTCCACCACCTTGGAGCCGCAGGCCAGTCGCTTGGACTTCATGGTGGAATGCCCGGCGTCCGTGACGGTCAGCAGCGATCCGCCGATCTTCTTGTGCATCATCTTCGCCCACGCGTACGGCGTGACGATCTCGAACTGGTGGCCGGACAGCTGTAGCTGGCTCTTGCCGGGCTTCAGGTTCCATGCCTTGCCCGCGGGCCAGCCGGCGCAGTTCATGATGAGCTCGTCCTCGACGTCCGTGGCGAACGGGTACTTCGCCTGGCGCTCCTTCCTCAGCCTGACGAGATCGGCGTACGTACGGCCGTCGGTGCTCGCGTTGCACATGAAGGCGTCATGGGTGAACCCGTAGTTGTACCCCATCTCCCCGAATCCGAAGGACTTCCGCTTCGTGTCCTTCTGCCGGGGGGCGGCCTTGGCCGTCCCCTCGTTCCGCAGTTCCGCCATCTTGGCCGCGGATCGCTCCCACCGGTCCGGTATGGCTTCCAGGTTGGGGTCGAGGTAGGGGCCCAAGGTGTTCCGGCCCACCTTCGCCTGCAGGGCCTTCAGCGTGGACTCGACCTTCTTGGGCGAGTTCCCGAAGCGGTAGGTCGCATCCCTGTCGGCCAGCCATGCGAAGAACCGCTGGTACCCGGCGTGGGACTGCGCGACGCTCGCGTTGACGGCCGCGTCCTGGCCGACCGGCGACATGACCGAGTCCAGCCACATCCGGTCGACGCGGTTGTCGAACATGGAGCGGTAGACCGCGCCCAGCGCCGTGCCGCCGGAGTTCCCGTAGAAGTTGATCTTGCGGAAGCCCAGCACCTCCCGGACGCGGTCCATGTCCCGGGCCGCGTTCTCCATGGTGATGGAGAGCGCCAGTTCCGGGTCCTTGGCGATGCAGGCGCGCTTCGCGTCCGCCTGGCGCTCGAAGGCCTCCCGTTCGGTCTCCCCTTCCGGGGACTCGGGCGTGTCGCAGGAGATCTGGGCGCTGTAGCCCGTCCCCCGCGTATCGATGCCGATGAAGTCCAGCTCCTGGTTCATCGGCGCCAGCTGACTGTCGAGCAGCTCGTACGGGATCGGGGTGCCGGCCAGGCCGGGTCCCCCGGGGTTGCCGAACATGGCCCCCGTGCGCTTCCCGGTGGCCTTGACCCTGCTCACGGCGATGTCGATCTTTCTGCCCGTGGGCTTGGCGTAGTCCACCGGCACGGGAACGAGGGCGCATTCGCTGCGGCCGTCCGCGCGGTTCCAGCCCGGCGCGGCATCCCGGCAGAGCTCCCACTTCACGCGCTCCGGGGTGGTTCTCGAAGCCGCGTCGGCGGGGGCGGCTGTCAGCGAAAGCAGCGAGGCGGCGACGCTGATTCCGACGGCGATCGATGGGACGGTCACATACCGCAAGTTGATCTGCACCCCTTCGGTGGGAGACGGCGGCTCCGCCCGTGCCGGAAGCGATCGGGCACAGGCGGCCGGCAGGAGGCGGTTCCCCCCGCGCCGCTCCCGGGCAACACTCGCCGCCGAACACGTCAGCCGTACGTCGGAAATGTGTCGGCCACCGCTCGGTCGCGTCCCAGCCGGGGGGCTCCTAGACCCCCGCCTCCGTCAGCACCCCGTCCGCGAGCAGCAGCCGGCGGGTCACGCCGATCTCGCGCAGGAAGCGCTCGTCGTGGCTGACCACGACGAAGGCGCCCCGGTAGGCGTTCAGGGCGCTCTCCAGCTGGCCGGTGGAGACCAGGTCGAGGTTGTTGGTCGGCTCGTCCAGGAGCAGCAGGTGCGGGGCCGGCTCGGCGTACAGGACGCAGGCCAGGGTGGCGCGCAGCCGCTCGCCGCCGGACAGGGCGCCCACCGGGAGGTGGGCCCCGGCGCCGCGGAAGAGGAAGCGGGCGAGCAGGTTCATCCGCTCGGCCTCCGGGAGCCGCGGCGCGAAGGCGGCGAAGTTCTCGGCGACGGTGCGCTCCGGGTCCAGCAGGTCCAGGCGCTGGGAGAGGACGGCGATCCGCCCGTCGGCCCGCCGCAGCGCGCCGGAGTCCGGGGCGAGCCCGCCGCCGATCAGGCGCAGCAGGGTGCTCTTGCCCGCCCCGTTGGGCCCGGTCAGCGCGATCCGCTCGGGGCCGCGCACGGTGAGGCCGAGGCCGGGTGCCGCGAACACCGGCCGGTCGCCGAGCCGGACCTGGAGCTCCTCGCCGGTGAAGAGGGTGCGGCCCGCGGGCACGTCGGTGCCGGGCAGGTCGAGGACGAGCCGCTGGTCGTCGCGGACCGCCCGCCCGGCCTCGTCCAGGCGCGCCTGGGCGTCGCCGACCCGTCCGGCGTGGGTCTGCCCGGCGCGGCCCGCGGACTCCTGGGCGCCGCGCTTCATGTTCCCGGCGAAGATGCGGGGCAGCCCGGCGTTCTTGAGGTTGCGGGCGGCGTTGCTCTGCCGCCGCTCGGCGCGCTCGCGGGCCTGCTGCATCTCCCGCTTCTCCCGCTTGAGCTCCTGTTCGGCGCTGCGCACGTTCTTCTCGGCGGTCTCCCGCTCGGCCCGCACGGCCTCCTCGTAGGCGGTGAAGTCGCCGCCGTACTGGCGCAGTTCGCCCCGGTCGAGTTCGGCGATGCGCTCCATCCGGTCGAGCAGGGCGCGGTCGTGGCTGACGAGCAGCAGGCTGCCGTGGAAGTCGGTGAGGACGTCGTAGAGGCGGTGCCGGGCGGTCAGGTCGAGGTTGTTGGTGGGCTCGTCGAGGAGGAGCACGTCGGGGCGCTTCAGGAGCTGCCCGGCGAGCCCGAGGGAGACGGCCTGGCCGCCGCTGAGGGTGCCGAGGCGCCGGTCGAGGGCGAGGTCGCCGAGGCCGAGGCGGTCGAGCTGGGCGCGGGTGCGCTCCTCGATGTCCCAGTCGTCGCCGATGGCGGTGAAGTGCGCTTCGGCGACGTCGCCGGACTCGACGGCGTCGATGGCCCGGATCACCGCGTCGACGCCGAGCACCTCGGCGACGGTGAGTCCGGCGGTGAGCGGGAGGCTCTGCGGCAGGTAGCCGAGGGTGCCGTCGACGGTGACGGTGCCCGCGCGGGGGCGCAGGACGCCGGCGATCAGCTTGAGCAGGGTGCTCTTGCCGGAGCCGTTGGGGGCGACCAGGCCGGTGCGGCCGGGGCCGACGGCGAAGGACAGCTCGGTGAAGACGGGGGTGTCGTCGGGCCAGGAGAAGGAGAGCCGGGAGCAGACGACGGAGGCGCGGGACGCGGCGGAAGACATGGTGGTGACCTCGTACGGGAGGAGGCCGGGCAGGACGGAGCACTGCCCGTGCCGGGGCGGAAGGAGGGGACGACTACGGGGCCGGCGGCACGGCGCTCATGCGCGCCTCCGCGGCCTGCCGGAACCGGGTCTCACCCGGAGATGTCGTCGTCACCCGCCATGTCGCCGCGCTCCTCTTCGTACGGTCACGTCTCTTCGAGGCTAACAGGACGCCTCGCCTCCGGCGGGGAATTACGCCCCGCGGGCAGGGCCGGGGCGGCTCAGGCGTACCGCTCCCGCAGCTTGTACTTGAGGACCTTGCGCAGGGTCTCGTTGCGGGGCAGGGCGTCGACCAGCTCCAGCTGCTCCGGCAGCTTGACGACGGACAGGCCGGCCGAGCGGAGGAAGGCGGTGACGGTCTCCAGGGTGAGCGGTTCGGCCCCGGGGGGCTGTTCGATCACGGCGCAGACGCGTTCGCCGCGCTCGGGGTCGGGCAGTCCGATGACGGCGGCGTCGCCGACGCCGGGGTGTTCGTGGAGCAGGTCCTCTATCTCCTTGGCGGAGATGTTCTCGCCCTTGCGGATGATGATGTCCTTGATCCGCCCGGTGAGGACGAGGTGGCCGCCGGGAGTGAGGTGTCCGACGTCGCCGGTGATGAGGAAGCCGTCCTCGTCGAAGGCGGCGGCGGTCTGCGCCGGGTCGAGGTAGCCGCGGCAGACGGCCTCGCCGCGCAGCCGGACCTCGCCGTCGGCGGTGATCCGGATCTCCATGCCGGCGGGCGGGCGGCCCTCGGTGGTGGCCAGGTTCTCGGGGGTGTCGCCCGGGTCGCCCATGGTGATCATGGGGACCTCGGTCATGCCGTAGCCGTGGGTGAGCTGGCAGCCCAGCTCGCGCACGACCGCGTGGTAGACCTCCGGCGGCTTGGGCGCGCCGCCGCCCGCGAGGAGCCGCAGGGTGGGGATGACGGGCTCGCCGGGCTGTTTGCGCTGCTCGGCGAGGAACATCGAGTAGAAGGCGGTGGAGCCGCCCGCGACGGTGACGCCGTGCTTGCGGTACTCCTCCAGGGCGTCCGGCAGCGCGAACTGCTCGAACATGACGGCGGGGAAGCCGTACAGCAGCAGCATCACCGTGTAGTCGGGGCCTGCGATGTGCGCGTACGGGAAGGCCATCGAGCCGACGTCGGCGTCGCTGAGGTGCAGGGCGTGTGCCAGGCAGGAGCCGCCGGCGAGCAGCGAGCGGTCGGTGTGCAGGACGCCCTTGGGATCGGAGGTGGTGCCCGAGGTCCAGTAGATCCAGCGCACGTCGGTGCCGGAGGCGGGCGGCGGGGGGAGGACGGCCGGGTCGCCGTCGGGCAGCGCGTCCGGCTCGTACGCCTCGAAGACCCCGCGCGCGCCCAGTCGCCGGGCCATCCCGGTGTGGTCGAAGCCGCGCCAGACGCCGGGGACGGCGAAGAACTCGGCGCCGGACTCGCGCAGCGCGAAGCCGACCTCCTTGTCCCGGTAGAAGGGGATCACCGGGGTCTGCACGGCGCCGAGCCGGGCGAGCGCGAAGGAGAGCACCGCGGTCTCGATCCGGGTGGGCAGCTGCCAGGCGACGACGGTGCCGGGCCGCACCCCCATGCCGTGCAGACCGGCGGCGCAGCGCTCGGCGCGGTCGCGCAGCTCGCCGAAGGTGAGGACCCGGTCGCCCTGGAGCAGGACGGGCCGGCCGGGGGTCAGCGCGGCGCGGCGTTCGACGAGCTCCCAGAGCGTGCGGGACTCGCCCAGGGCGTGTGCGGTCTCGTTCATCCCGTACTCCTCACGGCTGACGTTCCGTCAGATAGTGCGGTGAGCGTAGAGGTCCGGCGCTTGTCGGTCCAGGGGCGCGGGGCTAGCCTGGCCTCATCAGATCTGACGGGTCATCAGAAACGGGAGAGGGCTCCATGACGGAACTGCCCCGCATCATCAGCGTCGACGACCACGTGATCGAGCCGGCCCACCTCTTCGACACCTGGCTGCCGGCCAGGTACCGGGACCGGGGGCCCAAGGCCCTCACCGCCGGGATCGGCGAGCTCGCCTATGTCGGCGGCAAGTACCAGATCACGATGGACCCCGAAGGGCCGCCCACCGACTGGTGGATCTACGAGGACCTCAGGTTCCCGTACAAGCGCAACATCGCCGCCGTCGGCTTCGACCGCGACGACATGACGCTGGAGGGGATCACCCGGGCGGAGATGCGGCGCGGCTGCTGGGACCCCAAGGCCCGGCTCGCGGACATGGACCTCAACCACGTCGAGGCGTCCCTCTGCTTCCCCACCTTCCCCCGCTTCTGCGGCCAGACCTTCGCCGAGGCCAAGGACAAGGAGGTCGCCCTCGCCTGCGTCCGCGCCTACAACGACTGGATGGTCGAGGAGTGGTGCGGCGACAGCGGCGGCCGGCTGATCCCGCTGTGCATCATCCCGCTCTGGGACATCGACCTCGCCGTCGCCGAGATCCGCCGCAACGCCGCCCGAGGGGTCAAGGCCGTCACCTTCTCGGAGATCCCCACCCACCTCGGACTGCCGTCCATCCACTCCGGCTACTGGGACCCCTTCTTCGCCGTCTGCCAGGAGACCGGGACGGTGGTCAACATGCACATCGGGTCCAGCTCCCAGATGCCCGCCGCCTCGCCCGACGCCCCGCCCGCCGTCCAGGCCTCGCTCTCCTTCAACAACGCGATGGCCTCGATGATGGACTTCCTCTTCTCCGGCGTCCTCGTGAAGTTCCCCCGCCTCAAGCTCGCCTACAGCGAGGGCCAGATGGGCTGGATCCCGTACGCCCTGGAGCGCGCCGACGACGTGTGGGAGGAGCACCGCGCCTGGGGCGGGGTGCGCGACCTGATCCCCGAGCCGCCCTCCACCTACTACTACCGGCAGATCTTCTGCTGCTTCTTCCGCGACAAGCACGGCATCGCCTCGCTCGACGTCGTCGGCCGCGACAACGCCACCTTCGAGACCGACTACCCGCACGTCGACTCGACCTTCCCGCACACCAAGGAGGTCGCCCTCGACCACGTCAAGGGCCTCGACGACGAGACCGTCTACAAGCTCATGCGCGGCAACGCCATCCGGATGCTCGACCTCGGAATCGTCTGATGGAGCTCGCCTACACGCAGGAGGAGGAGGACTTCCGGGCGCGGCTGCGGGAGTGGCTCGCCGCCGCGCTGCCCGGCCTCCCGGAGAAGCCCGACCCGCTCGACTGGCCCGCCCGGCGCGCCTACGACTGCGGCTGGCAGCGGCGCCTCTACGACGCCGGGTACGGCCACGTCCACTGGGACGCCTCGCCGACCCAGCGGCTCATCTTCCTGGAGGAGACCGAGCGGGCCGGCGCCCCCTACGTCGGCGCCAACTTCGTCGGACTGCTGCACGCCGGGCCCACCATCGCCGCCGAGGGCACCCCCGAACAGCGCGAGCGCTGGCTGGAGCCCGTGCTGCGCGGCGACGAGGTCTGGTGCCAGGGCTTCAGCGAACCGGGCGCCGGCTCCGACCTCGCCGCCCTGCGCACCCGCGCGGTCCGCGACGGCGACCACTACGTCGTCACCGGCCAGAAGATCTGGACCTCGCACGCCGAGGCCGCCGACTGGTGCGAACTCCTCGTCCGCACCGACCCCGACGCGCCGAAGCACCGGGGCATCAGCTGGCTCGCCATGCCCATGGACGCGCCCGGGATCACCGTCCGGCCGCTGCGCACCCTCGCCGGGTCCACCGAGTTCGCCGAGGTCTTCCTGGACGAGGTGCGGGTGCCCGTCTCCCACCGGGTCGGCGCCGAGAACGACGGCTGGCGGGTCACCATGGTCACCCTCTCCTTCGAGCGCGGCACCGCCTTCGTCGGCGAGGTCGTCGCCTGCCGCCGCGTCCTCGGCGAGCTCGCCCGTGCCGCCCGGAAGAACGGCACCTGGGACGACCCGGTGCTGCGCCGCGGGCTCGGCAGGCTCGGCGCCGAGTTCCAGGCGCTGTGGCGGCTCACCCAGTGGAACGTCAGCGAGGCCCAGGCGAGCGGCGGCGTCCCCGGCACCGGCGGCTCCGTCTTCAAGCTGCGCTACTCGCACGCCCGCCAGGAGCTGTACGACACGGCCGCCGAGGTCCTCGGTCCCGAGGCGCTCGACCTCGGCCGCGAGTGGAACCAGGACCGGCTGTCCTCGCTCTCGTACACGATCGCCGCGGGCACCTCGCAGATCCAGCGGAACATCGTCGCCGAGCGCATCCTCGGCCTTCCGAAGGGCCGGTGAAGCCGACCGTGGACTTCCGACTCACCGAGGACCAGCGGGCGCTCAAGCGGGGCGTGCGCGAGCTGCTCGACGGGCGGTTCGGCCGGGAGGCGCTGCGGGCGGCCGTGGACGCCGGGGGTGTCCTCGACCGGGAGCTGTGGCGCGAGCTCGGCGCCGCCGGGTTCTTCGCGCTGCGGCTGCCGGAGGCGGCGGGCGGCGTCGGACTCGGCCTGCCCGAGGCGGTGCTGGTGTTCGAGGAGGCCGGCCGCGCGCTGCTGCCCGGCCCGCTGATCGCCACCCATCTGGCGGCGGGCCGGGTGCCCGGCGCGGCGGAGGGGGACGCGGTCGTGACCGCCGTCGGCGCGGGCGGGCTCGTGGAGTGGCTGGAGGCGGCGGATGTCGTGGACTCGGGGGAGACCCCCGGCGGCCTCGGCGGCCCGGACGGCCCCGGCGGGTCTGGCGGCCTCGGCGGGCCCGGCGGCCTCGCCGCCGTCCCCCTGCGGTCCGTGGATCCGCTGACGCCGCTGCACCGGGTGCCCGGCGGCGCCCCGCCGCCCGCCGACCCGGCCGTCCTCCACGAGACGTCCCTGCTCACCGCCGCCGAGCAGCTCGGCTCCGCCGCCCGCACCACCGAGCTCGCCGTCGGGTACGCCCGTACCCGTGAGCAGTTCGGGCAGCCCATCGGCGCCTTCCAAGCCGTCAAGCATCTGTGCGCGCGGATGCTCGTACGAACGGAGGTCGCCCGCGTCGCCGTCTACGCGGCGGCCGTCACCGCCGACCCGGTGGAGATCGCCGGGGCCCGGCTGCTCGCCGACGAGGCGGCGGCCGGCTGCGCCCGGGACTGCCTCCAGGTGCACGGCGGCATGGGCTTCACCTGGGAGGCGGACGTGCACCTGCACCTCAAGCGGGCCTGGGTGCGGTCCCGCCGGGGGCTGTCGGGGGCGGCGGCGGAGGAGCTGGTGGCCAGCGCTCTGTAGCGGAGGTGTCACCCAGCGTCGATACCTTGTTGTGTCCTTCGGCGCGGCCGTCACGGGCCGGAGTCGGCCTCCGGCTCCGGTACGCTCCGTGGGATGCGAGTGCTTGTGAGCCCGGATCACACCGGTGTCGCCGACGGGGCGGCCCCGGAGCCGGGAATGCCCGCCGCTCGCGCCTCTCGGCGCCGTGGCACGCGCCTCTGTTCGACTCCCCGCGACGTGCGTCGCACAGTATGGACCATGCGTACTCCTTCGCGCTGGAATATGCCCGAAGCGCTTGTTGCGGTGACTGTACGTCAACCATGCTGTCCCGTAAGGGAATCACGTTCCGTTAGGTCGTCGAGGACGCCGGTTCGGATGGTGTGAACGGTGCAGGTGCTTCAGGTTCAGTTGGAGGTCGGACCCGATCCGGCCGAGGTGGGACGCGCCCGGCGCTGGGCGCGCTCGCGGCTGGCCGGGTCGGGGATAGGGGACGACGAGTCGCTGGCGGACACGCTGGTGCTGCTCATCTCCGAGCTCGTGACCAACGCGGTGGTCCACACGGGCTGCCCGGCCGTGCTGCGGATGCTCTTCGGCGGGGCGGGGGTGCGGGTCGAGGTCGCCGACGCGAGCGACCGCCCGCCGAAGCCCCGGCACGCCGAGGGTGACGACACCAACGGGCGCGGTCTGGAGCTGGTGGACGGCCTGGCCGACCGGTGGGGCTGGGAGCGCGAGGGCGCCGGCAAGAGCATCTGGTGCGAGGTGGACCGGGCCCCGGCGGCCGGCCGCGTCGCGGGGGGCTCACCCTCCCGGGTGCACTGTTGACGGTTCGTGCCGGATTGATCACCCTTGGGTGAGCGATCCGTACGGCGAGGGGAGTCGAGGGGCGTGGCCCCTCGGCGAGCGCGGGTCGTGTCGGGTGGCGGAGTCCCCCGCGGCGTCTCGCGCGCGCGGGGGTCCGCTCAGAGCACGGCCACGGGCGCCACGGGCGTGCCGGTGCCGCCCACGAAGGGCTCGGGCATCGCGGAGAGCAGGAACGCGTAGCGCCCCTCTTGTGCACAGGCTGTGGACAACTCCTCCAGATTCCAGTTCTGGCCCTGGAGCATCCCCATCTCGACCAGGTCGAGCGCGTGCACGGGCAGCCACAGGTTCTCGATCTCCGGCGGGAAGATCTCGAAGGTGAGCGTGTCGTTGGCGACCGCCGCCACGTCCCTCGTGTGGAACCACTCGGGCGTCCGGACGGAGAGGCCCGGCGAGGGGAAGGCGTAGCCGTGCTTGTCCCCGGCGAGATACGCCTGGACCTGCCCGGTCCGTACGAGCACGATGTCGCCCGCGCGTACGGTCACCCCGCCGAACTCCGCCGCCTCGTCCAGGTCTTCGGGGGTGACGGCGTGCTCCCCGGGCAGCCGGTCCAGCCCCTTGGCGGCGGCCACGTCGAGCAGCACCCCCCGGCTCACCAGGTGCCGGGCGGTGTGGATGCCGCTGTACTGGGAGCGCCCGTGCGGGGTGATGGTGTCGGCGGGGCGCCCGTTGTAGATGCGGCCCGAGTGGGAGACGTGGGTGAGGGCGTCCCAGTGGGTGCCGGCCTGGAGGCCGAGGGTCACGGCGTCGTCGCTGGTGGCCACGGTGCCGGGGCCGAAGAGCTCCTGGTTGACCTGGACCATGACGTGGAGCGGGTTGACCCGGCCGGGGATCATGCCGGTCTGCACGCCGTCCTGGTGGAGCGGGAGGGCGAGCGGGATCCGGCGGCCGGTCCGGACGGTGGCGGCGGCCTCCCGGACCACCTCGTCGGTGATCAGGTTGAGGGTGCCGATCTCGTCGTCCCGCCCCCAGCGGCCCCAGTTGTTGACGCGCTTGGCGATCTCGTGGAATTCCGGCGGGAGTGCGCTGGGCGAAGACATCGGGCCTCCGGGGTCTTGTTTTCCGGTATCTGACGGGCCGTAGAATCCTGACGACGAACGAATCTAACGGACCGTCAGAAACCGCGGGAAGGGGCCGGTCGTGGGGAACTTCTTGGCAGGGAAGGTCGTCGCCGTCACGGGGGCGGGGCGGGGGATCGGCCGCGCGGTCGCCCTCGCCTGCGCCGCGGAGGGCGCGCGGGTGATCGTCAACGACTACGGGGTCTCCATCGAGGGCGGCGAGCCGACCAGCGAGATCGCGGAGTCCGTCGTGAAGGAGATCGAGGCCGCGGGCGGCGCGGCGGTGGCCGTCGCCGACGACATCTCGACCATGGCGGGCGGACAGCGCGTGGTCGACGTGGCGCTCGCCGAGTACGGCCGGATCGACGGGGTCGTCTGCGTCGCCGGGATCCTGCGCGAGCGGATGCTGTTCAACATGTCCGAGGAGGAGTGGGACCCCGTCGTCGCCACCCACCTCAAGGGCACCTTCACCGTCTTCCGCGCCGCCTCCGCCGTGATGCGCCGCCAGGGCTGCGGCACCCTCGTCGGCTTCACCAGCGGCAACCACCAGGGCTCGGTCGCGCAGGCCAACTACTCGGCCGCCAAGGGCGGCATCATCTCGCTGGTCCGCTCGGCGGCGCTGGGGCTGCACAAGTACGGCGTCACGGCCAACGCGGTCGCGCCCGTCGCCCGTACCCGCATGTCGGCCAACGTGCCGATGGAGCTCAAGGAGATCGGCGAGCCCGAGGACGTCGCCGCGCTCGTCGTCTACCTGCTCTCCGACCGGGCGAAGGCGGAGAAGATCACCGGGCAGGTCTACACGATCGCCGGCCCCAAGATCGCCGTCTGGGCGCAGCCGCGCGAGCTGCGCGCCGGGTACGCGGAGGGCGGCGGCTGGACGCCGGAGCGGATCGCCGACTTCCTGCCCGGCACGGTGGGCACCGACCCGATGCCGATGCTCCAGCGGCTGGAGGAGATGGCGCGCGCGGCTGCCGCCGGGGACCGCCCCAACTCCCGTAAGGAGGGCTGACCATGAGAGGCGTGGTGTTCGACGGGAAGCGGGTCGAGGTCGTCGACGACCTGGCCGTCCGCGATCCCGGGCCGGGCGAGGTGCTGGTCTCCGTGGCCGCCGCCGGGCTCTGCCACAGCGACCTGTCGGTCGTGGACGGCACGATCCCCTTCCCCGCGCCCGTCGTCCTCGGCCACGAGGGCGCCGGGGTGGTGGCGGCGGTCGGCCCCGGGGTGACGCACGTCGTGCCGGGCGACCACGTGGCCCTGTCCACCCTCGCCAACTGCGGGGCCTGCGCCGACTGCGACCGGGGGCGTCCGACGATGTGCCGCAAGGCGATCGGGATGCCGGGGCAGCCGTTCTCGCGGGACGGGAAGCCGCTGTTCCAGTTCGCCTCGAACTCGTCGTTCGCGGAGCGGACGGTCGTCAAGGCGGTCCAGGCGGTGAAGATCCCGAAGGAGATCCCGCTGACCTCGGCCGCGCTCATGGGCTGCGGGGTCCTGACCGGCGTCGGCGCCGTCCTCAACCGGGCCCGGGTGGACCGGGGCGAGACCGTCGTGGTCATCGGCACCGGCGGCATCGGCCTCAACGTCCTCCAGGGCGCCCGGATCGCCGGCGCCACGACGATCGTCGCCGTGGACACCAACCCGGCGAAGGAGCCGGTGGCCCGGGACTTCGGCGCCACCCACTTCCTCACCTCGACGGACGCGGTGCGCGAGATCCTGCCCAGCGGCGCCGACCACGTCTTCGAGTGCGTGGGCCACACCGGGCTCGTCCGCACCGCGATCGACCTGCTGGACCGGCACGGGCAGGCGGTCCTGCTCGGGATGACCGCCCCGAAGGCCGAGGCCAGCTTCCCGCCCGCCGCGATGTTCCTGGACAAGTCGATCCTGGGCTGCCGCTACGGCTCCTCCCGCCCCCAGAAGGACATCGCCCTCTACGCCGACCTCTACCTCTCCGGCCGGCTCCTGCTCGACGAGCTCGTCACCGCCACCTACCCGGTGGAGGACTTCGCGCGGGCGGCGGAGGACGCGGAGCGGGGGAAGGTGGCGCGGGGGGTGCTGACCTTCTGAGCCGGGGGGCTACGACAGGTCCTGGCCCGCCGCGCCCGCCGTCGTGCGGAAGGTGCGGCGGTACGCGGTCGGGGTGACGCCGATCGCGGCCTGGAGGTGCGTCCGCAGGGACTGCGGGGTGCCGAAGCCCGCGTCGTGGGCTATCCGGTCGACCGGGAGGCCGGTGGTCTCCAGGAGGTGGCGGGCGCGCTCCACGCGCTGGCCGGTGAGCCACTGGCCGGGGGAGACGCCGACCTCCTCGCGGAAGCGGCGGGTGAAGGTGCGCACGCTCATCGACTCCCGCACGGCCAGGTCCCGGAGCTGGATCGGCTCGTGGAGGTGGGCGAGGGCCCAGGCGCGGGCGGCGGCGGTGGTCGAGGTCCCCGGTTCGGGCAGCGGGCGGGCGATGTACTGGGCCTGCCCGCCGTCCCGGTGCGGGGGCACGACCGTGCGCCGGGCCACGTCGTTGGCCACGGCCGTGCCGTGGTCGCGGCGCACGATGTGCAGGCACAGGTCGATCCCGGCGGCCACCCCGGCCGAGGTCAGCACGTCGCCGTCGTCCACGAAGAGGACGTCCGCGTCCACCCGCACCCGGGGGAAGAGCCGCTGGAAGTGGTCGGCGGAGGACCAGTGGGTGGTGGCCGGGCGCCCGTCGAGCCAGCCCGCGGCGGCCAGCACGTAGCCGCCGGTGCAGATGGAGACGAGCCGGGTGCCGGGCCGGACGTGCGCGAGGGCCGCCGCCAGCTCCTCGGTCAGCCGGCCCTCCTCGTAGACCGGGCCGAGCTCGTACGAGGCGGGGACGACGACCGTGTCGGCGGTGCCCAGGGCCTCCGGGCCGTGCTCGACGTGGACGGCGAAGTCGGCGTCCGTGCGGACCGGACCGGCGGCCGTGCCGCAGGTGACGATCTCGTACAGGGGCCGCCCGGCGGGGTCCTTGGCGCGGCCGAAGATGCGGTGCGGGATGCCCAGCTCGAACGGGAGCAGTCCCGGCAGCGCCAGGACGGCGACCCGGTGGGGTCGTGTGCTGCTGCTCAACCCTGCTCGTCCTCCGAAATTGATTGGTGGTCCAGACCAATTGCTGATACGTGTGTGTACTCGTGACGGACAACACGTACAAGTCTGAGGCCGCCGGGCGGATTCCCGCCCCCGTCGAGCCGCCCGCACCCGTCGGAGGGCCCGCCCTCACCGAGCCGCCCGGCCTCTGGAACCGTAACTTCCGGCTCTTCTTCGTCGCCCGCGCGGTCGCCGTGTTCGGCGAGGGCATGGTCCCCGTCGCCTTCGCCGCCGGACTCATCGGCGCGGGCCACTCCGGCGCCACCGTCGGCTACGCGCTCGGCCTGTGGACCGCCTCCTTCGCCGTCTTCGTGCTCTTCGGCGGCGTCCTCGCCGACCGCTTCACCGCGCGGCGCATGATGATCATCGCCGACCTGCTCCGGCTGCCGGGCGCGGCGCTGCTCGCCGTCACCTTCGCGCTCGGCAGCCCACCGCTGTGGGCCGTGTACGCGCTCTCCGCCGTCAGCGGCATCGGCGCCGCCCTGTTCCAGCCCGGCGTCGCCTCCACGATCCCGCGCATCGCGCCCGACGTGCAGCGGGCCAACGCGGTGCTGCGGGTCGTCGAGGCGCTGATGGCGATGGCGGGCCCGGCCGTCGCCGGTCTGCTCGTCGCGCTCTGGAACGCGGGGGCCGCCTTCGCGCTGAACGCCGCCGTCTTCGCCGTCAGCGCCGCCTGCTTCCTCCTGATGCGGCTGGCGCCGGCCCCCTCCGACCAGGTCCGGCGCGGCTCGCTCTTCTCCGAACTCGGCCTCGGCTGGCGCGAGTTCCGCTCGCGGAGCTGGCTGTGGGGGGTCATCGCCATCTGGACCGTGTACGGGCTGACCGTCGCCGGTCCGATGGTCCCGCTCACCGCGACCCTGGTCACCGGGCAGCACGGCTCGGCGACGTACGGCGTGCTGATGGCGGTCAACGGGGCGGGCAGCGCGGTCGGCGGGCTGCTCGCGCTGCGGCTGCGCCCGGTCCGCCCGCTGGCGGCCGGCGCGGTCGCGCTGCTGGGCCTGCCGGTGAACCTGCTGCTGCTCGGCACGGACGCGGCCGTGCCGCTGCTGTACGCGGGCCAGTTCATCGGCGGCGCGGCCTTCGCGTTCTGGCTGGTGATGTGGTCCACGGCGGTCCAGACACACGTCCCGCAGGACGCGCTGAACCGGATGCACGCGTACGACGTGGCCGGATCCCTGCTGATGATGGGCGTCGGCCGGACCCTGTCGGGCCCGGTCGCGGCCGTGGTGGGCACGGAGCGGGTGCTGCTGGCGGGGGCGGGGATCGCGGTGCTGGTGGTGACGGCGCTGCTGCTGGTGCGGCCGATCAGGACGCTGCCGAGGGTGTAGGCGGGGGCGGGGGTGGTGCCGGTGCCGGTGCGGGGGCTGGTGGCCCGATCCGTTGCAAAGGCGGCCTTCGGGCCAATGGTGCCGGGGTGCTGCCTGGCCGGATCCTGTCTGACGTGAGCCAGACAACCGAGTCCTCCGCGCCGACCGTGCCGCCCGCCGCCCCCGGTCCCGCCGCCCGTGCCCCCCGCGTCCACCGCGCCTGGTTCGTCGCGGCGGTCACCTTCGTCACGATCATCGGGGCGGCGGCCTTCGCCTCCCTGCCGGGTCTGCTGATCGAGCCGCTGCACGGCGAGTTCGCGTGGTCGCGCGGCACGATCGGCTTCGCGGTCTCGGTGAACCTCGCGCTCTACGGCCTGACGGCGCCGTTCGCCGCCGCCCTGATGGACCGCTTCGGCATCCGGAGGGTCGTGGCGCTGGCCCTGACCGTCATCGCGGCCGGCTCCGTCCTCACCGTCTGGATGACGGCCGCCTGGCAGCTGGTGCTGTTCTGGGGCGTGCTGGTCGGCCTCGGCAGCGGCTCGATGGCCCTGGCCTTCGCGGCGACCGTCACCAACCGCTGGTTCGTGGCCAGGCGCGGCCTGGTCACCGGCATCCTGACCGCCGCCGGCGCCTCCGGCCAACTGGTCTTCCTGCCGCTGCTGTCCTGGCTGGTCGAGCACCACGGCTGGCGCCCCGCCGCCGTCACGGTCGCGCTGGCCGCGCTCGCCGTCGTCCCGTTCGTCTGGCTGCTGCTGCGCGACCATCCGGCGGACGTGGGCCTGGCCCCGTACGGCGGGGAGTACGCGCCGAAGCCCGCCCCGGTCACCGGCGCGGCCCGGCGCGCGGTCACCGTCCTCGTCAAGGCGGCCCGCACGGGCCCCTTCTGGCTCCTCGCGGGCACCTTCGCGATCTGTGGCGCCTCGACGAACGGCCTGGTGAAGACCCACTTCGTGCCCGCGGCGCACGACCACGGGATGCCGGTGACGGCGGCGGCCGGACTGCTCGCGGTGATCGGCGTGTTCGACGTCGTCGGCACGATCGCCTCCGGCTGGTTCACCGACCGCTTCGAGGCCCGCCGGCTGCTGGCCGTCTACTACGCGCTGCGCGGGATCTCGCTGCTCTTCCTCCCGATGCTGCTGGCGCCCGCCGTGCACCCGCCGATGCTCTTCTTCATCGTCTTCTACGGGCTGGACTGGGTCGCCACGGTCCCGCCGACGATCGCGCTGTGCCGCGAGCACTACGGCGAGGACAGCGCCATCGTCTTCGGCTGGGTCCTCGCCTCCCACCAGGTCGGCGCCGCCGCGGTCGCCTTCGCGGGCGGCCTGGCCCGCGACGTCTTCGGCTCCTACGACCCCGTCTGGTACGCCTCGGGCGCCCTGTGCGCGGCGGCGGCCCTGATGGCCCTGGTGATCCGCCGGAGCGGGGTGCCCGCCACCCCGGGCCCGGCCGCCCCCTAGGACGGCTCCTGGTCGGCGAACCGCCCGAACCGCCCCCGGTGGAACAGCAGCGGGTCCGCCGTGCCGTCCGTGGCGCCCAGGGCGTCCACGCGGCCGACCACGATGAGGTGGTCGCCGCCCGTGTGGACGGTGGCGATCGTGCAGTCCAGCCACGCCGGGGCGGCCGGCAGCCGGGGGGATCCGGTGGTCGGGGCGGGGACCCAGTCCACGCCCGCGAACTTGTCCGCGCCGCTCACCGCGAAGGACCGGCACAGCCCGCCCTGCTCGGCCCCCAGGACGTTGACGCAGAAGGTGCCCGCGCGGGCGATCCTGGGCCAGGTCGTCGAGGTGCGGGCGACCATGAAGGCGATCAGCGGCGGGTCCAGCGAGAGCGAGGCGAAGGACTGGCAGGCGAAGCCGGCCGGTCCCTCGGCGTCCAGGGCCGTCACGATCGTGACCCCGCTCGCGAAGTGCCCGAGCACGCGCCGGAACTCGGCGGGATCCACCGGCAGCCGCTCGTCGTCCCGCACGGCGCGCAGCGCGGGCCGGGGGAGGGGCAGGGGTTCCACGGCCGTGGGCGCACCGGCCGACCTGAGGTATCGGACGGCGGTGGCCGCCATCCCAGCGTGTCCCATCATGCGGAACAGTGAAGCTGACGAACCGTCAGATGAGAAGCCCTGCGGCGCCCTCTCTGACCCCGCGCTCGCATGGCTGTGGCGGGACCGGTGCCGAAGGTCAGCCGGCTGTACCGGGAGAGGGCTTCTGGCCGGCCTTGTCGACGACGGCGCGTTCGGTCACGGCGGTGCTGACGAGGATGCGTCCGGCTTTGCCACCGGCGCTGTCGTCGTCGATGAGGACGGTCCGCTCGCCGAGGTAGGTGAGCTTGTCCTTGTCGAAGATCCATTCGGTGCGCCGGTTGCCGTGGTCCTGGCTGACGGCCACGCCGTGCCGGCCGGACGCGTCCACGGCGTCGTCCACGACGTTCACCCCGGGGATCTTGGCCGCGGCCTTGTAGAGTGCCGCCCCGATCCGCGGGGGCATCAGGGACTCGCGCAGCGCGTCGCCGATCGTCTGGAACGCTTCCTGGTCGGGGTTGAGGTTCTTGTCCACGCCGGTGTTCTGGGCGTAGACGGCTGTCAGCAGGGCGTCGGGGTCGGTGGGCAGGGAGGCCAGGTACGTGTAGGTGGGCAGCTGGAGGGAGGGCTCGGTGTTCTTGCCGAGGTTGGCGCCTCCCTCACCGGACCGTTCGGTGAGGAGACCGTCGCGGCTGCCGTCGACGGAGAACCATGCCTGTCGGGGGTGGGTGGTCCCGGTGCCGTCGTCGTTGTACTGGGCCTTGGCGCCGTCGCCGTCGGCGCCGATCTTCTTGCTCACGCCGTAGACCTGGCTGGCGATGTAGATGTACTGGTCGTCACGGACCTGCGGGGCAGGGGTGCCGGCGGCGACGGCGGCGATGCGGGTCAGCAGCTGGACGGCCTGGGGTGACGCGCCGCCGGGCCCGCGCTCGCCGGCCGAGCCGCCCGGAGCACTGGCCGTCGGAGGGACCGTGGTCGGGGCCTGGGAACCGACCACGGCCACCGCGATGACCGCGGCCATCGCCCCCGCGGCCAGCGACGCCCCGAGGACCAGTCGGCGCCGGGGGCGGCCGGGGGCGGCCGCGTCGGCCAGGCGCCGGCGTGGTCCGCCCGGCTGGTGGGAGGTGTGGGTGGTGTCCTGGTCGATCTGTCGCATGAGGAGTTCCTTGTGGTGGAGGTGGCGGCCCGGCGGCAGGTCCCGTTCGGCCGGGGCCGGCAGCAGCCGGGCCGTCTCCTCGCGCTCGGCCTGGTCGGGCCGGTACGGGGTGGCGTTCATCGGGCTCCCTCTTGGACGGACAGGGCCGCGAACGCGGCCTCACTCTCTACCTCTCCGCGCCCCGGACGCGGTTCCCGCTTTTCTTCGGCCAGTCGCCGGTCGGTCAGGTCCCGCAGCCTGACCCGGGCGCGCGACAGGCGCGAGCGCACAGTGCCCACCGGTACCCCCAGCGCGTCAGCGGCCTGCTGGTAGTCCAACCCCGACCACACGCACAGCGCCAGCACCTCCCTCTCCTGACGGCGCAGGCCCCGCACCGCCCGGTGAACCGCGTCCAGGCGACGGGCGTCGTCGATCCGCCCGGCCGCCTCGTCCGCGAAGTCCTCCACCGGCTCCGGGGCGGGCACCCGGGCCAGGAAGGCGAAACGCCGGCGGACACCGCGTCTGGCGTTGTGCGCCTTGTTCGTCGCGATCCCCAGCAGCCACGGCCGCAGCGATCCCCCCTCCTCTCCGACCTTCTCCCTCGTCCGCCAGGCGTCCAGGAACGTCGCCGACATGACGTCCTCGGCCACCGACCAGTCGCCGGTCAGCCGGAAGGCATGGTTGTACACCGCCTTCGCGTACCGCTCATAGAGCTCGCCGAACGCCTCGCGATCGCCCGCGCGTATCCGCTCCCGCATCCCATCTCCTCACTCACGCCCGCACCGGGCCGTATCACCTTCTCTCTCCGCACACCCAGCGAGGTTCCCGGAACGGCACCAAGAAGCTGAGAAACCATGGAAAACGAAGCCCACGGCGCAGCACGACCGGGCACCTGCCGCACCTGCCGCACCTGCCCGCAGCACCCCGCGCGGGACTCCCGCCGTTCCCCACGCACGCGAGACGGACCGGGACACCAGAAGCGCGGGCATCGGGCGCGCCCCTCCGCCGGGGCTCAGCGCCCCTCGTACGCCGGGGTGCGGCGCTCCACGAAGGCCGCCACCCCCTCCTGCGCGTCCCGCGTCGTCATGCACAGCTCCTGGGCGTCCGCCTCCGCCGCGAAGGCGGAGGCCCGGTCGCCGTCCAGGGACGCGTTCACCAGCCGCTTGGTCAGCGCCAGTGCCCGCGTCGGGCCCTCGGCCAGCCGCTCGGCCCACTCGCGGGCGGTCTTCTCCAGCTCCGGGGCCGGCACCACCCGGTTCACCAGGCCCAGCTCCCGGGCCTGCTCCGCCGGGACCGCGTCGCCGAAGAACATCAGCTCCTTCGCCCGCCGCGGGCCGACCAGCCGCGTCAGCAGGTACGCCCCGCCGCCGTCCGGCACGATCCCGCGCCGGGCGAACACCTCCACGAACGTCGCGGAGTCCGCCGCGAGCACCAGGTCGCAGGCGAAGGCGAGGTGCGCGCCGATCCCCGCCGCCGTGCCGTTCACCGCCGCGATCACCGGCTTCTCGCAGTCCATGACCGCCGCGATGAACCGCTGGGCGCCCCGCCGGATCATCCGGGCCACGTCTCCCTGCACCCGCTCGCCCGCCGGGGCGGCGGGGCCGCCGCGCAGGTCCGCGCCCGCGCAGAAGCCGCGCCCGGTGGCCGTGATCACCACCGCCCGGACCGCCGGGTCGGCGGAGGCGTCGGCGAGGAGCGAGATGATCCGCTCCCGCTGGTCCCAGGTGACCGCGTTCATCGCCTCGGGCCGGTTGAGCGTGATCCACGCGACGCCGTTCGTCACGGCGTGCAGGACGTCCTGCGACATGGGTTCCCCTTCGGGCCTGCCGCCTACCGGCACACCGCGAGCGCGTCCAGGGCCACCGCGCCCTGGCCCCTCGGCAGCACCATCAGCGGGTTGATGTCCAGCTCGGCGAGTTCGCCGTCCAGTTCGAGGGCCATCCGCTGCACCCGCAGCACCACCTCCACCAGCGCGTCCACGTCGGCCGCCGGGGCTCCCCGTACGCCGTCCAGGAGGGCCCGGCCGCGCAGTTCGTCCAGCATGTCCCGGGCCTCGCGCTCGCCGAAGGGCGGCACCCGCACCGCGGCGTCGTTGAGGACCTCCACCAGGACGCCGCCGAGCCCGACGGTGACGGTCGGCCCGAAGAGCGGGTCGCGGGTCACGCCCACCACCATCTCGACCCCGCGCGGCACCATCTGGCAGACCAGGATCCCGTCCAGGTCGATGCCCTCGAAGCGGGCGATGTCGGTGAGTTCGCGGTACGTGTCGCGGATCTGGCTCGCCGAGGTCAGCCCGACCTTCACCAGGCCCAGCTCCGTCTTGTGGGCGAGCTGCGCGCCCGAGGCCTTCATGACGACCGGGTAGCCGACCAGCCCCGCCGCCCGCACGGCCGCCGCCGCGCTGGTCACCAGCTGCTCGCGCGGCACCCGGATCCCGTACGCCCGCAGCAGCTGCTTCGCCGCGTGCTCGCTCAGCCGGTGGCCGGGCCGCATCAGGGCCTGCGCCTTGCGGAAGGACGGCGAGGGGGTGCGCGGGGCCTCGTCGAAGGGGGAGCGGTAGCCGGTGGTGAAGCGGTGGTGGTCGAGGTAGGCCTTCACGGCGCCGATGCAGTTGCCGAAGGTGCGGAAGGTGGCGACCCGGGAGGAGCCGAGCAGCGTGGTCCGGTAGGCGTCCTCGGTGCCGACCGGCGAGCCCCACACCACGCAGACCAGTTTGTCGGTCGCCTCGGCCGCGTCCACCAGGTCCTGCGCCAGCTTGTCGCTCATGGGCGGGAAGGGGCCGGTGATCGGACAGATCAGGACGCCGACCTCGGGGTCGGCGAGGATCGCGTCGATGATCTTCCGGCCGCGCCAGTCGCCCACCGGGTGGCCGCCGTTGTCGACCGGGTTGGCCACGCTCAGGTACGGCGGGATCCACTGGTGCAGCTCGTCCTGCTTCTCCTCGGAGAGGGTCGGCAGGCTGAGCCCCGCCGCCGTGGCGAGGTCGGAGAAGTGGGCGCCGGTGCCGCCGGAGATGGAGTAGACGACGACCCCGTCGGCGAGCGGCCTGCGGGCCCGGGCGAGCAGCGCGGCGGTGTCCTGGAGCTGGTCGAGCCCGTCGACCCGGATGACGCCGAACTGGCGCATGGCCGCGTCCACGACCTGGTCCGCCCCGGTCAGCTTGCCGGTGTGGGAGGCGGCCATCCGGGCCCCCGCCTCGGTGCGGCCGACCTTGACGGCGACGACCGGCACCCCGCGCCGGGCGGCCTGGTCGGCGGCGAGCAGGAAGGAGCGCCCGTCCTTGAGCCCCTCCACGTAGCAGGCGATGGCGCCGACCTCGGGCCGGTGCGCGAAGTACGAGAGGAAGTCGGCGGTCTCCAGGTCGGCCTCGTTGCCGGTGGGCGCCCAGTGCGAGAGCCGGACGCCCAGTTCCTGCATGGTGAAGACGGGCCGGCCCTGGTGTCCGGACTGGGTGATGAGCGCGACGGCGGGGCCGTCCAGGTCCTCGCGGAAGCGCTCGAAGGCGTTGAGGTTGGTGTTGGGGCCGAGCAGCCGCAGCCCGGAGCGGCCCACGGCGGCGGCGAGCCGCTCCTGCGCGGCGGCGCCCGCCTCCCCGGTCTCGGCGAAGCCGGAGGCGAAGGCGACGGCGAACCGCACCTTGGCCTCGGCCAGTTGCTCGATGACCGGCAGCGGGTCGGCGACCAGCAGCACGGCGAGGTCGACACCCGCGCCGAGCGCGCCGAGCTCGGTGACGGAGGCGACGCAGTCGATGCCGAAGACGCTCGTACGGGTCGGATGGACGGGCACCACCCGGGCGCCGACCCGGCCGGCCCAGTCGAGGAGCTGGCGGGTGATCCCGGTGTTGGGCCGCCCCTCGGTGTCCGAGGCGCCGACGACGGCCACCACCTCGGGCCGGAAGAACCGGTCGAGGTCGGGGACCGGCGCGTGCAGGGGGCGCCCGCTGACGTCCGTGTCGCCCTCGACGGCGGTGACGCCGTGGACGGCGGTCCGGGCGGGCTCCTCGCCGCAGGCGACGACGCGAGCGCGGAGGTCCGTGGTGAAGGTGCCGTGAGTCGATCCAAGCATCGTGGTAGCTCCGCCCGTCCGTCCGCCGTCTCGTCCCTGACGCATAGTCAGATTACAGAACTGACGGGGAGTCAGGAATGCCCGTGCAGCGAACTGTGACCGGGCGGGACCGGGCGGGACCGGGCGGGACCGGACGGGACCGGGCGGGCGCCGGTCACCGTGCGGCGCGGCGCGGCCCGCCCCGGCCCGCTCATTCGACGAGTCCGGCGCTCCCGCCCGCCCGCGCGATCCGCCGGGCGATCCGCTCGGCGTCCAGCGCCATCTCACGGAACATCCCGCTGATCGGATTGGTGAAGCCCTGGAAGTAGAGCCCCGGCGCCCCGGCCGGGCAGCGCGCCCCGCGTGCCACCGGCCGCCCGTTCCCGTCGAGTACGCCGAGATGCCCGAGCAGCGGTTCCAGGGCCCGCTCGTAGCCGGTGGCGGCGATGACGGCGTCCGGGGTGATCCGCGAGCCGTCGGCGAGCACCACGGCGTCCCCGTCGAAGGACGCCACGGCGGCGACCGGCTCCACCGCCCCGGACCTCACCGCGGCGACCAGCCCGACGTCCTGCACCGGGATCGCGCCCTGCCGCACCCGGGAGTAGAGCCCGCCGGCCGGCCGGGGCATCCCGTGCGCGGAGAGGTCGGGGGTCAGCAGCGGCCCGAGCAGCGTGGTGATCCGGTCCACCAGCCGCACCGGCAGCCGCCGCACCAGGATGCCGGTGCGCTGGCTCGGCCAGCCCGCCGTGGCCCGGCGCACGATGTACGGGGCGGTGCGCACGGCGAGCCGCACCCGGGCGGCGCCGCCCTCGGCGAGGTCCGCCGCGATCTCGGCCCCGGTGTTGCCGACGCCGACGACGAGGACGTCCCTGCCCTCGTACGGCCCGGGCTCGCGGTAGGCGCTCGCGTGCACGAGGTCCCGGTCCCGGAGGTAGGCGTCGAGGCCGGGCCAGCCGGGTATCCGGGGCGTGTGGTTGTAGCCGGTGGCGACGACGACGGCGGAGCCGGTGAGCCGCCGCCCGCCGGTGGCGTGCAGCACCCAGCCGCCGCCCGGCGCCCCGTCGGCCGGGTCCGCCCCCGCGCGCTCGATCCGGTCCACCTCGACCCCGGTGACGATCTCCAGGTCGTGGAACTCGGCGTACTTCTCCAGGTACCGCACCACGTCCGCGCGGGCCGGCCAGCGCCCGAAGGAGCGGGGCATCCGCAGTCCGGGCAGCCCGGAGAGGCGGCGGGTGGTGTGCAGCCGCAGCCGGGCGTAGTGGCGGCGCCAGGAGGCGCCCACGGCGTCCGTCTTCTCCAGGACGACGGCCCGCACGCCCCGCGCGCGCAGGGCCGCGGCGACGGCGAGGCCGCCGGGGCCGCCGCCGATGACGTAGACGGGGTGGGTCTGGGGGGTGGTCATGAACGCCGAGCGTAATGACGTGGACACGCCGTGGGTCTCGGTCAAGAGGGGGTTCGGTTGCGAATCGGTCACGCGTGCGGGGGTCTTGCGGAGCCCCGCCCGATCCGCTGAACTGACGCAGGAACTGACGACACGTCAGATTCATCCCGGGAAGGACGGACGGACCACATGCAGACGATCTGGCTCACCGGCGCCGAATGGCTCGCCGTCCTCCGCATCGGCCTCGGCCTGTGGTGGCTGGAGAGCTGGCGGCACAAGGACAAGAAGGGCTGGTTCGAGCGCGGCACCGGCATCGCGTGGGCGGCGGACGTGGCAGGCAAGCACAAGTGGCCGCAGGTCAAGAAGGGTTTCGAGGCCGTCGTCGCGCCGCGCCCCAAGCTCATGGCGTACGTCGTCGTCTACGCCGAACTCGCCCTCGGCCTCGGCCTGGTCAGCGGCTTCCTCACCCCGGTCGCCCTCGTCGGGGGCCTGCTCCTCAACCTCCTCTACCTCACCCTGATGATCCACGACTGGGCCGAGCAGGGGCAGAACGCGATGATGGCGCTGATCTCGCTGGTCGCCCTCTTCGCGATGTCCTGGCAGACCTGGTCCCTCGACCACGCGATCGGACTCTTCTGATGACGGCCACCCCCGACATCGACACCGCCACCCGCCCCTACTGGGACGCCGCCGCCGAAGGCCGCCTCCTGCTCCGCCACTGCACCGCCTGCGACCGGCCGCACCACTACCCGCGCGAGTTCTGCCCGCACTGCTGGAGCGAGGCCGTCGAATGGCGCCCCGCCTCCGGCCGCGCCACGCTCTACACCTGGTCCGTCGTCCACCGCAACGACCTCCCGCCCTTCGGCGAGCGGGTCCCGTACACGGCGGCGGTGGTGGACCTGGCGGAGGGCCCCCGCATGATGACCGAGGTCGTCGACTGCCCGGAGGAGGCCCTCCGCGTCGGCATGGACCTGGAGGTCGCCTTCCGCCCGGAGGGCGAGGTACGGGTGCCGGTGTTCAGGCCGCGGGCGGCGGACTGATCCGCCCGCCCGGGGCCGCGGCGGCCGGACCGCCCCGGGGCCGCGGTGGCCGGACCGGCCCGCTCGCCCGGGGCCGTGGTGGCCGGACCGGTCCGCCCGCCCCGGTTCAGGCCCCGGCGGCCGTCCCGCTCCGCTCCACCGGGATCCACAGCTGCGAGTCCGTCTCCGCGCCGATCTCCACCGGCACCGTCCGCAGCAGCTCCGGGCCCGGGCGGCTCGCGTACGGGCCGGACGGGAACCACTGGGTGAAGACGTCCCGCCACAGCTCCTGGAGGGCGGCCGGGTAGGGCCCCCGGTCGTCGAAGACCGCCCAGGTCCCGGCCGGGACCTCCAGGGCCTCCAGCTCCCCGGCGGGCGTGCCGGGCGGGGTCACCACACCGATCCAGTAGTCCAGCTCGGTGCCCTCCTCCCGGCTCTCGGACAGGTGCACCGCCGCCGACAGGACGCCCGAGGGCTCCCCGTCCGCCAGCTCCTTCATCCGGGCGATCTCCCCCGGCTCCAGGCTCGCGACGAGCGCCGCCCCGGCCGGGTTGACCCCCTCGTGGACGAGCGGGATCCGGGCCTTCCGGCCGACGAACCGGAAGGCTTCCCTCTCGACGATCCGATACCGCATGGTGCTGCTCCCTTCGATGACGACCCGGAAGGACATCCGCGGCTGCGCCGTCAGCGCCGCGCCCGTGCGCCGCGCCTCGCCCGGCCCGATACCGTGCACCGACCGGAACGCCCGCGCGAACGCCTCGCCCGAGCCGTAGCCGTACCGCACCGCCACGTCGAGCAGCGTGCGCTCCCCGGCCAGCACCTCGGCCCCGGCCAGCGTCATCCGGCGCCGCCGCACGTACACGGACAGCGGCATCCCGGCGAGCGCCGAGAACAGGCGCCGGAAGTGGTACTCCGAGGTCATCGCGGTCCGGGCGAGCTCCGCCACGTCGAGCTCGCCGTCGAGACGGGACTCGATGTGGTCGAGGGCCTGGTTCAGCCGGTCGAGCACGGGTGCGGTTCCTTCCTCCTGATGTGTCCACCGTAGGAAGGGCCACCCTGCCAGGACCCGACGATCCCTGCCCGGAACGATCGGGGGGACGGCCGGGGCCGGCGCGGGCGCGGCCCGGGGCCCGACGGGGCTTGCGCTTGCCGCCGCGTCAACTCCTACGGTCGTGGTGTGGGGGCCGGACGGACCGGCCCCGGCGACGGAAGGACACCGCCATGGCCTGGTCGATCGCGGACGTGGCCCGCATGTCCGGGGTGACCTCCCGGACCCTGCGCCACTACGACGAGATCGGACTGCTGCCGCCGGCCTGGACCGCCTCCAACGGGCACCGCCACTACGAGCAGGACGAGCTGCTGCGCCTCCAGCAGATCCTGCTCATGCGCGAGCTCGGTGTCGGCCTCAAGGAGATCCGCGCCGTCCTGGACAGCAGCGCCGACCGGGTCGCCGTCCTCCGCGAGCACCACGAACGGCTCCTCGCGGAGTACGACCGGCTCGGCACCCTCGCCCGCACCGTCGCCCGCACCATCACCGAACTGGAGGAACACCCCATGGTGAAGATCAACCGGCCCGAGAACCTCTTCGAGGGCTTCGAGCCCGACCCCGGGCTGGAGGCCGAGGCCGAGCGCCGCTGGCCCGCCGCGTACGAGGAGTCCCGGCGCGCGACGGAGGGCGTCACCCCCGCCGACATGGAGCACTGGCAGCGCGAGGTCACGGCGCAGATGATCCGCTTCGCCGAGTTCATGGCCGCCGGCACCCCCGTCGACGACCCGGCCGTCCAGGCCGAGGTCGGGGCCCACCACCGCAACGTCAGCCGCTTCTGGACGCCGAACGCCGAGGCGTACAAGGGCCTCGCCGCGATGTACGTCGAGGACCCGCGCTTCCGCGAGAACTTCGAGAAGATCGCGGCCGGCCTCGCGGAGTACCAGCGGGACGCGATGCACGTGTACGCGGACACCCGGCTGTCCTGACCCGGACGGCCCGGACGGCCCGGACGGCCCGGACGGCCCGGACGGCCAGGCCGGCCAGGACCGCCCGGACAGGGGCGCGGGCGGCGGCGCGCCCGGGAGAATCGCCGCCATGCGCATCCTGATCCTCACCGCCGGTTCACGGGGAGACGTCGCCCCCTTCACCGGCCTCGGCCGCCGCCTCCAGGACGCCGGCCACCAGGTCGCCCTCGCCGCGCACGCGTGCTTCCGCCCCCTCGTCCAGGGCTGCGGCCTCGGCTTCCGCCCCGTCCCCGGCGACCCCCGGCGGCTCATCGAGGACTGGTCCCGCGCCGCCTCCCGCGCCGAGGTCCAGGCGCTGACCAGGGCGTACGCGGACGGGGTCGCCGACGGCGTGGCGGCAGCGGCGGCGTCCGGCACCGACCTCCTGCTCACCGCCTTCGGCCCGGCGCCCCTCGCGCGGGCGGCGGGGGAGGCGTACGGCGTCCCCGTCGTCGGCACCTATCTCACCCCGTCCGTCGCCACCGCCCGCTTCGCGCTGCCCACCGCCCGCGACACCTCGGCGGGCAACCTCGCCGCAGGTCAGGACGTGGTGCGCCGCGCGGGGGGCGCGTTCGCGGGCGCGGAGGCGCGGCTGCGCGCGGCCCTGGACCTGCCGCCGGAGCCGCCCCCCGGACGGGGGGCCCACCCCGTCTTCCACGGCTACAGCCCCCACGTCCTGCCCCGCCCGGACGACTGGCCCGACCACGTCGGCGTCTGCGGCTACTGGTGGCCCGCCCGCCCCGACGGCTGGCGACCGCCCCCCGAGCTCGCCGACTTCCTCGCGGCGGGCCCGCCCCCCGTCTTCCTCGGCTTCGGCAGCATGGCCCCCGGCACCGGCGACCGCCTCGGCGCGCTCGTCACGGAGGCCGTCCGGAAGGCGGGCGTCCGCGCCGTGGTCCAGGCGGGCTGGGCGGAGCTCACCGCCGCCGGTCCGGACCTCCTCCCCATCGGCGACGTCCCGCACGACTGGCTCTTCCCGCGCACCGCCGCCGTCGTCCACCACGCGGGCGCCGGGACCACCGGCGCCGCCCTGCGGGCCGGGGTGCCCGCCGTCGCCGTCCCCGTCATGGCCGACCAGCCCTTCTGGGCCCGCCGCCTCCGTGAACTCGGCGTCGCCCCACGCCCGTTGCCCTTCGCGGACCTGACCTCCGACGCTCTCGCCGCCGCCCTCACCGAGGCCACCACCGACCCGGCCCTCCGCACCCGCGCGCGGGCCCTGTCCCGGGCCCTCGCCGCGGAGGACGGCGCGGGCACGGTCCTGACCCACGTCGGCCGCGTCGGGGCCGGGAATCGGGGCGCCGCCGACGGGGTTGGCGGGGGGAGTGACGGTTGATCGGAGAGTCATGCGAGCGATACAGGTGTACGAAGCGGGCGGTCCCGAGGTGCTGCGCGAGGCCGAGGTGGACCAGCCGACGCCGGGTCCGGGCGAGGCGGTCGTGGCGGTCGCCGCGTCCGGGGTCAACTTCCTCGACGTCTACCACCGCGAAGGCCGCTACAGCCTCCCGCTGCCCTTCACCCCGGGCTCCGAGGGCGCCGGCACCGTCGTCGAGGTCGGCCCCGGCGTCACCGACGTCGCGGTCGGGGACCGGGTCGGCTGGGCGGAGATCCCCGGCTCGTACGCCGAGCGGGCCGTCGTGGACGCCGCCCGGCTGGTGCCGCTGCCCGACGACATCGGCTTCGAGACGGCCGCCTCCGTGCTCCTCCAGGGCATGACCGCGCACTACCTCGTCAAGGACGCCTACCCGGTCCGGGCGGGCGACACGGTCCTCGTGCACGCCGCAGCCGGTGGCATGGGGCTGCTGCTCACCCAGCTCGTCACCCGGCTCGGCGGCCGGGTGATCGGCACGGCGTCGACCCCGGAGAAGGCCGCACGCGCGAAGGGCGCCGGGGCCGCCGAGGTGATCCTCTCCTCCTCGGTCGACGACCTCGCGGCCGAGGTGCGGCGGCTCAACGGCGGTCAGGGACTGCCGGTCGTCTACGACGGCGTCGGCGCGCACACCTTCGACGCGAGCCTCGCGAGCCTGCGCCCCCGAGGCCACCTCGTGCTCTTCGGCGCGGCGAGCGGCGCCGTGCCGCCGTTCGACCCGATGCGGCTCGCGGGCGGCGGTTCGCTGACCCTGATCCGGCCCAGCCTCGGGGACTACGTCGCCGACCGGACCGAGCTGCTCCGGCGGGCCGCCGACGTCTTCGAGTGGGTGCGCTCGAAGACGCTCGACGTCACCGTGACCGGCCGCTACGCCCTGTCCGAGGCCGCACGGGCCCACGGCGACCTGGAGGCCCGCCGCACCACCGGCAAGCTGCTCCTCATACCCGGCGAGACACCCGGCGAGATGCCCGGCGAGATGCCCGGCGAGGCCGCCGCCGGACGCCGCTAGGAGCCGCGGAGCGGAGCGCGGGCGGCGCGCGCGCCTAGGCCGCCCGCGCCGCACCGGCGTCCACGACCGCGCCGCCCGCACCCGCACCCGCACCCGCACCCGCACCCGCACCCGCACCCGCACCCGCCCCCAGCGCCGGATAGTCGGTGTACCCCTCCGCCCCGCCCGCGTACATCAGCCCCCGCTCCCGCACCGGGTTCAGCGGCGCGCGGTCCCGCAGCCGGGCCACCAGGTCCGGGTTGGCGAGGAACGAGCGGCCCAGCGAGACCAGGTCCGCGCCCGCCGCCAGCAGCCGCTCGCCCGCCGCCCGGCCGCCGTCGGCGGGCAGCGGCCCGCCCCAGCCCAGCACCGGGTTGGCGATCAGCGCGCCCGGCCAGATCCGCCGGATCTCCCGGAACAGCGGCTGCTCCGGGTCCGCGAACACCACGTGCAGATACGCCGGACCCAGCTCCGCCAGCGCCGCCACCAGCGCCGGGTACAGGGCCTCCGTGTCGCCCTCCTCGACGCCGTTCACGCCCACCCCGGGCGAGATCCGCACCCCGACCCGCTCCGGCCCGACCGCCTCCGCGACCGCCCGCACCACCTCCACCACGAACCGGATCCGGTGCGCCACCGGCCCCCCGTACCCGTCCGTGCGCAGGTTGGTGTTCTTCGCCAGGAACTGGTGCAGCAGATAGCCGTTGGCCGCGTGCACCTCCACGCCCTCGAAGCCCGCCTCGACCGCCCGCCGGGCGGCGGCGGCGAAGTCCGCCACGGTCCGCCCGATCTCCGCCGCGTCCATCTCCCGGGGCACCACCGCCGGCCGCGGCCCGTCCGCCGTGTGCACGGCCTCGGGCAGCGCGACCGGCGAAGGGGCGACGGGGACGAGCCCGCTGGTGTCGGGGTGGCCGACCCGTCCGCCGTGCTGCAACTGCACGAACATCCTCCCTCCCGAGGCCCGTACCGCGTCGGTGACGCGCCGCCACCCCGCCACGTGAGCGTCGGCGTACAGCCCGGGGATGTTCGCGTACGTCTGCCCCACCGCGTTCGGCGTCGTCGCCTCCGCGATGATCAGCCCGGCCGTCGCCCGCTGCGCGTAGTACGTCTCCATCAGCGCGCTCGGCACGCCGTCCCCCTCGGCCCGGTTCCGCGTCAGCGGCGCCATGACCAGCCGGTTGGGAAGGGCCAGGGGGCCGAGGCGGGTGGGCTCGAAGAGGCTCGCTTCGTTCGTCATGCCGGTACCGTAGAAGGTGACATCAGTGTCAGGTTCAAGCCTGAACGGCGGTTACGGGGGCGGCACATGAGGATCGGCGAACTGGCCCGGCGGGCCGGAGTCAGCGAGCGCTCCCTGCGCTACTACGAGCAGCAGGGCCTGCTCCGTTCCGAGCGCACCCCCGGCGGCCACCGCGCCTACGGCGAGTGGGCCGTGGACCGCGTCATCCGCATCCAGGCGCTGTACGCCGCCGGCCTCGGCAGCAAGAAGATCGCCCTGCTGCTCCCGTGCATGAGGGACGCCGACGGCGGCCCGACCCCGCTCACCACCGGCGGGCTCGTCGACGAGCTGATCGTCGAGCGCGACCGCATCGACCGCATGATCCTCGACCTCGTCCGCTCCCGTGACGTCCTGGACGAGGTCATCGACGCGGCGACGGTCAGGGCCTGACCCCCGCCCGCGCCAGGATCTCCGGCGCCGCCTCCGCGAGCGTCGCGAAGTGCCGCTGCGAACCCTCGGCGGGCTCGGCCGTGTTGACCGTCCACACCGTCATCCCGGCCGCCCGCCCGGCGCGCACGCCCGAGGGCGCGTCCTCGATCACCAGACACTCCGCCGGGTCCGCCCCCAGCAGCTCCGCCGCCCGCAGGTACGGCACCGGCGAGGGCTTCCCCTCGCTCACCGCCGCCGCGTCCACCAGCAGCTCCGGCACCGGCAGCCCGGTCCGCTCGAACCGCCCGCGCACCCGGTGCGCGTAGTTCGACGTCACCAGCCCCCAACGCCCCTCGGGCAGCGCGGCGAGCAGCCCCGCCGCGCCCGCGAAGGCGTCGTACGTTCCCGAGCGCACGTCCTCGTCCTCCAGCGCGTGCAGCAGCGCCAGGCACTCCGCCGGATCGGCGCCCGGCGCCACGGCCGCGAAGGTCTCGACGGGCCGCGTCCGCAGCGCCACCGCGTACACCTCGTCCCCGTCGAGCCCGTACCGCCCGGCCCACTCGTGCCAGACGCGCCGCTGGTTGGCGACGGCGTCCATGAGCGTGCCGTCCACGTCGAAGAGAACGAAGTCCTTGCTGGTCACGCGCCAGATGCTACGACCACGAACGCGGCCCACGAGGCGGGGGTGACGGCGAGCTGCGGGCCGTCGGGGTTCTTGGAGTCGCGGACGTGGACCGTGGTGGGGTGAGCGGCCACCTCGACGCAGTTGCCGCCTTCGCCGCCGCTGTAGCTGGACTTGCGCCAGTCGTAGGCGATCTCGACGCACTCGCCGCCCTCGCCGCCGCTGTAGCTGCTCTTGAACCAGGCCAGATCCGCGGTGCTCATAGCTCTCCCAGCATCTTCTCGATCAAGTCCAGGGACTCAAGGGGCGTGAGTGCCTGTGCCCGGATGATCCCATAGCGCTCGGCGTACGTGCGCACCTCTTCCGGATCGGTGATCAGCCGGGCGTGACCGTAGCTCTCGATGTACGCGACCTCCCGCCGCCCCTTGGGAGTGAGGAGCGTGAACGCGCCTTCAAGTCCGGGGTGTTCCACGCAGCCGAAGGGAAGAACCTGGAGGTGCACCGTGCGCAGCCGGGAGACCTCGACCAAGCGACGCAACTGCTCTCGAAAGGCGTCCCGGCCGCACAGCGGCCGACGCAGCACGCTCTCCTCGATGACGAAGCTCATCGTCGGGGCGGGCCACTTGTCGAAGATCGCCTGCCGGGAGATCCGGTCGGAGATGCGCTTCTCCAGCATCTCTTCGTCGTACAGCGGGCGGCGGTGACGGAAAACGGCCTCCGCGTACGGCCGCGTTTGCAAGAGACCCGGTACGGCCTGCACCTCGTAGTAGTGCAGCGCCACCGCCTTCGCCTCTTCGTCGGCAAAGTCCCGGAACCAGTCCGGGTGCCGCACCCGCGCCCTCGCCAGCGCCTCGCGTACGTCGTCCACGGCGGCGATGAGGATGCCGTCCGCGCCCAGGATCGGGTCCGCCAGGATCAGGAAGTCGGGCTGCGGGGTCCGTACGCCGCGCTCGACGGACGAGATCAGGTCCTCGCTACAGTGCGTGGCCGTCGCGAGCTCCGCCTGGCTCATGCCGGAGTTCTTGCGCAGCACCTTGATGATTTTCCCCAGCGCCTTGAACAAGTACGCCGTACCGTCTACTTCGGAGGGCCTTTCCGGCCGCTCCTCCTTGCCCACCGACATCCGTACCGCCTTCTTGGCGTGCTAGTACCGCTACTCAGCGTCGTGGTGAAGCCCCTGGTCAGCGTAGGGCTGGCGGGCCAGGCTCGGGGCCATGAAGACGGAAATGACCTCCTCGACCACCCCAACCGGTGAGTCGGGTGGCGAGTTCGCGCAACGCTTCTCCGCAACGCGCCGGGGCGCACGCCTGGCGCGCCTGCTGGCGGTGCGGCAGTTGCACGAGTGGGGCGTGGCGACGGTCGACGCGGTGGAGCTGGTGGTGGCCGAGCTGGCGAGCAACGCGGTGACGCACGGGCTGGTGCAGGGCCGGGACTTCGAGTTACGGCTGGTGCTGGCGGCCGATCACGTACGGGTGGAGGTGTCGGACGCGCGGGGCGAGCGCGGGCCGGCGCCCGATCCGTGCCCCGACGAGCACGGCTACGGGCTGCTGCTGGTGTCCGCGCTGGCGACGGCGTGGGGGGTGAGCGGCCGGGAGGTCGGCAAGACGGTGTGGGCGGCCGTCCCCAGGTGAGGGCGGTCGCGCTACCTCAATTCTTCCTCTGAGATCGCGAGCTCCGCTCGATCGGGCCCGCCGCGCGCGGTTACGGTCTGCGCAACGCTCAAGGGTTCGGGGGGAACGATGGGTATCGCTGATCGGCGTGCCGTGAAGCTGGTGACGGGGACCGCCCTGGTGGCCCTGGGGCTGCTGGTGACCGGGTGCACGGAGGGGGCGGCGCCGAGGGCGTCGGCCCCGTCGGTCGCGGCGCCGACGGAGCTGACGGCGTCCGAGCCCGCGCGGCCGGACGAGGTGGCGCAGGGCGCGCTCGCCAAGGCGCGGCTGAAGCGGGTGGCCCCGGGGCCGGCGGACATCGCGGAGGAGCCGGACGAGCCGGAGTTCGTCGAGTCGGGGATCGCCCGGGTCGCCGAGGGCGTGCGCAACCTGTCGATGCTCAAGAAGGGCGTCTATCAGGTCTACGTGTCGTGCGTCGGCGAGGGCGCGGTGAACGTCGCCGTCGCGGGTGCTCCCGCGCGGCGCGTGGCCTGCGACGGGCAGCCGGTCGGGCAGCGGGTCGCGGACGCCCCGGAGGAGCTGGCGCTGGACATCACCGGCGCCAAGGGGGCTTCGGGCATGGTCGCTTGGGAGCTCGTGGCGCTCTCGCCCGGGGGCGGGGTCCGGGTCCAGTGACGTTTCTGTGGTGAAAGCGCTACGCCTGGAGAGTGAGTAAAGCAGGAGTATAGGGATCTTCTCGGAAGTCTCAGGAAATCATCAGGGTTTGGTAAAGGGGCGTCGTGTTGCGACGACGCCCCGTCCTCTGCCGTTTTCCCCGAGATGACGAGGAGCACGACCTTGAACAGCTACGGAAGTCTTCTGCGCGAACAGATCGCGGCGCCCGGGACGACACCCCTGATCGGCGTGTACGACATGTACTCGGCGTCGGTCGCCGCCGACCACTACGACGGGATGTTCGTCTCCGGCTTCGGCTTCGCCGCCTCGTACTACGGGCTGCCGGACATCGGCTTCATCGCCTGGCCCGACATGGTCGCCTTCGTGGAGCGGCTGCGCGGCGCGTTCCCGGGGCAGCACCTGCTGGTGGACATCGACGACGGCTACGTGGACCCCGAGGTCGCCTGCCACGTCGTGGAGCGGCTGGAGCGGATCGGGGCGTCGGGGGTGATCCTGGAGGACCAGAAGCGGCCCCGGCGCTGCGGGCACGCGGACGGCAAGCAGGTGCTGCCGCTGGACGAGTACCTGGCCAAGCTGGAGATGGTGCTGGCCACCCGGCGGGACCTCGTCGTGGTGGCCCGTACGGACGCGACGGACGAGGCGGACATCCTGCGGCGGGCGAAGGCGCTGGCGGCGACCGAGGCGGACGTGGTCCTCGTGGACGGGGTGCGGAGCGTCGAGTGGATCCGGCGGATCC
Organism: Streptomyces sp. NPDC042100; assembly: GCF_055582325.1. Taxonomy (NCBI): domain Bacteria; kingdom Bacillati; phylum Actinomycetota; class Actinomycetes; order Kitasatosporales; family Streptomycetaceae; genus Streptomyces; species Streptomyces sp. NPDC042100. The sequence continues at coordinate 328,877 of NZ_JBVJDK010000001.1, forward strand.
GGGACGTCGTCGGGGACAAGCCGCTGCTGTTCAACCAGATCGCGGGCGGCAAGTCCCCGCGCCTGTCGCTCCCGGAGCTCTCCGAGCTCGGCGTGGACGTGGCCATCTACAGCACCCCCTGCCTGTTCGCGGCGCACCGCGCGATGGACTCGGCGCTCGCCGAGCTCAAGGCGGCCGACGGGCGGCTGCCGTCCTTCGACCCGGCCGACGGCATCGGCGTCGCCGCCTCGACCCGGCTGCTGGAACGGAACATCAGCCGCCACCACGACGCCCCCGCGCGGGTGGGCGCGTGATCCGCGCCGTACCGAAGGCGCTCGGGCTGGCCGCCGTCCTGCTGGCGGCGACCGCCGCGCCCGCCATGGCCGGCAGCCTGGTGACCGTCATCGACAACTCGCAGGCGGACTCGATCCTGGAGGTGGACCGGGCGGCCAACTTCCAGTTCGGCGGGACCGGGACCGTCGGCAGCGACCACGACGGCAGCGCGGTCGACGCGATCCAGGCCCTGATGGGCGCGGTCGGCGCCCCGGAGGGCGACTGAGGACGGCCGGGGAAAGCCGAGAACTCCGCGCGCGCGGCCGAACGGCCGGACACCGCCCTCGTGGTGTCCGGCCGTTCGGCCTTCCTTACGTCCTGCCGTCTAGGCCGTCCGGGCCGGAGCCTGGGCGGCGGCGAACGCGCGGGGGACCGTGGTGTTCACGCCCGGCCAACGGCCGTGCGGCGTGATCGGTCACGGAAGGTGACCCTGGAGAGGGAGGGGCGCACGGGGCGCCCGCGAGCGCCGTCGGCTCCGTCAGCGCCGCTCGACCAGGCCCCGGACGTACGCCGCCTGGCCCGCGTGCTGGTTGTCGTCCGTCAGCACGCTGACCAGCCGGACGCCCAGCGTGACCGGCGGGTCCCAGCGGGTGTCCACGACCCTGTCCAGCTCGGCGGCGGTGACCGAGCCGACGTGGGCGACCGTGCGGGCGTGCACGGCGTCGTAGTAGGCCAGCAGCAGCTCCGCCGGGGCCCGGACGGCGGCGACCTGCGCGCGGTCGTGCCCGTAACCGGTGTCCGCCTCGGGGAAGGGCAGGCCGAAGCGGTCCGCCCAGCCCTCGGCGGACCACAGCTGCGCGGTGCCGAAGGCGTCGGCGACGTGGTCGTCCTGGATGCGGGCCAGGTGCCAGACGAGCCAGGCGACCGAGTTGGCGTCGGCGTCGGGCCGGACCGCCAGCTCCTCCTCCGTCAGGCCCTCGACGGCCTCGTGCACGGTCTCCTGGATCCGGACGAACGCGTCGAGCAGCAGGTCGGAGCTTTTCATGGGGCCACCCTCCGCCCCGCCGCCGCGTGCCCCGGCCCCGACCGGCGCCGCACGGGCGGAATTCACCCGGACGGAGCCGGACGGTACGGGTGTCGGGTCCGGGCGGCCGCTCGGCCGCCGGAGCCGGAGGGTCAGCCGGTCCGCTCGTAGTGGTAGCCGTCGCCGTGCGCGGGGCCCACGTCGTGGCGGATGCCGGTCGGGGCGGTGAGCGCGAAGAACGACGGGTCGTCGTCCTGGCAGAGGCTGTTGGAGCGCGCCTGGTCCAGGACGGCGGTCCCGAGGTTGATCCGGCTGCCGCCGTCGCTGACCGAGACCAGCCGGGCCACCTGCTCGCAGTGCACGCCGTTCTGTATGTCGGTGATCAGCTTCGCCGCGATCTGGCCGGGGGCGACCCGGTAGATGTACACCGTGTGGGGCTGGTTGATGTTGAACTGCGCGGTGTACTTCCAGGTGCCGACGAAGGCCGACGGGACGCGGTTGTCGACGGTGGCCGGGGGCTTCGGCTTGGGCGCGGTGGTGGTGGCGGGCGGCTTGGTCGCCGTACCGCCGGAGGAACCGCCCGAGGACCCGCCGGAGGAGCCCCCGGACGAGCCGCCCGAAGAGCCGCCGGAGGAGCCTCCCGAGGAGCCGCCGGAGGAGCCTCCCGAGGAGCCGCCGGAGGAGCCGCCGGACGAGGAGCCGCCCGCGCCGCCCGCGCCTCCGGCCCCGCCCGCGCCGCCCCCGGGCCCGCCGGGCGGCGGGACGGCCTGGGTCGGGGTGCCGGTGGCCGGGGCGGTCGTCGCCGGGCCCGTGCCGGTGCCCGGCCCGGTCGAGGTGGCTCCGGTGGAGGGGCCGCCGGCCGTGCCGGGCGGGGTGCTGCCGCTCGTGCCGGGGGCGCCCTGGAGGTCCCGGGCCCTGGCGTTGTCGTCGATCAGCTTCACGACCGTGCCGCTGACGCCGAGGACCACGAAGACGGCGGCGACGACGGCCCAGACCCGGGAGGCGCGACGGGGACCGGGGGAGGCGACGGGTGTGACGGGTGTGACGGGTGTGCCGGGCGGGGTGGCCGCTCCGGAGGTGCCGGGGGTGCCGGAGGTGCCCGACTCGGGCAGCAGCCCGAGGGTCCCGGTGTCCGGCGCCCCCGCCGCGCGCGCCTCCGCCTCCTGGGCCTCCTGGGCCAGCTCCTCGCTGAGCGCCTCGACGTCCAGCAGCCGGGCGGCCTGGCGGGCGAGGCGGGCGACCAGCGCGGGCGGCAGCCAGTCGTCCCCGGCCAGGGCCGCCTCCGCCGCGCCGTCCGTCAGGGCGGGGTCGGCGAGCAGGGCGTCGATGCCGGGCCGGGCGGCCGGGTCCTTGGTGAGGCAACGCCCGACGAAGGCGCGCAGCGGCTCGGAGGCGATCCGGTCGAGCTCCGGTTCGGCCTCCACGATCTGGAACATGATCGCGTGCTGGTTGCTCGCCCCGTGCCCGAAGGGCAGCCGCCCGGTGGCCGCGTACATCAGCACGCAGCCGAGCGCGAAGACGTCGGCGGCGGGCCCCAGGGACTCGCCGCGGACCTGCTCGGGGGCCATGAAGCCGGGGGAGCCGACCACCATGCCGGTGCTGGTGAGCAGCGACTCGACGGAGGGCTCCAGGGCGCGCGCGATGCCGAAGTCGATGACCCGGGGGCCCTCGACGGTCAGCATCACGTTGGACGGCTTGAGGTCCCGGTGCAGGATGCCCGCCCCGTGGATGCCCTCCAGGGCCCGCAGCAGCCCCCCGGCGAGGGCGAGGACCGAGTCGGCGGGCAGCGGCCCGTGGTCGCGTACGACCTGCTCCAGGGAGGGGCCCGGCACGAAGCCGGTGGCCACCCAGGGGCGTTCGGCCTCGGGGTCGGCGTCGAGGACCGGCGCGGTGTAGTGCTCGCCGACCTTCCGCACGGCCTCGACCTCGCGCCGGAAGCGGGCCCGGAACTGCGGGTCCTGCGCGTGCTCCTCGTGCACGACCTTCACGGCCACGGTCCGGCCGCCCTCGGAGCGGGCCAGGAACACCCGCCCCATGCCCCCGGCGCCGAGCCGCCCCAGCAGCCGGTACGGCCCGATCTGCCGGGGGTCCCCGGAGCCGAGCGGCTCCATGCCGCCGGCGTTCCTGTCGCGCTTGCCGCCCCCGTCGCGCTTGGCGCTCTCGCTCATGCGGTCCGACTCCCCCAGGTCGTATGCGTGTGCCCCTGTGCCTGTCGCGCTCAGCGTAGATGAGTACGCGTCAAGTGGACGCGTGGGGCGCCCACTTGGTTGCGGGGGGCATGGACCTGGGGGGTGTCCGCGCGGTGGCGCGCGTCACGCGAACCGGCCCTCCAGGTCCGCGAGGAGCCGCACGCTCCCGGTGCGGTTCACGAGCCTCCGGGCGGGCGCCCCGTCCGCCACTCCGCCGCCATCGCCTCGACGTCGAAGGGCTTCAGGTTCAGCGGCGGGCCCGCCGGCGGGCGGACCAGGGCCTCGGCGATCTTCGTGTTGATCTCGCCCAGGATCCGCCGCAACTGCGTCTCGGAGACGGCCGCCCGCGCCGCCTCCACCGCGTCCTCGGCCTCCTTGCGCAGGGCCAGCGCCGGCGGCAGCACGGCGGCGCCCTCGCGGTGCATCTTCTGCTTGATCCACCACAGCGCGTCGTAGGGCGCGGTGTCGTCCTCCAGCGGCTTTCCGAAGCCCTTCAGTGCGCGGAACTCCCCGCGCTCCGTCGCCTCGCGGATCTGCTTGTCCACGAACGACTCGAAGCTGACTCCAGGCGGTTTCCGTTCGGTCATGTGTCCAGCGTACGGCTGCGCCGTCCGAAGCCGCCGGAAACGGCAGGAGCCCCGCTCCGTGCGCTCGCGCGCACGGAGCGGGGCTCCTTGGGTACAGCTCTAGAGATCGCGATTAGTCGACCCGGGTCACTTAGACCGGGGTGACGTTCTCCGCCTGCGGACCCTTCGGGCCCTGCGTGACGTCGAAGTTCACGGCCTGGTTCTCCTCGAGGGAGCGGAAGCCAGACGCGTTGATCGCGGAGTAGTGGACGAAGACATCCGGGCCGCCGCCTTCCTGGGCGATGAAGCCAAAGCCCTTTTCAGCGTTGAACCACTTGACGGTTCCGGTAGCCATGAGCCCTCCTATGGGCCAAAGGGTCGCCCTGCTCCAGAACCTGCAACCAAGTCTGAAAACTACAAAAGCCTGCGGGTTACATGCTCCGCAGGCTCTGTACTGCAAGGGAAACCAAACTGCAACTTGCGTTGAGCTTAGCACGCAGAGTGCTCGCGGCGATAGAGGGAGAGATCACGTCACCCGCATGTTTGAAACCCCCTGACGTGCTGACGCGGAGATCCACGAAGGTTCCACGAGGTCTCGGACGGATGTCCGAGACGGACGGCCGGGCCGCCCCGGCGCCGCACTTCCGGCGGGACGGGACTAGTCTCGCGATGTGGACAATGCAACCGATGACCACCAGCGCAGCCGGCCCCGCGTCGGGCACATCCAGTTCCTGAACTGCCTGCCCCTCTACTGGGGCCTGGCCCGTACCGGAACCCTCCTCGACCTGGAGCTGACGAAGGACTCCCCGGAGAAGCTCAGCGAGCAGCTCGTGCGGGGCGATCTCGACATCGGCCCGATCACCCTCGTGGAATACCTCCGCCACGCGGACGAGCTGGTCGCCCTGCCCGACATCGCCGTGGGCTGCGACGGACCCGTGATGTCCTGCGTGATCGTCTCCCAGCGGCCCCTGGACCGGCTGGACGGCGCCCGGGTCGCCCTCGGCTCCACCTCGCGCACCTCCGTGCGCCTGGCGCAGCTGCTGCTCGCCGACCGCTACGGGGTGCGCCCCGACTACTACACGTGCCCACCCGACCTCGGCCTGATGATGCAGGAGGCGGAGGCCGCGGTGCTGATCGGCGACGCGGCCCTGCGGGCCTCCCTGCACGAGGCGCCCCGGCTCGGGCTCCAGGTCCACGACCTGGGCCTGATGTGGAAGGAGTGGACGGGCCTGCCGTTCGTCTTCGCCGTCTGGGCGGCCCGCAAGGACTTCCTGGCCCGCGAGCCGGAGACCGTGCGGGACGTCCACCGGGCCTTCCTCGCCTCGCGCGACCTCTCCCTGGAGGAGGTCACCAAGGTGGCGGAGCAGGCGGCCCGCTGGGAGGCGTTCGACGCGGAGCTCCTGGAGCGCTACTTCCGCACCCTGGACTTCCGCTTCGGGCCCGAGCAGCTCGCCGGCGTGCGCGAGTTCGCCCGCAGGACCGGCCCGACGACCGGCTTCCCCGCCGACGTACGGGTGGAACTGCTCGGGAGCCGCTGACTCAGACCGTCGACGGGATGGGGCCCTGGATCCGCTCGCTGATCCAGGCCATCGTCCCGTCGTCCATGCCCCGCATGTAGGAGCGGGCGTTGTGCTCGCCGTCCTGGATGACCTCCAGGCGGGTCTTCACCGGCCCCTTGCCGAAGCGGTGCATGAACGAGCGCAGGTTCCTCATGCCCGACTCCTTCGTGCCGATCTGGAAGCCGATGAAGACCTGGTTCGCCGGGATGTCCGGCTTCTGTCCGAGCGCGGCGGCCAGCAGCTCGGGGTTGTTCTCCCGCATCTCCTTGGCGTGCCCCTTCCACAACGGGGAGTCCGGCACGGTGTCGGGACCGGAGGCGATGACCGCCTTGAACTTGTCCGGCTTCTGGAGCACCGCCTTGAGTCCGGCGAATCCGCCCGAAGAGGACCCCATGAAGGCCCAGCCGTCGCGCGACTTGAAGGTGCGGAAATTCGCCCGCGCGAAATCCGGCACGTCCTCGGTCAGCCAGGTGCCCATTTTCGGTTGGCCCGGAATATCACTTCCGTCGTAGTAGAACTGGGCGTCCGGATTGAGAACAGGCATCACGACGATGAACGGCTTGCTCTTTCCCTCGTCGACCCAGGTGCTGATGTGCCCCGGGAGATCGATCCCCTTACCCGTCCAGTAGTTCGTGGGAAAGCCCTTTCCACCCGGGAGGGCGATCAGGACGGGGAAGCCGCTGTTCGCGTAGGCGGGGTCGAAATACTGCTTCGGCGCCCACACCCAGACCCGGCCGGTGAAGCCGGACTTCTCGCCGTGCAGCTCCGTGAGGGCGATCTTGGTGCCGTCCGGCAGGTCCCGCTGCACGGTGAAGGAGGACGTGGGCCCGGTGGGGAACACGGTCTCCGGCACGGCGGTGCCGATGCCCTGGCCGGGCTTGTGCCGCTGGACGGCCTGGCGCTGGGCGGGCTTGTCGCTGCGCGGGGTGTCGAAGGAGATCGGGTCCCCCTCGTCGGAGCAGCCGGCGACCAGCGAGAGCGCGGCGCCGACGGCGAGGACGGCCGTGAGGGTCCTGGACAGCTTGCGACGGTTCATGGCGGGCTCCGGTGCTTCGGGTGGATTCCGGAGAAGGAGAGGGTTCCGACGCGCGTTCGGTTGGCTCGGGACCGGCACGAATCCGCCGGAAGAGGCTGACGTAGGCTGGTTCGGTCCGTACCCGCCCGCGCCCGCCCGCGCGGGCGCAGCCTCCGAAAGGGACACCCGGTGACCGAGAAGGCCGCGCTCCAGTCCGTTCTCGACCGTGCCGCAGCCGGCGGCCGGATCACCCCCGAGGAGGCGCTCGACCTGTACCGCTCGGCGCCGCTGCACGCGCTGGGCGCCGCCGCCGACGCGGTGCGCCGCCGCCGCTACGCGGGGACCGAGCACATCGCGACGTACATCATCGAGCGCAACATCAACTACACGAACGTCTGTGTGACGGCGTGCCGCTTCTGCGCCTTCTACGCGGCCCCCAAGGACACCGACAAGGGCTGGACCCGCGACCTCGACGACATCCTGCGCCGCTGCGCGGAGACCGTGGAGCTCGGCGGCACCCAGATCATGTTCCAGGGCGGCCACCACCCCGACTTCGGCGTCGAGTACTACGAGAAGCACTTCGCCGCCATCAAGAAGGACTTCCCGCAGCTGGTCATCCACTCCCTCGGCGCCTCCGAGGTCGAGCACATGGCCCGGATCTCCAAGGTCTCCGTCGAGGAGGCCGTCACCCGCATCCACGCGGCGGGCCTCGACTCCTTCGCGGGCGCCGGCGCCGAGCTGCTGCCGGCCCGCCCGCGCAAGGCGATCGCCCCGCTGAAGGAGAGCGGCGAGCGCTGGCTGGAGATCATGGAGATCGCCCACGGGCTGGGTGTCGAGTCGACCTCCACCATGCTCATGGGCACCGGCGAGACCAACGCCGAGCGCATCGAGCACCTGCGGATGATCCGCGACACGCAGGACCGGACGGGCGGCTTCCGGGCCTTCATCCCCTACACGTACCAGCCCGAGAACAACCACCTGAAGGGGCGCACCCAGGCGACCCTCTTCGAGTACCTGCGGATGATCTCGATCGCCCGCCTCTTCCTGGACAACGTGGCCCACATCCAGGGCTCCTGGCTCACCACGGGCAAGGAGATCGGCCAGCTCACGCTGCACTACGGCGCCGACGACCTCGGCTCGATCATGCTGGAGGAGAACGTCGTGTCCTCCGCCGGCGCCAAGCACCGCTCCAACCTGCGCGAGATGATCGACATGATCCGCACCGCGGACCGCGTCCCCGCGCAGCGCTCCACCACGTACGAGCACCTGGTCGTCCACGACGACCCGGCGAACGACCCGGTGGACGAGCGCGTGGCCTCGCACATCTCGTCCATCGCGATCGAGGGCGGCACGGCCCACCCCGAGCTGAAGCTCCTCGACGCCCGCTGAGAAGGGCCCCGATGCCCACCCTGCACGCCGCCGACGCCTCCCCCGAGCTCGCCGTCCTCGTCGACGGCCCGGTCATCGCGGCCGTCGGCCCGTACGAGGAGTTGGCCGAGGCGCACCAGGACGCCCGGCTGCGCCGCTGGCCCGGCATCCTCACGCCCGGACTGCTCAACCCGTACGGGCCCGAGCTGCTGGAGGCGACCTACCACCCGGACCCCCGGGAGGCCGGGTCGCTCGGCACCGAGCCGATCACGGGGGAGCGGGCGCACGAGCTCTTCGAGTCGGACCCCGCCCGCCGGGGCGCCTCGGCGCGCCGGGGCGTGCAGCGGCTGCTCGCGCACGGCGCGGTCGCCGTCGGCGGGGAGCTGCGGAGCCGGGCCGCCGCCGACGCGGTGCGCAGGGCCGGGCTCGCCGTGGGGCAGCGCCCGCCGAGCCTGCCGGGGCCGCCGTCGCTCACCCCGAGCCCGCTGGTGCTGCTGCCCGCGCTGCGGGCGGGCGGCCCGGCCCGGTTCGCCGTCTTCGACGTGGCCGACCGGGCGGAGCTGGTCCGGCGGGGCCCCGCCACCTGCGTGGCCACGGTCATCGCCGGGCGGCTGGTCTACCGGGCCCGCTGACGGCGGACCCCCGCGTCCTGCGACAATGCGGGCGTAACGACAGCGCACAGCGCAGACCCGTACCGAACCAAACGAACCAAGTGAGGCGAACGCCGGTGACCCGCGCCACCCTGGACAAGCAGCCGCACGAAGTCGCCTCGATGTTCGACGACGTGGCGGCGAACTACGACCTCACCAACGACGTCCTGTCACTCGGTCAGGACCGGCGCTGGCGCAAGGAGGTCGCCAAGGCGGTCGACGCGCGCCCGGCGCAGAAGATCCTGGACCTGGCCGCCGGCACCGCGACCTCCTCGCAGCCCTTCGCGCGCGCCGGGGCGTACGTCGTGCCCTGCGACTTCTCGCTGGGGATGCTGCGGGTCGGCAAGAGGAACCACCCGTGGATGCCGTTCACCGCGGGCGACGGCACGAAGCTGCCGTTCCGCGACGACGTCTTCGACGCGGTCACCATCTCCTTCGGGCTGCGCAACATCCAGGACACCGACCAGGCGCTGCGCGAGCTGTACCGGGTGACCAAGCCCGGCGGCCGGGTCGTCATCTGCGAGTTCTCGCACGCCACCTGGAAGCCGTTCCGCACGGTGTACGAGGAGTACCTGATGCGCGCCCTGCCGCCGGTGGCGCGGGCCGTCTCCTCCAACCCGGACGCGTACGTGTACCTGGCCGAGTCCATCCGGTCCTGGCCCGACCAGCCGTCCCTCGCGGGCATGATGCGGAAGGCCGGCTGGTCGCGGGTGGCCTGGCGGAACCTGAGCGGCGGGATCGTCGCGATGCACCGCGGGTTCAAGGACGCCTAGCCCCCGGGCCCCTTCTCGGCGGCTACTTCTTGTACATGCCGTAGCCGCTGATCCCGGCGTACACGGCGTCGGACACCGGCCGGTGCACGTACGTGGTGCCCGCCCGGTCGGTCGGCGGGGTGCGCACGGTGGCGGTCTCCGCGGTTCCGGCGGTGGTCGCGGTGATCAGCGTCGCCGATCCGCCCCCGTCCAGGTTGAGCGCGTCGATCAGGCCGAGCTCCTCGGCGTCCAGGATCGCGGCGAAGGCGGGCAGCCAGGCACCGTCCTCGTGGGTGGTGGCGTTGGTCGGCTGGACCTGCCCGGTCAGGGTCACGAGGACCGTGTGGCCGCGCGTGTTCGTGGCGAGGGCGACCCGCGAGTCGGTGCAGATCTCGGTGCCCGGGGCGGAGCCGGGGCTGGCGGCCCCGCAGCTGTTGGCCAGGCCGGCCGGGATCTCGCCGTTGCGCAGCAGCTGGTGGAAGGAGCTCACCACGTCGACCGACGGGTCCAGCGGGACCGGCCGGTCGAACCGGGTGTCGGTGAGCGTCTGGGAGACCTTGAGCGTGCTGTCGCGCGGGGCGTGGGCGCGCAGCCAGGCGGCGCCGGTGCCGACGCCCTGGAGGATGCGCCCGCCGGAGGGCACCATGACCTCCTTCGGGTCGCCCTTGCCGCCGCCGCGGTCCTCGTGGGCGTCCGTCACCTTCCCGGCGGCGTCGAGGACGACCTCGTAGCCCTTGTCGTCGTCGGTGGAGACGTACGCGTCGAGGCCGGGCTTGGGCACCGGGTACGTGTAGTCGGGCGTGAACAGGACGATCTCGTCGGGGTCGGTGTAGACGCCCCGCTGCCCGTTGACGTCCTTCTCGGGCATCAGCTTGTCGTCCGCGTCCCGGCCGCAGCCGCGGGCCCGGCCCGGGTCCCGGTTGATGTCGTCGAGGCGCATGGTGGAGCCGTCGGACGCGGTCAGGCCGAGGTCCGTGCGCAGCGTGGTGATGTACGGGACGCCGTACTGGATGACGGCGCCCGAGGTGCCCTGGCCGCGCCCCCAGCAACTGGAGCTGTGCAGGACGCCGTCGGTGACCGAGACGCCCATGTGCTGGAGGGTGGAGGGCCCGGCGGCGGCCAGGTCCGGGTGCGGCGCCTCGGACTTGAACAGGCTGCCGTTGACACCCGCCACGGGGTGCCGGGCGGTCTTCGGGCTGACCCCGGCGAGCTGCTGGGCGACCGTCTCGGCCAGGCCGTCGCCCGCCCCGACGGTGCTCGACAGGTCGAGCGGGGCGGTGGTCGGGTCGATCTCGACGGTCTGCAGCAGCCGGGGTCTGGTCCGGTTGTCCTTGCCCGGGTCGATCTCGGTCCAGTTGGTGACCGTGATGCCGGCGGGCAGGGTCTCGGCGCCGGGCACCGGGACCTGCCGCCAGGTCTCGGCGAACGTGCGCACGGGGTCGGCCGCGCTGGTGGCGGGGGCGTTCGAGGTGGTCAGCGCGAGGGTCGCGGTGAGGGCGGCGGCGACGGCGAGGGCCGGGCGCAGGGGCGTGGTCACTGGCACTCCGAGGTTCCGTCGACGAGTTCGTGGGAGCGGAAGGTGCCCGCGAAGGGCTTGGGGACGGTGACGCTGAGGCCGCGCAGCACGACGTACGCGCCGTAGGCGCGCCCGCCGTCGGTCCAGTCGCCGGTCCAGTCGGCGTTCGGGTAGAAGCAGAGGTGCTTGGCGGTGCGGTTGAACACGGAGGCGGGTGCGGCCTCGGGGCCGTAGCTGCTGCCGTAGTTCCGCGTCGCGGTGTCGAGCCGGGGCTCGTGGACGGTCATGGCGCCGCGTCCGTTGCGCTCGGCGAAGGTGCAGACCTGGCCGTTCTGGCAGCGCTCGTAGCCGGTGAAGCAGAGGGCGCGGGTGGGGACCAGCTTGTACGAGCCGACGACCCAGCGGGTGCCGTCGGTGACGTACTCGTCGCCGCCGCCCGGCTTGACGGTCTGGAGGCCGCCGCCGTATTCGGCCCTGCCGTAGGCGCAGGCCCACATGCCGGTGTTGTTCTGGACGGACAGGACGGTGCCGGCGTCGCGCTCGGCCTTGGCGCCCTCGGCGACGTCGGTGCGGGTGCCGGTGCCGCCGCTGCCCTCGTAGAGACAGAACCGCTCGGCCGGGCAGTCGGGGAAGGTGACGGCGTCGGCCTTCCCGGGCAGGACGAGGAACGCCGTGCCGAGCAGCGCGAGGAGGGCCGCGAGCAGCGTTCCCCTCCGTATGTGTGTGCGAATTGAAGTCACGGGGGGTGATCTTGCCCTGGGGGGTGGCCCATCAGCCAGTCGTTTCCCGTCCCCCCATAGACTGCCCCGGTACGTCCGTACCGCCCTCCATCGTCGAGTCTCCGGGAGAATCCGCCGTGACCGAGCAGCCCCTCTCCGAGCACAGCGCAGACGTGATCGTCGTCGGGGCGGGCCCGGCCGGCTCGACCACCGCGTACTACCTCGCCAAGGCCGGACTCGACGTCCTGCTCCTGGAGAAGACCGCGTTCCCCCGCGAGAAGGTCTGCGGCGACGGCCTCACCCCGCGCGCCACCAAGCAGCTCGTCGCCATGGGCATCGACATCTCCGAAGAGGCCGGCTGGCTGCGCAACAAGGGCCTGCGGATCATCGGCGGCGGCGTCCGGCTCCAGCTCGACTGGCCGGATCTCGCCTCCTACCCGGACTACGGACTGGTCCGCAAGCGCGACGACTTCGACGAGCAGCTCGCCCGCCAGGCCCAGAAGGCCGGCGCCCGGCTCTACGAGCGCTGCAACGTCGGCGCCCCGGTCATCGACGACCGCACCGGCCGGATCACCGGCGTCCACGCCAAGCTCGGCGAGGAGAAGCGCGAGGTCACCTTCCACGCCCCGCTGGTCGTCGCCGCCGACGGCAACTCCAGCCGGCTCTCCCTCGCGATGGGCCTGCACCGGCGCGAGGACCGCCCGATGGGCGTCGCCGTCCGGACGTACTTCACCACCCCGCGGCACGAGGACGACTACCTGGAGTCCTGGCTGGAGCTGTGGGACCGGCGCGGCCCGCAGGACCGGCTGCTGCCCGGCTACGGCTGGATCTTCGGCATGGGTGACGGCACCTCCAACGTCGGCCTCGGCATCCTCGACTCCTCCTCCGCCTTCAAGGAGCTGGACTGGCGCGAGGTCCTCAAGGCCTGGTGCGCCTCGATGCCCGAGGACTGGGGCTTCACCCCGGACAACATGACCACCCCGATCCGCGGCGCCGCCCTGCCGATGGCCTTCAACCGCCAGCCGCACTACACCAAGGGCCTGCTGCTCGTCGGCGACGCCGGCGGCCTGGTCAACCCGTTCAACGGCGAGGGCATCGCGTACGCCATGGAGTCCGGCCAGATCGCGGCCGACGTCATCGTCCAGGCGCACGCCCGCGCCACCCCGGCCCAGCGCGAACTGGCCCTGCACAACTACCCGAAGATCCTCAAGGACACCTACGGCGGCTACTACACGCTGGGCCGCGCCTTCGTGAAGCTCATCGGCAACCCGAAGGTCATGAAGATCGCCACCCAGCGCGGCCTCACCCACCCGCTGCTGATGAAGTTCACGCTGAAGATGCTGGCCAACCTCACCGACCCGACCGGCGGCGACGCCATGGACCGCATCATCAACGGGCTCTCGAAGGTGGCCCCGAAGGCGTGAAGCCCGCCCGGTAGGCGGTCGGGGACACCCCGACCGTCCGGGTGAAGTGGCGGCGCAGATTGGCCGCCGAACCCAGCCCGCTCTGCTCGCCGACCCGCTCCACCGGCAGGTCCGTCGACTCCAGCAGCGACTGCGCCCGCGCCACCCGCTGCTCCAGCAGCCACTGGAGCGGGGTGGTGCCGTGCGCCTCGCGCACCCGCCGGTGGAAGGTGCGCGGGCTCATCCGCGCCCGGCGCGCCAGCCGGTCCACCGTCAGCGGCTCGTGCAGGTGCTCCAGCGCCCAGTGCAGCACCGGGCCCAGCTCGTCCGGCCGTTCGGCGGGCGGCAGCGGCGCCTCCACCGACTGCGGGCGGTCCCCCGCGCGGTGCGCCCCGAGCACCAGCCGGTCCGCGAGCGCCCCGGCGACGGCCGCGCCGAGGTCCTTCCGCACCAGGTGCAGGCACAGGTCCAGGCCGGCGGCGGCGCCCGCGCCGGTGAACACCCGGCCCTCGTCGGTGTAGAGGACCGAGGAGTCGACGGTGATCCCCGGATACCGGGCGGCGAGCGCGGCCGCGTAGTTCCGGTGCACGACCGCCCGGTGCCCGTCCAGCACCCCGGCGGCGCCCAGCGCGAAGGCGCCCGTGCACATCGACACCATCCGCGCCCCGGCCGCGTCCGCCGCCCGCAGCGCCGCCACCAGCTCGGCCGGCACCTCCCGGCGCCCGTCGGCGATCTCGTCCGGCACCGAGGGCACGATCACGGTGTCCGCGCCCGCGAGCGCGGCGAGATGGGCGTCCCCCCAGCCGAAGGCCGGGGGAGTGTCCAGGCCGTGGGTCCCGTACGGGGCGGGGCCGATCACCCGCAGCTCGTACCAGGGGTCGGCGAGATCCGTGTGCGGCATTCCGAACACCATGGAGACCGTGGAGAGTTCGTACAGGTCGTAGGGGGTGATGCGGCCCTGCTCGTCGGGGTGGAGGACGACAGCGACGACTCCGATGCTCATGCCGGCGAGCCTATGGCAGGAATCGTGCGCACGGCGGCGGTCCTGGTCCTGTCGGCCGGATCCGGCCATTGAGAGCGTGGAGCCATGAGCACGAAGCGCACTCCAGTGACCGTCATCGGCCTCGGGCAGATGGGCGCCGCCCTCGCGGCCGCCTTCCTCGACGCCGGCCACCCCACCACCGTCTACAACCGCACCCCCGGCAAGGCCGCCCCGCTCGTCGAGCGCGGCGCCGTCCTCGCCGCGACCGTCGCCGAGGCGGTCGCCGCGAGCGACCTGGTCGTGGTCTGCGTCCTCGACTACCCGGCGGTCCGGACCCTCCTGGACCCCGTCGCCGCCGAACTGCGCGGCCGGACCGTGGTCAACCTGACCTCCGGCTCGCCCGAGCAGGCCCGCGAGGAGGCCGCCTGGGCCGCCGGACACGGCATCGGCTACCTGGACGGCGGCATCATGACCACGCCGCCCGGCATCGGCGACCGGTCCAACATGATCCTCTACGCGGGCGGTCCGGGCCTCCTCGCGCGGCACCGCGAGGCCCTGGAGCTCCTCGCCGACCCGGTCGACCTGGGCGAGGACGCGGGGCTCGCCTCGCTGTACGACGCCGGGGTGCTGGGCCTGATGTGGTCGATCTTCGGCGGCTGGCTGCACTCCACCGCGGTCGCCGGCGCCGACGGGGTGTCCGCCAAGGAGTTCACGGCGGTGGCGGTGCGCTCGCTGACCACGATGGCCTGGTTCATGACGACGTACGCCGAGCAGATCGACGCGGGGGAGTACCCGGGCGACGACGCGACCCTCGACGTGCACGTGGCGTCGGTCGCGCACCTGCTGCACGCCGGCGAGGAGCGCGGTGTGGACGGCCGGCTGCCGAGGCTGCACCTGGAGATGATGAAGGAGATGGTGGCCGCCGGGCACGGCGGCGACAGCTACGCCCGGATGATCGAGGTCTTCCGTAAGTAGAAGATGGCCGAAAGCGTGCCGAAGGGCCGTCGCTCCCCCGAGGAGTGACGGCCCTTCGCGCGTGCGGGTGGCGCGCCGCGATCAGAGGATGCGGACGGCGCCCGAGGGGGTGTCCCAGTCGAGGGAGCGCTCGACGACACCGGTCGACGGGTTCTGCGCGCCGACGTACTTGCCGCCGCCGACGTAGATGGCGACGTGGTACGAGCCGCTGCGGCTGCCCCAGTAGAGGATGTCGCCCGGCTGGAGGCTGCTCAGCGAGACGGCGGTGCCGCGGCTGGACTGGTCGCCGGAGATACGCGGCAGGTCGATGCCGGCGGCGCGGTAGGCGGCCTGGACGAGGCCCGAGCAGTCCCACGAGTTCGGGCCGGTGCCGCCCATCACGTACGCGTCGCCGACCTGGGCCTTGGCGAAGGCCACGATCGCGGCGGCGGAGCCGGTGGCGACCTGCGAGTTGCCGCTGGAGGACGAGGAGGACGAGCCGCCGACGGCGGCGGAGGAGCCGCTGGACGACTTCGTCGCGGAGAGCGAGGTGCGCGACGCCGTGCGGGAGGCGCGCTCCTGGGCCTCGGCGCGGGCCTTCTCGGCCTTCTCGGCCTCGGCCTTGCGGTCGGCCTCGGCCTTGGCCTTCTTGGCGTCGGCGGCGGCCTTCTTGAGGGCGGCGTTCTCCTGGGTCTCCAGGCTCTGCGCCAGGGCCTCCTGCTGGCTGGCCTCGGCGGAGGCGGAGACGGCGCTGACGAGGTCGGCGTCGAGCGAGCCCAGGGTGGGCATCTCCAGGGTCGTCTCGGTCACCGGCTCGGCGTTCGCCGGGGCAGCGGCGCCGGCCACCGCGAGGGTGCTGAAGACGCCGGTGGCGACGCTGGCGCGGAGCGCCATCTTCGAGCCACTGCGGCGGGGCTTCCGGTGGCTGGGTATGTGAGCGGTGTGGGACATGGGTACAACCGCTATCAGGGCTTCCCGGTTCCCTTCAAGAAACGTGGGTTGCGCCACAGTTACGTTCGGAAGCCCATAATCCGCTTCCTTGGCGCCTTTATTGACGCCGTAACGGGCAAAACGGGCACGGTCCGATCGGGCCTTGATCACGTGTTTTCAATGAAAAGTCCGAATTGCCCGTCACCTACCACCTCTTCACCTCGGTGGCCAAGCCCCGTTCTTTCGGCCGGTTCTCGATGTGGCGCAGGTCACATCAGGGCTCGTGAACGGGCGCACGCGTCCACCCCGGTACGCCCGACCCCCCGACCGGGCGATGGGCGGATCCTTTATCACCCGTGTGCGTCTCGTCGCCAATTTGCTTGTACTGCCCATGTCTTGATAGTGCGCCACCCCCTCCGACCAGCGTTTTCCGGTGCGGATGTCACATCTGGTGATCACCTGGGCGCTTCGCGTGGCAAGATCACCGCTCATCCGACTTCATGATCGTTCGTCAGGTGGTGGAGATCACAAACTAGTTGGCGTACCCCGTGTCGCAGATCACAGAGGGGCGGGCTTAAGATGCGGGGCAGCCGGGCTTGTGAACTGCCTCACATGGGAGCGATCTTCCGTGCCGGGGAGCGTCCGGCAGTGCGGTCCAACGGTCAAGGACGACTGGAAGGAGCGAGGAGCGTGAATGCGTACGCGCCCGTCCTCGTGCTCGGTGCCCTGGGTGCGGGGTTTGCGATCTTCTCCGTGGTCATGGCCACGCTAATCGGGCCAAAGCGGTACAACAGGGCAAAACTTGAGGCCTACGAGTGCGGCATCGAGCCGACGCCCACTCCGGCCGGAGGCGGCCGCTTCCCGATCAAGTACTACCTGACGGCGATGCTCTTCATCGTCTTCGACATCGAGATCGTCTTCCTCTACCCCTGGGCCGTCACCTTCGACGCCCTGGGGCTTTTCGGGCTCGTGGAGATGCTGCTCTTCGTGCTCACCGTCTTCGTCGCCTACGCCTACGTGTGGCGGCGCGGCGGCCTGGAATGGGACTGAGGGGCTGAGGAGCACCCATGGGACTCGAAGAGAAGCTGCCCAGCGGTTTTCTGCTGACCACCGTCGAACAGGCCGCGGGCTGGGTCCGGAAGGCGTCCGTCTTCCCGGCGACCTTCGGCCTCGCCTGCTGCGCCATCGAGATGATGACGACCGGCGCCGGCCGCTACGACCTGGCCCGCTTCGGCATGGAGGTCTTCCGCGGCTCGCCGCGCCAGGCCGACCTGATGATCGTGGCCGGCCGCGTCAGCCAGAAGATGGCGCCCGTCCTGCGGCAGGTCTACGACCAGATGCCGAACCCCAAGTGGGTCATCTCCATGGGGGTTTGCGCGTCTTCGGGCGGAATGTTCAACAATTACGCAATTGTGCAGGGCGTTGACCACATTGTTCCGGTTGACATCTATTTGCCGGGTTGCCCGCCGCGCCCGGAGATGCTGATGGACGCGATCCTCAAGCTCCACCAGAAGATCCAGGGCTCCAAGCTCGGCGTGAACGCCCAGGAGGCGGCCCGCGAGGCGGAGGAGGCGGCGCTCAAGGCGCTGCCCACCATTGAGATGAAGGGTCTGCTCCGGTGAGCGACGACACCCCGAACCCGGAGAGGGAGCTCAACGCGCAGAACCTCCCGGGACAGCGCGGCGAACACGGCGAGGAGGTCCGCCTCCAGCGCGGCATGTTCGGCGCGAACAACGGCGGCGACACCTCCGGCTACGGCGGCCTGGTCCGCTCGGTGCGGCTGCCCGGACCGGCCTCCCGCCCGTACGGCGGCTGGTTCGACGAGGTCGCCGACGAGCTGGAGGGCGCCCTGGAGGAGCAGGGCCTGGTCCCGGAGAACGCGATCGAGAAGACGGTCGTCGACCGGGACGAGCTCACCTTCCACGTGGAGCGCGAGCACCTCGTCCGGGTCGCCCGCACCCTGCGCGACGACCCCGCCCTGCGCTTCGAGCTGTGTACCGGCGTCTCCGGCGTCCACTACCCGGGCGACAAGGGCCGCGAGCTGCACGCCGTCTACCACCTGCGCTCGCTGACCCACGGCCGGCTGCTGCGCCTGGAGGTCTCCGCCCCCGAGGGCGACCCGCACATCCCGTCGCTGGTCCCGGTCTACCCGACCAACGACTGGCACGAGCGCGAGACGTACGACTTCTTCGGCATCGTCTTCGACGGCCACCCCGCCCTCACCCGGATCATGATGCCGGACGACTGGCCGGGCCACCCGCAGCGCAAGGACTATCCCCTCGGCGGCATCGCCGTCGAGTACAAGGGCGCCCAGATCCCGGCTCCGGACCAGCGGAGGTCGTACTCGTGAACACCCCCAACGCCTCCGCGCGGGAGACCACGGAAGGGACCGTCTACACGGTCACCGGCGGCGACTGGGACGAGGTCGTCCAGTCCGCCGCCAAGGCCGACGACGAGCGCATCGTCGTCAACATGGGCCCCCAGCACCCCTCCACCCACGGCGTGCTCCGGCTCATCCTGGAGATCGACGGCGAGACCGTCACCGAGGCCCGCTGCGGCATCGGCTACCTCCACACCGGCATCGAGAAGAACCTCGAATACCGGACCTGGACGCAGGGCACCACCTTCGTCACGCGCATGGACTACCTCACCTCGTTCTACAACGAGACGGCGTACTGCCTCGGCGTGGAGAAGCTGCTGGGCATCACCGACGACGTGCCCGACCGGGCCAGCGTCGTCCGGGTGCTCCTCATGGAGCTCAACCGGCTCTCCTCGCACCTGGTCTGCATCGCGACCGGCGGCATGGAGCTCGGCGCCACCACGATCATGATCTACGGCTTCCGGGACCGCGAGATGATCCTGGACCTGTACGAGCTGATCACCGGTCTGCGCATGAACCACGCGTTCATCCGCCCCGGCGGCCTCGCCCAGGACCTGCCGCCCGGCGCCGTCGACGCCGTGCGCGAGTTCGTGAAGACCATGAAGAAGAACCTGCCGGAGTACGACAAGCTCGCCACCGGCAACCCCATCTTCAAGGCCCGGATGCAGGACGTCGGCTACCTCGACCTCACCGGCTGCATGGCGCTCGGCGCCACCGGACCGATCCTGCGCTCCGCGGGCCTCCCGCACGACCTGCGCAAGGCCGACCCGTACTGCGGCTACGAGACCTACGACTTCGAGGTCCCCACCGCCGACAGCTGCGACTCCTACGGGCGCTTCCTCGTCCGCCTGGAAGAGATGCGCCAGTCCCTGCGGATCGTCGAGCAGTGCCTCGACCGGCTCGCCCCCGGCCCGGTCATGGTCGGCGACAAGAAGATCGCCTGGCCCGCCCAGCTGGCCCTCGGCCCCGACGGGCTCGGCAACTCCCTCGACCACATCAAGAAGATCATGGGCACCTCCATGGAGGCCCTGATCCACCACTTCAAGCTGGTCACCGAGGGCTTCCGGGTCCCCGCCGGGCAGGCCTACGCGGCCGTCGAGTCGCCCAAGGGCGAACTCGGCGCGCACGTCGTCTCCGACGGCGGCACCCGCCCCTACCGGGTCCACTTCCGCGACCCGTCCTTCACCAACCTCCAGGCCATGGCCGCGATGTGCGAAGGCGGCCAGGTCGCCGACGTCATCGTCGCCGTCGCGTCCATCGACCCCGTGATGGGAGGCGTCGACCGATGACGGACGGACACACCAGTCTCGGGATGCCCCAACTGCCCGCGCCCGACTACCCCGCCGAGGTCCGCGCCCGGCTGGACGAGGACGCCAAGGCGATCATCGACCGCTACCCGGGGTCCCGCTCCGCGCTGCTGCCGCTGCTGCACCTCGTCCAGGCGGAGGAGGGGCACGTCACCCGCACCGGGATGCGGTTCTGCGCCGAGACCCTCGGCCTGACCACCGCCGAGGTCACCGCCGTCGCCACCTTCTACACGATGTACCGGCGCAAGCCGTCCGGCGACTACCAGGTGGGCGTCTGCACCAACACGCTCTGCGCGGTCATGGGCGGCGACGCCATCTTCGAGGAGCTCAAGGAGCACCTCGGCGTCGGCAACGACGAGACCACCGCCGACGGCAAGGTCACCCTCGAACACATCGAGTGCAACGCGGCCTGCGACTTCGCGCCCGTCGTGATGGTCAACTGGGAGTTCTTCGACAACCAGACGCCCGAGTCCGCCAAGCGGCTCGTGGACGACCTGCGCGAGGGCCGCCCCGTCGCCCCCACCCGCGGGGCGCCGCTGTGCACCTTCAAGGAGACCGCCCGCATCCTCGCGGGCTTCCCCGACGAGCGCGAGGGCGCCGTCGAGGCCACCGGCGGGGCGGGCCCCGCCTCGCTCGTCGGACTGCGCCTGGCCAAGGGGGAGACCCCCCAGCGCCGGATCGGCCACCCGCGGAGCGAGTCGGCCCGTGAGGAGGGGGAGTGATGACCTTGGCGGCCGAGATCAACAACAGCAGCCCCGAGAAGCTGCTGGCGCCCGTCCTGTCGGCCTTCTGGGACGAGCCCGGGTCCTGGACCCTGGACACGTACCGGCGGCACGACGGCTACGAGGGCCTGCGCAAGGCGCTCGCCATGACACCCGACGACCTCATCGCGTACGTCAAGGAGTCCGGCCTGCGCGGCCGGGGCGGCGCCGGCTTCCCCACCGGGATGAAGTGGCAGTTCATCCCGCAGGGCGACGGCAAGCCGCACTACCTCGTCGTCAACGCCGACGAGTCCGAGCCGGGCACCTGCAAGGACATCCCGCTCCTCTTCGCCAACCCGCACTCCCTCATCGAGGGAATGATCATCGCCTGCTACGCGATCCGCTCCGAGCACGCGTTCATCTACCTGCGCGGCGAGGTCGTGCCCGTCCTGCGCCGCCTGCACGAGGCGGTCCGCGAGGCCTACGAGGCCGGCTACCTGGGCCGGGACATCCTCGGCAGCGGCCTGAACCTCGACATCACCGTGCACGCCGGCGCCGGCGCGTACATCTGCGGCGAGGAGACCGCGCTGCTCGACTCGCTCGAAGGGCGCCGCGGCCAGCCCCGGCTGCGTCCCCCCTTCCCCGCGGTCGCCGGTCTGTACGCCTGCCCCACCGTGGTGAACAACGTCGAGTCCATCGCCTCGGTTCCCGCGATCCTCCAGCGGGGCAAGGACTGGTTCACCTCCATGGGGACCGAGAAGTCCCCCGGCTTCACGCTCTACTCGCTCAGCGGGCACGTCACCTCGCCCGGCCAGTACGAGGCCCCCCTCGGCATCACCCTGCGCCAGCTCCTCGACATGAGCGGCGGGATGCGCCCCGGGCACCGGCTCAAGTTCTGGACCCCCGGCGGCTCCTCCACCCCGATGTTCACCGACGAGCACCTCGACGTGCCGCTCGACTACGAGGGCGTCGGCGCCGCCGGCTCCATGCTCGGCACCAAGGCGCTCCAGTGCTTCGACGAGACCACCTGCGTGGTCCGGGCCGTCACCCGCTGGACCGAGTTCTACGCCCACGAGTCCTGCGGCAAGTGCACCCCCTGCCGCGAGGGCACCTACTGGCTGGTCCAGCTGCTCCGCGACATCGAGGCCGGCAAGGGCGTCATGAGCGACCTCGACAAGCTCAACGACATCGCCGACAACATCAACGGCAAGTCGTTCTGCGCCCTCGGCGACGGCGCCGCCTCGCCGATCTTCTCGTCCCTGAAGTACTTCCGCGACGAGTACGAGCAGCACATCACGGGCAAGGGCTGCCCCTTCGACCCCGCCAAGTCCACCGCCTGGGCGGACAAGCACCGGGAGGTGAACGCATGACCGTCACCACGTCCGCCCCGGGAGGGGGCGGGGCCGCGGCCGTGCCGCCGGAAGACCTCGTCACGCTGACCATCGACGGCATCGAGATCTCCGTCCCCAAGGGGACCCTGGTCATCCGCGCCGCCGAGCAGCTCGGCATCGAGATCCCCCGCTTCTGCGACCACCCGCTCCTCGACCCGGCCGGCGCCTGCCGCCAGTGCATCGTCGAGGTCGAGGGCCAGCGCAAGCCGATGGCGTCCTGCACCATCACCTGCACCGACGGCATGGTGGTCCGCTCCCAGCTGACCTCCCCGGTCGCCGAGAAGGCCCAGCACGGCGTGATGGAGCTGCTGCTCATCAACCACCCGCTGGACTGCCCGGTCTGCGACAAGGGCGGCGAGTGCCCGCTCCAGAACCAGGCCATGTCCCACGGGCAGTCCGAGTCCCGCTTCGAGGGGAAGAAGCGGACCTACGAGAAGCCGGTCGGCATCTCCACCCAGGTGCTGCTCGACCGCGAGCGCTGCGTGCTCTGCGCCCGCTGCACCCGCTTCTCCAACCAGGTCGCCGGCGACCCGATGATCGAGCTCGTCGAGCGCGGCGCCCTCCAGCAGGTCGGCACCGGCGAGGGCGACCCCTTCGAGTCGTACTTCTCCGGCAACACCATCCAGATCTGCCCGGTCGGCGCGCTCACCTCGGCCGCCTACCGCTTCCGCTCCCGCCCCTTCGACCTGGTCTCCACGCCGAGCGTCTGCGAGCACTGCGCGGGCGGCTGCGCGACCCGCACCGACCACCGGCGCGGCAAGGTCATGCGGCGGCTCGCCGCCGAGGACCCCGAGGTCAACGAGGAGTGGATCTGCGACAAGGGCCGGTTCGGCTTCCGGTACGCGCAGCAGCGCGACCGGCTCGCCGTCCCCCTGGTCCGCGACCCCGAGACCGGCGCCCTGGAGGAGAGCTCCTGGCCCGAGGCGCTCGAAGCCGCCGCGCGCGGACTCGTGCGCGGGCGCACCGGCGTCCTGGCCGGCGGCCGGCTGACCGTCGAGGACGCCTACGCGTACGCCAAGTTCGCCCGGGTCGCCCTCGACACCAACGACGTCGACTTCCGGGCCCGCGTCCACTCCGGCGAGGAGGCCGACTTCCTGGCCTCCGCCGTCGCCGGACGGGGCCGCGACCTGGACGGCACGGGCGTCACGTACACCTCGCTCGAAGCCGCGCCCGCCGTGCTCCTCGTCGGCCTGGAGTCCGAGGAGGAGGCCCCCGGCGTCTTCCTGCGGCTGCGCAAGGCCTGGCGCAAGCACGGCCAGCGGACCTTCGCCGTCGCCGCGTTCGCCACCCGGGGCCTGGAGAAGACCGGCGGCACCCTGCTCGCCGCCGCCCCCGGCACCGAGACCGAGTGGCTCGACGCCCTCACCTCCCGGGTCGGGCTCTCCGCCGAAGGGGCCGTCGCCGCCGAGGCGCTGCGCCAGGACGGCGCCGTCATCGCCGTCGGCGAGCGGCTCGCCGCCGTGCCCGGGGCGCTCACCGCCGTCCTGCGGACCGCCGCCGCCACCGGTGCGGCGCTGGTGTGGATCCCGCGCCGGGCCGGCGAGCGCGGCGCCGTCGAGGCGGGCGCCATCCCGGCGCTGCTGCCCGGCGGGCGGCCCGCGACCGACCCGCGCGCGCGGGAGGAGGTCGCCGCCGTCTGGGGCGTCCGCGAACTCCCGCACGGCTACGGCCGCGACACCGGCCAGATCGTCGAGGCCGCCGCCACCGGCGAGCTCGGCGCCCTGCTCGTCGGCGGCGTCGACGTCGACGACCTGCCGGACCCGGCGCGCGCCCGCCAGGCCCTCGACGCGGCCTTCGTGGTCTCGCTGGAGCTGCGGCCCGGCGCGGTCACCGAGCGCGCCGACGTGGTCCTGCCGGTCGCCGCGGTCGCCGAGAAGCCCGGCACCTTCCTCAACTGGGAAGGCCGCGCGCGCCTGTTCGAGGCCGCGCTGAAGCCGGAGCAGATGACCCGGACGCTGCCGCCCGCCGACGCCCGCGTGCTGCACATGCTGGCCGACGCGATGGACGCCCACCTCGGCCTGCCCGACCTGCGCGCGGCCCGCCGCGAGCTGGACCGCCTCGGCGGCTGGACCGGCGAGCGGGCCTCCGAGCCCGCCGAGCCCGGCCAGGCCGCCGCCCGGCCCGGCGACGGCGAGGCCGTCCTCGCCGGACACCGGCTGCTGCTCGACCTCGGGCGGCTCCAGGAGGGCGACACGGCGCTGGCCGGCACCCGGCACGCCGCCGTCGCCCGGCTCTCCGCCGGGACCGCCGCCGCCACCGGCGTCAAGGACGGCGACGCCCTGGAGGTGACCGGGCCCGCCGGCGCGGTCCGCTACCCGCTCCAGGTCACCGAGATGCCCGACCGGGTGGTCTGGCTGCCGCTCAACTCGGCCGGGCGCGGCGTCCTCGCCGGCACCGGCGCCCGCCCCGGCGACCTGGTCCGCATCGGCCCCGCCGGCCTCACGGAGGTGGAGGCATGAACACGCTGCTCGCCGCCGAAGACCTGTCGATGTTCGGACGCGACCCCTGGTGGCTCGTCCTCGTCAAGGCGGTCTTCTGCTTCGCGTTCCTGATGGTGACGGTGCTCTTCTCCATCGTGTGGGAGCGCAAGGTCGTCGCCTGGATGCAGCTGCGCATCGGCCCCAACCGGCACGGCCCCTGGGGGATGCTCCAGTCGCTCGCCGACGGCGTGAAGCTGATGCTGAAGGAAGACCTGATCGTCAAGCGGGCCGACAAGGTCGTCTACGTCCTCGCCCCGGTGATCGCCGCCATCCCCGCCTTCATGGCCATCGCCGTCATCCCCTTCGGCCCGGCCGGCAACGAGGTGTCGATCTTCGGTCAGCGCACCACGATGCAGCTGACCGACCTGCCGATCGCGATGCTGTACATCCTCGCGGTCGCCTCGGTCGGCATCTACGGGATCGTGCTCGCCGGCTGGTCCTCGGGCTCCACGTACCCGCTGCTCGGCGGGCTGCGCTCGGCGGCCCAGATGATCTCGTACGAGATCGCCATGGGCGCCGCGTTCGCCTCGGTCTTCCTCTACTCCGGCTCGATGTCGACCTCGACGATCGTGGAGGCGCAGGCCGACCGCTGGTACGTCCTGCTGCTGCCGGTCTCCTTCATCATCTACATCGTCACCATGGTGGGCGAGACCAACCGCGCCCCCTTCGACATGCCGGAGTCCGAGGGCGACCTGGTCGGCGGCTTCAACACCGAGTACTCGTCCATCAAGTTCGCGCTCTTCATGCTCGCCGAGTACGTGAACATGGTGACCGTCTCGGCGGTGTCCGTGACCCTGTTCCTGGGCGGCTGGCGCGCCCCGTGGCCGATCTCCGGCTTCTGGGAGGGCGCCAACCACGGCTGGTGGCCGATGCTCTGGTTCGTCCTCAAGGTGCAGCTGCTGCTCTTCTTCTTCATCTGGCTGCGCGGCACGCTGCCCCGCGTCCGCTACGACCAGCTGATGAAGCTGGGCTGGAAGGTGCTGCTGCCGGTCTCCGTGGTCTGGCTGATGCTGGTCGCCACGGTCCGGGCGCTGCGCAACGAGAACTACGACTTCCAGACCATCGTGCTGTACGTGGCCGGGGCCGTGCTCGGCGTGCTGCTGCTGTCCTTCGTGTTCGACGTCTTCCGCGACAAGAAGGGCAAGGCGGCGGCCGAGGAGGCCGCGGAGGCCGCGCCGTTCGACCCGATGGCGGGCGGCTTCCCCGTACCGCCCAAGCCCGGACAGACGCTGCCGGCCGTGCCGAGGCGCAGGCCTCGCGCCGAGAGGGAGCTCATTGTCAGTGGCGGCCCCGATACTGCTACAGAGAGTGACGGAAGGGAGACGGACGGTGTCTGATTTCCAGAATCCGGTGGCCGGCTTCGGCGTGACCTTCAAGGCCATGTTCAAGAAGCGGCTGACCGAGCAGTACCCGGAGCAGCAGAAGACGACGGCGCCCCGCTTCCACGGCCGGCACCAGCTCAACCGCCACCCGGACGGCCTGGAGAAGTGCGTCGGCTGCGAGCTGTGCGCCTGGGCCTGCCCCGCCGACGCCATCTACGTGGAGGGCGCGGACAACACGGAGGAGGAGCGCTACTCCCCAGGCGAGCGCTACGGCCGCGTCTACCAGATCAACTACGCCCGCTGCATCCTGTGCGGGCTGTGCATCGAGGCGTGCCCCACCCGCGCGCTGACGATGACCAACGACTTCGAGCTGGCCGACTCCTCCCGCGAGAACCTGATCTACACCAAGGAGCAGCTCCTCGCGGGGCTTGAGGACACCATGGTGGACACCCCGCACGCGATCTTCCCCGGGATGGACGAGCAGGACTACTACCGGGGCCTGGTCACCGAGGCGGCGCCCGGCACCGTGCGCCAGGTCGCGGAGTCCAAGGGCGAGAAGGGCGAGCCGGAGGGGGCGGACGCATGAGCGCCACGACCCTCGCCGCCTACACGACGTCCACGGGTGAGGCCGTCCAGTTCTGGGTGCTCGGCACGGTCGCCGTCCTCGGCGCGCTGTGCACGATCCTCATGCGCAAGGCCGTCCACTCCGCGCTCTGCCTCGCCGGCACCATGATCGTCCTGGCGGTCTTCTACCTCGCCAACGGCGCCTACTTCCTGGGCATCGTGCAGATCGTCGTCTACACCGGCGCGATCATGATGCTCTTCCTCTTCGTCGTCATGCTGGTCGGCGTCACGGCCGCGGACTCCCTGAAGGAGACCATCAAGGGGCAGCGCTGGTGGGCCGCCCTGTGCGGCGCCGGCTTCGGCGTCCTGCTGCTCACCGGTATCGGCCACGCCTCGCTCACCGAGTTCAACGGGCTGGGCACCGCGAACACCGCCTCCGGCGGGAACGTGGAGGGCCTCGCCGCCCTCATCTTCACCAAGTACGTCTTCGCCTTCGAGATCACCGGCGCGCTGCTCATCACCGCTGCCGTCGGCGCCATGGTCCTCACCCACCGCGAGCGCACCGAACGCGCCCGCACCCAGCGCGAGCTGGCCGAGCAGCGGGTGCGCGAGGGCAAGCACCTCCCGCCGCTGCCCGCCCCCGGCGTCTACGCCCGGCACAACGCGGTGGACGTCGCGGGCCTGCTGCCGGACGGCACCCCGGCCGAGCTCACCGTCATCTCGACCCTGCGCAAGCGGGGCCAGATCCGGGACGTGTCGGGTGAGGCGATCGCCGACCTCAAGGCCCTCGAACAGCGCTCCGAGGAGCGGCTCGGCCGGGACGCAGAGGAGGCTTCGCGGTGAATCCGGTCAACTACCTGTACCTCTCCGCGCTGTTGTTCACCATCGGCGCGGTGGGCGTCCTCATCCGGCGCAACGCGATCGTGCTCTTCATGTGCGTGGAGCTGATGCTCAACGCCTGCAACCTCGCGTTCGTCACCTTCTCCCGTATGCACGGAAACCTCGACGGCCAGATCATCGCCTTCTTCACGATGGTCGTGGCCGCCGCGGAGGTCGTCGTCGGACTCGCGATCATCGTGTCCGTCTTCCGTGCCCGCCACTCGGCCTCGGTCGACGACGCCAGCCTGATGAAGCTGTGAGGGGCTGACCGTGGACAACCTCATCGCGCTGCTCGTCGCGGCGCCCCTGCTCGGCGCCGCGATCCTGCTCTGCGGCGGGAAGCGGCTCGACAAGACCGGGCACTGGCTCGGCACCCTGCTCGCCGCCGTCTCCTTCGGCATCGGACTCGCCCTGTTCGCCGACATGCTCTCCAAGAGCGCCGACGACCGGGCCCTGCACCAGCGCCTGTTCACCTGGATCCCGGTCGAGGGCTTCCAGGCGGACATCGCGTTCCAGCTCGACCAGCTCTCGATGACCTTCGTGCTCCTGATCACCGGGGTCGGCACGCTCATCCACGTCTACTCGATCGGGTACATGGAGCACGACGAGCGGCGCCGCCGCTTCTTCGGCTACCTCAACCTGTTCGTCGCGGCGATGCTGCTGCTGGTCCTCGCCGACAACTACCTGCTGCTGTACTTCGGCTGGGAGGGCGTCGGCCTCGCCTCGTACCTCCTGATCGGCTTCTGGCAGCACAAGCCCAGCGCGGCCACCGCCGCCAAGAAGGCCTTCCTGGTCAACCGGGTCGGCGACATGGGCCTGTCGATCGCGATCATGCTGATGTTCACCACCTTCGGGACCTTCGCCTTCGGGCCGGTCCTGGAGGCCACCGGCGAGGCCTCCGAGGGCAAGCTGACGGCGATCGGCCTGATGCTGCTCCTCGCGGCCTGCGGCAAGTCCGCCCAGGTGCCGCTGCAGTCCTGGCTCGGCGACGCGATGGAGGGCCCGACCCCGGTCTCCGCCCTCATCCACGCCGCCACCATGGTCACCGCCGGCGTCTACCTGATCGTCCGCTCCGCCGACATCTTCAACGCGGCGCCGGACGCCCAGCTCGTCGTCACCGTCGTCGGCGCCGTCACGCTCCTCTTCGGTGCGATCGTCGGTTGCGCCAAGGACGACATCAAGAAGGCGCTGGCCGGCTCGACGATGTCGCAGATCGGCTACATGATCCTCGCGGCGGGCCTCGGCCCGATCGGCTACGCCTTCGCGATCATGCACCTGGTGACCCACGGCTTCTTCAAGGCCGGGCTCTTCCTCGGCGCCGGTTCGGTCATGCACGGCATGAACGACGAGGTGGACATGCGCCGCTACGGCGGCCTGCGGAAGTACATGCCGGTCACCTTCGTCACCTTCGGCCTCGGCTACCTCGCGATCATCGGCTTCCCCGGCCTGTCCGGCTTCTTCTCCAAGGACAAGATCATCGAGGCGGCCTTCGCCAAGGGCGGCACCGAGGGCTGGATCCTCGGCGCGGTCACCCTGCTGGGCGCCGCCATCACCGCGTACTACATGACCCGCGTGATGTTCATGACCTTCTTCGGCGAGAAGCGCTGGCAGCCCGACGAGAAGGGCGAGCTGCCGCACCCGCACGAGTCGCCGAAGTCCATGACGATCCCGATGGTCCTGCTCGCCTTCGGCTCCGTCTTCGCCGGCGGGATCTTCGGCATCGGCGACCGCTTCGTGAAGTGGCTGGAGCCCGTCACCTCCTTCGAGCACGGGCACCCGCCGATCAGTGCCGGGGCGATCACCGCGGCGACCGTCGCCGTGATGGTCCTCGGCGTCGGCCTCGCCTACCTCCAGTACGGGCGCCGGCCGGTCCCGGCCGTCGCCCCGCGCGGCTCGCTGCTCACCCGGGCCGCCCGCCGCGACCTCCTCCAGGACGACTTCAACCACGTCGTCTTCGTCCGGGGCGGCACCCACCTCACCCGCTCCCTGGTCTACGTCGACCACAGCCTCGTCGACGGGGTCGTCAACGGCACCGCGGCCTCGGTCGGCGGACTGTCCGGCCGGCTCCGCAAGCTGCAGAACGGCTATGCCCGGTCGTACGCGGTCTCCATGTTCGGAGGTACGGCGGTGCTCATCGCCGCGACCCTGCTGATGAGGGCGGTGTAATCCCGATGTCCTTCCCGCTCCTTACGGCGACGGCCGCGGTGCCGGCGGTCGGTGCGATCCTCACCGCCGCCGTCCCCGCCGCCCGCCGCACCGCCGCCAAGTGGCTGGCGCTGCTGGTCTCGCTGGCCACGCTGGTCCTCGCCGGCGTCGTCTTCGCCCGCTTCGAGCCCGGCGGCGAGCGCTACCAGCTCGTCGAATCCCACGCCTGGATCAAGGACTTCGGCGTCCGCTACGAGCTCGGCGTGGACGGCATCGGGGTGGCGCTCATCGCGCTCACCGCGCTGCTCATCCCGTTCATCGTGCTCGCCGGCTGGAACGACGCCGACCCCCTGGAGTCGTCCTCCAAGCGCTGGCGCCCCACCCAGGGCTTCTTCGCCCTGATCCTCATGGTCGAGGCGATGGTGATCCTCTCCTTCGAGGCCACCGACGTCTTCCTCTTCTACATCCTGTTCGAAGCCATGCTCATCCCGATGTACTTCCTCATCGGCGGCTTCGGCGACCGCGCCCACGCGGGCACCGACGAGAACGCGGCGGCCCAGCGCTCGTACGCGGCGGTCAAGTTCCTCCTCTACAACCTGGTCGGCGGCCTGATCATGCTGGCCGCCGTCATCGGCCTCTACGTCGTCGCCGGGAACTTCTCCCTCACGGAGATCGCCGAGGCGCGGGCCAACGGCTCGCTGGAGATGGCGACGAACACCGAGCGGTGGCTGTTCCTCGGCTTCTTCTTCGCCTTCGCGGTGAAGGCCCCGCTGTGGCCGCTGCACACCTGGCTGCCGAACGCGATGGGCGAGGCGACCGCTCCGGTCGCCGTCCTCATCACCGCCGTCGTCGACAAGGTCGGCACCTTCGCGATGCTCCGCTTCTGCCTCGGGCTCTTCCCGGAGGCGTCGAAGTGGGCCACCCCGGTGATCGTCGCCCTGGCGCTGGTGAGCATCGTCTACGGGGCGCTGCTCGCCGTCGGCCAGCGGGACATCAAGCGCCTGGTGGCCTACGCGTCGATCTCGCACTTCGGCTTCATCATCATGGGCATCTTCGCGATGACCAGCCAGGGCCAGTCGGGCGCCACGCTCTACATGGTCAACCACGGGATCTCGACGGCGGCGCTGATGCTGGTCGCCGGATTCCTGATCTCCCGGCGCGGCTCGCGGCTCATCGCCGACTACGGCGGCGTGCAGAAGGTGGCCCCGGTGCTCGCCGGGACCTTCCTGATCGGCGGCCTGGCGACCCTGTCGCTGCCCGGACTCGCGCCGTTCGTCAGCGAGTTCCTGGTCCTCGTCGGCACCTTCGCGCGCTACCCGGTGGCCGGGATCATCGCCACCACCGGCATCGTCCTCGCCGCGCTGTACGTCCTCGTCCTCTACCAGCGGACGATGACGGGCCCGGTGAAGGAGGAGGTGCGGGAGCTGCCGGACCTCAGGCCGCGCGAGCTCGCCGTGGTCGTGCCGCTGATCGCGGTGCTGATCTTCCTCGGGGTCTTCCCGAAGCCGCTGACCGACGTCGTCAACCCGGCGGTCCAGCACACCATGTCCGATGTCCAGCAGAAGGACCCCCAGCCTGAAGTGGAGGCGGCCAAGTGAGCACGTTCGCCGTCGCACCCGCTGTCCACACCCTGTGGACGACGGCCGCCGAGCCGGTCAACAAGATCCCGGCACCCCACATCGAGTACACCCAGCTCTCACCCGTCCTCATCGTGGTGGGCGCGGCGATCCTCAGTGTCCTCGTCGAGGCCTTCGTGCCGCGCAAGGGGCGCCACTACACGCAGGTCTTCCTCAGCGTCCTGGCCCTCGTCGCCGCCTTCGCGGCCGTCGTCGGCCTCGCCGCCGGGGGCTACGGCACCACCAAGGCGCACCTCGCGGCGATGGGCGCCATCGCCGTCGACGGCCCCGCGCTGTTCCTCCAGGGCACCATCCTGCTCGCCTCCGTCGTCGCGGTGCTGACCTTCGCCGAGCGCAGGCTCGACCCGGCCGACCACGGCCACCGGGTCGACTCCTTCGCCGCCGAGGCCGCCGCGGTCCCCGGCAGCGAGCAGGAGCGGGCGGCCGTCAAGGCCGGCTTCACCACCACCGAGGTCTTCCCGCTCGCCCTGTTCGCGGTCGCCGGCATGCTGGTCTTCCCGGCGGCCAACGACCTGCTGACCCTGTTCATCGCGCTGGAGGTCTTCTCCCTCCCGCTCTACCTGCTCTGCGCGGTCGCCCGCCGCAAGCGCCTCCTCTCGCAGGAGGCGGCCGTCAAGTACTTCCTGCTCGGCGCCTTCTCCTCGGCGTTCCTGCTCTTCGGCATCGCCCTGCTCTACGGCTACGCGGGCTCCGTCTCGTACGCCGCGATCGCCGACGTCGTCGACGGCGACGTGCCCGGGATCGACCCGGCGCTCGCCGACACCATGGGCAACGACGTGCTGCTCCTCATCGGCTTCGCGCTGGTGCTGATGGGGCTGCTGTTCAAGGTCGGCGCCGTCCCGTTCCACATGTGGACCCCGGACGTCTACCAGGGCGCCCCGACCCCCGTCACCGGCTTCATGGCCGCCGCGACGAAGGTCGCCGCGTTCGGCGCGATGCTGCGCCTGCTGTACGTGGTGCTGCCGGGCCTCACCTGGGACTGGCGGCCCGTCATGTGGGGCGTCGCCATCGTCACCATGCTGGGCGGCGCGATCGTCGCCATCACCCAGACCGACGTCAAGCGGCTCCTCGCCTACTCCTCGATCGCCCACGCCGGGTTCATCCTGGCCGGTGTCATCGCGGCCACGCCCAGCGGCGTCTCCTCGGTGCTGTTCTACCTGGGCGCCTACTCCTTCGTGACGATCGGCGCCTTCGCCGTGGTCACCCTGGTGCGGGACGCGGGCGGCGAGGCCACCCACCTCTCCAAGTGGGCCGGGCTCGGGCGCCGTTCGCCGCTGGTCGCCGCGGTCTTCGCGGTCTTCCTGCTCGCCTTCGCCGGCATCCCGCTGACCTCCGGCTTCTCCGGCAAGTTCGCCGTCTTCAAGGCGGCGGCGGAGGGCGGCGCGGGCGCGCTGGTCGTGGTCGGCGTGATCTCCTCGGCGATCGCCGCGTTCTTCTACATCCGGGTGATCGTGCTGATGTTCTTCAGCGAGCCGAAGGCGGACGGCCCCACGGTCGCCGTGCCCTCGGGGCTCACCTCGGTGGCGATCACCGCCGGTGTCGTGGTCACGCTGGTGCTCGGCTTCGCGCCGCAGTACTTCCTGGACCTGGCCAACCAGGCGGGCGTGTTCGTGCGCTAGCGCGGAGCGCCGCCGTCGTACGACGCGGAGGGGCCCGGTCGCCGAGGGGCGGCCGGGCCCCTCCGCGTGCGCGGGGACGCGGCTCAGGGGCAGGTCACGTCCGGGTTGTAGCGGGCGAAGAGACCGGCCGGGTTGTCCTTGTACAGCCAGACGTGCCGGTCGTAGACCCTGCCCAGGACCGCGTTGGAGAACGGGCCGTCGAAGTCCCGGCCGAACATGCGCGGCGCGGGCTGCCCGGTGGCCGGGACCACCCACTCGACGGCGACCAGGTGCCGCTTGCCGTCCTCGCCCGTCGCGTAGATCACCACGGCGGGGCGCCGGGGGTCGGTCGAGCCGACGTTGGCCGGATTGACGTAGTGGTAGCCCATGCCGCCCGCCCCGCCCATGCCGCCCATGCCGGGGTCCGCCACACAGGTGCCGGTGCGCGCGAAGCCGTCCTTCACCGCCAGCGGCTCGTAGGCGTACCGCGCCGTCACCTCGTACGCCGTCGCCAGGTCGCGCGACACGGAGGCGTCGTCCGCCCGGGCCGGGCCCGCGGCCAGCAGGGACGGGACGAGGGCCAGGAGACCGGCCCCGGCTATGAGCGGGCGGTTCCGGCGGGATCCAGTGGTCATGCTGCGCTCCTCGGGTGTGCGCGGGGGGATGACAGCAGCGTCGCCCGGGCGGCGGGCGGGCGCACGTGGGGTGACCCATCGGGGGCGCTGTGCCATCGTGAGGGACCGGATTGGTCTCGACCAGTTGAGGGAGGCAGCGCCATGCGCGGGACCACCGCGTCGCCCGAGCCCGGAGCCTTACCCCTGCACCGCCTGGAGGTCCGGCTCCCCGACGGCGTCCCCTTCGCCGTCGGCAGCTTCGACAGCATCGGCCCGATGTCCCGGGCCGCCTTCCCGCACCGCCACACCTTCTACGAGTTCGTCCACGTCACCCGGGGCACCGGCACCCACGTCGTGGACCTGGCCCGCTGGGAGCTGCGCCCGCCCCACCTGGGCCTGATCCTGCCCGGCCAGGTCCACCACTGGGAGGACGCCCGGGGCCTCGACGGCACCGTCGTCCTGTTCACCCCCGACTTCCTGCTCGACCACCCCGACGACCGGGAACTGCTGCGCCGCCTCGGCGAACACCCCTGGCTCCGCCTCGATCCGGCCGAACACGCCCGCACCACCCGGCTGCTCGCCGAACTCACCGAGGAGTACGGGCGGGTGGACACCGGCTTCGCCACGGTGCTCCGCTCGCTGCTGCACGTGTTCCTGGTCCGCACGGCCCGGCTCGGCGCCCGCGCGCCCGGCCGCCACCGCCCGCCGCCCGGACGGCACGCGGCCGTCGCCGAGGAGTTCGCCCGGCTGGCCGCCCGGACCGGCGCCGACGCGCCCCGCTCCGTACGGGAGTGCGCGGAGCGGATCGGGGTCAGCCCCGGCTACCTCGCCGAGGCGGTCCGGGCCGCCACCGGCCGTACCCCGGCCGCGCTGCTCCGCGAGGCCCGGGTGCAGGAGGCGCAGCGGCTGCTGGCCCGCACCGGGCTGTCGGTCCGCCAGGTCGCCGCCCGGACCGGCTTCGACGATCCGGCGTACTTCTGCCGCTTCTTCCGCCGCGAGGTCGGCACCAGCCCGGGGGACTTCCGAAAGCACCACGACCACCGGGCTGCGTCCATCGAAGCGGACCGGTAAGCCGCCTAGGTTTCTGCTCGATCGTTCCGCCCCCCACACGAGGAGCAGGCATGGACAGCGAGACCAGTACCGGGCACGTCACCCGCAAGGCGGTGCTGCGCGCGGCGATCGCGGCCGGCATGGCGGTGCCGACGGCGTTCGTGG
Organism: Streptomyces sp. NPDC042100; assembly: GCF_055582325.1. Lineage (NCBI taxonomy): Bacteria > Bacillati > Actinomycetota > Actinomycetes > Kitasatosporales > Streptomycetaceae > Streptomyces > Streptomyces sp. NPDC042100. Next base: position 362,989 of record NZ_JBVJDK010000001.1, read on the forward strand.
GCGTTCCCGCGCTCGCCCGTACCCTCGGCGACGGGCCGGTCGCGCCCGCGCTCACGCCGGAGTGCGACGACGGCGACCACCCGACCGTCGAGCAGATCGAGGGACCGTACTTCAAGCCCAACTCCCCGCTGCGATCGAGCCTGTTGGAGTCGGGAACGGTCGGGGTGCGGCTCACCGTCAGCGGCTATGTCTTCGGGCGGGCCTGTCTGCCGATCTCCGGCGCGCTGCTCGACTTCTGGCAGGCCGACACCAACGGCGCGTACGACAACACGGGATTCCGCTTCCGGGGGCACCAGTTCACCGGCGCGGATGGCTCCTTCAAGCTCACCACGATCGTGCCGGGGCTCTACCCGGGCCGCACCCGGCACCTCCACGTCAAGGTGCAGGCCCCCGGCCGGCCGATCCTGACCACGCAGCTGTACTTCCCGGGGGAGCCGCGCAACAACACGGACTCGATCTTCGACGCGCGGCTGCTGATGACCGTACGGGACGCGGGCGGGGCGAAGGAGGCGGCGTTCGACTTCGTGCTGGACGTGCCGCAGACACCGAACCCGACGCCCACGCCGACCCCGACCCCCACCACACCGGGCGGCACCTGGACGGTGGGCCGGGCCTACCGGGCGGGGGACGCGGTCACCTACGGCGGCCGGGGCTATGTGTGCCTCCAGGCGCACACGGCCCAGCCCGGCTGGGAGCCGCCGGCGGTGCCCGCCCTGTGGCGGGCGGCCTGAGCCGGGGGCCCGGGGCGGCTGGGCCGGCGGCCCCGGGGCCCCTGAGCCGGGCCCCGGGGCCGCCGGGTCTCAGCCCGCGTTCGGCGCGATCCGGCCCGTGACCTCGCCGAGCGCGACCCGGGTGCCGTCCGGGCCGGGGGCCCAGGCGGTCAGCGTGACCTCGTCGCCGTCCTCCAGGAACGTGCGCTTGCCGTCGGGCAGTTCGAGGGCGTCGCGGCCGTTCCAGGTGAGTTCGAGGAGCGAGCCGCGCTGGCCGACCTCGGGTCCGGAGACCGTGCCGGAGCCGTAGAGGTCGCCGGTGCGCAGGGAGGCGCCGTTCACCGTCATGTGGGCCAGCTGCTGGGCGGCGGTCCAGTACATGGTGGAGAACGGCGGCTCCGAGACCACCTCGCCGTTGATGGCGACGCTGATCCGCAGGTCGAAGCCGCCGGGCTCCTCCTCGGCGGCGTCGTCCAGGTACGGCAGCAGGCCGAAGTCGCGCGCGGGGGGCGCGACCCGGGCCGTGTCCAGGGCCTCCAGAGGGGTGACCCAGGCGGAGACGGAGGTCTGGAAGGACTTGCCGAGGAACGGGCCGAGCGGCACGTACTCCCAGGCCTGGATGTCGCGGGCCGACCAGTCGTTGAGCAGGGTCAGGCCGAAGACGTGCTCGCGGAAGTCGCCGAGCGCGACCGGGGTGCCGAGGGTGGAGGGGGTGCCGACGAGGAAGCCGACCTCCGCCTCGATGTCGAGCTTCACGGAGGGCCCGAAGACCGGCGCCGGGTCGGTGGGTGCCTTGCGCTGGCCCGCCGGCCGGATCACGTCGGTGCCGGAGACGACGACGGTGCCGGCGCGGCCGTGGTAGCCGATCGGCAGGTGCTTCCAGTTCGGGGTGAGCGCGTCGCCGTCGGGGCGGAAGATGTGGCCGACGTTGGTGGCGTGGTGCTCGCTCGCGTAGAAGTCGACGTAGTCCGCGACCTCGTACGGCAGGTGCAGGGTGACCGCGTCCAGCGGGTGCAGCAGCGGCTCGACGACCGGGCGGTGCGCGGGCACGGTCAGCCAGCCGGTGAGCGCGCGGCGCACGTCGCGCCAGGCGGTGCGGCCGGCGGCGAGCAGCGGGTTCAGGCTCGGCTGGGCGAGCAGCGCGGCGTACGGGGAGCCGAGCGCGTGGGCCGCGGCGCCCGCGTCGAGTACGTGGCCGCCGATCCGGACGCCGAGCCGCCGCCTGCCGGGCTCGTCGGCGGTGCTGAAGACGCCGTACGGGAGGTTGTGCGGGCCGAAGGGATCGCCCTCGGCCAGGTCGAGCGGGCTCTGCTCGGGCATCGGTGCTTGCCTCGCTTTCCAGGTGTGTGGGGGACACGTTACGGGGCGGGCGCCGAGGCGCGGATGACATGAGTCACACGGAAAGTGCGGCCTCCGTGGGCAACTGTCCTGGTTTAAGTCTTTTGCTCTCGCTGTGTGTTCACTGTGCGTTCGCTCTGGGGAGGCGGGCGCGGAAACTGGTCTACTCCAGGTCGGGTTCCGGCCATACGATCATGAGGTCGTCGCGCCGCGTGAGGTATCCGCGCGCGCGGCCCCCACACACGCGTTCCCCATCCCAGTCCGACCTGGAGAAGGACCATTTTGAAGCTCCGTCGCATTCTCGCGACCGCCGTGGCCGCCGCGGTCACCACCCCGGTCGTGCTCCTGTCCGCCGCCCCCGCGTTCGCGGACACCAAGCCGGACACCAAGCCGGGCACCACGCAGGACACCAAGCAGGACAAGGGCGCCGCGCCCCACGCCGACAGCGCCAAGATCGAGGGCCTGCGCCTGGCGGTCGCCAAGGCGCAGGCCGAGTACGACAAGACGGTCGTGGCCGCCGCGGACGCCCAGCGCGCCATGGTCGACTTCGAGAAGCCGGGCAACCCGCTCGCCGTCGCCCTCGACAACGCGAAGAAGGCGGCCGAGCTCGCCGCCGAGGCCAAGACGGCCGCCGACGAGGCGCTGAAGAAGGCCGAGAAGGCCCTGGCCGAGCTGCCCGAGGGCACCTCGGACGCCGACAAGGCCCTGGCCGAGAAGGCCGTGGAGGACGCGCGGAAGCTCGCCGACGAGGCGAAGACCACGGCCGAGACCAAGGCCGCGGCCCAGTCCGCCGCGCGCAAGGCGTTCGACGACGCCCGCGTCGACCTCCTCAAGCGGATCAACGAGGCCGACAAGGCCAAGGCCGCCGCCCTCAAGGCGCTGGACGCGGTCAAGGCCGCGCTGAAGGAGGCGCTGGAGGAGGAGGAACTGCCGGAGTGCGAGGGCGACAAGAACGTCGCCGCCGGGCTCGTCGGTCCCGCGAAGGTGAGGGCCGGTACCAGCGCCGTCTACACCCTGACCGTGATCAACAAGAGCAAGACGGTCACGTTCGAGGAGGTCGAGGCGGGCGCCGCGCTCTACAGCCTGATCGACGGACAGGACCAGTACCTCCACCTGGCCTGGTCCTCGGTGGACAGCCCGAAGTGGACGCCGGTCGACGAGTTCACGGAGATATCCGCCGTGGCGTCGGTCAAGCCGGGCAAGTCCTACGACTTCAAGCTGAAGGTGACCGTCGACGCCGAGGCCGCCGCCGGTGAGGCCTCGCTCGACGGCGACGTCGGCTACTACAACGAGGACGGCTCCTGCGGCAGCACGTGGGCCGGTGGCACCGCGATGATCCCGCTCGACATCCTCAAGGCCGACAAGCCCGCCCCCGGCAAGGAGTCCGACAAGGGCACCACCGGTGGCAACGGGAACACCTCCGAGCAGGGCGGCTCGTCCAAGACGCCCGTGACCAACGGGTCCGGGACCGGCGGCACGCTCGCCAAGACCGGCTCCAGCGAGTCCACCCTGCCGATCGGCCTCGCGGGCGCCGCCGCTGTCGTCCTCGGCGCGGGCGCGATGGTCGTGGCGCGTCGTCGCAAGGCGGGCGCGGACGCGTAGCCGTCCCGGTCGCACAGGCCCCACCGCCGGCCCCTCCTCCGCGCACGTACGCGGGTGGGGGGCCGGTCCCGTACGGGCCTCAGCCCGCCGTGCGCGGGATGGCCCGCTCCCACGTGCGGTGGAACACCACCTCGCCGCCCTCCTTGCAGATCACCTCGTTCGAGGTCAGGAAGGAGTCGGCGTCGCAGCGGATCTCGGAGCGGGTGTCGATCGTCACGTCCCAGGCGAGCTCCGGCCGGTGCAGCCGGATCGACCAGTCGGAGCGGGTCCGGGCGCTCAGCGGGTCCGCCTCGTCGATCGTGTACGTCTCCAGGGCGTCCTCGGTGAACTCCAGGCCGTCCGGGTAGACCCGGGTGCCGCCGTAGCGCGGGTCCACCTCCAGCCGCCACTCGCCCTTGGCGACGTCCCGCACGACCAGCCGCTCCGGCCGGGGCTCCTCCAGGGTGGCCGGGTAGCTGACGCCGAGCGGCGCGGACTGCTCGGGCTCGCCGAACTCGACGGCGTCCTCGGTGGGGGCCCGTACCGGCAGGGTGAGCGAGGAGCCGGCCGGGTCCAGGGTGAAGCCGGCCGCGTCGGGCTGGGGCCAGATCCAGGGCCAGTACGCGGAGGAGACGGCCAGCCGGACCCGGTGGCCGGGCGGGAAGGTGTGGCCGATCCCGTTGAGCTCGAAGCCGACGCTCTCCCATTCGCCCACCTGGGCCTCCACGGCCCGGTCGCGGCCGTAGCGGGCGGAGAGGTTCAGGACGCCCCGGGTGACGAGGGTGGAGGAACCGTCGGGGGCGACGTCGCAGAGCCGGGCGGCGACCTGCCCGGTGGGCGCGGCCGACATCAGGTGGAGGGAGACGGCGGGTCTGCCCAGGATCTCGATGGGGGCGCCGTCAGCGGGCACGGGGAGGTCGAAGCAGGCCGAGTAGGCGTCCTCGGCGCGCTGGTCGGGCGGCAGGTCGCCGTCGTTGCCGAAGGGGAAGAAGCGGCCCGCGTCGAGGCCGGTCTGCTGGGGCGAGACGACCGGGACGGGGGCGCCCCCGAAGGCGTACGTGACGGGGGTGACGTGCGGGGAGGGCCAGGCGGGGTCGGCGACCCAGCGGCCGGGCAGCTCCTCGTACACGGTGGCCGGCGGGTGCGAGTCGCTGATCCAGGAGCGCAGCAGCGGCTCGGCCATGACGTCGTTGTCGGCGCCCTTGAGGTGGTGGTCCCACCAGCGCAGGGTCTCCTGGAGGAAGCCGATCGCCGGGCCGGGCGGCAGCCCCCGGTCCGGGTACTGGTGGGACCAGGGCCCGATGATGCCGCGCACCCGGTCCTGGGGGAGGTGCTCGACGAGCCGGAGGACCGTGTCGCGGTACGGGTCGTGCCAGCCGCCGACGGCGAGGACGGCCGCGCCGATGGCGGAGTAGTCCTCGCAGACGCTGCCGTGTCTCCAGTAGGCGTCGCGGGTCTGGTGGGCGAGCCAGGTGTGGATGAAGGGCTCGACGGCCGCGAGCCGCTTCAGCCACAGCGCCCGCCACTCCTCGCCCGCGTACAGGGGGTCGGGCGGGCGGCAGACGAAGGCGAGCATGGTGGCCGCCCAGGCGTGCATGTCCACGGCGAGCACGGAGCCGCCCATGTAGTGCACGTCGTTGTCGTAGCGGTCGTCGGTGGAGCAGACGGTGACGATCGCCTTGAGCGGTTCGGGGGCGAGGGCGGCGATCTGGAGCGAGTTGAAGCCGCCCCAGGAGATGCCGAACATGCCGACCTTGCCGGTGCACCAGGGCTGCTCGGCGAGCCAGTGCACGACGGCGACGCCGTCGGCGAGCTCCAGGGCGTCGTACTCGTCGCCGGGCAGCCCCTCGCTGTTGCCGTGGCCGCGCACGTCGACGCGTACGGAGGCGTAGCCGTGGCCCGCGTACCAGGGGTGGCGCTGCCAGTCGCGGGGGGCGGTCCAGTCGGTGAGCCGGTAGGGCAGGTACTCCAGGAGGGCGGGCACGGGCTCGTCGGTGACCGGGCGCCACACCCGGGCGTAGAGCAGGGTGCCGTCCGGCATGGGGATGCGGACGTCCTCGTGGCGGGTCTCGTACGGGAAGTCGGTGCGGATGTGCATGACGGACCTCGGCGGAATGCGTCAGTGGACGGGGTGCATGGTGCGGCGCAGCCAGGGCGCCAGGGCGATGACGCCGAGGCCGACGGCGACGGCGATGGCGCCGTTGACGCCGAAGTACGCGGGCTTGGAGACGTCGTCGTAGAGCTTCACGGTCTGGGCCTGGATGCCGTTGGCGAGGGCCAGCGAGAGGAACCAGAGCGACATGGTCTGGCTGCCGAAGGCCTTGGGCGCGAGCTTGCTGGTGGCGGACATCCCGGAGGTCTCCAGGAGCACGTCGCCGAGGCCCAGCAGCAGGTAGGAGCCGACGATCCACCAGGCGGCCATCTCGTACGTGTCGTCGGCGTGCCCGGAGGTCGGCAGGACCATGAGGAGGAAGGACAGGCCGCCGAGGATCACACCGAAGGCGATCTTGTTGGAGGCGTGCGGCTGGCGGGTGCCCATCCGGGCCCACACGGCGGCCACCACGGGCGCCAGGAGCACCTCGAAGGCGCCGAGGGCGGAGGCGTACCAGCTGGCCGGGAAGTCGAAGCCGAGGATGGTCGTGCGGGCGTTGGTGGAGGCCAGCAGCATCATCGTCGAGTACGCCTGGAAGAGGATGAAGTTGAAGGCGACGGAGGCGAGGAAGAGTACGACGTACGGCCTGAGGCGGCCGCGCTCCTCGGCGGTGACCCGGGGGCTCCGGAACATGACCCAGAAGTAGACGACCGGGGCGATCACCGAGATGAGGGTGAGCAGGTCGACGAAGCGGGCCATGGTGAGCCAGCCGGCCAGCGCGAGGGCGGTGGCGGCGGCGGCGGTCACGAGCGCCCCGACGATCATGATGCGGACGGCGCGGCGCAGGGCCTCGGGGGCGAGCGCGAACTCGGCGGAGTGCCTGCGCCCAGCCAGGTGACGGCGCCCGGCCACGTACTGGATCAGGCCGAGGGTCATGCCGACCGCGGCGGCGGAGAAGCCCCAGTGCCAGCCCTTGTGGTCGCCGAGCCAGCCGGTGATCAGCGGGCCGGCGAAGGCGCCGATGTTGATCGCCATGTAGTAGAGCGCGAAACCGGCGTCGCGGCGCTCGTCGTCGGTGCGGTAGAGCTTGCCGACCATGGTGGCGACGTTGGGCTTGAGCAGTCCGGTTCCGGCGCTGATCAGGCCGAGCCCCACCCAGGTCATCGCGGGGGCGGGCGCGGCCATGGCGTAGTGCCCGCAGGCGATCAGGATGCCGCCGTAGAGGACCGCCCGGTAGGAGCCGAGGATCCGGTCCGCGAGCCAGCCGCCGGCCACCGAGACGAGGTAGACGAGGGTGCCGTACGCGGCCGAGACGGACGCCGCGGTGCCGGGGGCCATGCCCATACCGCCGTGGGCGACGGTGTCGGCGAAGTACAGGACGAGGATCGCCTGCATCCCGAGGAACGAGAAGCGCTCCCAGACCTCCAGGCCGGAGAGGGTGAGCAGCCCTCGGGGCTGCCCGAAGAACGCGTGGTCGTCCTCGGGCGGCGGCTGCTCGCCGTTCGTGTCGGTGTCGATCGTTGTTCGGGACAAAACGCCTACTCCTGGTCGTATGAGCTGATCACGAACATACCGGGGGTGACGGGAAGGCGCCCACGGTGATCGAAACGTGACCGGATACGCTGGCTTGAGCGAAACGACCGACACATCGACAATCCGAGTGATCGGAACAGCGTCAGCAGGCGTCAGCAGACAGGAGACCCCCCTCGTGACCGTCGTCGGGCCGTTCGGTCTTAGCGTGCGGGACCAGGCTCTCGAAGCCGATGTCCAGACCGGATTGGCGGCGGTGGAGGCGGGCCTCCTCGACGCCACCAAGAGCGCCGTACCGTTCATCACGGAGGCCGCCCAGCACCTGGTACTGGCGGGCGGCAAGCGCTTCCGGCCGCTGCTCGTGATGCTGGCCGCCCAGTTCGGCGACCCGTACGCGCCGGGTGTCGTGCCCTCGGCCGTGGTGGTGGAGCTCACCCATCTGGCGACGCTGTACCACGACGACGTGATGGACGAGGCGGACGTGCGCCGGGGCGTCGACAGCGCGAACACCCGCTGGGGCAATTCCATCGCCGTCCTCACGGGTGACTTCCTCTTCGCCCGCGCCTCGCACACCCTGGCGGACCTCGGACCCGAGGCCGTACGCATCCAGTCCGAGGCGTTCGAACGGCTCGTGACCGGCCAGATCCTGGAGACGGCGGGCCCGCAGGACGGCCGCGACCCGATCGACCACTACCTCGACGTCCTCGGCGGCAAGACCGGCTCGCTCGTCGCCGTCGCCTGCCGCTTCGGCGCGATGATGTCGGGCGCGGACGCGAGTGTCGTCGAGATCCTCACCCAGTACGGGGAGCGGCTCGGCGTCGCGTTCCAGCTCGCCGACGACGTGCTGGACATCGCGTCCGACTCGCACGAGTCCGGCAAGACCCCGGGCACCGACCTGCGCGAGGGCATCCCGACCCTCCCGGTCCTCCACCTGCGCGCCGCCGCGGCGGCCCACGGGCGCCCGGAGGACCTGGAGCTGGTCGCCCTCGTCGACGGCGACCTCACCGACGACGCCCGCCACGCGGAGACCCTCCGCCGCCTGCGCGTCCACCCCGCCCTGGAACAGGCCCGCCGCGACACCGTCCGCTACGCGGAGGAGGCCCGCGCGATGCTGGCCCCGCTGCCGGACGGCTACGCGAAGGCGGCCCTGGAGGAGATGTGCGACGCGGTGGTGCACCGGGCGGGGTGAGGCTTGTCACGGGGGCCGCCTCCCTGACGGGACGCGGCCCCTGCGCCCGCGGCCGGCGGGAGCCGCTAGCCGTTACCCGCTGTCACCAGGTACCGGGGGATGCGTACCAGCTGCGGACAGGCCGGTCGAGGCTTCCTGTCTCGTTTCCGTAGAACGTGTACACCCGGGTTTCCCCGCTGGTGAGACTGCGCGACAGCGAAAGGTCGGGACGCTTGTCGTTGTTCACGTCGCCGGCGACTGGGTATTCGGGCATGCCCATGGAGAGGCCACCCAGCATGCCTGAGTAGGGCGTCTCGTAGGTGTCGAAACCGCCATCGATCCGTGCCCGGAACAGGTTCACCTTCATCCCTCCACCGCCACTCAGCAGGACGAGGTCATCGCGGCCGTCCACGTTGTAGTCGGCCGTCGCCAACCTGATCAATCCGTGGGGCCATCCAGAGTCCGGCACGTTCCACGACTTCAGCGCGGTGTTGAGGGACCCGTCGGGCTTCGACGTGAACGTGAACAGCGCGCCGGCGCCGCTGGCGTAGTCGTAGTAGGCGACGATGTCGTCCCGGCCGTCGCCGTTGGTGTCACCGGCGGTGTACGTGGCGTTGTCCTCGTACCAGTCGCCTGCGTTCGACTTGAACACCTGCACCGGGTTGTCGAAGGTCCCGTCGGTGCGGGCCAGGCGCTTGAAGAGCGCGGTGACGCCGCCGCCGTAGTCGTAGCTGAAGGCGAGGTCGTCCCGGCCGTCCCCGTTCAGGTCGCCGGCGAAGACGGAGCTGAGCGACCAGTTCCAGGTGCCCGCCGGGAGAACCGAACTCCGGATGGGCTTGGGCTCTCCGACCGGCTGGGACAGGAAGGACCAGATGGTGACGGACCCGTCCGCGTAGCCGTAGAACGCCGCCACGTCGTCGCGTCCGTCCTTGTTGAAGTCGCCAGAGGCCCACTTCGCCTTCGTGTAGTCGAAACCGCCGGCTTCCGCCGACCAGACTTCCTGCGGAGCGTTGTGGCCCCCGTCGAGGTTCGCCTTGGCCACGTAGATGCCCGTGGTCGCGTTCTCGTAGTTGTAGGCGGTGATGATGTCGGTCCTGCCGTCGCCGTCGACATCGCCCGCGAGCTCGGTGCGCAGATGACGCGTTCCATCAGTCCAGCCGTGCTGCGCGACGTAGCCGCTCTCCCGGTTCCAGCGGATGTAGCCGGTCTCGAAGTCCGAGCGCCGACCGCCGGCGGGAGCGGACTCTTCGGAGGTCGGAAAGCCGAGGCTGCCGGCGTGTCCGTTCAGGCTCAGCCAATGGCTGCGAATGGCCCCCACCACCGGCCAGGCGCCGGTCGCGCTGCTCCAGTAGAACGAGACGTTGTCACCCGTGGTGATCCCGCTGCGGAAGTTCTGGTACGCGCCGGGCTTGGTGGCCGTGGCCATCTCGTCCGTGGTGGGGTATCCGTAGTCCGCCACGCCACCGAACTCGAGGTACCGGGTGTAGATGCCGCCGTGGATCTCATGGGATCCGGTGCCTGAGCTCCAGTAGAGGGCGCCCGCCTTCCCGGCCTTGCTGAACGTCGAGAACGCGCCACCCGAGACGTTCGTCGGCCGTTCGTCGGCCGTCGGATAGCCCAGCAGCCCGGTCTCCCGGCCGAGAGCGGCCCACTTGGCGAAGTTGGCACCGACGACGGACCAGGTGCCCGTGGAGTTGCTCCAGGAGATGGCACGGTCGGTGGTGGTGATGCCGGGCCGCGCGAAGTTGGCGTACCGGCCGCCGTCGCTCACCGCGGAGACCGCCGAAGTCGGCTTGCCGAAGGCCGCGACTCCACCCAGCGCCTTGAACTTCGCCAGGATCGGTCCACAGACCTGGAAGGTCGCCGTGCCTCCGGAGGCAGCGGGCACCGCCTCGCAGTCCGCCCAGGAGAGGCCCGTCGTGAACAGCAGACGAGAGGACCCGAAGGCGGATCCGCCGCTGGGCGCCCGGCCCGGGAACTCCACGGTCCGGCCGGTGCCGTCGCGCGACCAGAGGTCGGGGTGGCCGTCGGCCTCGAAGTCGCCGCTGGTGGTCAGATGCGGGTAGGCCGCTCCGGTGAAGCCGGTGCCGATGCTCTGCCGCTGCGTCGCGTCGCCGTAGACGGTCAGATCGGCGAGCGTCGAGGCATTCGGCTCGGGCGTGCTGAGCCGTCGGCTCGGGTACTGGTAGACGGTTCCGGAGCTCGGGTCACGGACCCAGATCTCGGGAATCCCGTCTTTGGTGACGTCTCCCGGCGACATCACCGTCATGTTTCCCCAGTCGCCGTTGCCCAATGAGATCGGCTGCGGGGAGACCTCGTCCAAGAACTCGCTCCCCCGCTTGCCGAGGTAGAGCCAGAGCGACGAACCCGCCTTGACGAGCAGATCAGGGTCATCGGCGTCGGTGAGGGCGCCGTCCCCGTTGTCGTCGTTGAAGCTGGGGACGGAGACGATCTGCGCACCATTGCGCCAGTAGGCGTGGTTGTCCGAACCGGGATCCGTGTCGCCTTCACCGGGGACCGTCAGACGCCGGACTCCGGACGCGTCTCGGTCGAGCGTGCCGTTGCCTCCGCCTCGATGTGCCCAGAGTTGGTAGACCGAGGGATCGTCGGCCGCGGGCCGCAGCGCGATGACGTCCTCGTAGTAGTCCTGATCGTCCCAACTGCCGCCGATGGTGAGGGTGGCGTCGGCGAACGAGCTGTCGTGCGCGAGGACTCCCGTGCCGAAGGTGCCGTCGCCGCTTCCGGGGTACGTCCAGAGCTGCCCGGTGCCGGGGTCGACGTTGACCAGGTCGATGGTGGTGTCCCCGTTCACGTCGCCGAGCCGGTCCCGCTCGGCCGCCCGCGTGGGGATGATCGGATACACCTTGGTGTCCGAGCGGTTGTTCGCCGCGTCCTCACTGCGGACGTAGAGGTTCTGCGGGCCCGCGTGGGGCGGCCTGAAGGTCACGCTGGCCGAGCCACCGACCTTGGTGGCCTGTACGGTCCTCTCCCTGGTGTCGGAGTCCGTCGACCAGACGAACTTGGTGACGTCCGACACCCCGTTCGCGTCGAAGACGAACGTCCCATCGGTCCGGGCGGGGTTCGCACACGGACCGCCGTCGGTGGCCGGGCATGCCTTGGTCACGTCTTCGGGGAACTGCGCCGAGGAGACCTTGGGCTGCTCCGACGGCCGGTCCCAGTCGTAGGTGAACTGGCAGCGTCCGGCCCACGGACTGTTGCTGATGGCGTCCCTGACGATGACGTCGTACCAGTACGTCCCCGACTTGAGCGTGGTGCCGGCCGGGATGCGCCACATGGCCGTGCTCCCGCTGCTCACGTCGACGGTCTTCGACGTGTAGCCCGAGGCCGTGGTCGAACCGAACCGGAACTCGGCCTTGAGCCCGATGTCCTCCGCGTCCCTCACACGTGCCCGCAACGTGATCTGGTCAGTGGTCCCGATAGTGCCTCCGGTACAGGGGACCAAAGGGTCGATGGCCAGTGTCGGCTTGGCGGGCGGCGTGTTGAGAAGGGTGGAGACCCGTGCGGAGTTGGGGTCGAACTTGCGCCACGAGACGTCGATGGCGTTCGACTGAGAGGTCAGCACGAACGCCCAGTAACTCCACTTGCCTGAGGCGGCTTTCGAGATCGCGGCCGTCACGTCCAGCTCCACCAGCCCCGCGCTGTCCGCCGGGCAGTTCCTGCCGCCGAACGACTCGCCCGAGGAGTCCACGACCTCACCGAAGGCCGGCTGGTTGTTGTACGTGATGTTCGTCGGCAGCTTGTTCCCGAGGGTGCGCACCAGAAGGTCGCCGGAGTTGCAGGACCAGGAGCCGGCATGGGTCTGCTTGATGCGCAGCGTCGACCTGATGACCTGCTTGCCCCAGGTGTTGGCCGTCGAGACGCGGAAGTAGGTGTTGGCCCGTACCGTGCCGCCCAGCTGGGTGTCGTTCGCGTAGCCGACGCGGGCGAAGTCGGAGATGGTCCCGCCGTTCCAGTAGACGGTGTCGGCGCTGCCGGGGTAGGCGCTGTGCTGATAGGCGATCGACCAGGCGTTCTTCCACGCGTCCGGTGCCCAGACCGGGTCGATCACGACGGGGTAGACCGTCTTGGGGTCGTTCAGCAGCGCGGTGTCCGGCGTGAGGGTGAGCTTGCCCTGACCGAGCTCCACACCCAGGAGGGCCTGCCGAGCCCCTTCCGCGGCTCCGTCCAGCGTGTCCTGCAGCGAGCGCTTCGCGGGCGACGCGGCCTTGGGGGTCCTGGGGTCGGCGGGGGTCGCCGACTCGGATCCTCCGGAGTCCCACATACGTGGCTGCGGCGCGACGAAGAGGGTGCTCTGGGAGGGGGTCGTGACGCGGATCTCGCCGGTCGCCCCTGTCTTCACCTCCGTGCCCTTCGCGCCGAGGCCGATGTCCACGGCGTGGAGTTGCGGGTTCTTCGCCGCCGCCCGGGTCTTGACGACGAGGGCGTGGGAGAAGTCGGTGGTGCCCGCGGTCACCGTCAGGTCGACGCCGGGCAGCACCTCCGGGTAGGTAGCCGTCCGTCCGGCCACCGTGGGCTCGGGCAGGACGCCGTAGGGCCAGGTGAGAGAGAGGCTGCGTCCGTCGCGCACCATCGTGGCGAAGGTTCGGTCACCCCCGGCGGAGAAGGAGACGTCCATGGCCGAGGCCTTGGGCGCGAGCCGGCCGTCGGAGCGCCCGGCCAGCGTCGGGTCGATCGTCACCAGTTCCGCTCCATGGCGGACGCGGACCGGGAGGATCGAGCGGTCGACACGGTAGGTGCCGTCCGGGTTCGCGTACACCTCGTCCGTCTCGGTGCGCCGGGAGACGATCTCCACGGGCTTCCCGGTGCGTACGGCCTCCTCGACGGCCTGCCCCGCGTCCCGGACTTCGCTTGCCGTTCCGGGGGGTCCCGCCGCGGCGGCCTCGGTGGCGTGCCCGGGCGGCGCGAGAGAGAGGAGTCCTGCGGACATCGTCAGGACGACGAATGCCGAGAACCCTCTCCGTAATCCCCCCGATGAATCGGATGATTTTGACCTGAACAGTGTCATGGCAGTGCGTTCCGTTCCCATCCTTGATGTCAAATCGTTTTAATCCCGACGCCCCCCCCCGATGGAAATCGCCGGGATTCGAGCCGGTATCGAAGTGATTTCTAGCAGGCGGCCTTGAATCGACGCGACGTGATTCAGGCCGAGTTGACGGAATTCAGCCGATCTCTTCGGAGCTCCTTGTCACGACCTCTCTTCTCTGCGTAGCGTGCGCTTCATCGTGTGATCATTAATCCAGGGGTGGGGGATCAGCGTGTCTTTTCGGCGTGCGAGAAAGCGGTCGAGGTCGAAATCTGCGGTGTGGCGTTCCGGCCTTTTCGCGCTGGGGCTGGCGTTGCTGGCCTCCGGCGGTTCGTTGCCTCCCGTCGCGCAGGCTGCCGAGGGGCGCGGGCTCGCGGAACTCCAGAAGATCACCGACGTCCCGGCCGCCGTCGGCACAGCCCGCCCCGCACCGCCGCCGCCTGCCGAGAGCGCGGACGCGGCCCGCCGGCAGGCGCCCGCCGTGAACTGGCCGAAGCCGGCGACGGCGCAGGTCACCGTGCCCAGACCGACCACGGGTCTGGTGGCGCGGACGCGGGCACAGGACGCCCTCGCGCGAAAGAACACGGCTGCTCCGAGCGCACCTGGTGTGCGGGCCGGCGCCCTTCCGCTGCGCATCGCCGTCGGGAACCCCGGTGCGGCCAAGGGGGCCAGGACGCCAGGAGTCGACGCCCCCGAGATCGGGGCGAAGGTAGCGGTCCTTCCCCGGGAGGCCGCCCGCAAGGCAGGCGTCCAGGGGCTGCTCCTCTCCGTGGCGCGCACTGACACCGGCGCGGGGGCCGCCCCGCTGTCGGTGGAACTGGACTACCGCTCCTTCGCCCATGCCTATGGCGGCGCGTGGGGTTCACGGCTCCGGTTCACGACCCTGCCGGCCTGTGCCCTGACGACACCGGGCAAGGCCGAGTGCCGCACCGTCGGCGCGGTGTCCGGCGCCAACGACGCCGCGTCTGGGGCCCTCACGGGAACCGTCGCGGTGCGTTCCGCCGCCGAGGCCGACGGGCCCGTCGTCCTCGCTGTGACCGGTGGCCCGTCCGGCCCCATGGGCACGTACAAGGCGACGACCCTCAGCCCCACCGGCTCGTGGTCGGGGGGTGGCTCGGCGGGCGACTTCTCCTGGTCCTATCCCATGGAGATCCCGGCCTCGCTCGGTGGTCCCGGCCCCTCGGTCGCTCTCTCGTACTCGTCCGGATCGGTGGACGGCAGGACGGTCGCGACCTCGCAGCAGTCGTCCTGGGCCGGCGACGGCTGGGACATGGGCGACAACTTCATCGAGCGCAGCTACGTGCCGTGCGTCGACGACCGCAAGCCGGACAGCGGGTTCAACAATCCGACCACCCACATGACAGGTGACCTCTGCCAGGGTCCGCCGATGGTGTCGCTTTCGCTCAACGGCTCATCGACGTCGCTGGTCTTGGACGACAAGAGCAAGAAGTGGATTCCGGCCGACGACGACGGCTCCAAGGTCGAGATCCGTACGGACACCGACAACGGGGACAAAGGAAACGAGTACTGGGTCGTCACCAACACCGAGGGCGTCGAATTCCACTTCGGCCGCAACCGCCTGCCCGGCTGGAAGACCGGCCTGCCCGTCACCAACTCGGCCTTCACGGTGCCCGTCTACGGCAACCACCCCGGGGAGGAATGCCACGCCGCCGCCTTCGCCGACTCGGTCTGCGACCAGGTGTACCGCTGGAATCTGGACTATGTCGTCGACCCTCGCGGCAACGCCCTGACGTACTGGTACACCAAGGAACGCAACTACTACGGCGCGAACGTCAGCGCCACGGGAACCTCGACGGCGCGCGGATACGACCGCGGCGGCTGGCTGAACCGGGCCGCGTACGGGCTGCGCTACGACAACCTCTTCGCCCCGGCACCGGCCGAGGTCGTCTACGGAGTCGCGGAGCGCTGCATCGTCGTCACCGGAGTCTTCGACTGCGCCGCGTCCAAGCTCACCCCGACCGCGCCTCCGGACGTCACCAAACGCTGGCCCGACGTCCCCGCGGATCAGCTCTGCGCAGCGGGCGAGACCTGCACCAACCGCACCTCGCCCACCTTCTTCACCCGTAAGCGCCTGGAGACGGTGACGACCCAGGTCCTGAAGAACGGGGTCCCGACCCCGGTCGACACGTGGACGCTGGATCAGGAGTTCCTTCCCACCGGTGACGGCGCCGTCGCAGGGGAGTACCCGCTCTGGCTGAAGAGCATCCGGCACACCGGACGCAACGGCGGCGATCTTCCCATGGAACCCGTCACGTTCGGGGGCACGCAGCTCGACAACCGTGTCGACAACGACGACGACGGGGACCCCCCGCACAAGCGCTGGCGGATCAAGTCGATCCAGACCGAGACGGGCGCACGCACCGTCGTCACCTACGCCCCCACCGAGTGCTCCACGACCCCGGGTGCGGTCAAGCTGCCCGCCTCGCCCGCGGACAACACGCTGCGCTGCTACCCGGTGATCCAGGAGACCAACGATCCGAAGGACCCGTCCGGGACGAAGAAGATCTACACGACCGACTGGTTCCACAAGCACCGGGTCGACCAGGTCCGCGAAGAGGACATCAACGGCACCTCGCCCGCTCGCGAGACCAACTACCAGTACATCGGCACCCCCGCCTGGACCTACGACGAGAGCAGCGAGCTGACCAAGGAGCCGGCCCGCACCTGGTCGGTCTACCGGGGGTACGCCAAGGTGCGCACCTTCGTCGGAGTCGCTCCCGACAAGCGCTCGCAGACCGACACCCTCTACTTCCGGGGCCTCGACAACGACCGCAAGGCCGACGGGACGCGGCGCCTGGTCAAGGTGACGGACTCCGAGGGCGGACAGGTGGTCGATCACGCGCTGCTCGCAGGCCAGATCCGGGAGACCGTCTACTACGACGGTGAGGGCGGAGCCCTGCATTCGGCCACGCTCAACACCCCGTGGACCAAGGGGCCCATCGCGACCCGAGACCGTACGGCGACCGGCGCGGCGCCGCTGGAGGCGTGGCGCAAGGGAGTGGCGTCGACGGAGTCGCGTTCTGTGCTGTCCGGTGGGCGCGAGCAGCGGCGTACGGCGGTGGAGCACACCTACGACGATCGTGGCCGGGTCAAGAACACCACGAGCCGTGGCGACACCAAGGACCTGAACGACGACACCTGTGCCAAATACACCTATCTCGACAACGCCGCGAAGTCGTTCTGGTCCCAGCGCACTCGGACCGAGGTCCTGGCGAAGGCGTGCGATGACCGCACCCTCAGCAGCCCGGACGACGTCATCTCCGACGCCAAGGTCACGTACGACGCGGTCGGCAATGTCGTGGGAACGGAATCGCTGAAGGGCTACGAGGGCTCCACGCCGCTGTACGAGCCTTCCGGTTCGTCGACCTTCGACGAGTACGGGCGACCCACGTCCATGACCGACGTGTACGGCAAGACCACGAGCATGGCCTACACGCCCGCAACGGGCTCGGTGGTCACCAAGACCGTGACCACCAACGCCCTCGGGCACACGGCGACGACCGAGGTCGACCCCGGCCGCGGCCTGCCCGTCGCGCAGACCGACGCCAACGGGCGCAAGAGCGTCATGCAGTACGACCCGCTCGGCCGGATGACGAAGGTGTGGTCGCCCGACCGCGACTCGCTCACCGCGACCCCGGACGCCGAGTTCTCGTACACCGTCGGGCCGTCGGCCCCCGTCGTCATCACCAACAAGCGCCTGCTGGAGAACGGCACCTACCGGGTCAGCTACGACATCTATGACGGCGCACTGCGGCTGCGCCAGACCCAGAACCCTGCGTCGGGGGGCGGCCGTGTCATCACGGACACCTTCTACGACAGCCTGGGGCGGGTATGGAAGGAGAACGCCGGCTACTACAACAGCGCCGGTGAGCCCGCTCCGGTCATGTTCCCGGCCGTCGACAACGGCGTTCCGTCCTCCAGCGTGACCACGTACGACGGAATGAGCCGTCCGACCGCCACCATCGCCCGCAAGTTCGCGATCGAGACCTGGCGCACCACGACGACGTACGGCGGGGACTGGACCGCCGTCGATCCGCCGAACGGCGAGACACCGACGATGGCGCTGGTGGACGCGCTCGGCCGCAAGACCGAACTGCGCCAGTTCAAGGGCGACGCGCCGAGCGGCGACTACGACAGCATCACCTACCGCTACAACCGGAAGGGCCGACTGGAGAAGGTCGTCGACCAGGTCGGCAACGAATGGTCGAACACGTACGACATCCGCGGGCGGATCGCGTCCAGCACCGACCCCGACAAGGGCACGAGCACCTTCGCGTACGACAAGGGCGATCGTGTGGTGTCGACGACGGACGGGCGCAAGCCCGCACGGACGATCGCCATGGTCTACGACGACCTGGGGCGCGTCACCGAGACCCGTTCGGGAACGGTCACCGGCCCCAGGCTGACGTCACAGACGTACGACACGCTGCCGGGAGCTCTGGGCCTCCCCGTCGCGTCAACCCGGTACGTGGGAAGCGACGCCTACGTCCAGGCCGTCACCGGGTACGACACCGAGTACCGCCCCAAGGGGAACTCGATCACCATCCCCGCCTCCGAGACGGGGCTCGCCGGCACGTACACGTTCTCCAACACGTACACGTCGCGGACCGGGCTGCCCTACACGGCGACCCAGCCCGCGGTCGGCGGACTGCCCTCGGAACGTGTCTCGGTCGGCTACAACATGCTCGACGCCGTCACCACGATGTCGGTGGCGGGAAAGACCTTCGTCGCCGGCACCGAGTACACGCCGCTGGGTGACGTGCTGCGCACCAGGGTCGACTCGGCCGGCAAGCAGCTGATCTCCAGCTACGCCTTCGACGAGCAGACCCGACGGGTCACGAGGGCGACGCACGACCAGGAGGTCGGCACTGTCGGGACGACGCGGATCAGCGACACCACGACCGCGTACGACACCGTCGGAAACGTGACCCGGATCACCGAGAAGACCGGTGACAACCCGACTCCGGCCACCACCGACGTGCAGTGCTTCGCCTATGACTACCTGCGCCGGATGTCGGACGCGTGGACGTCGACGGACGACTGCGTGAGCAGTCCCGGATCGGCGGGCCCCGGTACGGCTCCCCAGGTCGGCGGGCCTGATCCCTACTGGCACTCGTACACCTTCGACGCCGCGGGCAACCGTCGGACGGAGACCCGGCACGACACCTCGGGGGACCCGGCCAAGGACGTCACCCGGGCGTACGCCTACGCCACGGGGCTGCCGACGAAGAGCCGCCTCTCCAAGGTGACCACGACGGGCCCGCAGGGCTCCCGCGAGGAGCTCTACGGGTACGACGAGGTCGGCAACACGAACACGCGCACGATCCAGGGAGACACCCAGAACCTGGAGTGGGACGTCGAGGGCCACCTGCAGAAGGTGACCGCGGGCCAGAACGACACCTCGTTCGTGTACGACGCGGGCGGCAACCGCCTGATCAAGCACGAGCCGAGCGGGGCCACCCTGTACCTGCCGGGAACCGAGCTCAAGGTCGACAAGGACGGCAAGGTCGTCAAGACGACCCGGTCCTACGGCCATCCGGCCGGTCCCGCCATGGTCAAGGTGGCACAGGGCGGCACGATCACGACCTCCTACCTGCTGTCCGACCGGAACGGCACGGCCACGACCTCCGTCGACGCGACGACGAAGGCGGTGACGCGGCGCAAGTTCACCCCGTTCGGCGAGGAGCGCGGTCAGGCGCCGTCCGTGTGGCCGTCCGAGAAGGGGTACATCGGCGGCACCAAGGACGATTCCACGGGGCTGACGCACCTGGGGGCGCGCGAGTACGACCCGGCGCTGGGACGTTTCATCTCGGTGGATCCGCAGATGGACATCGCCGAATCCCAGACGATGAATCCCTACGCGTACGGCAACAACAGCCCGATCACGTTCGCGGATCCGTCGGGCCGTGCCTTCTGCGCCGACGAGAACTGCAGGACCAGGGTCCAGACGGAGGGCAAGACCAAGGACGAGGTCGGCGCGGAGAAGCCGAGGGCCCCGGGGGGCGGCGGCGGGGGTGCGCCGACGAAGCCGAGCTCCACGGTGAGCGAGGACGACGTCAAGAAGGCGTCCGCGATCAAGAAGAAGTCCAAGGCGGACATCATTCTCGAGATCGCCATCGAAGTCGCCAAGGACATGAGCGGCTTCAACGACATCAAGGACTGCATCGGGGGCGATCTCTGGGCGTGCGGCTCGATCGCCCTGGACGCGGCGATGCCGTTCGCCGGCAAGGCGAAGAAGGCGCTCAAAGCCCTGAAGACCGCCTGGAAGATGTACCACCGCTGGGAGGACGAGGTCCGCTGGGCCACCCGCATGCTCCGGCGGGCGGACGACGAGGCCAAGGCCATGGCCAAGTACACGGAGGACATGGCCGCCTGGAAGAAGGAGGCGGACGCGGCGAAGGCCGCGGCGAAGAAGGCGGACGAGGCGGCGGCCGACGCGGCGAAGAAGGCGGACGGTAGCGCCGACGAACCGACGAGTTGCGCCGTCAGGAACAGCTTCACCCCCGACACGAAGGTGCTGCTCGCCGACGGATCCGCCAAGGCGATCAAGGACCTGAAGCCCGGGGACGAGGTCCTCTCGACGGACGAGAAGACCGGAGAGACGGCCGGCAAGGACGTGGCCGCCGTGATCATCGGCGAGGGCGAGAAGCACCTCATCAAGATCACCGTCGACACGGACGGCACCAAGGGCGACCGGACGGCCCCGATCACGGCCACCGACGGCCACCCGTTCTGGATCCCGGCCCTCCGCGAGTGGGTGGACGCCAAGGACCTGAAGCCGGGCCAGTGGCTCCGCACCAGCGCGGGCACCCACGTCCAGGTCACAGCGGTCCGAGCCTGGACCCAGCCGGCGAGCGTACGCAACCTGACGGTGGCGGACTTCCATACGTACTATGTGCTGGCGGGCGCCACACCGGTCCTCGTTCACAATTGCGGTCCGGGCGGCCCGGAGTTTGGCCAGCCGTGCACCTGCAGTTCTGATCAGAGCTTTGCGAGGCTCGGAACCAGCAAGGAAAGTACTGGCCGACTCTCCACTCAAGCACAAAAGGCGGAAGAGAACCCGAAGTCATTCGGTCACGGACTTTCGGTGCGAGCGGTCGATGGTCCGGTTGAGGGTGCATCTGTAGCAACCAAGGAGCAAATAGAAGCAGCAGGGTTCTCACTAATCTTCACCCCCACTCGAAATCTACCGATGCATCACACCCTGATAATCCCTAAACCGGTAGACTCGACAGTTCAAAGAGGGTTCAATACAGTGTTTGGGCGGAGGTAGGGTGAGCGAGAGTTCGACAGAACAGCTTGACCAGCTGCAGGTTCTGGTCATCTTCGATTGGCGTGATGGGCCAATCGAAGGGATCGTGAGGCGTGAGAGCGGCGACGCCTGCTGGTACTTCAAACTGTTCGCAGAGCGGCTGGAAACTGAGATTCTCGACGATCGACTTTTCGCCCTCTGGGCCATTCCGGGTTCGGATAGCTCAATCCTGTGTGAAGAGTTCGGAGGGAATGGTCAGAGCGGCTACGTTTGGCCGGTATCTGGCGGGCTCGGTTCGGCCAGGGCGCGCAGCATCGTCGACGAGCTACTGTCTGCCAGGTCAGGATCGCCGATTCTGATCATGCGAACTCCGGATTTTGTTGAGATATTCGGCGTTTGGAATGTGGCGCTGGACTGACCAATAGCGGAAAAATGTGAGAGGCCCCACCGAGATTGATTCTGGTGGGGCCTCTCGTGTGTGTTGGGGCCTTTGACGGCAGTAGTTGACGGCAACGTCAGCGGATGGGGGCTGCACGGAGCGGTGGCTCGTCGCGGTCGTCGCGTTGGCAGGTGGCCTCGTTCGAGAGCTGGAGAGCATGGCTGAGTAGGTCGATGGCGTTGCGCTGGAGGCGGAGTCTGACGTGGGCGTAGACTGTGGCGGTGACGCCGATGTGGGCGTGGCCGAGGAGCTCTTTGATCACGACGAGTTCGACGCCTTGCTCCAGGAGCAGGGTGGCGGTGGAGTGCCGTAGGTCGTGGAAGCGGATGCGGCGGAGCCCTGCCCGATCGAGGAGGGCACGGAAGCTGCGATTGAGGTTCGCGGGATCGATGGGCCCACCTGCCTGTGTGGTGAAGACGAGGCCGTTGTTCTTCCAGCCCTTCTCTGCCGCTTCGCGTTCTCCTTCCTGACCTTCCCGGTGTTCCTTCAACGAGTGGACGCACTCGCTGGGAAGGGCGATGCGTCGTTCGGATGCCCGGGTCTTGGTGGGCAGGTAGGTGAGTCCGCTGGTGCGGGTGCGCTGGAGCGAGCGCCGGATGCTGGCCGTTCCAGTGGTGAGGTCGAGGTCTTCCCAGTGGAGGCCGAGGAGTTCGCCCTTGCGGAGTCCTGTGCGGAGGGCGAGTTCGTACAGCGCGTGGAGCCGGTCGGCGCGGGCTGCGTCGAGGAACTTGCGAGCCTCTGTCGCAGTGAGGGGCTGGAAGCGCCTGGGCCGGTGCGCAGTGGTCTTGACGTTCCGGGCGACGTTTCGGGGCAGCTCGTCCTCCCGGACAGCATGTTCCAGTGCCGACTTGAGGACCGAGTGCACGTAGGTCACGGTCGAGGGGGACAGCTGCTTCTGGCAGCACTCGCCGATGGCGCAGCACTTCTTCCGTTCGGTGTCGATTTCCTTGGTGCAGCACTGGCAGGTGGTGCGGAGCCGGTCGAGGAAGGTGCGGACGTCCTTGGCGGTCAGCCTCGCGACCTTCTTGGTGCCGAGGCCGGGGACGAGGTGAAGGCGGATGCAGGCGGCGTAGCGGGTGTGGGTGTTCTCGCGGAGCCGGTGGACGGCGACGCCGTTCAGCCAGTACGTGAGGTAGTCGCCGACAGTGCTGTCGGCGGTGGCGACGGGGAGACCGCGGTTGCTGTCGGCGATCTTCTCGGCGAGTTTGTCCGCGGCTTCTCTCCGCGTGGTGCCATAGACGCGGACGCGTTTGCGGGTGCCGTTGGCGGCGAGGACGTAGCCGGCTGCTTCCCAGCGGCCGTCCTTGCGCTGGTAGATGGTGCCTTCGCCGCTGGCGCGGGCTTGCTTGCGCTTGGGGGCGGTCATCAGGCGGCCTCTTCCAGGTGGCGCTGAACGTAGTCAGCGAGGGCGTGGGCGGGGATACGGCGGGCGCGGCCGATGGTCAGCGAGGCCAGGCGGCGGGTGCGCAGGAGGTCGTAGAGGGCGGAGCGGCCGATCTTGAGTCGGGCCATGGCCTCGGGGACGGTGAGGAGTTCATCGTCACGCACGAGTCGCTACCTCCTGTTCGCCCGTCGGGCCACCCCCGATGAGTGCGGCGAGGCGTTCGAGGTCAGGTGTGAGGCCGGTGCCGTCGTAGGCCCAGTGGGCGAGGACGAGGGTGGTCGGGGAGGGCGGAGGGGTGTGACGGCGGTGCCAGGCGGCGCGGGCGGCCCGGAGCGCGCCGAGGGTGGTGGAGTAGGCGCGGGTCTTGGTGGAGAAGTGGCCGCGGAAGCCGAGCATGTGGGCCCACTTGCGCAGGTTCAGGTGCTTGAGGTCCTCGCGGACGCCGAGGGCCCAGGCGGTGCGGATCATGCGGGCGGCGTGCTCGGGCACGGACTCGAACCAGAGATCGGTGATCCTCTTCAGCCGGTGGTCGAGAGTGCCGGTGGCGGCTTCGGTGCCCTTGGTGGCGTACTTGGCGACGTATCCGGCGACCTTGTCCTCGGTGATCGTGGTCCCGCCCTGGAAGGCCGTGGACCGGATGATCCTGGTGTCGATCTGCTCGCCGAAGGCGAAGGAGAGAGCGCGGCCGTTCACCTCGGGCCCGTCGATGTGGGCGCGGGTGGCCGCGATCCGGATCGTGTCGGCGAGGAGTTCCGGCGTGGCCCAGGCGGGCGGCGGGGTGTAGGGGCCTGCCGGGCCGTCGAGGCGGATCACTGCGTGGAAGTGGATCAGCCCGCGCTGCTGGTACTCGGCGACCTTGGCGTACGAGACGCGGGCGACCTTGTGGAGCAGGCGTTGCGGGACACCGGCTGCGGCGGTGATGGTGCGGCGCAGGTGGAGCATGAAGCGGGCCCACAGGGCGGGGGCGTGGGCGTTCCACAGCACGGCGCCGGTGTAGTCGTACCGCTCGGGGTCGAGCGGGGTACCGAGGAGCGGGTCGTCCTTGGTGTGGGTGTGTCCGCAGCGGCAGCGGGTGGAGCCGCCGGTGCGCCGGCCGTGGACGGGGCCGTACGAGGGCGCGGTGAGGGTGGCGAAGACACGGGGGTGGCTGGCGACCTGGTCGGGGATGTTCTTGCCGCCGCGCAGGCCGGCGGCGATGAGGTGGTAGGTGTCCTGGCGGTACAGCTCGGCACAGGAGGGGCAGCGGGTGGTGCGGCGGTTGCCGCAGCGGACCAGGAGATGTCCGGCGGGAAGTTCCTTGGACTTCAGCTCGCGGAGGATCTCGCCGGTGAAGGCGTCGATCTCGGTGCGGTGGCCTTCGAGCCGGATGGGCTGGGCGCACCTGCCGAGCGAGGACAGCTGTCGGACCAGGCCGAGCAGGTCGCGGTACCCGGTGAACGTGGGCATTGCTGCTGTGACTGGTTCGGGGCGGGGGATTGTGGCGGTGGGCTTGTGCGGTGGCATGCTGGCGGGACCTCTCTGCGCTGCGGCACACGCGTGTGCCGTGGATGGACGGGGAGGGAGGCCCCGGCAGGGGCGAGGGTTTGGCGACTACACGCCCTTGCCGGGGATCACTGCGAAGCGGGACCAGGAGGCGGCGGTCACGCGGCCTTGTCCAGGTCGACGCGGTCGGGCAGGTCGCGGACCTTGAGCCCTTCGGCGCACATCAGGTCGTTGATCTGCCAGCAGGCTTCGGTGGGCAGGTAGACCGAGCGCAGCCGGACCGGGGTGCGCATGTCGCCGACGGAGGCGATGGAGACACCCTGGGGCATGGTGCGGTCGGCGGCGGTGAGGTCCAGTTCCCGGCCGTCGGGGAAGAGGTGCAGGAAGTCCTCGATGGTGTCGACGCGGTGGCAGATCCGGGTGGAGAGGTTGGTGCGTACGGCGGTGGTGAGCACGTCGGCGGAGGGCTTCTGGGTGAGCAGCCACAGTCGGATGCCGAACTTGGCGCCCTGGCTGGCGATGGCCAGCAGCTCCGCCTCGAAGCGTTCGCGGGCCTTGCGGTCGGGGTGTCGGGTGTAGTTCGCCACCTCGTCGATCACCACGAGCAGCAGCGGCAGCTCGGGGCTGAATTCGGTGATGCGGTCGGTGTGACCGGACCAGAACAGCCGTTCCCGGCGCTTCATCTCCTCGCGCACCCAGCGCAGGATGTCGGTCGGCTCATCGGGGTGGATGGCGTCGGAGACCTTGTAGGCGGTACGCCACCAGGGCGCGACCGCGCCGAGGTTGGGGTCGATCACGATCAGGCGTACGTCCCGCATGAGGGAGGCGTAGG
This sequence comes from Streptomyces sp. NPDC042100, assembly GCF_055582325.1. Lineage (NCBI taxonomy): Bacteria > Bacillati > Actinomycetota > Actinomycetes > Kitasatosporales > Streptomycetaceae > Streptomyces > Streptomyces sp. NPDC042100. The sequence continues at coordinate 387,862 of NZ_JBVJDK010000001.1, forward strand.
CGAGCAGGGTATTGACGGTGATCGATTTGCCGGAGCGGGTGAGGCCGGCGACGAGGGCGTGCGCGGAGTAGGCGAGGTTGAGCACGATGGGGGTGCCGTCCTCGTCCCAGCCGAGTAGCACGTCATCGGTGGAGACGAACTGACCCGGTCGGCAAGCTGGGGAGCCGTCCGAGCCGAGGAGTGGTGAGCGGATCACCGCCTCCAGCGGCTCGCGCCGGAAGCCTCGCGCGACGATCACACCGGGCTTGGGCTGGCTGATCCGGATGCGCCTCATGCCCCAGGCGTCGCACAGGCCCTGTGGAGAATACTTTGGAGTCGCACCGAAGGATTCCTTTAGGATTACCTTCCATTTGCCGAATGCGCGCCGTGCGCAGGCTTTTCAGGATGCAACGGAAGGTCATACATTCGGGATCCATGATGGCGGGCGGACTTTGAACTGTGTGACTTATTGCGCCAAGGTCCTGGAAGTCGGAGGTGTCGACGTTCCCTCGGGAGGCGCTGGCAAGCTGGAGGAATGGCTGTTCTTCGTGTTTAACAATCAATAATCGATTCATTCGTAGAGGGAGGGTGGGAGTGGTATCGCTAGATGTTGCTGGATTCAGTTTTTCCGAGGCGGGGGCGCTGGCCTGTGTCAGCACGTTGCGGATAGAGGGGGCGCTGGCATCCGTGGCGGGGGAAGCAGGGGCTGTGGAGCCCTTGCGGACCGTCAGGCGGGGTGTGCTTGCCATCCTCGCCCGGCACTTGGGCGGGGAGATGGACCTGCCCACGGCTGCCGCGGGCTTCTCGGCCGACTGGCGCATGGGTCAGGAGTTCCCCGACTCGCATCCTCTGGCCCGCTTCTGGTGGGAGGGCTTGCTGGTCGGCTTCTACGCCTACGTCTCCGTGAAAGAGGCAGGGGAGGAGCGGCTCGGGCAGTGCTTCGAGCAGGGACGGAAAGCGGCTGCGCTGTGGCCCCGGGGGATCAGCGGGGGGCCGGTGGGCAGTCTGCTGGAGTTGGAGATCGCCCGGCAGAACGAGTCATTGAGGTGTGTGCGGGCCTCGGGGGTGGCCGCGCTCTGGGACTTGGCCGAAGAGGACGAGCGGCTGTTCCGGCGGGTCACAACGCCGTTGTCGTAGGTGGGGTCTCGGGAGTGGGCGGTCCTGGATGAGGTGCGCGGCATGATGAGGGCCTGGTGGAATATTCTTCGGGCTTCGAATCTCAAATCAGTGAGTGTGGAACTTGTCGGGCCCTAGCGATGAAGAAATCTGTCATTTGACGCAATTGAGGAAAGAGGCGCGCAAAGGGGCTGGCTGTTGGCCGGCCAGCCCGGCGATCCTGGCGCCAGGTTCTGCTGGTGGGAGACGCTCGTGGAGGTCTCCCTGGACCGGGTGCGCAATGACGCACTGTCGACCTCGAGTCGACGCAAGTACGGAGTGTTGGCCGCACTCGCAACACGGAAGCTGTGGAGCTGCGGGTCATTCCCTCCTGGAAGGGGGTTATGCGGCTTGCCTTCCTGGTTTCTGAGTACGGACGGTACCCGGGTAGTGATGTCCAGGAAGTCTTGCATCCGGATCGAGTGGCTGAGGATGCGCTTCGGGTGATTGGGCGGTCCCCCGAAGAGATCGCGAGGGTCGCGGACGATTGGGTATCGCGCCCCATTGGCGAGATATCCGAACTGCGTCGGGTGAAGAATATCGTTCGTGCCTTGACTGCAATGCAGTCGTGCGTTCTCGATCCCACACTGCGTGCGACCCTCCTGCGTTGGATGGAAGTCTGTGAGCGGCTGCCGTAGACAGTGCGGAAGGCTGGCGTCCCGCCATGACCGCGAAGACGGATCGCACCGGCGTTCCCTCTTGAAGTCCAGGACCCCGCCACCCGTGCTCGGGGCTTCGGGAGGTAGTCGAGGGGGCCGGTGGTTGTTCCGGCGGGCTGCCGCGGCCCCCGCCGTAAGGCAGGGTTCTCGGGGTCCGGGTCATCCTGGAGGGGTACGGCAGGTTGATCCCGGGGGCTGACGTACCGGGCGCGGGGGTCTGGTGAGATGGAGTCATCGACCAAGGTGCCCACGGAGGTAGCGCAGACCATGGCAACGAACGAAAACCGTCAGCGTAAGGCGAGCCGTTACGTCGTCCCGGTCGCCGTCGCGGGAGTGGCGGCGGCCACGATCGGGCTCGTCCCCGCGCTCGCCGCGTCCGGTGACCCCGACCTGCCCGAGATCACCGCCCAGCAGCTGATCGAGAAGATCGCCGCATCGGACACGCAGACCCTGTCCGGCACGTTCCGCGTCAGCACCGACCTGGGCCTGCCCTCCTTCGCGGGCCTGCTGCCCTCCGCCGGGGCCGGTTCCGGCTCCTCCTCCGCCGACCCGGCCGACAGGCTGACCCAGCTCGTCTCGGGCTCGCACACCCTGCGGCTCGCCGCCGACGGGCCCGAGCGCCAGAAGCTGACGCTGGTCGACGGCTCCGACGAGTACAGCCTGATCCACAACGGCGACGACGTCTGGGCGTACGACAGCAAGTCCAACGAGGTCTTCCACGAGAAGGCGGACGGCGGCCGGGGTGAGAAGGGCGAGAAGGCCGAGAAGGGCGTGCCCGGGACGCCCAAGGAGCTCGCCGACGAGGTCCTGAAGGCCGCCGGCGACACCACCTCGATCACCGTCGGCGGCACCGCCAAGGTGGCCGGCCGTGACGCGTACCAGCTCGTGATCAAGCCCAAGCAGTCCGGCTCGACGGTCGAGTCCGTCAAGATCGCCGTCGACGCGGGCACCGGCACCCCGCTGAAGTTCACGCTGAACTCGGTCAGCGGCGGCAAGCCCGTCGTCGACGCGGGCTTCACGAAGATCGACTTCAGCAAGCCGGACGCCTCCGCCTTCGCCTTCAAGGCGCCCAAGGGTGCGAAGGTGACCGAGGGCGCCGCCGAGAAGGCGGGCGAGGAGGGCGGGAAGCGCGACGGGCTGCCCAAGGGCCTGGAGGGCGCGCTCGGCGACTTCGGCCTCGGCGGGGCCGCGGGCCCCGACGGCAAGGGCGGCTTCAACGTCGTCGGCGAGGGCTGGACCGCCATCGCCAGGCTCGACTCCGGCGCCCCCGCGCCCAAGACCGACGAGGCGCCGAAGGAGGTCCAGGGCTTCCTGGACGCGCTCGGCGACAAGGTGAGCGGGAAGTTCGGCTCCGGCACGGTCTTCAAGACCAAGATCGTCAACGCTCTGATGACGGACGACGGCAAGGTCTACGTCGGCGCGGTGACCCCGCAGAAGCTGGTGGAAACGGCGAACGCGGCCAAGTAGCGGCCGCGTTGGGACCCCGGGTGGGTCGGGGGCGATGGTCACCGACCCACCCGGGAGACTCGTGGGGACGTGCGTTCCGGCTGTGCCCGGGACCTACGGGAACGTCAGCTTGAACTGGTTGATGTACCCGGTGTCGGCGGCCGCCTTGTCCTGCACGCGGAGCTTCCAGACGCCGTTGGCGACCTCGGAGGAGGCGTTGACGGTGTAGGTCTGGTTGATGTTGTCGGCGCTGCCGCCGGCGCGGTTGTGCAGGTTGTAGACCGAGCCGTCGGGGGCGATGAGGTCCACGATGAGGTCGCCGATGTAGGTGTGGACGATGTTCACACCGACGGCGAGGGTGGCGGGCGCGTTCCCCGTCACTCCGCTCACGGTCACCGACGAGGTCACCGCGGCGCCGTTGTCCGGGACGGTCACGTCCGTGTCGTTGGTGAAGACCGTGCCGGTGGGCGGGGTCGTCGAGCCGCTCGACAGGTTCCAGACCGCGTACGCGATGGCGTCGGCGTTGCGGTCGAGGGCGGTGTCGTTGATGTTCGCCGTCGTGTCGCAGGAGGCGTGGTAGCAGCGGTCGAACGCCTGGCCCGAGGTGCCGCCCCACTTCTGCGCCTGCGCGGCGGTCTTGATGTAGTCCGCGCCGGAGAAGAGCCCGCCGACCGGGATGCCCACGTTCTTGAACGGCGCGTGGTCGGAGCGCCCGTCGCCCTCGGTCTCGATCTCGGTCGGGACGCCGATCCCGGCGAAGTACGTCTTGAAGGTCTGCTCGATGGTGGGGTCGTCGTCGTAGACGAAGTAGCCCGGGTTGGGCGAGCCGATCATGTCGAAGTTCAGATAGCCGCTGATCTTCGAGCGCTCCGCCGCGGGCAGGTTGTTGACGTAGTACTTCGAGCCGACCAGCCCCAGCTCCTCCGCGCCCCACCAGCCGAAGCGCAGGTGCTTGGTGGGCTGGAGGTTGGCACGGGAGACGGCGAGCGCGGTCTCCAGGATCGCGGCGGAGCCGGAGCCGTTGTCGTTGATGCCGGGGCCGGCCGTCACGGAGTCAAGATGCGACCCGGACATGACAACCTGATTCGGGTCGCCGCCGGGCCAGTCGGCTATCAGGTTGTAGCCGGTGGCGCCGCTGTACGTGAAGGTCTGCAGCGTGGTGGTGAAACCGGCCGCGTCCAGCTTGCCCTTCACGAAGTCGATCGACGCCTTGTAGCCGGTGCGCCCGTGGGCCCGGTTGCCGCCGTTGGCGGTGGCGATCGCCTGGAGGTCGGTGAGGTGCTGCTTGACGTTGGTCACGGAGATGTCGGGCGGCGTCACGGCCTGGCCCGAGGCGAAGGCGGCGGGCGCCGCCCCGGCGAACGCGCCGAGCGCGAGCACGGAGGCTCCGGCGGCGGCGGCGAATCTCGCGGAGAGCTTCATGTGGGGGCTCCGGATTCCGAACTGGGGATGGGACGGAACGTACGAGCGCCTCGCACCGTGGTGGTACGAGGCGTTGGAGCTGTGCGGTTGCGCTGTGCGGTTGCGCTGTGTGTGACGAATGTTCAGTGAGAGTTTGCGGTCACGTCAAGGGCGGATTTCGGTCATGCCTGTTCGGCTTCCGAACAGAGTGTCGCGGATGCCATGATCCACCAACCGGATTCAGGGGTGGGGGAGTTGGCGGGATCACGGCATCCGCGGGTCTCTGGGGGAGGGCTCAGGCCCGCCGGCGACGGCGGTGCGCGGCGACGCCCGCGAGACAGGCGAGGCCCAGCGCGACCGCGCCGCCGCCGATGCCGAGCGCCCAGTTCGACGAGGCTCCCGCGCCGGTCCGCGCGAGGGTGCCGGAGCCGCCGGACGCTCCCGGGTCCGCCGTGTCGGCGGGGGCCGGGACGGCGCCCTGGTCGGACGCGCTCGACGTGGGACGGGGCGTGGGCCTACCGGACGGGCCGCCGGAGGCCCCGCCGCTTCCGGGTTCCTCGCTGGGCTCCGGGTCGGGCTTCCCGCTGGGCTCCTCGCTCGGCTCCTGGCTGGGCTCGCCGCTCGGTTCCCGGCTGGGCTCCTCGCTGGGCTCCCCGGGGTCCTTCGGGGCGACGAGGTGCGACTCCACCCAGAAGTCCGTGGGGCCGACGTTGACGTTCTCGCTCGGCCGCGGGCCGAGGAAGAACCTGGTGAGCGGGGCGTCCGCGGTGAACTTGAGCCGTATCGGGTACGTGGTCTTCCCCGGGGCCACCGTGGTGCCCCCGATCGGGAGGAAGGCGTCCACGTCGCGGTCGCGTCCCATCATCCGAAGGTCGGCGTCGAGCCAGACACCGTCGACACGCATCTGCATGTTCATGAGCGACGAGTCGAGGCCCGGCTCGGGGTAGATGGTGTTGACCTCTATGGTGAGGATGAACGTGTCGCCGGCCACGGGCTTCCCCGTGGTGTTCTCCAGGACGAGGTCGAACTCCTCCCAGTCGCCGCCCGGGTAGAACTCGTCCGGGACCCCGTTCAGCGTCGCCGCCATTCCGGTCGCCGGCTTGTCGGCGGTCCGGGCCTTCCCGGGGGCCGAGGCGTCGTGGGGAGCGGAGGCCGCCGTGGCGGAGGGCGCCGGTCGCGCGGCCTCCGCCGCAGCGGCGGGTGTCACGGTCAGCAGCATCGGGGCGGCCGCCAGGGCGGCGACCGGGGCGGTCATGCGGATGCGTTTCAAGGGACTGTCGATTCCTTCGGGGGCGGACGGTCCACACACCTTTACGTGGGAACTGGCGCTCCGGCAGTTCTTGTCCCTCTATGGACTCATAAGTTCGCTGTATGGGGAGGCCGTGCCGGGGCCGGAAGGCCACCGGACGCATCGCGAGGCCCTCCGCGCCCGCCCAGGACGTGACGCGCCGACCGTCGCCCCCCGGTCATGCCGACGCCGGCTTGCGGCTGCGCGTGGTGAGCGGGTTGATGATCATGTTCTGGCCGCCGCCGTACTGCTGCTCGTGGAAGGACTGGCCCTCCTCGGTTCCGTACATGCGGAAGAACCAGCGGGTGGGTGCCTCGCTGTCCCCGGAGAGCCGCGCGGCCTCCGCGGCCGCGTCGAGCCCCGCACTCTCCGCCTCCCGCCGTACCACCTTGTTCAGCATCCCCATGAACTCGATGCCTTCGGGTTCCAACGGGTAGTCCTTCTTGCCGAGGAGTTCCCGGATCCTCTCCGCGAGGGTTTTCTTGTAGCGGAGGACCAGGTCCTTGTAGAGGATCTGCAGGGCTTCGCTGAAGTTGTCGTCCCTGGTGTAGTTCTCCAGGGTCACGCGGTCGCCACCGGCCTGGGCGACGACGCCGGCGAAGTGGAAGTTCCACGTGACGGCCATCAACGGAGCGTCGTCCGGGGCGGCGAAGTCCTTCTGGTCGTGCCTGCCGGTGTCGCCGATCGAGTAGATGCCGAACGCCTCGCCGATCGCCGGGGCCGCGTGCTGGTTGGCGCCGAGCTCCTGGGCGCCCTGCAGGGTTCCGTCCCGGTGAGCCCTGCCGTAGCGCTCACCGAGGGGCGCCGCGTTCTCCGCCGGGCCGTCCGGACCGTCGACCAGCCTGCCGGCGAGCTCGTTCGCCTCGAAGACCCTTCCGTCAGGCGCGGTGTGCTTCTTGGGCGCCGGCTTGAAGTTCTCGACGCCGTGGAAGTTGCGCCCGACCTCCATCCCGATGACCCCGCCCGCGACGCGGATGCACTGGTGCTCCACAAGGTTCGCGAACCGTTCGGCCTGGAAGGCGTTGCCGCGTCTGACGGCGGTCACCTTCTGAAGGGTCCTGGGCTCGCCGCCGGCGTCGACGGTGATCGTGGTGTTCCCGACCGCCACGAGCTGGATCGCGCTTCCGGCGGCCTCCAGGGCGGCGTTGGCCTCGGTGAGACGAGCCGCGGTGGCGTAGAACTCCTTCGGCTCGTCCTCGCTGTCCAGCACGGCGAGCGAGTGGTCCTGCGAGACGCGCACGCCCAGTGCGCCGGCTTCGGTCGGCGTGTGGGGGGTGATCGCGTGGTCGATGGAAAGGGGGAGCTGGCCGGGGACGTCGGTCTCACCCAGCTGGCCGATCAGGCTCTGCGTCTGGAAGTGGGGAGCGTCTCCTCCGGCCGTGTTGATCTGCTGTGTGTGGTAGCGCTGCACGGTCGGCACGGGCCCGGCGGTCGCGGCCGTCTCGTCCCGGGCGCGCTGGACGGTGTCGGGTGCGGGGCCCGCCAGCGCCCGCGCGGCGTTGGCCTCGGCTTCGCGTTCGAAGCGGTCCGAGGGGTCGGAGACCTTGAGGCCGGATCCGTTGTCGGTTCCGGCGACGGGCCCTTGGCGCTGCTGGATGACGTGGGTCAGCTCGTGCGCGAGGGTGTGCCGGTCCGCGCCGCCGTCGCCGATGACGACGTGGTTGCCGGAGGTGTAGGCGCGGGCGCCGACCTCGGCGGCGGACTCCTTCGCGGCGCTGTCGGTGTGGATGCGGACGTCCGAGAAGTCCGCGCCCAGGCGGGACTCCATGTCGGTACGGGTGGCCTCGTCCAGCGGCCGCCCCGGCTCGCGCAGCACGCCGTGAACGGCGGAACGCTGCACCGGGGGCGGCGCCTCCTCGCTCCGCGGGTGGCCGCAGCCGGCTCCGTGCTGGTGCTGGGCCTGATCCGGAGCCTGATTCCGGGCCGGATCCCGGGCCTGATCCCGGGCCTGATCCAGGGCCTGATCCCGGGCCGGATCCTGATCCTGGTCCTGGGCCCCGAGACGGCCGGCCTGCCGCAGCATCTGCACGACCGCCGCGTTGCCGATCGTGGCCTGGAGTCCCATCAGGCCCTGCGGTTCCGTCGGCCGGGCCGGGGGCCGCTTGGCGTCGGGCGCACGCTCACCGTCGGCCCTGGTGCGCTTCATGTTCTCGGGACCGTTCATGGGACACCACTTCCACGCGGGTTCGCTGCCTCCTCCTGCCTACTACCCCAGGACGCGGGGAGGTCAGGTACGGAAGGGCAGTGCCGGGTGAACGGATGCGTACGGGACGGGCGTGCCTCGGCGCTGAAGACGGTCGTCCTGTGCCGGGTGGCTGCTGGCCCGATCTGGCTGAAAAGCAACAACTACTCATCAGATGTCGGATTCAGACTCTATGGTGCCAATTTCGGTCGACCCGTGTGAAGTTGATTGCGCTGGGCATCGATCGCGTAGAAGTCTCCTGTGTGCGACCGCGAACGCCGTCCAGCGGCACGCGGCGCGCCTTTCGATCGACATGCCTGAACAGATCCCGAAACAGATCCTGACAGCTCCGAACGGAGAGATCGTGCTCCAGAAGTCGACAAGGCTCGTACGTTCCGCCCTCGTGACCTGCGTCGCGGCGGCATCCCTCACCATCGCCATCCCCGGCAGCGCCTACGCCATCGACCACGTCGAGTGCCGTGGCGGCGAGAGCTTCCTGAAGATCTGGTCCCACAGCGACGGTCGCGAAAGCGTCGACTGCTACGCCAACAAGGGCCGGATGGGCTTCGGCAGCTGGTGGGTCGACAAGATCTCAACCGGCAACAACGACCTCATCTACTACGACGTCAACGGCGACTCCGTGCGCATCAACCGCTGGACCGAGATCACCTTCCCGCACCGCCCGCCGCAGGTCAGGGACATCGAGATCCTCTGACCCCGGGAGATCAGGCCACCGCCTCCGCCCCCGTCCCCTCCCGCTCCTCGCGGCAGTCCGCGCACACGCCGTCGGGGCCGGGCGCGCCCCGGAACGGGCGTCCGCAGTCCCCGCACTCCGCGAAAGGCGAGCGCGGCGACGTGTACGTCATCCGGCCGCTGCGCGAGACGAGGGGCTGCGGGGGCGGGGGCGGGGGCGGGGGCGGTGGCGGTGGCGGCAGGAGATTCGCGAGGCGGTGGGCCAGCAGGCCGGCCGGGTGGCCCAGCCGCTCGGGCAGCCCGGCCGTGAGCGTCCGGCACACCGCCTCCGGCGCGGCCCCCCGCGCCAGCCAGGCCGTCACCCCCGGCGCCAGCCGCTCGATGTCCCGCGCCCCCAGCGTCAGCCGGGGCTCGCGTACGCGGAGCCGCTCAAGCAGCGCGGCGGCGGGCAGGTGCTGCTCCGCGAGCGGCGGCGCGGGGGGTGGCGGCGGTGCCGGGGGAGCGGGTGCCGGTGCCTGCGGCTGCGCCGGGCGGGGGCGCTTCTCGCGCCTCGGGGTCTCCCGTACGGGCTCCGGGTCAGCCCCCGGCCGGTTGTACGAGATGGTGCGCGGCACGAACCGCCCGTCCGGGAGCCGCTCCCGGGTCCGCTTCAGATATCCGTGCCGTTCCAGCTCCCGCAGGGCCGCCGCGATGCGCAGCTCGCTCTCGGGATGTACTGCGGCGATGGCCTTGATGCCGACACTCGCCCCGGCGGGCAGCGACTGGAGGTAGAGGGCCAGCCCCTTGGCGAGCAGCGACAGCTCGCGGTGCTGGGCGAGGTGGTTGCCGACGACCGTGTACCGGGTCGTGTGGCGGACATTGACGTGTACGAGCCCGGAGGAGTGGGGGCGCGCGCTAGTCTTCTGGGTATCCATCGGGAAGGTGCTTCTTCCTCGGTGGTCAGGCCCTCGATCGGGATGCCAGTCCCGGCCGGGGGCCGACGCATGTCTGGGGTGGTGAGCTGGAGCATATGCCACGCAACCAGCCCCGAATCCAGCTCAGTTGGCAAAAGTCACCCGTGGGAGTGAGGGGCGGCGGAGGGCTGACGCGGAGCGGGCGCGGGGCCGGCGCGGGGAGGCTGGAGGGGTTGGAGGGTTGATTTCCCCAAGCCTTTAAAGCCTTTACGGCGTGGGCCGCCGCGTCGCGGACGTGCGCGACGCGGCGGCCCCTATTCCAGGGCCAGTTCCGCCCATACGGTCTTCCCGGGCATGGGCCCGAGCCGCACGCCCCAGCCGCGCGTCGCCAGCCCCTCCACGATCAGCAGCCCCCGCCCCGACTCCGCCCCGCCGCCGGGCCGCCCGAGCCGGGGCATCCGGTCACCCCGCGTGTCCGCGACCTCGATCCGCAGCGCGTCCCCCTGGACGAGGAGGGCGAGCCGGAAGTCCCGCCCCGCGACGCGCCCGTGTGTGACGGCGTTCGCCGCGAGCTCGGCCACGATCTGCGTCGCCGCCTCCGACAGGTGGCCCAGCTCCCACGAGCGCACCTGCTCCGCGACGAGCAGCCGGGCCAGCCGGGCGCCTCGGCGGGTGGCGGAGAGCTGGATTCCGAATTGGCGTGCAGGCGCCAAGAGTTGGGTGGGTTCTTCGTTCATGTCACCCAGCGTGGCGGCGGCTGCTTACGCTGCCCATCGAACATGCCCTTACGTACGGTTACTGTCCCGCGACTGTCCGGCCTTGTCTCGACTGTCCAGGACCACCCCGGGGGTAGGGCGGGGCCGAAGGAGGTGGCGCGCATGAGCGTGGACGACGAGGTGAACGGTCCGGGTGCGGACGAGCCCGGCTGGGAGGTCGAGCCCGGTGACGAGTCCGGTGCGGCGGTCGTGGCGACGGTGGGGCGCCAGATCAAGGCGTGGCGGGAGGCGAAGGGGCTTCGGGCGGGTGACCTGGGTGCCCGGATCGGCTACGGCGAGGACATGGTCCGCAAGGTCGAGCGGGGTGCCCGGATTCCGCGCCCGGAGTTCCTGGACAGGGTGGACGAGGTGGTCGGCGCCGACGGGGTCATCTCGGCGATGAAGAAGGACATCCTGGAGGTCCAGTACCCGAAGACGGTACGGAGCCTGGCGAAGCTGGAGGCGCGGGCGGTCGAGTTCTGCCTGTACTCCAACTTCAACGTCCACGGACTGTTGCAGACGGAGGACTTCTCCCGGGCAATCATGCGGACCTGGCGTCCGGCGTACGGGGCCGAGGAACTGGAGCGGTACTTGGCAGCGCGGATGGCGCGCAGCTCAGTGCTGGAGAAGGACCCCGCGCCGGAGTTCAGCTTCATCCAGGAAGAGGTGTCGCTGCGGCGGCCCATCGGGGGGAGGATGGTGCTGCGTCGCCAGTTGGAACGACTCATGGAGGTGAGCGAGTTGCCCAACGTCGAGATTCAGGTGATGCCGACAGAGCGCGCCGATCACCCCGGTACGGGAGGGGTGATCGAGGTGCTGAAGTTCGGGGACGGCACGGCGGTCGGACGCATGGACGGTGACTTCGGCGGCCGTCCGGTCTCCGACCTCAAACGACTCCGGATCTTGGATCTGCGCTATGGCATCATCCGGTCCAAGGCCCTCACTCCGGCGGAGTCGCGGGACTTCATCGAGCAACTGCTGGGAGAGACATGATCCGCACCCCCGAGCTGGACTGGTTCAAGAGCAGCTACAGCAGCAGCGGTAATGGCAACGACTGCGTCGAGGTCGCCGCCACTCCCGGCACCGTCCACGTCCGCGACTCCAAGGACGCGGACGGCGCCCGCCTCGGCTTCGGGTCGGCGGCGTGGGCCGGGTTCGTGACGCACGCCTGCGGAGAGTAGAGGAGCGACATGGCCGACGAGTCCGAGCTGGCCTGGTTCAAGAGCAGCTACAGCAGCAACAGCGAAGGCACCGACTGCGTCGAGATCGCCGTCACCCCCGGCACCGTCCACGTCCGCGACTCCAAGGATGCGGACCGCGCCCGGCTCGGGTTCGGTTCCTCGGCCTGGGCCGTGTTCGTGGACTCCGCGTCCGAATAGCGCCAGCGTCCACGCCCCACCCGCGTGAGGCTGGACGCATGGCAACCACTTACACCCCCCGCCCCATCCCGCTCACCGCCCTCGCCGAGCTGCGCCGCGTCGATGACGCCGGGCGGCCCTGTGTCCCGTACGACGTCACCGAGGACGAGGGCGTCGGCAGTCCGCTGCGGTGCTGTCTGCGGCGGGCCGAGGCGGGGGAGCGGATCGCGCTCGTCTCGTACGCGCCGCTGCGGCGGTGGGCCGCCGGGGCCGGGGTCGAGCCCGGGGCGTACGACGAGCAGGGGCCCGTGTTCGTCCACGCCGAGGAGTGCGGGGGGCCCGTGTCCGGGCCCGACGCGTACCCCTTCGGGCGGGCCGGGGTGCTGCGGACGGTGCGGCGGTACGACGGCCGGGGGCGGATCGCCGGCGGGCGGCTCCTGGAGGTGCCCAGCGAGGCCGAGGCCGGGTTCGACCGCGCCTTCGGCGAGGCGTTCGCGGACCCTGAGGTCGCGTTCGTGCACGTCCGGGCCGTCGAGTACGGCTGCTTCCTCTTCGAGGTACGGCGCCCCTGACGGCGGAGGGCCGAAAGGCCCTTCCAAGTGGGGGAGGAGGCCCCGCGAAGGCGGGACGAAAGCGGGAACGCGGCGCGAGATGGTCGCCCTAGGCTCCTTTGGTTATGCGTAGGAAGAATCTGAGAGCCGGGCTGAGCGGACTCACCGCGATATCCCTGCTCCTCGTGCCCGTCGCCTCCCTGACGATGATCACGGGCACGGCCGCAGCCGCCGACCCGTCGCCCACCACGTGCGACGGCACCGTCTCCCTCACCAACGGCGGCTTCGAGCAGCCGGCCATCCCGGACGACACCTTCCGGTTCGTGGCCGACAGCACCGTCCCCGGCTGGAGGACGAGCGAGTCCGACGGCAAGATCGAACTCTGGTCGACCGGCTACAAGGGCGTCCCCGCCGCCGAAGGGCGCCAGTTCGCCGAGCTGAACGCCAACGAGGACTCCACGCTCTACCAGGAGGTGGCGACCACCCCCGGCGAGGTCCTGCGCTGGCGGCTCGACCACCGGGGCCGCACCGGCCAGGACACCATGGAGGTGCTGGTCGGCGCCCCCGGCGGGGCGCTCGCCTCGCAGGGGCCGCTCACCGACGGCAAGGACGCGTGGGGCGAGCACTCGGGAACGTACAAGGTGCCCGAGGGACAGACGAGGACCATGTTCGGGTTCCGCGCGGTGTCCACCGCGAGCGGCGACCCCACCATGGGCAACTTCCTCGACGGCATCAGCTTCGGCACCGGCCCCTGCCTGGTCACCACCAAGTCGGTCGCCAACCGGAACGAGCACTCTCCCGCGCAGGTCGGTGACGTCCTGGAGTACAGCCTCGACGTCCGCAACGGCGGCGGCGACCGGGCCGTGAACGTGGTCCTGGACGACGCGCTGCCCAAGGGGACCGAGTACGTGCCGGGCTCACTGGCCGTCGTACGGGGCTCCGGCACCGGGGCGCGCACCGACGCGGCGGGCGACGACAGTGCCGAGCTGCTCGGGGACGCCGTACGGTTCCGGCTCGGCGCGGGCGCGGGCGTGGCGAACGGCGGCAGCCTCCAGCCCGAGGAGCGGGTGACCGTCTCCTTCCAGGTGCGCGTCCTGACCGAGGCGGTCGGCGGCACCGTCGACAACACCGCCACCACCGGCTACGGCGACCCGCTCGGCGACGAGACCTTCACCTCCACGTCCAACACCACCGTGACCCCCGTGGGCCCCGCGGCCGACCTCGCGGTCACCAAGGCCGCCGCGAACGCGCAGGTCGCGCCCGGCGGGACGGCCCGCTTCACCGTGACGCTGAAGAACGACGGCCCCTCGGACGCGGAGGGCGTCACGGTCGCCGACACCGTCCCGGCGGGGCTCGAACTCGTCTCCGGCACCACCGGCACGGGTTCCTTCGACGCGGCGACCGGCGTCTGGCAGGTGGGCCGGCTCGCCGCCGGAGCCACCGCCGAACTCACCGTCGAGGCCCGCGTGTCGGGGGAGGGCGAACTGACCAACCACGTGGTCGCCCGCTCCGAGGACACCCCGGACCCCGACCTGTCGAACAACGAGGACGACGCGACGATCACGTCGGTGAAGGAACCGGACCCGACCACGGACCCGACGACCGATCCGACGACCGATCCGACGACGGACCCGACGACCGATCCGACGACGGACCCGACCACGGACCCGACCACCGACCCCACCGGTCGGCCGGACCCGACCGGCAGTCCCGACCCCGATCCCGACCCCACCCACACGCCCAAGCCGACCGTCACCCCGGACGCGAGCGGCACCCCCGCCCCGCTGCCCAGCAGCAGTCAGGGGCCGGGCTCCGGCTCCGGCAGTGGGCTGGCCAGTACCGGTACGACCGCTCTCGTCGCGGGCGTCGCCGCGGTCGGCTGCGTCGCGATAGGCGTGCTGCTGCGGCGGAGCACCCGCAGGTCACGGCGTCCGTAGCCGGGACGGCGACCGTTCGCCCAGGCCCGGCCCCCGATGCGGGGGCCGGGCCCGTCGCCGTACTAGCGCAGGCCGTCGACGCAGGAGCCGGAGCGGTAGCAGGTCTGGCCTTCGAGGATGGTCTGGTTCGCGTCGGTCATGTACACCCAGATGGAGTCGGACCCGCCGACGACGTTCGCGGTAAGGGAGAAGTCCGCTTCCCCGGCCCTGTCGCACCAGGTGCTGGTGCTCTTGAAGTCCAGCGAGGTGCTGCCCGCCCAGGCCCGTGCGTAGACCCGCCGGCACCCGGTGGCCTTGAACAGTCCGTCGATGGCGACCGACCGGTTCGACCAGGTCGGCGTGCCCTTGTAGTAGCTCGCCCCGACCTCGATCGAAAGGGCACCGGCGGCGGCCGCCGGTGCCCCCGCGAACAACGTTCCCCAGGCGACCGCCACAGCCGCGGTCACGGCCGCGCTGATCCTCTTCGTACGGCTGGTCGCCTTCCACGTGCCCTGTGAACTCATCATGCTTCCCAGGCTTCCGGCCGAGTGCCGGGCTGCCAACACCGCGCGTCCGGCGCGATGACGCATCCGCGGGGGCGTGCGGAAGCCGCGGGCGGGCCCCCTACGCGTCGGCCGGAACGTGCGGCGGCGTGCCCCGGGTCCACGCGATCCGCAGCGCCGAGGCGGCGATCCGCCAGCCCTCCGGGGTCCTGACCAGTTCGGACTCGGTGTGGCCGGCGGAGACGAACAGGTCGCCGGGGCCGTCCGGCCCGTCCGCCAGGATGTGGGTGCTCAGCTGGGCGCCCCGGGCGGTGGCCCGGTCGCCGTCGACCTCGACGACGGCGTTGGTGCCCATGTGCACCGTCCGGTCGAACAGCGCCATGCCCTGCTCGATCCGGGCCCTCACGGCCTCCCGCCCGCGCACGGTGCCGATCGGCATCTCGGCGGTGACGTCCTCGGTGTGGAAGGCGCGGGCCCACTCCTCGTCGAAGATCCCGTCGTCCAGGGAGCGGAGGTAGCGGTCCATCAGGTCGGTGATCTCGGCACGGTCGGTCAGGGCTCGCAGCTGACGGCGCATCTCTTCGGTGTCCATGCCCCCACCCTCGTACCTCAAGTGCGCTTGAGGTCAAGGCCTCTCCGATTCAAGGCTTCCCAGGGGTCAAGACCTCCCCGGTTCAAGGCTTCCCGGGGTCAGGGCTTCCCGGGGGCTTCCGCAGGCGGCGAGGCGTCGAACAGCAGCGTCCCCAGCCCCCGCCGCACCCCCACCGCCTCGCCCACCCGCCGCACCGCGAGCAGCGTGCCCGCCGTGTACGGGTCGGGGGTCGCGCCCGCGTCGTGGCGGAGGGTCAGGCGCTCGCCGTCGCCGCCGAAGACGATCTCCGTGCTGAGCAGGAAGCTCGGCAGGCGTACGGAGTGCACGCGGCTGCCCGCCACGTCGGCGCCCCGCGCCTCCGCCGGGCCGTGCACCTGCTCCACCGGCACGCCCTGTTCGGGCGCCCGGATGCCGCTCAGGGTCTCGGCGAGCTCGCGGGCCGTGCCGCTCGGCACGTCCGGCTTGGCGGCGCTCGCGTAGTCGATGATCTCCCAGTGGTCCAGGTGCTCCGCCGCGAGCTCGGCGGCGCGCGCGAGGACCGCCGCCATCACCGAGAAGTTGCCCGCCGCGATCACCCCGACACCCCGCGCGCGGGCCAGCGCGTCGAGCTCGGCGTAGTCCTCGGCGGTGAGGCCGCTGGAGCCGACGACCACGTGGACGCCCGCCTCGACGGCCGCCCACACGTCCTCCCGCACGGCCGCCGCGCTCGTGTAGTCGACCAGCACGTCCACCGGGGTCGCGGCGAGGGCCTCGGCCACCGAGGCGTACACCGTGCCCTCGGCGCGGACCCCCGTCACCTCGGCCAGTGGGCGGCCCGCCGCCGACCGGGAGACGCCCGCGACCAGCTCCAGGTCGTCGGCGTGCGCGATGCCCGCGAGGATCGGCGGGGCGGTCCAGCCGGTCACGCCGGCGAAGCAAATTCGGATCATACGGGTTAATGTACGCAGAACTCGTTGCCTTCCGGGTCCGACATCACGACCCAACTCCCTCCGGGCTGCTCCACTTCCCGCAGCACCGAGGCGCCGAGCGCCGTCAGCCGGGCGACCTCCGACGCCCTGCTGTCGGTCTGGGGGTGCAGGTCGATGTGGAGGCGGTTCTTGCCGGTCTTCGGCTCCGGCACGCGCTGGAAGAGGATCCGGCGGCCGAGCCCCGTGTCCGACGCCGGGTCGTGCGGGTCGTCCGGGTGCCGGACGGCGGCCAGGTCGTGCCAGGCGGCCCGGCCCCGGACGGTGAGCGTGGCGGCGGGCGGGACGGCCCCGGCGGCCAGGAGCGTGGCGATCAGGCCGCTGTGGTCCTCCTCCCGGTAGGCCAGCGCCGCCGCCCAGAACGCGGCCTGGGCGTGCGGATCGGCGCAGTCGACGACGAGCTTCCAGTGCACGGGAGTGGTCATGTGACGGTTATACGGGAGGGGTCTGACAGTCGGTGGGAGCCCGTGCGGCCCGGCCCGCTCAGGCCGCGGCGGCCGCCGCCTCCCGGGCGTCGTACTCCTCGCGCGCCGCCGCGATCTCGTTCTGGTGCTCCTCGGTCCAGGTCACCAGCGCGCGGATCGTCGTGTGCAACGTGCGGCCCAGCGGCGTCAGTTCGTACTCCACGCGCGGCGGGACCACCGGGTACACGGTCCGCTTCACCAGGCCGTCCCGCTCCAACTGCCGCAGCGTCACGGTCAGCATCCGCTGGCTGACGCCGTCGATCTCCCGGCGCAGCTCCGTGAAGCGCAGCTTCCGGCGGTCGAGCAGGGCGATGACCAGCAGCGACCACTTGTCGGCGACCCGGTCCAGGATCTGCCGCACCTCGCAGTCCTCGCGGGTGTCCCACTGGAAGGGGTCGGTGTCGGCGCCGGTCGCGGCGGCGCCGGACGCGTAGTCGGTATCCGCGCAGTGACTCGGTGACTTCAAAGTGCCTTCTTCCATGGGACCCGATGCTGCCGCAGGATGCAGGTGGTTACAAGAGGGAACCGGCCGTCTCTTCCGTAACCATCACCTTCCCCAACCCTCCCCGACCTGGAGACAGTTGTGTCCGTACGCGCCTGGAGCCTGCTGCTCGTCCTCTGCGGGACGATCTTCCTCGAAGGCATCGACGTCGCCATGCTCGCCGTCGCCGTCCCCGCCGTCCGCGCCGACCTGGGCCTCGCCACCGGCACCACCGCCTGGGTCATGTCGGCCTACGTCCTCGGCTACGCCGGCTTCACCCTGCTCGGCGGCCGGGCCGCCGACCTCCTCGGCCGCCGCCGGATGTTCCTCGGCTGGCTCACCGTCTTCCTCGTCTTCTCCGGGCTCGGCGGCTTCGCCCAGGACGGCTGGACGCTGATCCTGGCCCGCTTCGTGACCGGTGTCGCCGCCGCGTTCATGACCCCCGCCGCGATGTCGATCATCACCACCTCGTACCCCGAGGGCCCCCAGCGCGACAAGGCGCTGCTCGTCTTCGCGGGCACCGCCGCCGGCGGCTTCTCGCTCGGCCTCGTCATCGGCGGCGTGCTGACGACGCTGGGCGGCTGGCGCTGGGTGTTCTTCGCGCCCGTCCTGCTCGCCGCCGTCATCCTCGTCGCCGCGATCCGGCTGATCCCGGCCGAGGCCCGGCCCGCCCGCGGCTCCGCGGGCTTCGACGTGGCCGGCGCGCTCAGCGCCGCCGGGGCCATGCTGCTGCTCGCCTACGGCCTCGTCCGCCTGGAGCACGGGCTCGACGGCTGGCAGCTGACCGCCGCCGTCCTCGCCGCCGGGCTCGCCCTCGTCGGCGCCTTCGTCGCCGTCGAACGCCGGGCCGCCGCCCCGCTCGTCCGCCTCGGACTGCTGCGCCGCGCCCCGCTCGTCCGGGCCGACCTCGGCGCGCTGCTCTTCGTCGGCTCCTTCTTCGGCTTCCAGTTCCTCGCCACCCTCTACCTCCAGGAGCTGCGCGGCTGGTCCTCGCTCCAGACGGCCTTCGCCCTGCTGGTGATGGGCGTCGACGCGATCCTCGCGCCGACGCTGACCCCGAGACTGGTCGCCCGGTACGGCAACGCCAAGGTGATCCTCGGCGGCTTCGTCCTCGCGGTCCTCTCGTATGCCCTCTTCCTGCCCGTCGGGCCGGACCGCTCGTACGCGGCGATGTTCCCGGCGCTGCTGCTCACGGGGCTCGCGTTCAGCCTGGCGTACGGCCCGCTGACCATCGTCGGCACGGACGGGGTCGCGGAGGAGGAGCAGGGGCTCGCGAGCGGACTGCTGACCACGGCCACCCAGTTCGGCTCGGCGGTCGGCGTGGCGGCGGTGACCGCGGTGTACGGGATCGCGGGCGGCGGCTTCGACGGCATCCGGGCGGGGCTGCTGATCCCGCTGGCGATGGTGGCGCTCGGGGCGGTGATCTCCGCCACGGGGGTGCGGGGAAGGCCCGGTGCGGGGGACCGGGCTCCGGTCGAGCCGGCCGCCGCCGCTGCGAGCAAGCTCACGGTCTGAGGGGGGTCCGGGGCGACCGCCTCCGCCCCTAACGTGGAGGAATGAACGATTCGCCCGGTTGTCCTCTCGCCGGTCTCGCCGCCGCCTACGCGCCCCGGCTCGCGGAATGCTCCGCCGAGCCGGGGCTGCTGGCCGCGCTCGACCAGCACGCGGCGGCCGTGCGCGACGCCCTCGTCCCGGCCCAGCGCGGGGCGCGGGACCGGACGGTGGGGCGGGAGGAGCTGGGGGACTACGTCCTCGGCTTCACCGACTGGCTGACCGAGGCGTCCTGGGTCGAACCGGTCGGAGGCCACGACTTCGCGAGCCTCCGGCTCACCGCGGTCTGCCGGCTGATCCGGGACCACGGTCTCCTGGACGCCGACGCCGGGGCGTAGGGGTCACGCCGGTTCCCGGGTGGCGGCGGGCGGCGCGGCCTCCGTGGCGGCCGTGGTGGTCCCCGTCGCCGTTCCCGGCGCGGCCACGGCCGTCGCCGCGTTCGTCGCTGTCGCTGTCGCTGTCGCTGTCGCTGTCGCTGTCGCCTTCGCCACCGCCAGGCGGCTGCGGCGGGCCGTGCGCAGGGCGTCCCAGGTGAGGACCGTCAGGGCCAGCCAGACCAGCGAGAAGCCCGCCCAGCGCTCCGGCGGCATCGCCTCGTGGAAGTAGACGACGCCGAGCGTGAACTGGAAGACCGGCGCCAGGTACTGGAGCAGGCCCAGGGTCGAGAGCGGGACGCGGATCGCGGCGGCGCCGAAGCAGATCAGCGGGACGGCCGTCACCACGCCCGTGGACGCGAGCAGCGCGGCGTGGCCGGTGCCGTGGGCGCCGAAGGTGAGCGAGCCCTGGGTGCCGAGCCAGACGAGGTAGCCGAGCGCGGGCAGGAACAGCACGGCCGTCTCGGCCGCGAGCGACTCCACGCCGCCGAGGTTGACCTTCTTCTTCACCAGGCCGTAGATCGCGAAGGAGAAGGCGAGCGTGAGGGAGATCCAGGGCAGGCGTCCGTAGCCGATGGACAGCACGACGACCGCCGCGCAGCCGATGCCGACCGCCGCCCACTGCGCCGGGCGCAGCCGCTCCTTCAGGACCAGGACGCCGAGCGCGATCGTGACGAGCGGGTTGATGAAGTAGCCGAGCGACGCCTCGACGACCTGCCCGTTGTTGACGGACCAGATGTACAGGCACCAGTTGACGCTGATCACGGCCGCGGCGACGGTGATCAGGGCCAGCTTGCGCGGGCTGCGCATCAGCGCGGGCAGCCAGCTCCAGTGGCGCATCGCGAGCAGCGCGAGCGCCACGACGGCGAGCGACCAGACCATCCGGTGGGCCAGGATCTCGACCGCGCCCGAGGGCTTGAGCAGCGGCCAGAAGAGCGGGACCAGCCCCCACATCCCGTAGGCGCCGATCCCGTAGATGAGCCCTGTCCGGGCCTCGTTGTCGTCCTTCACCGAACCTCCCCGCCCCGCGCCACGCTGTCCTGTCGAAGGTAGCGCCGCGCGGGGCGGGATGTCATGTCCGTATCGGTATACGGTCCTGACGAATCCGGAGGGCGTCGACGGGCGGCTCAGGCGGTGGCGGCCAGGGCCGCCGCGACCGTGTCGGCGAGCGGCGTGGTCGGGCGTCCGATCAGGCGCGCCAGGTCGTCGCCTCGGCTCGCGAGCGCGCCCAGGGCGACGGCCCGGTCCACGTCGACCAGGATCTCGGCGAAGGGGGCCGGCACCCCGGCGCCGGTGAGGATGTCCAGGTGGGCGGCGGCGGGCACGTTCGTGTACGCGATCTCCCGGCCGGTCTGCCGGGCGACCTCCGCCGCGTACGCGGCGAGCGGCCACGAGACGTCGCCGTTCAGCTCGTACGCGCGGTTCAGGTGCTCCTCGGTGGGGCCGGTCAGGACGGCGGCGGCGGCCTCGGCGTAGTCCACGCGGGCGGCGGACGCGATGCGGCCCTCGCCCGCGTTGGCGACGACGGCGCCGTGGGCCAGTACCGGGGCGAGGTTCGCCGTGTAGTTCTCGGTGTACCAGCCGTTGCGGAGGAAGGTGTACGGCACCCCCGAGTCGAGGATCGCCCGCTCGGTCGCCGTGTGCTCCTCGGCGAGCAGGAAGTCGGCCTCGGGTCCGCCGAGGATGCCGGTGTACGCGAGCTGCGCGACGCCGGCGGCCTTGGCGGCGGCCAGGACGGCGGTGTGCTGCGGGATCCGGCGCCCGACCTCGCTGCCCGAGATCAGCAGCACCCGGTCGCCCGCCGCGAAGGCGGCGGCCAGGGTCTCGGGGCGGTCGTAGTCGGCGATCCGCAGTTCCACCCCGCGCTCGGCCAGGTCCGCCGCCTTCTCCTTGTCGCGGACGACGGCGGCGACGGAACCGGCGGCGACGCCGGGGGTGGCGAGGAGGGCGTCGATGACGAGGCGGCCGAGCTGGCCGGTGGCTCCGGTGACGACGATGCTCATGGTGCGCTCCTTGGGGGTGGGCGGGGGCGGGGGCCTCGGAGGGAGGGGCTCCACTCACCGTACGGCGTGCACTATCGATTCGTAAGTACCCACCTTGAAGTAAGGTACTGGCATGGGAGTAAGTGAGCCGAGTGGTGCCGGCGGGCTCCGGCACCCCGTCGTGGTCGACGCGATGTGCCCCGAGCGGCGCGTCCTGGAGCACGTCACCAGCCGCTGGGGCGTGCTCATCCTCATCGTCCTGCTGGAGCGCTCGTACCGCTTCGGCGAGCTGCGCCGGGCGGTCGGCGGGGTCAGCGAGAAGATGCTGACCCAGACCCTCCAGACCCTGGAGCGCGACGGCCTGGTGCACCGCGCCGCCCAGCCCGTGATCCCGCCCCGCGTCGACTACAGCCTCACCGCGCTCGGCCGCGAGGCCGCCGAGCAGGTCGACGCGCTGGCCCGCTGGACGGAGCGGCGGCTGCCCGCCGTCCAGGAGGCCCGGGAGCGTTACGACGAGGTACGCACCGCGTCCCAATGACGTTGTAGCCCGGGCGAGTTGACCCTCCAGGGCCGTACGATCTCCCTCACCGACCGGGGGATCGTGCGAGCGACCGTGGGGGAACGCGTGAGGGATGGATCCGGGTACGGACGGCTGCTGCGCGCGGGCGCGGTGGCGGCGGCGGGCGCGGCGCTGCTCGCGGGTTGCTCGTCGGGAGGCGGGGGCGGGAGCGGGGGAACGGGCGGCGCCTCGGCCACCCGGACCCCGGGCACGGGCGCCTCGGCCACCCCCTCGACCGCGCCCGCCCCGACCGCCAGCCCCACCCCCACCGGACCGCCCTTCACCGCCGACCCCGCGAAGGCCACGCGCACCGCCGCCGAGGCCCGGCGGCTCGCCCTCGCGATCGTGGCCGGGCCCGACGACTGGGGCCCCGAGTACGTCAAGCGCACGCCGTACCTCAGCGGGCCCGGCTCCTGGCCGGTCCTCGACGCGGGGTGCACCTGGGAGGCGGGCGCCCTGCCCCGTACCGTCCTCGCCAGCGTCACCGCCTACGGCGAGATCCCGGGCGCCGGCGGCAAGGGCCCGCTGCGGGTCGCCGCCACGGTGACCGTCCACCGCACCGAGTCCGACGCCGACTGGGAGATGGCCGGGACCCTGGAGGAGGCGCTGCGCTGCCCGGACCAGCGGCTGCGGGAGGGGGAGCGGATCAGCGGCCTCATCTCCCTCGGCGTCCCCTACGGCGTCTCCGGCAACGCGTACGCGGCCGACACCCTCCTGGAGCGGGGTCGGTACCTCAACGAGACCTTCAAGGGCGAGCAGTTCTACACCTGGATGCAGACCCGCGTCGGACAGGCCACCGTCGCCGTCGTGGTGAAGGGCGCCCCCGGCTACACCGAGAACGACGTCACCTCGGCACAGGCGAACGCCAGTGTCGTCATGCAGGAACGCGCCAAGAAGCAGTGGGGAGTCCAGCGATGATCCCGACCCCCGAGTCCGGCCCGCCGTCGGACTCCCGGCCCGCCGGACGCCGGCCGGACCCCGGCCCCGGCGCCCTCCAGCCCCTGCTGCCCGCAGACCCCTCCACGCTCGCCGGCTACCGGCTGCTCGGTCGGCTCGGCGCGGGCGGCATGGGCGTGGTCTACCTCGGCCGCACCGGCACCGGCGAGCTCGCCGCCGTCAAGGTCACCCACGCCGACCAGGCCGACCAGGGCGACTTCCGGATCCGCTTCCGCCGCGAGGTCGAGGCCGCCCGGCGCGTCGCCAGCCCCTGGGCCGTGCCCGTGACCGGCGCCGACCCCGACGCGCCCGAACCCTGGATGGCGACCGCCTTCGTCCCCGGACCCTCCGTCGGCGAGGCCGTCCGCGCGCACGGGCCGCTGCCCGAGCGGAGCGTCCGGATCCTCGGCACCGGCGTCGCGCGGGCGCTCGCCGCCGTCCATGCGGCCGGGATCGTCCACCGGGACGTGAAGCCCGGCAACGTGCTGCTGGCCGTCGACGGCCCCCGCCTCATCGACTTCGGCATCGCCCGCGCGGCCGGGGAGGCCGGGCTCACCTCGACCGACATCGTCGTCGGCACCCCCGGCTTCCTCGCCCCCGAGCAGGCGGAGGCCCGCACCGACCTCGTCGGCCCGCCCGCCGACGTCTTCGCGCTCGGCTGCCTCCTCGCGTTCGCGACGACCGGGCGCCCGCCCTTCGGCGGCGGCACGGCGGACGCCCTGCTCTACCGGACCGTCCACGACCGGCCCGACCTCGCCGGCGTCCCCGAGGCCCTGCTGCCGCTCCTGACCGCCTGCCTCGCCAAGGACCCGGCCGCCCGCCCGACCGCCACCGAGCTCGCCGGCCGGCTCGCCGAGGGGAGCCCCGGTGGCGCCGAGGGGAGCCCCGGTGGCGCCGAGGGGAGCCCCGGTGATGCCGAGGGGAGCCCCGGTGATGCCGAGGGGAGCCCCGACGGCCCCGGGGCGACCGAGGACGCCACTGGCCACACCCCCGCCCGCACCACGGACCAGCCGTCCCCCGGTGCCCCCGCCGACTGGCTGCCCGCGCCCGTCGTCACCACGATCGCCGAACGCGCGGCGGCCATGCTCGCGCTGCCCGACATCGAAGCGACCCTGCCCGGCAACGGCAACGGCAACGGCAACGGCAACGGCAACGGCACCGACCCCGGCGCCCAGCCGCCGAGGCCCAGCCGACGCGCCTTCCTGGCGCTCGGCGCGGGCGCCGCCGTGCTCGCGGCGGGCGGCGGCGGGTACGCCCTGTGGAACTCCCGGCGCGACGGGAAGCCCGCCCCGCCCGCCCCGCGCGCCTCCCGCACCTGGACCATCGGCGTCCTCGCCGACCTGTCCGGCCCCGCCCAGGCCATCGGCCGGGCCCAGGAGCGCGGCGCCCGGCTCGCCGTCGAGCGGTTCAACGCGGCCCACCAGGGCAGGCCGTTCACCGTCCGGCTCAAGGTCTCCGACGACCGGGGGGACGCCTCGGGCGCCCTCGCCGCCGCCCGGAAGCTCACCTCCGACCCCTCGGTGATCGCCGTTCTCGGCCCCACCTCCGACGACACCGGGGAGGCCGCGCTCCCCGCCTTCGAGGAGACGAACGTCCCGCTCCTCACCGTCTCCTGCGGCTACCACCTGCTCACCCTGCGGGGCGACAACGGCCCCAGGAACACGGCCGTGCTCCGCGCCATCCCGAACCACACCGTGGCCGGCACCTACCTCGCCTGGGCGGTCACCCGACAGCCGGGGGTGCGCCGCCCCGGAGTCCTCCAGGACAGGACCGACGACCAGTACAGCTGGCAGTACACCGGCGGCACCCGCTTCGGCTTCGCACGGGCCGGGATCACCCCGCACTTCCGCGTGGTGCCGAGCCGGGCCGTCGACTACCGCGCGGTCCTCGGCGAGATGATCGACGCCGGCATCGACGCGTACGTCCACTGCGGGGTGCCCGCCACCGCCGTGCTCGCCGCCCGCGCCCTGCGCGAACTCGGCTTCACCGGGCCCCGGTTCACCGGCCAGCGCGTGTTCGGCGAGCAGTTCCTGAAGGGGGCGGGCGGCGCCGCCGAGGGCTGGACCGTCAGCGCGCCCGTCGTCGATCCCGTCCAGCGCGCCGCCGACCCGAAGCAGACGGCGGCCGACCGCAAGCTCACCCAGGACTTCCTCGACGCCCACCGCGCGCGCTACGGCACCTCCCCGGCCTACTACACCGGCGAGTCCTTCGACATCGTCGACCTGATCCTGAACCGGATCACCACCGGCGGGGCCAAGGGCCCGCTCACCCACGCGGGCCTCTGGGAGGACCTGCGCAAGCAGGTCCACACCGGGGCCATGGGCGCCTACGCCTTCCAGGAGACCGGAGAACTCCAAGGCAACGGCACCTTCCTGTACGGCGTACGGAACGGCGCCTACGCCTTCCTGGGTGCCGCGCCCGCCGAGCCCCGCAAGGCGGGGAAGGGCTGAACGTGCGGCCGCTCACGCGCTCCGACCCCTCCGCGCTCGCCGGCTACCGGCTGCTCGGGCGGCTCGGCGCGGGCGGCATGGGCGTGGTCTACCTCGCCCGGTCGGCGGGCGGCGCCCTCGCCGCGCTCAAGCTGATCCGCGCCGAGCACGCCGCCGACCCCGGCTTCCGGGCCCGCTTCCGGCGCGAGGCGGAGGCCGCCGGGCGGATCACCGGGCGCTGGGCCGTCCGGGTCCTCGGCGCCGACCCGGAGGCCCACGAGCCGTGGCTGGCCACCGAGTTCGTGCCCGGCCCCTCGCTCGCCGAGGCCGTCGCCGGGCACGGCCCGCTGCCCGAACCGACCGTCCGGGCCCTCGGCGCCCGGCTCGCCGACGCCCTCGACACGCTGCACGCCGCCGGGCTCGTCCACCGGGACGTCAAGCCCGGCAACGTGCTGCTCGCCCTCGACGGACCCCGGCTCATCGACTTCGGCATCGCCCGGATCAGCGGCGCCACCGCGCTCACCGCCACCGGCGCGATGATCGGCACGCCCGGCTTCCTCGCCCCCGAACAGGCCCGCGCCCCCGGGGCGGGCGAGGTCGGCCCGGCCAGCGACGTCTTCTCGCTGGGCTGCGTCCTCGCGTACGCCCTGACCGGCCGCCGCCCCTTCGGTACGGGCCCGGTGGCCGCCGTCGTCTACCGCACGGTGCACGAGGAACCCGACCTCGACGGCCTGCCCGCGACGCTGCTGCCGCTCGTCACCGCCTGCCTCGCCAAAGACGCGGCGGACCGGCCCGCCGCCGCCGCGCTGCGGGACCTGCTGGGCCCCGCCGACGGGCCCGCCCGCGACTGGCTCCCGGACGGGCTGCCCGCGCTGATCGCGCGGAGCTCCGCCCGGATCCTGGACCTCCCGGTCGCCGACCCGACCCTCCTGGTGGCGGACGAGGAGCCCGGGGGCCCCTCCCGGCGCCGCCTCCTGATCGCCGGCTCCGCCGCCGCCGTCGCCAGCGCCGGCGGCCTCACCGCCTGGCTGCTCGGCCGCGCCCCGGCCGGACCGGGCCCGGGCGGCGCCGGCGCGGGGACCGTCCGCGCGGCCCACACCCTCGGCGTGCTGACCGACCTGAGCGGCCCCACCCGCGCGGACGGGCGGGCGCAGGAACGCGGGCTCAGGCTCGCCGCCGAGACCTTCAACGCCCGTGCCGACCGGCCCTTCGACCTGGCGCTCACGGTGCTGGACGACGGGGGAGACCCCGAGCGGGCCGCCGCCGGTGCCCGCACCCTGCTGAAGGACCCGGCCCTGGCCCTCGCCCTCGGCCCGACGACCACCGGGACCGCCACCGCGCTGGCGAACGCGCTCGTCGACACCCGGGTGCCGGTGCTGAGCGTGGTGGCGACCGTCCCGGACGGGGTGATCCGGGGCCAGAAGCCGGACCTGCGCACGTACTTCGAGGTGCGCCCCTACCCCGACGTCATGTTCGTGCCCTTCAAGCGCTACCTCACCGAGCACGACCTGGGCCGCACCGCCGTCATCGAGGACCGGGCCGCCGGCCGGTACAGCTGGCTGGGCGTCCGCAACGTCACGATGACGCCGCCCGCGGGCGGCACGGTCACCGCCTACCCGGTCGCGGCGGACACCGAGGACTTCGGCCCCGCCGTCCGGGCCGCGCTCGCCGCCTCCCCGACGGGTGTGATGTACGTCGGGACCTCGCCGCGCCGGGCCGGACTGTGCGCCAGGGCGCTGGCAGGGCAGGGCTACCGTGGCCCGGCCGGCAGCGTCGAGCCCGCGTTCGGGCCGGAGTTCCTCGCGGTGGCGGGCGCGGCGGCCGAGGGCTGGTACTTCGGGGCGGGCTTCACCGACCCCGACACGGTCCCGTCCGCCCGGCCGTTCGCGGCGGCGTACCGGGCGCGCTGGCGGCTCGGGTCCGGCGACCGGATCGAGCGCTTCGCGGTCGAGTCGTACGACGCCCTGTTCTGGGCGGTGAAGGCGCTGGGCAGGGCCGTCGGCAGGAACCCGGGGAACCTGAGCGCCGCCGTCGCGAACGCGCTGCTGACGGACGACCGGACCTACCGGGGGGTGGCCAGGTCGTACGACTCGCGGTCCGCCGCGGACTCGACGGCGGTCCTCAAGGGCCTGACCCTCTGGCAGATCAGATCCGGCCGCGCCCAGTGCCTGGGCCCCTTCGTGGAGGCGGCGAAGCGCGGCTGACGCGGACGGGCCGTGGACCTCCCGGTCCACGGCCCGCCCCGGCTCGGGTCACGCCCTGTCAGCCGACGACCGTCCAGGTGTCGTTGCCCGTGAGGAGCTGCCCCAGGTCGCCCTTGCCCTGCCGCTCCACGGCCTTGTCCAGCTGTTCGGCCATCAGCGTGTCGTACACCGGCCGCTCCACCGACCGGAACACCCCGATGGGCGTCTGGTGCAGGGTGTCCGGGTCGGCCAGCCGGGAGAGGGCGAAGGCGGTGGTGGGGGAGGCGGAGTGGGCGTCGTGGACGAGGATCCGCGACTCGTTCTCCGGGGTGACGGCGACGACCTTGAGGTCGCCGGTGGCCTCGTCGCGGACCACGCCCTTGTCGAGCTCGGCGCCGAAGCGGATCGGCTGCCCGTGCTCCAGGCGGATCACCGCCTCCTTGGCCCGCTCGTTGTCCTTGAGGACCTCGAAGGCGCCGTCGTTGAAGATGTTGCAGTTCTGGTAGATCTCCACCAGCGCCGTGCCGTTGTGGGCGGCGGCCTGCCGCAGCACCTCGGTGAGGTGCTTGCGGTCGGAGTCCACCGTGCGGGCCACGAAGCTCGCCTCGGCGCCGATGGCCAGCGACACCGGGTTGAAGGGCGCGTCGAGGGAGCCCATCGGCGTCGACTTGGTGATCTTGCCGACCTCGGAGGTGGGGCTGTACTGGCCCTTGGTCAGCCCGTAGATCCGGTTGTTGAAGAGCAGGATCTTCAGGTTGACGTTGCGGCGCAGCGCGTGGATCAGGTGGTTGCCGCCGATGGACAGCGCGTCGCCGTCGCCCGTGACGACCCACACCGACAGGTCGCGGCGCGAGGTCGCGAGGCCGGTCGCGATGGCCGGGGCGCGGCCGTGGATCGAGTGCATCCCGTACGTGTTCATGTAGTACGGGAAGCGGGAGGAGCAGCCGATGCCGGAGACGAAGACGATGTTCTCGCGGGCCAGCCCGAGCTCGGGCATGAAGCCCTGGACGGCGGCGAGCACGGCGTAGTCACCGCAGCCGGGGCACCAGCGGACCTCCTGGTCGGACTTGAAGTCCTTCATCGACTGGGCGGCCTCGGCCTTCGGCACCAGGTGCAGCAGCGACTCACTCATCGATGGTCTCCTTGAGAGCGGCGGCGAGCTGCTCGGCCTTGAACGGCATCCCGTTGACCTGCGTGTGGCTGCGGGCGTCCACGAGGTAGCGGGCCCGGACGAGGGTGGCGAGCTGGCCCAGGTTCATCTCGGGCACCACCACCTTGTCGTAGCCCTTCAGCACCTCGCCCAGGTTCTTCGGGAAGGGGTTGAGGTGCCGCAGGTGGGCCTGCGCGATGGGCTGCCCGGCCGCCCGCAGCCGGCGCACGGCGGCGGTGATGGGGCCGTACGTGGAGCCCCAGCCGAGCACCAGGGTGCGGGCGCCGTCCGGGTCGTCGACCTCGATGTCGGGCACCTCGACGCCGTCGACCTTGGCCTGGCGGGTGCGCACCATGAACTCGTGGTTGGCCGGGTCGTAGCTGATGTTGCCGGTGCCGTCCTGCTTCTCGATGCCGCCGATGCGGTGTTCGAGGCCGGGGGTGCCGGGCACGGCCCAGGGGCGGGCCAGCGTCTCGGGGTCGCGCTTGTACGGCCAGAAGACCTCGGTGCCGTCGGCCAGGGTGTGGTTCGGGCCGGTGGCGAACGCCGTGGTCAGGTCCGGGAGTTCGGCGACGTCCGGGATCCGCCAGGGCTCGGAGCCGTTGGCCAGGTAGCCGTCGGAGAGCAGGAAGACCGGGGTGCGGTAGGCGAGCGCGATCCGGGCCGCGTCGACCGCCGCGTCGAAGCAGTCGGCGGGGGTCTTCGGCGCCACGATCGGCACCGGGGCCTCGCCGTTGCGCCCGTACATGGCCTGGAGGAGGTCGGCCTGCTCGGTCTTGGTGGGCAGCCCGGTGGAGGGACCGCCGCGCTGGATGTCGACGATGAGCAGCGGCAGTTCGAGCGAGACGGCCAGGCCGATGGTCTCGGACTTGAGGGCGACACCGGGGCCGGAGGTGGTGGTGACGGCCAGCGCGCCGCCGAAGGCCGCGCCGAGCGCCGCGCCGATGCCGGCGATCTCGTCCTCGGCCTGGAAGGTGCGCACGCCGAAGTTCTTGTGCTTGGACAGCTCGTGGAGGATGTCCGAGGCGGGCGTGATCGGGTACGAGCCCAGGTAGAGCGGCAGGTCCGCCTGGCGGGCGGCGGCGATCAGGCCGTACGAGAGGGCCAGGTTCCCCGAGATGTTGCGGTACGTGCCGGTGGGGAAGGCGCGGGTCGCGGGGGCGACCTCGTAGGAGACGGCGAAGTCCTCGGTGGTCTCGCCGAAGTTCCAGCCGGCCCGGAACGCGGCCACGTTCGCCTCGGCGATCTGCGGCTTCTTCGCGAACTTCTGGCGCAGGAAGGTCTCGGTGCCCTCGGTGGGGCGGTGGTACATCCAGGAGAGCAGTCCGAGCGCGAACATGTTCTTGGAGCGCTCGGCCTCCTTCCGGGAGAGGCCGAAGTCCTTCAGCGCCTCGACCGTGAGGGTCGTCAGCGGCACCGGGTGGACGCGGAAGCCGTCCAGCGAGCCGTCCTCCAGCGGGGAGGTGGCGTACCCCACCTTGGCCATCGCGCGCTTGGCGAACTCGTCGGTGTTGACGATGATCTCGCCGCCGCGCGGGACGTCCCCGATGTTGGCCTTCAGCGCGGCCGGGTTCATCGCGACCAGGACGTTCGGAGCGTCGCCCGGGGTCAGGATGTCGTGGTCGGCGAAGTGCAGCTGGAACGAGGAGACGCCCGGCAGGGTGCCGGCGGGGGCACGGATCTCGGCGGGGAAGTTCGGCAGCGTGGAGAGGTCGTTGCCGAACGACGCGGTCTCCGAGGTGAAGCGGTCACCCGTGAGCTGCATGCCGTCGCCGGAGTCACCCGCGAAGCGGATGATCACCCGGTCGAGCCGGCGGACTTCCTTCGCGGCGCCGTGGCCGGCCGTCGCCGGGGCGCTTCGCTGCTCCCCGACCAGGGCCTCACCGGCCTCGCTGCTGACCTGGCTGGTCACTGAACTGGACCTCCCTCGCGGCAAGGGTTCTCTCTCCGCCGGGGCGGGAGACAGGCTCGTAAGACGACCGGCCGACCGGTCGTCCCGGGGCCCACCCTACGTCCGTGCCGGGACCCTCCCCGGCACTTCTCGGATGGCGGACCTCTTTTTGAGACGCCCTGGACACCCTTTTCTCATCAATTGTCGCGCTCTGTGAGCTCCTGGGGCGACCAGGGGTCACGTTCCGTACATTGTCGATCACGGACCGGCGTTTTCGCGTCCATTCCGTGGACCGGGTGGCGCGGGGCGGCCGGGGTCCGCCGGTTCCTCACTATCTGACAGAGTGTCAGATAGTGAGGAATCCCTCTAGGAGTTCAGATAGGTCAGCACCGCGAGGACCCGCCGGTGGTCCCCGTCGCTCGGCGACAGGCCGAGCTTCATGAAGATGTTGCTGATGTGCTTCTCCACCGCGCCGTCGCTCACCACGAGCTGCCGCGCGATGGCCGAATTCGTACGCCCCTCCGCCATCAGCCCCAGCACCTCGCGCTCGCGCGGGGTCAGCGCAGCCAGCACGTCCTGCTTGCGGCTCCGGCCGAGCAGCTGCGCCACCACCTCCGGGTCGAGCGCCGTGCCGCCCCGGGCCACCCGCACCACCGCGTCCACGAACTCCCGGACCTCGGCGACCCGGTCCTTCAGCAGATAGCCGACCCCGGTGCTGGAACCGGCCAGCAGCTCGGTCGCGTACTGCTCCTCCACGTACTGCGAGAGGACCAGCACCCCGATCCCGGGGTACTCCTTGCGCAGCCGCACCGCCGCCCGCACGCCCTCGTCGGTGTGGGTCGGGGGCATCCGCACGTCCGCCACGACCACGTCGGGCAGCGCGCCCTCGGCCGCCAGGTCGGACACGGTCTTCACCAGCGCCTCACCGTCGCCGACCCCGGCGACGACCTCGTGCCCGAGGTCGGTGAGGAGACGGGTCAGACCCTCACGGAGCAGCACCGAATCCTCGGCGATGACCACCCGCACGCACTCCGTGCCCTTGTCCGTCACGGCCCTGCCTTTCTGCTGCCTGAGCTGAGAGATCCCCAGCATCGCAGCAGAAAGGACGCGCGGGAGCGGGCGGGGGTTCAACCCGGCCGCCCGCCCGCGCGCGCGGGTTCACGCCCGCCAGGGCAGCTCCGCCGTGACCGTCGTGGGGCCGCCGGCCGGCGAGTCCACGGCCAGCACGCCGTCGACGGCGTCCAGCCGCTCCGCGAGCCCCGCGAGCCCGTGCCCCTCCGCCGGGGCCGCGCCGCCCACGCCGTCGTCGCGGACCTGGAGCATCAGCCGGTCGCCCGACCGCCACACGTCCACCCAGGCCCGCCGGGCGCGGGCGTGCTTGGAGACGTTCTGGAGGAGCTCGGAGACGGTGAAGTACGCGATGCCCTCGATCGCCGCCGCCGGGCGCCCCGGCAGCTCCACGTTCACGGCCACCGGGACGGTGCACCGCGCGGCGACCGCCGACAGGGCGGCGTCGAGGCCCCGGTCGGTGAGGACGGCCGGGTGGATGCCGCGGGCCAGGTCGCGCAGCTCCTGGAGGGCCAGCTTCACCTCGCCGTGCGCCTCGTCGACCATCGCCGCCGCCGCCTCCGGGTCGTGCGCCAGCTTCTCCTTCGCGAGGCCCAGGTCCATGGCCAGGGACACCAGGCGCGCCTGCGCCCCGTCGTGCAGGTCGCGCTCGATCCGGCGCAGGTCGGCGGCGGCGGTGTCCACGACCACGCCCCGGTCCGACTCCAGCTCGGTCACCCGCGAGGCCAGCCGGGAGGGCCCGAGGAGCCCCGAGACCATCAGCCGGTCCACGTTCACCAGACCCCGCAGGACCCAGGGCCCCAGCATGACGAAGAGCAGGCCGATCAGGCTGGTGACGGCGATCTCGAAGCCCGAGTCCAGATAGACGCCGTGAGTGCCGTCCCCGTACAGCTGGAGACCGTCCTGGCCCACGTACATGGGGAAGACCCACTGCCACAGCGGATACGTGAACAGGCCCCAGCCCCAGCCCCAGAGCGCGACCACGAGGGAGAAGGAGAAGACCGCCCAGGGGAAGTGGAGCAGCGCGTACAGCAGGTGCCGCCAGGAGGCGCCGCTCTTCAGCATCGCGCCCATCCAGGAGAGCGCCCCGCCGGTCCGGCCCCGCACCGGCTCCGGCGCCCGCACGTCCAGCCGCAGCAGCCCGCGCGCCCGCGCCCGCTCCACCGCGCCGAAGCCCCGGCACATCGCGAGCGTGCCGGCCAGCACCGGGACGCCGAGGAAGGTGATGAGGAGCCCGGCACCGGCGGAGAAGAAGGAGATGGCGAGGCAGAAGTAGAGGACGCCGAGCGGCAGCCCGAGCAGGACGTAGCCGAACTCACGCCAGGTACGCCCTTCGAACGGGGCGCGCACGGCGGCGGGAAGACGCGGGGAGGCCATCGGGGAGTCCGTTTCTCACGCGGGTGTCTGGGTCACTCCCACCCTCCCGGGAACGGCGGCCCGGAACCATGAGGAGGGTCGGCGTCTATGGAGGGGGGTTTTCCCTACCCGGGGGCGTGGGGCAGTGCTTAGGGGAGGGGAGTGCGTACGGGGAGGGGCGGGGCAGGGCTTACGGGGCGGGGGAGTGCGTACGGGGCGATGGCAGGGCTTACGGGGCGCGGGCACCGCCTACGGGGCGGGGCCCGCCTACGGGCCTGGTGCGGCCTGGCCCGGCCAGGTGCGGTGCGGCCCGGCCCGGTGCGGGCCCCGGCCCGGCCCGGTGTGGCCCGGCGCGGCTAGGCCCGGCCCCGTGGGCTACGCCCGTGTCGCCCGGTCGCGCCAGGGCAGTTCCGCCGTGACCACCGTCGGGCCGCCCTCCGGGGAGTCCACGACGAGGACGCCGTCCACCGCGCCCAGCCGCTCCGCGAGGCCCGCCATGCCCGTGCCCGGGCTGTCCAGGCGGGCGCCGCCGACGCCGTCGTCGCGGACCTGGAGCATCAGGCGGTCATCCGACCGCCACACCTCCACCGCCGCCGCGCGGGCCCGGGAGTGCTTGGAGACGTTCTGGAGCAGCTCGGAGACCGTGAAGTACGCGATGCCCTCGATGGCCTCCGCCGGCCGGGCCGGCAGCTCCACCCCGACCCGCACCGGGACGGTGCACCGCGCGGCGACGGCGGACAGGGCGGCGTCGAGGCCCCGGTCGGTGAGGACGGCCGGGTGGATGCCCCGGGCCAGGTCGCGCAGCTCCTGGAGGGCCAGCTTCACCTCGCCGTGCGCCTCGTCGACCATCGCCGCCGCCGCCTCCGGGTCGTCGAGCAGCTTCTCCTTCGCGAGACCGAGCCCCATCGCCAGCGCCACCAGCCGCGCCTGCGCCCCGTCGTGCAGGTCGCGCTCGATCCGGCGCAGGTCGGCGGCGGCGGTGTCCACGACCACGCCCCGGTCCGACTCCAGCTCCGCGATCCGGCGCTCCAGCTCGTCGGAGGGCGAGAGCAGGCCCCGGACCATGGCCCGGTCCGCGTTGGACAGCCCGCGCGCCACGAACGGCAGCACCGGCCACAGCACGATCAGGGACACCAGGGTCACCGTGAACGTCACGATGCCCCACGGCAGCCGGATGAACCCGTACAACTGGCTCCGCCACGCCACCGGGTCCTTCAGCCGCGCCCACAGCCAGGGGAAGAAGCCGTCCCGGCGCGGCAGCCGGCTCGGCTCGTCCACCTGGACGCCCAGCAGCGCCCGCGCCCGCGCCCGCTCCGCCCGCGCCGTCCCGCGCGCCCCCGCCAGGCCGAGTGCCAGCAGCGGCAGGCCGACGACGGTGACGGCGAGGCCCACCCCCAGCGCGACCGTCACGACCGCGTACACGAAGCCGAGCAGCGCGCACGGCAGATCGGCGAGGAGGTGCGCGATCTCCTTCCAGGTGTGCCGGCCGTAGGCGAAGCGCGCGGGCGGCGGCGGGGAGGGAGGGGCGTCGGCGTCGGGGGCGGTGAGGTCATTCATGGGGACAAGGCTGCCGGTAGGGGACCCGGACCCGCCATGGGGGAGGTCGGTGAGGAAGAGGGGGGATAACCCCACCGCCCCCGCGCCGACTCCGGCCCGACCCCGGCCCGGACCCAGCCCGACCCCGGCCCGGTGCGACCCGCTCCGTCTGCTTACCGCCGCCTTAGCAGGGCCTAGACTCGCGTGCGTAAAGAAACCGGTGAGGCGCCGGTGAAGCACCGGTGAGACACCGACGAGACACCGAGACCGAGGGGCGGACGTGCGGGAACCGACCGTTGTCGCGGCGGACTACTTTCAGACGTACTCCGTCGTCGGCCTGCTGGCCGTCCTCGGCGTGCTCTTCGTCGCCGTCGCGTTCGGCGCCGGGCGGCTGCTGCGGCCCGTCGTGCCGACGCCCGAGAAGCTGCTGACGTACGAGTGCGGCGTCGACCCCGTGGGCGAGGGCTGGGCCCACACCCAGGTCCGCTACTACGTCTACGCCTTCCTCTACGTGATCTTCGCGGTCGACTCGATCTTCCTCTTCCCCTGGGCCACGGTCTTCGCCGCCCCCGGCTACGGGGCGACCACCCTGGTCGAGATGTTCATCTTCCTCGGCTTCCTGGCCGTGGGACTGCTCTACGCGTACAAGAAGGGCGTCCTGGCATGGCTGTGACACCGCTGCCGGCCCCCAAGCTGGGCCCGCTCGCCCGGCTGGCCCCGGAGCCGATGAAGGTGGTCCTCAACTGGGGCCGCCGCTACAGCCTGTGGGTCTTCAACTTCGGCCTCGCCTGCTGCGCGATCGAGTTCATCGCCGCCTCGATGGCCCGTCACGACTTCATCCGGCTCGGCGTGATCCCCTTCGCGCCCGGCCCCCGCCAGGCCGACCTGATGATCGTCTCCGGCACCGTCACGGACAAGATGGCCCCCGCCGTCAAGCGCCTGTACGAGCAGATGCCGGAGCCCAAGTACGTCATCTCCTTCGGCGCCTGCTCCAACTGCGGTGGCCCGTACTGGGACTCGTACTCCGTCACCAAGGGCGTCGACCAGATCATCCCCGTCGACGTCTACGTGCCGGGCTGCCCGCCCCGCCCCGAGGCGCTCCTCCAGGGCATCCTCAAGCTCCAGGAGAAGATCGCCCGCGAGAGCCTCGGCGAGCGCTACGGCGCGGCCGAGCCGTCCGTCGCGCAGCTCACCAGCGGCCTGGTGCGGCCCCCGCAGCCGGGAGCCACGGCATGACGCTGAACCAGAACGCCTACGACACCCTCCCGGACGCGGTCACCGACCTCTTCGGCGCGGAGGCGACGGCCGAGCGGGCGTACGACCTGCTCACGGTCGACGTCCCGACGGCCTCCTGGATCGCGGCGCTGGAGATCGCCCGCGACAAGCTGGGCTGCACCTACTTCGACTGGCTCAGCGCCGTCGACGAGCCGGGCACCGGCTTCCGCGTCTGCGCGCACGTCGCCTCGGTCGGCCCCGGCCACGTCCGCCGCCTCCTGCTGCGGACGACGGTCCCGCACGCCGCCCCCTCGCTCCCGACCGCCGTCGCCGTGTACGCGGGGGCGGGCTGGCACGAGCGCGAGACGTACGAGATGTTCGGCGTGACCTTCACGGACCACCCGCACCTCGTGCACCTGCTGCTCCCCGAGAACTTCGAGGGCCACCCGCTCCGCAAGGACTTCGTGCTGGCCGCCCGCGTCGCCAAGGCGTGGCCCGGCGCGAAGGAACCGGGCGAGGCCCACGACCCGAACGCCCCCAAGCGGCGCCAGATGCTGCCGCCCGGCGTGCCCGACCCCAACGAGTGGGGCCCCCTCAAGGGCCAGCTCCCGCCCGCCCCGGCCCGCCCCTCGCGCGCAGCGGCGGGCGACCGCCCGGTCCGCCGCGCCCGCACCACCGCCGAAGGCTCGGCGACCCAGCCCGCGACCGACCCGGCACCCCCGGTACGCCGCTCCCGCAGCGCGTCAGACGGCTCGGCGAGCCAGTCGGCCCCGGCTCCGGCCCCGGCGGTGGACCCGTCCGCTCCGGTACGCCGCTCGCGCAGCGCCTCCGCCGGCTCGGCGAGTCAGCGTGCGGCGGAGGCGGCGCCCGACGCTGCGGCCGGGCAGCCGGACGGCACCGAAGCGCCCCAGAAGCCCGCGCCCCGGACCCGTAGCGCGGACGCGCCCTGGCACCACGCCCGCCCGGCCTTCGACGAGGACCAGGCGGCGCCCGAGCCCGCAGACAAGTCCGCAGACAAGCCCGCCGCGCCCGACAAGCCCACCCCGCCCGCCGAGGGCCCCGCCGACGGGACCGACGACACCGACCCCGCCGGAGGCGATCCCGCGTGACCGACGTACTCGACGTCGCCCTCCGGCTGCTCATCGTCTTCGCCGTCTTCCTCGTGCTCCCGCTCGTCGTCGGCCAGACCGAGCACAAGGTCATGGCCCACATGCAGGGCCGCCTCGGCCCCATGTACGCGGGCGGCTTCCACGGCTGGGCGCAGCTCGTCGCCGACGGCGTGAAGTTCGCGCAGAAGGAGGACGTCGTCCCGGCCGCCGCCGACCGGCGGATCTTCCAGCTCGCGCCGGCCGTCGCCCTCCTCCCGTACCTGCTCGTGCTCGTCGCGATCCCGATCGGCCCGAGCGAGGGCGCGGTCGGGCAGGTGATCGACGCGGGCATCTTCTTCGTGCTCGCGGTGATGGGCGTCGGCGTTCTCGGCAGCCTGATGGCGGGCTGGGCCTCGGCCAACAAGTTCTCGCTGCTCGGCGGCCTCCGCACGGCCGCCCAGCTGCTCGCCTACGAGCTGCCGATGCTGCTCGCCGCCGCGTCCGTCGCGATGGCCGCCGGCACCGTCTCCCTCCCCGGCATCCTGAACGCCTTCGAGTGGTGGTGGGTGCCCTGGCAGATCGTCGGCGCGCTCGTCTTCTTCACCGCGGGCCTGGCCGAGCTCCAGCGCCCGCCGTTCGACATGCCCGTCGCCGACTCGGAGATCATCTTCGGCGCGTACACGGAGTACACCGGCCTGCGCTTCGCGCTGTTCCTGCTCGCCGAGTACGCGGGCATCGTCGTCCTGTGCGGCCTGACCACCGTCCTCTTCCTCGGCGGCTGGCACGGCCCGCTCGGCGCCGACGGACTCGGCTGGGTCTGGACCCTGCTGAAGACCGCCGTCCTGGCGTTCGTGGTGATCTGGCTGCGCGTCTCCTACCCCCGGCTCCGCGAGGACCAGCTCCAGAAGCTCGCCTGGACGACCCTCGTCCCGCTCGCCCTCGCGCAGATCGCGCTGACCGGCATCGTGAAGGTGGCGATCCAGTAACCATGGCCCCCCCGATCCCCGGCTCCGGCCTCGCCAAGGGCCTCGCCGTCACCCTCCGCACGATGACCCGCAAGAGCGTCACCGCGCAGTACCCGGACGTGCAGCCCGAGCTGCCGCCCCGCACCCGAGGGGTGATCGGGCTGTTCGAGGAGAACTGCACGGTCTGCATGCTGTGCGCCCGCGAGTGCCCCGACTGGTGCATCTACATCGACTCCCACAAGGAGACGGTCCCGGCCGCCGCCCCCGGCGGCCGCGAGCGCAGCCGCAACGTCCTCGACCGCTTCGCGATCGACTTCTCGCTCTGCATGTACTGCGGCATCTGCATCGAGGTGTGCCCCTTCGACGCGCTGTTCTGGTCGCCCGAGTTCGAGTACGCGGAGACCGACATCCACGAGCTGACCCACGAGCGCGACAAGCTCCGCGAGTGGATGTGGACCGTCCCGGAGCCGCCCGCGCTCGACCCGCGCGCGGAGGAGCCGAAGGAGATCGCCGCGGCCCGCAAGGCGGCGGAGAAGGCGGCGGCCCAGGCCGCCGCCGAGGCCGCCGAGGCGGAGGGGGAGCAGCAGTGATCCTCGCCGCAGCCCAGTCCGCGACCCAGTCCGCGACCCAGGGCTTCCTGTCGCCCACCGGCGTCGAGATCGTCTTCCTCCTCGTCGGCCTCGTCACCCTCGGCGCGGCCGTCGTCACCGTCACCACCAAGCAGCTCGTGCACGCCGCCCTGTGGCTGGTCGTGGCGCTCGGCGGCATCGCCGTCGAGTACCTGCTGCTGACCGCCGAGTTCATCGCCTGGGTGCAGGTGCTGATCTACGTCGGCTCGGTCGTCGTCCTCCTCCTCTTCGGGCTCATGCTCACCAGGGCCCCCATCGGGCGCTCCCCGGACGCCGACTCCGGCAACCGGTGGGTCGCCCTCGGGGTCGCGGTGGCCGCCGCCGCGGCCCTGGTGTGGGTGGTCGTGGACGCCTTCCGCACCACCTGGATCGACCTCGACGGGGCCGCCGGCTCCGCCCAGGGCTCCACGGCCGTGACCGGCGAGATCCTGTTCCGGCACTGGGTGCTGCCCTTCGAGGCGCTGTCGGTGCTGCTGCTCGCGGCGCTGGTCGGCGCGATCGTCCTGTCGAAGCGCACCGGCGCGACCGAGACCGAGAAGGCGGGGGACCGGGACTGATGCATCTCGCCTACCCGGCGGTCCTGGCCGCCCTGCTCTTCTCCGTCGGCCTGTACGGCGTGCTCGCCCGCCGCAACGCGATCCTGGTCCTGATGGGCGTCGAGCTCATGCTCAACGCCGTCAACCTCAACCTGGTCGCCTTCGACGTCTGGCTCCGCGACACCCTGCACGCGGGCCAGGCGCTCACCCTCTTCACCATCGCCATCGCCGCCGCGGAGATCGGCATCGGTCTCGCGATCGTCCTGATGGTCTACCGCAACCGCGGCACCTCGGACGTGGACCGGCTCCGCGACACCAAGGACACGCCGTCCGAGGACGACCCGGACGGGGACGACCCCGACGGGGACGACCCGGACCGGGACGAGCCGTCCGGCGGCCGTCCATCCGCAGACGAGAAGGCCGAGGCCACCGCGTGACCACCACGACCCTCGCCGTCCTCGTCCCCCTCCTCCCCTTCCTCGGCGCGGTCGCCGGCCTCCTCCTCGGCCGCACCGCCCCCGGCTTCACCCGGCCGCTCGCCGTGCTGCCGACGCTCGCGGCGGCCGTCCTGGCCGTCCTCGTCGCCGTCCGGCAGGGCGGCGGGAAGACGATCGACGCGGCCACCCAGCTGACGCCCACCGGCTCGGTCCCCATCGACCTGGCGCTGCACATCGACGGCTTCGCCGCCCTCGTCGCGATCCTCGTCGGCACCGTCGCCACCTGCGTGCAGGTCTACTCGACCGGCTACCTCCGGCACGACCCGCGCTACCCCTCGTACGCCGCGCTGGTCTCCCTCTTCACCTCCGCGATGCTGCTCGTCGTCTACTCCGGCGACCTGATGGTGCTGCTGGTCGGCTGGGAGATCATGGGCATCTGCTCGTACTTCCTGGTCGGGCACTACTGGGAGACCCCCGAGGCCCGCGCGGCCTCCCTGAAGGCCTTCCTCGTCACCAAGCTCGGCGACGTCCCCTTCCTCTTCGGGCTCTTCGCCCTGGCCGCCGACGCGGGCACCTTCCGCATCACCGGCATCCTCGGCACCGTCGCGAGCGGCGGCCTGGACCACCCCACCCTGATCGCGCTGCTGCTCCTCGCCGGTGTGGCGGGCAAGTCCGCGCAGTTCCCGCTGCACACCTGGCTGCCCGACGCGATGGCCGGCCCCACCCCCGTCTCCGCGCTGATCCACGCGGCGACGATGGTCACCGCCGGCATCTACTTCGTCGCCCGGCTGCTGCCCGTCTTCGCCGCCTCCGCCGCCGCGATGACCGTGCTCGCCGTGATGGCCGCCGTCACCATGGTCGGCTCGGCGCTCGCCGCGCTCGCCCAGGACGACATCAAGCGGGTCCTCGCCTACTCGACGATCGGCCAGCTCGGCTACATGGCGGGCGCCCTCGCCGTCGGCGACCGGGGTGCCGCCGTCTTCCACCTCCTCGCGCACGGCGCCTTCAAGGCGCTGCTCTTCCTCGCCGCGGGCACCGTCATCCACGCCGCGGGCACCAACTCGCTCGCGGCGATGTCCCGGATGGGCGGTCTCGCCAAGCGCGTCCCGGACGCCTACTGGACGATGACGATCGCCCTCCTCGCGCTCGCCGCGATCCCGCCCTTCGCCGGCTTCTTCTCCAAGGAAGCCGTCCTCGTCGCCGCCGAGCACACGGCCACCGGCGGATCGGCCCTCGCCCCCGCCGGGGCCGGCTGGACCGTCCTCGTCGCCGGCCTGCTGACGGCGCTGCTGACCGCCGCGTACGCGGCCCGCCTGTGGCTGCTCGCCTTCCGGGGCCGCGGTGCCGAGGCCCCGGACCACGGGAGGCAGCCGATCGCCATGACCACCGTCCTGTGGGTGCTCGCCGTCCCCTCCCTCGGCTTCGGACTCACCGCCGGCTACCTCGACGACTGGTTCGACGGGCACCCGCTGACCCCGACCGTCACCACCGCCGTCCTCGGCACCGGCCTCGCCGTCGTCGGCGGCGCCGTGCTGTACGCGGTGTGGCGCTCGCTCGCCCCGAAGCGCGCGGCCGTCGCCGCGGCCACCGTCGCCCACCCCGACGCCGAGGGCGGCGAGGTCGAGGCGGAGGCCCTGGACCTGCCGCACCCCGCCCGGGACCCGGGCGACCCCGGCCGCGTCCTGCTGGGCCCGCTGCACAGCGCCGCCGCCGACGGCTTCCACCTGGACGCGGTCTACCGGGCCGCCTTCGTCCGCCCCGTGCTCGCCGCCGCCTCCCTGGTCCGCTTCCTGGACCGCGAGGTCGTCGACACCTACGTCCGCGGGGCGGCCGGCAGTGCCAAGGGGCTCGGCCGGCTCGTCCGCCTCGCCCAGACCGGCAATGTGCAGACCTACCTCAGCGCGCTGCTCGCCGGCTCCGTCGTCCTGGCGGTCGTCGCCGTCGTCCTCGCCAACGCCGCCGGAGCGTGAGCCGTGCTCGATATCAGCGAATCCGTGATGCAGTTCCTTCTGGCGTTGATCGTCCTCGGCCCGCTCGTCGGCGCCGCCGCGGCCCTCCTGCCGGCCCCGCCCGGACTGAAGGGGACCTCACCCGACCAGGCCGTGCTCCGCCACGGCGTCACCGTCACCGGCGTGATCCTGCTGGCCGCGATCGTCCTCGCGCTCGGCTTCGACCACGACAGCCCCTCGACGATGCAGGCCACCAC
The DNA here is from genome assembly GCF_055582325.1 of Streptomyces sp. NPDC042100. Lineage (NCBI taxonomy): Bacteria > Bacillati > Actinomycetota > Actinomycetes > Kitasatosporales > Streptomycetaceae > Streptomyces > Streptomyces sp. NPDC042100. The sequence goes on from NZ_JBVJDK010000001.1 coordinate 429,234, forward strand.
GGACATCAGCTGGATCCACGCGCTGGACGTGCGGATCCACCTCGGTGTCGACGGCATCTCGCTCCCCCTCCTGCTCCTGACCGCGCTGCTGACCTTCCTCTGCGCGCTGTACAGCTACTTCAAGCCGCCCACGGGCCCGTCACCCAAGGCGTTCGTCGCGCTGCTGCTCCTCCTTGAGACCGGCACCCTCGCGAGCTTCGCCGTCCTCGACCTGATCCTCTTCTTCCTGGCCTTCGAGACGGTCCTGGTCCCGATGTACTTCCTCATCGCCCGCTGGGGCGGCGAGGGCAGGCGGGCCGCCTCCTGGAAGTTCGTCCTCTACACGCTGCTCGGCTCGGTCGTGATGCTGCTCGGCCTCCTCCTCATCGGCATCAAGGCGGGCACGTTCGACATGGTGGCACTGGCCACTGACAACGGCCGGGGCCTGACCACGTCCGTGCAGGTCATCGCCGTTCTGGCGATCGGTCTCGGGCTCGCCGTGAAGACCCCGATGTGGCCGCTGCACAGCTGGCTCCCGGACGCCCACACCGCCGCCCCGACCGTCGGCTCGGTGCTCCTCGCCGGCGTCATGCTGAAGATGGGCACGTACGGGTTCGTCCGGATCGCGCTGCCCATCGCCCCCGACGGGATGCACGCCTTCGCCCCGTACCTCGGCGGCTTCGCCGTCGCCGGGATCGTCTACGGATCGCTCGCCTGCCTGGCCCTGGTCCGGCCCGGCGGCAAGGGCGACCTCAAGCGCCTGATCGCGTACTCCTCCGTCGGCCACATGGGCTTCGTGCTGCTCGGCATCGCCACCATGACCCCCACCGGGGTCAACGGCGCCCTCTTCGCCAACATCGCCCACGGCCTCATCACCGGCCTCCTCTTCTTCCTGGTCGGCGCCCTCAAGGACCGCTACGGCACCGCCGACCTCGACACCCTCGCCGGGGCCACCGGCGCCGCCCTCTACGGCCGCGCCCCCCGCCTCGGCGCCCTGCTCGCCTTCGCCGCCGTCGCCTCGCTCGGCCTGCCCGGGCTCGCCGGCTTCTGGGGCGAGATGCTCGCCCTCTTCGGCGCCTTCGACCCGGCCGAGGGACTCAGCCGCCCCGCCTTCCTCACCTACATGGCGATCGGCGGCTTCGGCACCCTCCTCACCGCCGCCTATCTGCTCCTCGTCGTCCGCCGCGTCTGCATGGGCGGCCCCCGCCCGGCCGGCGAGACCCCCATCGCCGACGTCCAGGGGTACGAGCTCGCCGCCTGGAGCCCGCTCGTCGCCCTCACCGTCCTCGCCGGACTGTGGCCCGCGGTCCTCCTCGGCCTCACCGACCCGGCCGTCCAGCAGCTGCTCGCCGGAGGAAAGCCGTGATGTCCCTCGTCCAGTCCGTCGACTGGCTCACGATCGCGCCGCCCACCCTCACCGCCGTGGTCGGCGTCGGGATCCTCGTCGCCGACCTGTTCGTGCCCGCCGCCCGCAAGCGGCTGCTCGGCTGGGCCGCGACCGGCGGCCTGGCCGCCGCCCTCGCGCTGCTCGTCCCGCTGCGCGCCGGCGACCGCTCGACGTTCTGCCTCGCCCCGGACACCACCCTGCGGGCGTGCGGCTACACCGCCGACGACTTCACCGTCGTCATCCAGCTCCTGGTGCTCGCGGGCGCCCTCGTCACCGCGCTCCTCTCGCTCGCCGACACCCGCGAGGACCGGCTGCCCGCGGGCGAGTACTGGTTCCTGCTGCTGGCCTCCGCCGCGGGCGCCGCCCTGCTGCCCGCCTCCCGGGACCTGGCCACCCTCGTCGTCGCCCTCGAAGTGGCCTCGCTGCCCGCCTTCGCGCTGGTCGGGATGCGCCGAGGCGACCGGATGTCCAGCGAGGCGGCGCTCAAGTTCTTCCTCTCCTCGGTCACCGCGACCGCCGTCACCCTGCTCGGCGTGAGCTTCGTCTACGCGGCGACCGGCACCCTCCACCTCACCGAGATCGCCCAGCGGCTCGACGAGGTGCCGGGCCAGCTGCACACGCTCGCCCAGGCGGGCGTGGTCCTCACCCTGGTCGGCTTCGCGTTCAAGACCGCCGTCGTGCCCTTCCACTTCTGGGTGCCCGACACCTACGTCGGCGCCCCGCTGCCCGTCGCCGCCTACCTCTCCGTGGTCGGCAAGGCCGTCGGCTTCACCGGGCTCATCCTGGTGACCGTCGTCGCCTTCCCCTCCTACGCGGACGTGTGGGGCCCGGCGCTCGCCGTGCTCGCCGCGCTCACCATGACCGTCGGCAACGTCGCCGCGCTGCGCCAGGCGTCCACCCGCGCGTGGAGCGCGGTACGGCTGCTCGCCTGGTCCTCCGTCGGCCAGGCCGGCTACCTCCTGGTGCCGGTCGCCGCCGCCGCGTACTCCAGCGACGACCAGATCGGCGCCACCGTCGCGTACGCCCTCATGTACGCCGTGGTGAACCTCGGCGCCTTCGCCGTCGTCGTGCTCGTCGCCCGCACCCGCCCGCGCGCGCGGATCTCCGACTTCCGCGGGCTGTACGCCGAGCGCCCCGGCGCCGCCCTCGCGCTCGCCTTCTTCCTGCTGAATCTGGCCGGGCTGCCCCCGGGTATCATCGGCCTCTTCGCCAAGGTGACCGTGTTCTCGGCAGCCGTCGACGCCGGTCTGGGCTGGCTCGCCGTGATCATGGGCGTCAACGTCGTGATCGCGCTCTACTACTACCTGCGGTGGACCGCGCTGGTCTTCCGCGCGCCCAAGGGAGCCGTCACCCGGCTCGGGGCCCCCACCCCCGTCACCCTGGCGATCGCGCTGACCGCCGCCGCCGGTGTCGTGCTGTCGGGCTACCCGCAGCTCGCCCTCCGCTACGCGGCGAACAGCCTCTTCTGATCCCCCCACGGAACAAACCAAGGAGCAGTACCCCGTGCTGAACGGCTTCAAGGACTTCATACTTCGCGGAAACGTCGTCTCGATGGCCATCGGCCTGGCCGTCGGCTCCGCGTTCACCGCCGTCGTCACCGGCTTCAGCAAGGCGTTCATCACCCCGCTCATCGGCCTCGCCACCGGCTCGGTCGGCGACTTCAGCGAGGCCAGCTTCACCGTCGGCAAGACCGTCTTCCCGTACGGCCTGGCGATCGCCGCCGCCATAGCGTTCGTGATCACCGCCGCCGTCCTCTACTTCCTGATCGTCGTCCCCATGTCGAAGATCCAGGAGAGGTTCGCCAAGGAGGAGGCGGCCGACCCGAAGTCCGAGAAGCGCGACTGCCCCCGCTGCTTCACCGAGATCCCGGCCGTCGCCTCCCGCTGCGCCCACTGCACCAGCGAGGTCGAGCCGGTCGCCGGCTCCCTGGAGAAGTACGGCGTCCCGCTGCCCCGCTGATCACCCGTACGGCCTACACGGCCCCCCGTGCGGCCCGGGGAACCCGAGCCTCCCGCCTGGCGTTGACCAGGAGGGGAGGGTCCACTGGACGGTGGACCCCCGATCGAGCAAAGGGTTCCCCTGCCGCACCATTTGGAGGGCGTACCGTGCACCGCCGGCACAACGGGCTGAGGACCGCCGTACTCCTCGGAGGGCTCTCGGCCCTCATCATCGTCATCGGCAGCTTCTTCGGGCGTACGGGCCTGATCGTCGCGCTCTTCGTGGCGATCGGCACCAACGCGTACGCGTACTGGAACAGCGACAAGCTGGCGCTGCGCGCCATGCGGGCCCGGCCCGTGAGCGAATTCGAGGCCCCGGCCCTCTACAAGATGGTCCGGGAGCTCTCCACCCAGGCGCGCCAGCCCATGCCACGGCTGTACATCTCGCCCACCCAGGCGCCGAACGCCTTCGCCACCGGCCGCAACCCGCGCAACGCGGCCGTGTGCTGCACCGAGGGCATCCTCGCCATCCTCGACGAGCGCGAGCTGCGCGGGGTCATCGGCCACGAGCTCAGCCACGTCTACAACCGGGACATCCTGATCTCCTCCGTCGCCGGCGCGCTCGCCTCCGTGATCATGTTCCTGGTGAACTTCGCCTGGCTGATCCCCGTCGGCCGGTCCAACGACGACGACGGCCCCGGCCTGCTCGGCATGTTGCTGATCATGATCCTGGGCCCGATCGCCGCCTCCGTGATCCAGCTCGCCATCTCCCGCTCCCGCGAATACGAGGCCGACGCCTCCGGCGCCCAGCTCACCGGCGACCCGCTCGCCCTCGCCAGCGCCCTGCGCAAGCTGGAGGCGGGCACCAAGCAGCTCCCGCTGCCCCCCGAGCCGAAGATCGAGACCGCGAGCCACATGATGATCGCGAACCCGTTCCGCCCGGGACAGGGGATCTCGAAGATGTTCTCCACCCACCCGCCGATGGCCGAGCGCATCGCCCGGCTCGAACAGATGGCAGGCCGCCGCCCGTGAAGACACTCCTGAACGTCATCTGGCTGGTCCTCTGCGGATTCTGGATGTTCCTCGGCTACATGCTGGCCGGCGTCCTGCTCTGCATCACGATCATCGGCATCCCCTTCGGCCTCGCCGCGTTCCGGATCGGCCTCTACGCCCTGTGGCCCTTCGGCCAGACGGTCGTCGACCGCCGCGACGCGGGCGCCCCCTCCTGCGTGGGCAACGTGCTCTGGCTGGTGCTCGCCGGCTGGTGGCTGGCCCTCGGCCACATCACCACCGGCATCGCCCTCTGCATCACGATCATCGGCATCCCGCTCGGCATCGCGAACTTCAAGATGGTGCCGGTCTCGCTGCTGCCGCTGGGCAAGGAGATCGTCCCCACGGACCAGGCCTACGGCTACCCGGCCCGCTAGTGCGCAGACCGCCGCACCCGAAGTACGCGCTGCTCGCCGGTGCCGACCTGCTCGCCCTCTGCGCCGACGTCGAGGGCCTCTTCGCCGAGCCCGCGCCGCCCGCCCGCGCCCGCTACGAGCTGCGCGGCTGCGAGCCGCGCGGCCCCCTCGGGCGGGCCGTCACCCAAGCCGTCGTCGAGGGCACCGCGCCCCAGGGCGAGCTCCACGTGCGCACCGCCGACGGCGTCCTCGGCCTCCAGGACGTCCGGGTCCTCGGCATCCGGGGCGACGTCGTCACGATCGAGGCCCGCACCCCGCCCGCGCGGGAGCGCGACCGTCGGGACGCCGTGGACTGCGCCCACCTGATACGGGTCTCCCCCGAGGAGCCGGAGGAGACCACCCACACCGAGGTCACCTTCCTCGGCTGCGCCCCGCGCGGGGCGCTGCGAGACGCCGTGGCGGCCGGCCGGGGCCTCGCCGCCCCCGTGACCTTCCAGCGCCTCGCCCAGGCCGGCACGGCCGCCTTCGGCGCCAGGGGCGCCCGGATCACCGGCTGGGCCCCCTCCGCGCGGGACGCGGACGCCGGGGATACCGGGGATACCGGGGATACCGGGTACGCGGACGCCGGGGGCGCGCGGGACGGACTGCTCGACGTGACCGTCCTCGTCGACCGCCGCGACCTGCGCCCGCCCGCCGTCGCCGGCATCTGGGAGCTGTGGTGGCGGGACCGTCCCGAGGAGCCCGGCACCTGGGCCCGCTTCCCCGCCGGGACCCGCGGCGCGTGGCTGGAGCAGGCCAGGCGCCACTCCGAGGTGCCGGACCCGCCGGCCGACACGTACCACCTCGACGGCGCTCACGTGGTGGACGCGGACTCCTTCTGGTGCGCGCTGGGGGAGGCCTTCCTGGGCCCCGGCGGCTATCTCGCGGAGGACCTGGACCAGCTGCACCCGCCGTTCGAGCCGGGCACCACCCTGGTCTGGCACGACGCCGAGGTCGCCCGCACCTGCCTCGGCGTCGTCCCGCGCGCGCGGAACCGGCCCCCGACCTTCGAGGAGATCGTCGTCGCGCTGGCCTGCTCGGGCGTCACGGTCGAGTTCGCCTGACGGCGCCCACCACGGCGTACGCGACCGTCCCCGCCGCCAGCGCGCCCACCCCGGCCAGCACCGCGCCCATGGGCAGCGCGAAGGCCAGCACCCCGCAGCCGAGCAGCCCGAGGGCGGCCAGCGGACGCTCGCGCGGGCCCAGCGTCCAGGCGGCGGCGTTGGCGACCCCGTAGTACGCGAGGACGGCGAACGACGAGAAGCCGATCGCGGCCCGCACGTCGCCCGTCGCCGCCACCGCGGCCACCACCGCGCCCACCGCGAGCTCCGCGTGGTGCGGCACCTTGAAGCGGGGGTGCACGGCGGCGAGCGGGGCCGGCAGATAGCCGTCCCTGGCCATGGCGAGGGCGGTCCGGGAGACCCCGAGGATCAGCGAGAGCAGCGCGCCCAGGGCGGCCAGCGCCGCACCCGCCGTCACGAAGGGCACCAGCGCCGGGGCGCCGGCCGCGCGGGCGGCGTCGGCGAGCGGGGCGGCGGAGGCGGCGAGCCCGGGGGAGCCGAGGACGGCGAGGGCGCCGACGGCGACGGCCGCGTAGACGGCGAGGGCGAGGCCCAGCGCGATCGGCACCGCGCGCGGGATGGTCCGGGCCGGGTCGCGGACCTCCTCGCCGAGCGTCGCGATCCGCGCGTACCCGGCGAAGGCGAAGAAGAGCAGCCCGGCGGCCTGGAGCACCCCGCCGCTGCGCACGTCCTGGTCGAGCCCGAGCAGTTCGGCGCGCCCGGCGCCGAAGGAGACGGTCACGACGGCGGCGAGCACGGCGAGGACGGCGGCGACGATCACCCGGGTGAGGAGCGCGGACTTGCGCACGCCCCGGTAGTTCACGGCGGTGAGCGCGACGACGGCGGCGACGGCGACCGCGTGCGCCCGCTCCGGCCACAGGTAGGCGCCCGCGGTGAGCGCCATCGCCGCGCAGGAGGCGGTCTTCCCGGCGATGAAGGCCCAGCCCGCCAGGTAGCCCCAGAACGGGCCGAGCCGCTCCCGCCCGTAGACGTAGGCGCCGCCGGACGCGGGGTACCGGGCGGCGAGCCGGGCCGAGGAGAGGGCGTTGCAGTACGCGACGAGGGCCGCCGCCGCGAGGGCCGGCAGGAGCCCGGTACCGGCCGCGTGGGCCGCCGGGCCGAGCGCCGCGAAGATCCCGGCGCCGAGCATCGAGCCGAGCCCGATGACGACGGCGTCGAACACCCCGAGGGTGCGGCGCAGTTCCTGTGTCATGGGCCGCACCCTAGCCAGCGCGGCAACCGCGACGGCCGACAGGGCGTCCTTCATGGCATGAGCATCATCAGTTGGATCGTTCTCGGCCTGCTCGCCGGCGTCATCGCCAAGATCCTGCTGCCCGGACGCGACCCGGGCGGCCTGATCGGCACGACGCTGATCGGCGTCGTGGGCGCCTTCCTCGGCGGCTGGCTGTCGGCCCGCTTCCTGGACCGCCCGATCGACGCGGACTTCTACGACGGCGCCACCTGGCTCTCGGCCATCGGCGGCTCCCTGGTCCTGCTGATCGCCTACCGGGTCCTCCTCGGCCACTCGCGCGAGCGCTGAACCCGCGTCACAGCCCGGTCTCGCGCAGGGTGATGTTCAGCCGCCCGGTGAGCCCGAGACCGGGCTCGGCCGTCCCCGCGTAGACCTTGGGCACCCCGTGGTACGCGCGCCGGGACGGCCCGCCGAAGACGAACAGGTCCCCGGAGACCAGCTCCACGTCGGTCCACGGCCGGCCGCGGTCCTCGGCGTTCCCCAGCCGGAACACGCACGTGTCGCCGAGGCTCAGCGACACCACCGGCGCGGGGGAGCGCTCCTCCCGGTCCTGATGCATCCCCATCCGCGCCCCGTGCGCGTAGTGGTTGACCAGCGCGGTGTCCGGCGCGAAGCCGCCGTGCCCGCCGTACGCCTCGACCAGCGCCGCCCGCCCCAGCCCGGCCAGCCAGCCCGGCAGTTCGACGGCGACGCCGTCCAGGTAGCGGTACGGCTCCCAGCGCCGGCCCAGACACAGCGAGCGCACCGACATCACGCCGCCGCCGGGCAGCACGGTGTGCCGGTACGGGGCGGCCCGCCCGAACTCCCGGCAGGCGTCGACCAGTTCCCGCTGCCGCGCGAACGGCAGCCACCCCGGCACATGCACCGCCCCGGGCGCCGGCTCGGCGCGCTCGCGCGGGAACAGCCCTTCGCCCACGGTCACACCTGCGCGTCCCAGAAGCCGCGGGTGCCCAGCGGCACCACGGGCAGGTGGTCGTCCCGTCGCTCGGTCTCGAAGAAGTCGAGCTCCGTGGGGTCCAGGTCCAGGGCCTCGCAGATCTCCTCGTGGAGCAGGACGAAGTTCATGAAGCGCTCTTCCTTCCACTCCTCGTACTCGTCCTTGTCGCGGACGAGGTCGGCGAGCTTGAGGTCGAAGACGTCGTCGGCCCACCGCCGGTGCCAGCCGAAGACGTACTCGGCGGCCTCGGCGACGCCCTCGCCGCCCAGCTCGCCCAGCTTGTCGGTGGCCGCGCGGGCGACCGACGCCGCCCTGAGGCAGTCCCGGAGGTTGGCGACCGGCGGGACGGCCGTCGAGGAGAAGCCGAAGGCCGCGCTCAGATGGGAGATGGTCTTCCGCCACGCCTCGGCCTTCGCCTGGAAGTGCCGGTAGGACCGGATGAGGCCCGCCCTCGGGGAGGGATCCTCGGGCGCCACGCTGTTGGGGTCCGGGAGCCGCAGCAGCTCCTTGTAGCGGAACACGGCCTGGCGGTCGATGTCGCCGCGGTCGAAGCGGGTGTGGCAGTTCGGGCACAGGACGATCATGTTGTGGAACTCGTGCCTGCGGACGCGGCGGTACGGCACGATGTGCGCGATCTCCAGCGGGGTCGCGCGGCAGGTCGGTATCGCGCAGCGGTGCCCGGACTCGACGAAGAGCTGTCGTGCCAGCGGACGGGGCACCGAGGTGCGGGAGGCGGCCATGGAGGCAGCCTAGGCGGCGGCACCGACAGCGCGGCGGGGCCGACAGCCCGCCGGGGCCGGGACGCGGCGGGGACGGGACGCGGCGGGGCCGGGACGCGGCGGGGCCGGGACGCGGCGGGGCCGGGACGCGGCCACCCCTCGGCCGCGGTGCGGGAGGGGTGGCTCCGGGCGGCCCGGGCCGGACCGTCGCGTCAGCGGTAGTTCACGAACTGCAGGGCGAAGTCGAAGTCCTTGCCCTTGAGCAGCGCGATGATCTCCTGGAGGTCGTCCCGGCTCTTCGAGCTGACCCGCAGCTCCTCGCCCTGGACCTGCGCCTTGACGCCCTTGGGGCCCTCGTCGCGGATGACCTTGGAGACCTTCTTGGCGTTCTCCTGGGAGATGCCCTCCACGATCGAGGCGAAGAGCTTGTACTCCTTGCCGGACAGCTGCGGCTCGCCCTCCACGTCCAGCGACTTCAGCGAGATGCCGCGCTTGATCAGCTTGCTCTGGAGGATGTCGAGGATCGCGTTGACCCGCTCCTCGCCGTTCGCCTCCATGAGGATCTTCTCGCCCGACCACTTGATCGAGGCGTTGGTCCCCTTGAAGTCGTAGCGCTGCTGGATCTCCTTGGCAGCCTGGTTGAGGGCGTTGTCGACCTCCTGCCGATCGACCTTGGAGACGATGTCGAAACTGGAGTCGGCCATGACGTGAGGCTCCTTGCTCGGATGCGTTCGGTACAGCGCAAAGCGTAGCCACCCGGACCGCCGCGAACCCGTGATCAATCCAGTGGCGGAGCACCCCTGGGGATCGGGTATTGTTTACGTCGTTGCCAAGGAGCACCGCCGAAAAGCGGCCAACCGAAGCAGCGATCCCATGGCGGTGTGCCCGAGTGGCCAATGGGAGCGGACTGTAAATCCGTCGGCTTAGCCTACCCAGGTTCGAATCCTGGCGCCGCCACATGGAAGAGACGGCCCCGATCAGCGGAAACGCGGATCGGGGCCGTTTCGCGTCCCCGCCGCCCGAAAGCCCCCGGCCCAGCCCGGTGCGGCCCAGCCCGGCTCAGCGCAGCCCGGCTCAGCCCAGCTCCGCGCGGACCCGGTGCAGATACGCGAAGTCGTGCTCGTCGCGGCGGGCCCGCAGCGGACGGACCGGGGACGTGGCCACGTTGATCGCGTACGCGCCCGCCGTCGCCGCCGCCACCGTGGCCCAGCCCGGGAGCGCCGCCGCGCCGCCCGCCGCGCCCGCCAGGGCCACCGCCACCGTCACCAGCCGGGTCCGCCAGGCCAGCCGCAGCGCCCTGCCCGCCGCCCGGTAGTCCGCCGCCGCCACGGCCAGCTCGCGCTCCAGCTCCCCCAGCACCTCGGCCGGGTGGGCGTAGTCCCGGCGCAGCTCGCCCAGCAGGCGGTGCACCGCCCGCAGCAGCCGGTGCCGCTCGTCCGCGTGGCGCTCCCGGAAGGCCAGCAGCTCCGGGAGCGGGGTGCCGGGGGCCGGCAGGGGCAGCAGGCGGCCGAGCTCGACCTCGTAGCCGCGCCCCGGCTCGCCGGAGGCCAGCTCCCGCGCGGCCCGGTGCGCGAGCGGGCGGTCGGTGTACGGGATGTACGCCGTGCTGCCCCGGCTCGCCCCCGCCGCCATGATCCGCGCCGTCGCCCCGATGACCGTGTGCGCGGCCGCCGGCGTCACCGCGAGCGACCAGCGTCCCGGCAGCCGGGTGCCGAGCCCCAGCGCGAGCACCTGCTCCTCCACGCGCCACGACCACTTCGTGGCGTGGACGCAGGCGTCGAACGGCTCCGGGTCCACCGCCTGACGGGCCGCCAGCCGGTGCAGCTCGTCCCCGACCCGCTCCCACAGCTCCGGGTCGAACAGGCCGGACGCGGAGAAGCCGTACGGGCTCATCGGCCGGTACAGCCCCCGCTCCCGCAGCTCGCGCAGCTCCGGGCTGGTCGCCGCCCGCGCCACCTCGCGGTCGCGCGGGGCGACGGACGCGAGGCCGTCCCAGTACAGCAGCGACTCGTGCACGACCTCCGTCGGCGGCGAGACGAGCGGGTAGTAGAGCAGGACGCGCATGGGCGGGACCCCCCGGTACGGCGTGGAGGGTCCAACCTACGCCCGCCGCCGGTCAGTTGCCCGCGATGTCCTTCACCGCGACCGTCACCGGGACGGAGCCCGAGACCAGCTCCAGGGTCAGGCCCGCCGTCGCCGGGGTCTCCAGCAGCTCGGCCAGCACCGCCGCCACGTCGTCGCGCGGGACCGGCCCCCGGCCGGTCCGGGCCTCCAGCCGGACCAGGCCCGTCCCGGCGTCGTCGGTGAGCATCCCGGGCCGCAGGACCGTCCAGTCGAGGCCCGCGCGGGAGCGCACGGCATCGTCGGCGGCGCCCTTCGCCCGCAGGTACGCGTCGAAGACGGCGTCGCCCTCGTGGGCCGCGTCGGCGCCCATCGACGACACCACCACGAAGCGGCGCACGCCCGCCCGTTCGGCCGCGTCCGCGAAGAGGACCGCCGCCGCGCGGTCCACCGTGTCCTTGCGGTCCGCGCCGCTGCCCGGGCCCGCGCCCGCCGCGAAGACGGCCGCGTCCGCGCCCGTCAGGACCCCGGCGAGCTCGGCCGAGGAGGCCGACTCCAGGTCCATGAGCACCGGTTCGGCGCCCGCCTCCCGCAGGGCCTCGCCCTGTTCCGGGCGGCGGATCAGGCCCACCGGCTCGTGCCCGCCCGCGGCCAGCAGCCGTTCGAGGCGCAGGGCGATCTGTCCGTGTCCACCAGCGATGACTACGCGCATACTCCCGACCGTACGGCTCAGCGGGCCGCGCCGCCGCCCGGATCGGGCCGCTCAGGGCGTGTCTGCCTCGGCAGGTCCAGCGCCGCAGCCGAGTCGCAGTACTCGCGCACCGCGCTGGTCCGCGCCACCACCCGCCCCCGGTGCACCACGATCCGGCTGTACGCGAGGGACAGCACGCCCGCCAGCCGCTCGCCCCGCACCGCCAGCAGCTCCGCCGGGAAGCCCGCCTCCACCCGCACCTCCGGGAGCCCCATCGCCGCCCGCGCGTCCGCGCTCACCGCCGCGTACGCCACCCCGGGCGGCAGCCCGCCCAGCGAGGCCAGCAGATAGGCGGCCTCCAGCGGGTCCCCGCGCCCCACCGGGTTCGAGACGTCCCGCAGCGCCCCGCTGCCCGCCGCGACCCGCACCCCGGCCGCCCGCAGCAGCCGCACCGGGGCGGTGCCGCGCCGCTCGGTCTCCCCGCAGCCGCCCTGGGGGAGCGTGACCACCGTCACCCCGGCGGCCGCGAGCCGGTCAGCCGCCTGCCGGGCCGCCTCCGGAGCCAGCCGGCCGAGCCCCGCGCAGGGCCCGATCGTCACCCCGGGCCGCAGCCCCCCGGCCATCGCGGCGAGCCGGGCCAGCCGCCCGGGGTCCTCGCCGTCCGTGTGCAGGTCCACCGGGCAGCCGTGCTCGGCGGCCACCTCCAGCACCGCCTCCACGTATCCGGTCGGGTCCGGGTCCAGGTCCGGGCAGCCGCCGACCACCCCCGCGCCCATCTTCACCGCGTCCCGCAGCATCGCGAGCCCGTCCGCCCCGGCCGCCCCGGTGAGCAGCCGGGGCACCGCCACGGCCGTCAGGTCGACCAGGCCGCGCAGCGAGCGCCTGGCCTGGAGGACGGCCTCCAGCGGCCCGAGGCCGTGCACGTCCCCGATCCGCACCTGGGCGCGCTGCGCGGTCGCCCCGTGCCCGAGCTGGAACAGCGCCGCCTCGGTGGCCCTGCGCTGGACCTCCTCGGGGGCGTACGAGACGGGGCCGGGGGAGTCGGCGGTGAGGGCGGTGTCGGCGTGCGCGTGGGGCTCGGCGGGCGCGGGCAGCAGCAGATAGCCGGCGAGGTCGACCCGGGCGCCGACGGCGGGGAGGCTGCCCGCCGTGCCGACCGCTTCGATCCGCCCGCCGCCGAGCCGTACGTCGACGGTGCGTCCGTCGGTCAGCCGCGCGTTGCAGAGCAGCAGCGACGTGGTGTCGGCGGTGGCCGCGGCCCGGTCCTCGGGCGACGGCTGGGGCTGCTTGCTGTCGGCTGACAATCGGGCTCCTCCGGCTCCGGGCCACCGCTGGCCAAGATCAAGATCACTCAGCGTGGGCCCGAGCCTAGGGGCGCCCGCGGTCGCCTTCGAGGAGGAGCGCAATAGTCGTACTGATGAGGGCACGTGTGGCCTAGGAGGCGCCCGGGAACAGGCCGCGCGGAGGGCCGGGGAAACGGATTTGGGTGATGGGCCGAGGAGCGTGTAATGTCTTCCTCGCTCGCCCCAATAGCTCAGTCGGTAGAGCGTCTCCATGGTAAGGAGAAGGTCTACGGTTCGATTCCGTATTGGGGCTCTGGTGAGAAGGATCCCGCCTTCGGGCGGGGTCCAGATCATCAAAGCGGTGTAGCTCAGTCGGTAGAGCAAGCGGCTCATAATCGCTGTGTCACCGGTTCAAGTCCGGTCACCGCTACACGCAGTAGCCGATTGTGGGGTCGGTCCTACGATCGGCTACTATTTTCTGCGTTCAATCCGTCTATCCGTCCGTCAAGGAGCACTCACGTGGCTGCCACCGACGTCCGCCCGAAGATCACGCTGGCCTGCGTGGAGTGCAAGGAGCGGAACTACATCACCAAGAAGAACCGGCGTAACAACCCGGACCGTCTTGAGATGAAGAAGCACTGCCCTCGCTGCAACTCGCACACCGCGCACCGCGAGACGCGTTAATCAGGCTCGTACACGAGGCCGTCCCCTCTGGGGACGGCCTCGTGGCGTTTGTACAGGCAACACACCAGGAGGTAGCGAGCCCATGGCGCTCGACCAGTCCTTCGTGGGCCGGACGTATCCGCCCACCGCGCCGTACGAAGTCGGCCGCGAGAAGATCCGCGAGTTCGCGGAGGCGATCGGCGACGCGAATTCCGCGTACACCGACCAGGAGGCCGCCAAGGCGCTCGGCCACCTGGACGTGATCGCCCCGCCGACCTTCGTCTTCGCGATCACCTTCAAGGCCGCCGGCCAGGTCATCGAGGACCCGCAGCTGGGCCTGGACTACAGCCGCGTGGTGCACGGCGACCAGAAGTTCGCCTACACGCGCCCCGTGCGCGCCGGCGACCGCCTCTCGGTCACCTCGACCATCGAGGCGATCAAGTCGCTGGCCGGCAACGACATCCTGGACATCCGCGGCGAGGTCCACGACGAGACCGGCGAGCACGTCGTGACCGCCTGGACCAAGCTGGTGTCCCGCGCGCCCGAGGAGGCCCGGCCGTGACCGCGAAGATCGCTTACGACGAGGTCGAGACCGGCACCGAGCTGCCCGCGCGGTCCTTCCCGGTGACCCGCGCCACACTCGTCCGGTACGCGGGCGCCTCCGGCGACTTCAACCCGATCCACTGGAACGAGAAGTTCGCCAAGGAGGTCGGCCTCCCCGACGTCATCGCCCACGGCATGTTCACCATGGCCGAGGCGATCCGCGTCGTCACCGACTGGGCCGGCGACCCCGCCGCCGTCGTCGAGTACGGCGTCCGCTTCACCAAGCCCGTCGTCGTCCCCAACGACGCCGACGGCGCCCTGGTCGAGGTCTCCGCCAAGGTGGCCGCCAAGCTGGAGGACGGGCTGGTCCGCGTGGACCTCACCGCGACCTCGGCCGGCCAGAAGGTGCTGGGCATGAGCCGGGCCGTGGTCCGGCTCGCCTGACCCCGGACACGCCACGGGCCCCTTCCGCACGGGAGGGGCCCGTACCCTTGAGCCCGTGCAGCAGCTCAACGACGCCCCCCTCGCGCCCCTGACCACCTTCCGGCTCGGCGGGCCCGCCACCCGGCTCGTCACCGCGACCACGGACGACGAGGTGATCGCCGCCGTCCGCGAGGCCGACGGCTCCGGCACCCCGCTCCTCGTCATCGGCGGCGGCTCCAACCTGGTCATCGGCGACAAGGGCTTCGACGGCACCGCCCTGCACATCGCCACCACCGGCTTCGCCCTCGACGGCACCCGCCTGGAGCTCGCCGCCGGCGAGGTGTGGACGGACGCCGTCGCGCGGACCGTCGAGGCCGGGCTCGCCGGGATCGAGTGCCTTGCCGGCATCCCCGGCTCCGCGGGCGCCACCCCCATCCAGAACGTCGGCGCCTACGGCCAGGACGTCTCCGCCACCGTCACCGAGGTCGTCGCGTACGACCGGCGGGCCGGGGAGACGGTCACCCTCACCAACGCCGAGTGCGCCTTCTCGTACCGGCACAGCCGCTTCAAGGAGCAGCCCGACCGGTACGTCGTGCTGCGGGTCCGCTTCGCGCTGGAGGACGCCGACGGGATGTCCGCGCCGATCGCCTACCCGGAGACCGCCCGCGCCCTCGGCGTCGGGGCCGGCGACCGGGTGCCGCTCGCGAGGGCCCGGGAGACCGTGCTGCGGCTGCGGGCCGGCAAGGGCATGGTGCTGGACCCGGCGGACCACGACACCTGGTCGGCGGGCTCCTTCTTCACCAACCCGATCCTGACGGCGGAGCAGTACGAGACCTTCGTCACCCGGGTCGCCGACCGGCTCGGCCCCGACACCGCCCCGCCCGCCTACCCCGCGGGCGCGGACGGCGCCGTGAAGACCTCGGCCGCCTGGCTGATCGACAAGGCCGGCTTCGTGAAGGGCTACGGCTCCGGGCCCGCCCGGATCTCCACCAAGCACACCCTCGCCCTCACCAACCGGGGCGAGGCCACCACCGAGGACCTGCTCGCCCTCGCCCGCGAGGTCGTCGACGGGGTCCGGGACGCCTTCGGGATCACCCTCGTCAACGAGCCCGTGACCGTCGGCGTGGCCCTCTAGGACAGGCCCTGGGCGATGCCCGGGGCGGCCGGTGCCGCCAGCCAGGCGTCGATGTCGGCGAGCAGGCGGCCCCGGACGTCCTCGGGGGCCGCCGAGCCCCGTACGGACTGGCGGGCCAGCTCCGCCAGCTCCGCGTCGGTGAAGCCGTGGTGGACGCGCGCGAGCTCGTACTGCGCCGCCAGCCGCGAGCCGAACAGCAGCGGGTCGTCGGCGCCCAGCGCCATCGGCACCCCCGCGTCGAAGAGCGTCCGCAGCGGCACGTCCTCCGGCTTCTCGTACACCCCGAGCGCCACATTGGACGCCGGGCACACCTCGCAGGTCACCCCGCGCTCGGCCAGCTTCCGCAGCAGCCGAGGGTCCTCCGCCGCCCGGACGCCGTGCCCGACCCGCGACGCCCGCAGGTCGTCCAGGCAGTCCCGTACGGACGCGGGGCCGGTCAGCTCGCCGCCGTGCGGGGCCGCCAGCAGCCCGCCCTCGCGCGCGATGGCGAAGGCCCGGTCGAAGTCGCGGGCCATGCCCCGGCGCTCGTCGTTGGAGAGTCCGAAGCCGACCACGCCCCGGTCCGCGTACCGCACCGCCAGCCGGGCCAGCGTGCGCGCCTCCAGGGGGTGCTTCATGCGGTTCGCGGCGACAAGCACCCGCATCCCGAGCCCGGTCTCCCGCGCGGCCGCGTCCACCGCGTCCAGGATGACCTCCATGGCCGGGATCAGCCCGCCGAGCAGCGGGGCGTACGAGGTGGGGTCGACCTGGATCTCCAGCCAGCCCGAGCCGTCCCGGACGTCCTCCTGGGCCGCCTCGCGGACCAGCCGCTGGATGTCCTCGGGCTCACGCAGGCAGGAGCGGGCGAGGTCGTAGAGCCGCTGGAAGCGGAACCAGCCGCGCTCGTCGGTGGCCCGCAGCTTCGGCGGGGTCCCGCTCTTGAGCGCCTCGGGGAGGTGCACCCCGTACTTGTCGGCCAGTTCGATCAGGGTCGCGGGCCGCATCGAGCCCGTGAAGTGCAGGTGCAGATGGGCCTTCGGCAGGGTGGCGAGATCGCGGTAAACGTGCTCCATCGACTGATCTTGCCGCACACGAATGGACGAGAACAGTCCCTTTCCCCGATCGGGACCCCGCTAGAACGCACAAACGGGCCCCCGGTTCCGTGGAACCGGGGGCCCGCCGCCCAGATGCCGGGCGTCTGCTCAGTCGGTGGCCTCGGCCAGCAGCTTCTGGATCCGGGACACGCCCTCCACCAGGTCCTCGTCGCCGAGCGCGTACGACAGGCGCAGGTAGCCCGGGGTGCCGAAGGCCTCGCCGGGGACGACCGCGACCTCGGCCTCGTCCAGGATCAGCGCGGCCAGCTCGACGGAGCTCTGCGGGCGCTTGCCCCGGATCTCCTTGCCGAGCAGCGCCTTCACCGACGGGTACGCGTAGAACGCGCCCTCGGGGGTCGGGCAGTAGACGCCCTCGATCTCGTTGAGCATCCGCACGATGGTCTGGCGGCGCCGGTCGAAGGCGGTGCGCATCTCGGCGACCGCGTCCAGGTTCCCGGAGACGGCGGCCAGCGCGGCGGCCTGGGCCACGTTGCTCACGTTGGAGGTGGCGTGCGACTGGAGGTTGGTCGCGGCCTTCACGACGTCCTTGGGGCCGACGATCCACCCGACCCGCCAGCCGGTCATCGCGTACGTCTTGGCGACGCCGTTGACCACGATGCACTTGTCGCGCAGCTCGGGCAGGATCGCCGGCAGCGAGGTGAACTTCGCGTCGCCGTAGACCAGGTGCTCGTAGATCTCGTCGGTGAGGACCCACAGGCCGTGCTCGACGGCCCAGCGGCCGATCGCCTCGGCGTCCGCCTCGCTGTAGACCGCGCCGGTCGGGTTCGAGGGGGAGACGAAGAGGACGACCTTGGTCCGCTCCGTACGCGCCGCCTCCAGCTGCTCGACCGAGACCCGGTAGCCCGTGGTCTCGTCGGCCACGACCTCCACCGGGACGCCGCCCGCGAGGCGGATCGACTCCGGGTACGTGGTCCAGTACGGGGCCGGGACGATGACCTCGTCGCCCGGGTCCAGGATCGCGGCGAAGGCCTCGTAGATCGCCTGCTTGCCGCCGTTGGTCACCAGCACCTGGGAGGCGTCGACCTCGTAACCGGAGTCGCGGAGCGTCTTGGCGGCGATCGCGGCCTTCAGCTCGGGCAGGCCGCCGGCGGGCGTGTAGCGGTGGAACTTCGGGTTCCGGCAAGCCTCCACGGCCGCCTCGACGATGTAGTCGGGGGTCGGGAAATCGGGCTCACCGGCGCCGAAGCCGATCACCGGGCGCCCGGCGGCCTTGAGGGCCTTGGCCTTGGCGTCGACGGCGAGGGTGGCGGACTCGGAGATCGCACCGATGCGGGCGGAGACCCGACGCTCGGTGGGAGGGGTAGCAGCGCTCATACGGCCCATCGTCCCAGACCTCGAACGGGCCCGGCACACAGGTTTCACGGAGCGGACAGGAACGGTCATTCCCGGTCGTACACGCCGTCCCGGGGGCCTCGCGGGAGGGCCGGACGCAGGTCGGAGCCGTTTCTGTTCGACGTGGGGCCCTCCGACCACGTACACTCACTGCTCGTTGGCCCCGCACCGACCACATCTCACGATGCGGTAGGTTGGGGGACGCCACAAAGGGTCGTAGCTCAATTGGTAGAGCACCGGTCTCCAAAACCGGCGGTTGGGGGTTCAAGTCCCTCCGGCCCTGCTACACACACCGCCAGGCTGTGTGCGCATGTTGTACGTACTTCATTGCACCGCCGTGCGGCTCCACCCATCCGGGCGCGGCACGGCCACGACCCGGAATCAGGTGAAAGATCGTGACGGACGCCGTAGGCTCCATCGACATGCCTGATGCCGAAGACGCCACCCCGGAGTCGAAGAAGAAGACCCGGAAGGGCGGCAAGCGCGGAAAGAAGGGCCCTCTGGGCCGTCTCGCGCTGTTCTACCGCCAGATCGTCGCGGAACTCCGCAAGGTCGTCTGGCCCACGCGAAGCCAGCTGTCGACGTACACCACTGTGGTGATTGTCTTCGTTGTCATCATGATCGGCCTTGTGACCGTGATTGACTATGGCTTCCAGGAAGCAGTCAAGTACGTCTTCGGCTGACTTTTTGTTCCACCCCATCTGTATCGCAGGAAGAAGCAGCCACCGTGTCTGACGCGAACCTGAACGACGCCTTCGAGTCCGAGTCCGTCGAGGACGAGCTGGACATCGTCGAGGCTGCCGACGAGGACCAGGCCGACGCTGCTGACGCCGAGGCCGGCGAGGCCGCCGAGGAGTCCGCGATCCACGCCGAGGCCGACGAGGAGTCGGACGAGGACGAGGCCGCCGAGGCCACCGAGGGCTCCGACGAGGAGTCCGAGGACGGCGAAGAGGGCGAGTCCGAGGAGTCCGACGAGGACGAGGACGCCGAGCCCGCCGCTCCGGTCGACCCGATCGCCGCGCTCCGCGAGGAGCTCCGCACGCTCCCCGGCGAGTGGTACGTCATCCACACCTACGCGGGCTACGAGAAGCGCGTGAAGGCGAACCTGGAGCAGCGTGCCGTCTCGCTGAACGTCGAGGAGTTCATCTACCAGGCCGAGGTCCCCGAAGAGGAGATCGTCCAGATCAAGAACGGCGAGCGCAAGAACGTCCGGCAGAACAAGCTGCCCGGTTACGTTCTCGTCCGCATGGATCTGACGAACGAGTCCTGGGGCGTCGTCCGCAACACCCCCGGCGTCACCGGCTTCGTGGGCAACGCCTACGACCCGTACCCGCTGACCCTGGACGAGATCGTCAAGATGCTCGCCCCGGAGGCCGAGGAGAAGGCCGCCCGCGAGGCCGCCGAGGCCGAGGGCAAGCCGGCTCCGGCCCGCAAGGTCACCGTCGAGGTCCTGGACTTCGAGGTCGGCGACTCGGTCACCGTCACCGACGGCCCCTTCGCGACCCTCCAGGCGACGATCAACGAGATCAACGCCGACTCGAAGAAGGTCAAGGGCCTCGTCGAGATCTTCGGTCGCGAGACCCCGGTCGAGCTCAGCTTCGACCAGATCCAGAAGAACTGATCTTCACAGGTTTCCGACCAGGTCAGAGTGGCTCACAGCCGCTCTGACCTGCTCGGTTTTTAGCCGCACGTCTATACCCGTTATCGTTGTGCGGTATGCCTCCGTCCGGACGACCGGATGGATCGGCTGAAAACTCTCACTAGGACCCGGAGAGAGCACATGCCTCCCAAGAAGAAGAAGGTCACGGGGCTTATCAAGCTCCAGATCAACGCCGGTGCGGCCAACCCGGCCCCGCCGGTCGGCCCCGCGCTCGGTCAGCACGGCGTCAACATCATGGAGTTCTGCAAGGCCTACAACGCCGCGACCGAGTCGCAGCGTGGCATGGTCGTGCCGGTGGAGATCACGGTCTACGAGGACCGTTCCTTCACCTTCATCACCAAGACTCCGCCGGCCGCCAAGCTGATCCTCAAGGCCGCTGGTGTGGACAAGGGCTCCGGCGAGCCGCACAAGACCAAGGTCGCCAAGCTCACGGCCGCCCAGGTCCGCGAGATCGCCACGGTCAAGCTCCCCGACCTGAACGCCAACGACCTGGACGCCGCGTCCAAGATCATCGCTGGCACCGCCCGTTCCATGGGCATCACGGTCGAGGGCTGATCAGCCCCCTCGTTCGACCACAGTGGTAGGGCCTGCGCCGGCCCGCACCACGACTCCACCCCTGAAACACACCAGGAGCAGCAGTGAAGCGCAGCAAGTCCCTCCGCGCTGCGGACGCGAAGATCGACCGGGAGAAGCTCTACGCCCCGCTCGAGGCCGTCCGTCTCGCCAAGGAGACCGCCACCACCAAGTTCGACAGCACCGTCGAGGTGGCCTTCCGTCTGGGTGTCGACCCGCGCAAGGCCGACCAGATGGTCCGTGGCACCGTGAACCTTCCGCACGGCACCGGTAAGACCGCCCGGGTCCTGGTCTTCGCGACCGGTGACCGTGCCGAGGCCGCGATCGCCGCGGGCGCCGACATCGTCGGCTCCGACGAGCTCATCGACGAGATCTCCAAGGGCAACCGCCTGAACGAGTTCGACGCCGTCGTCGCCACCCCGGACCTCATGGGCAAGGTCGGCCGCCTCGGCCGTGTCCTCGGCCCGCGTGGTCTCATGCCGAACCCGAAGACCGGCACCGTCACCCCCGATGTCGCGAAGGCTGTCAACGACATCAAGGGCGGCAAGATCGAGTTCCGCGTCGACAAGCACTCGAACCTGCACTTCATCATCGGCAAGGTGTCCTTCGACGACGCCCAGCTGGTGGAGAACTACGGCGCGGCCCTGGAGGAGATCCTCCGTCTGAAGCCGTCCGCCGCCAAGGGTCGCTACATCAAGAAGGCCGCCATCGCCACCACGATGGGCCCCGGCATTCCGGTCGACTCGAACCGCACCCGCAACCTCCTCGTCGAGGAGGACCCGGCCGCGGTCTGAGTCTCCTGACTCGAGCGTCCTGAAACCGCCCCTCACGGCTCTCCGGAGCCGTGAGGGGCGGTTTTCTCATTCCTGTGTTGTCGGTCCCGTGCGTTACGGTGCTGGAGACCGAAAAACTTTGCGAACGCATTAAAGAATGAGTGGGGTGGGGACGCATGAGCATGTCCGCATGGAAGCGCGCGGGCGTCTCGCTGGCCGTCGTGGCCGTCATCGGCGGCGTGGCCGGCTGTCAGGACGGTGACGCCGACAAGCCCGCCGAGGGCAAGAAGGCCGCGGGCTCGGGCCAGAAGGCGCAGACCCGGGACGAGACGGCCAAGGCGCTCCAGGCCGCGTACCGCAAGACCTCGGACATCAAGTCGGCCAAGGTCACCATGACCATGGACATCGCGGGCGCCCCCGACGGCAACGGGACCATGCGGATGACCGGCGTCCAGGGCTGGAACCCGGCCGCCATGGATCTCACCATGACGGGCTCCGCCCTCACCGCCGGTGACCCGAGCGCGCCCAAGGAGATGCGCATGGTCATGCTCGACCAGGTCATGTACATGGACATGGGCGAGAAGGCCGCCGCCGAGATGGACGGCAAGCGCTGGATGAAGCTGGACATGAAGGCCGCCGCCGAGGCCTCCGGCGACAAGGCCCTGCAGAAGCAGATGACCGGCGGCATGGAGAGCATGAACCAGGACCCGGCGCAGCAGCTCGCCCTGCTCCTGGAGTCGCCGAACCTGAAGCACATCGGTGCCGAGAAGATCGACGGCGCCGAGGCCCAGCACTACAAGGGCGCGCTCACCGTCGAGCAGATGCTGGCCAGCAACAAGCAGTCCGAGGTGCTGACCGCCAAGGAGCGCCAGGACCTCGTCGCCGGGGTCAAGAAGGCCGGCCTCAAGGGCTACGACACCGACATCTGGGTCAACGCCGACGGCTACCCGGTCCGCATGGTCGTCGACATGGCGATGGACAAGGGCACGGTGAAGATGCGCGCCGACTACTCGGACTACGGGGCCAAGGCGACCGTCCAGGTCCCGCCGGCCAAGGACACCTTCGACCTGTTCGAGATGATCAAGGGTGCCCAGCAGGGCTGATTTGCCCCGCGCCGCCCCCGTCACGTACTCTTCCACAGAAGCCAAAGACCGCTGGTCGTCGCTGCGCCCCTCTAGGTGCGGTGGCCGAAGGATTCGCTGAGTGGCGAACGACCCGCGCAGGTGACTGTGGATGAGTTCCCGGATTTCGATTCGGTCGAGCTGAGCCCCGAGCGCCTGCGCCCGGGGCGTTTTGTTTTGTTCAGTCCCTTCCGAGCGGTCACATCACCCGGAAGGAGGCCGACGCTCATGGCAAGGCCCGACAAGGCTGCCTCGGTGGCCGAGCTCGCGGACCAGTTCCGTGGCTCGAACGCCGCTGTGCTGACCGAGTACCGGGGTCTCACCGTGGCGCAGCTCAAGACGCTGCGCCGTTCGCTCGGTGAGAACGCCCAGTACGCCGTGGTGAAGAACACGCTGACCAAGATTGCGGCCAACGAGGCCGGGATCACCGCACTGGACGAGCACTTCGCTGGTCCGACCGCGGTCGCCTTCGTCACCGGTGACCCGGTGGAGTCGGCGAAGGCTCTGCGTGACTTCGCCAAGGAGAACCCGAACCTCATCATCAAGGCCGGTGTCCTTGACGGTAAGGCTCTCTCCGCCGACGAGATCAAGAAGCTCGCGGACCTCGAGTCCCGCGAGGTTCTGCTCAGCAAGCTGGCCGGTGCCTTCAAGGGCAAGCAGTCCCAGACTGCTTCGCTCCTCCAGGCGCTGCCGTCGAAGTTCGTCCGCACCGCGGAGGCGCTTCGCGTCAAGCTCGCCGAGCAGGGCGGTGCCGAGTAATTCGGCTCGCGTAATGATCCGCTCGCACACGTGAGCGGGTCGCAGCGGGCCGTTACGCCCGCCTTTACATACATCCGGCACCTGCCGAATTAGTGGAAGGATCGCCCATCATGGCGAAGCTCTCTCAGGACGACCTCCTCGCCCAGTTCGAGGAGATGACCCTCATCGAGCTCTCCGAGTTCGTGAAGGCCTTCGAGGAGAAGTTCGACGTCACCGCCGCCGCGGCCGTCGCCGTTGCCGGCCCGGGTGCCCCGGTCGCCGCCGAGGCCGCCGAGGAGCAGGACGAGTTCGACGTCATCCTCGAGGGTGCCGGCGACAAGAAGATCCAGGTCATCAAGGTCGTGCGCGAGCTCACCTCCCTGGGCCTCAAGGAGGCCAAGGACCTCGTCGACGGCACCCCGAAGCCGGTCCTCGAGAAGGTCGCGAAGGAGGCCGCCGAGAAGGCTGCCGAGTCCCTCAAGGCCGCCGGCGCCTCCGTCACGGTCAAGTAAGGCCGTTTCGGCTCGCTGAGCTGACTCTCGCCCCCGTGTAACGCGGAGGCATCGAAAGGCGATCATCCATCTGGGTGGTCGCCTTTCGGCGTTCCCAGGGACCGCGTGGCGGCGGTCGTCCGGGGCTCCCGGCGCGGAGTATGGTGATCTTCGCCGTGCGCCGCGCAGGGGCGGGGGCCTTGACGAACCGCACGCAGCGCGCAATTCTCAGGACGCGTCGTCACATCGATCCGTATCCGAGGCATGGATCGGCGACCGAACGGGCAGTATCGAGGTGCGCCGCACGGCGCGAGGTACCGCGGAGTTGAGAACAACGAGGGTTGCGAAGAACTCGCCCTGGACATCAGTGGGCCAAGTGGCTACACTGTCCCTTTGCGCTGCCTGTTAACTGCCCCCTGCCCGTCACCAGGGGCATCCCCTCGCAACCGCTTCGCTGGTCGACCCACTCTGACCTGGCCTTTCAGCCACATCGGGACACGTCTTCCAACAAGCTCCGCTTGGGACCGGTACGCGCGTAGTGAGTCCGAGCCCTCGGAAGGACCCCCTCTTGGCCGCCTCGCGCAACGCCTCGACCAATACGAACAACGGCGCCAGCACCGCCCCGCTGCGCATCTCCTTTGCAAAGATCAAGGAGCCTCTCGAGGTTCCGAACCTCCTCGCGCTCCAGACCGAGAGCTTCGACTGGCTGCTCGGCAACGCTGCCTGGAAGGCTCGCGTCGAGGCCGCCCTTGAGTCGGGACAGGACGTCCCCACGAAGTCCGGTCTGGAGGAGATCTTCGAGGAGATCTCCCCGATCGAGGACTTCTCCGGGTCGATGTCGCTGACCTTCCGCGACCACCGCTTCGAGCCGCCGAAGAACTCGATCGACGAGTGCAAGGACCGTGACTTCACCTACGGTGCCCCGCTCTTCGTGACCGCCGAGTTCACGAACAACGAGACCGGCGAGATCAAGTCCCAGACGGTCTTCATGGGCGACTTCCCGCTCATGACCAGCAAGGGCACCTTCGTCATCAACGGCACCGAGCGCGTCGTCGTGTCGCAGCTCGTCCGTTCCCCCGGTGTCTACTTCGACTCCTCCATCGACAAGACGTCCGACAAGGACATCTTCTCCGCCAAGATCATCCCGTCCCGGGGTGCCTGGCTGGAGATGGAGATCGACAAGCGCGACATGGTCGGCGTCCGCATCGACCGCAAGCGCAAGCAGTCCGTCACCGTCCTCCTGAAGGCGCTCGGCTGGACCACCGAGCAGATCCTGCAGGAGTTCGGCGAGTACGAGTCCATGCGCGCCACCCTGGAGAAGGACCACACCCAGGGTCAGGACGACGCGCTGCTCGACATCTACCGCAAGCTGCGTCCGGGCGAGCCGCCGACCCGTGAGGCCGCGCAGACGCTGCTCGAGAACCTGTACTTCAACCCGAAGCGCTACGACCTCGCGAAGGTCGGCCGCTACAAGGTCAACAAGAAGCTGGGTGCGGACGAGCCGCTGAACGCCGGTGTCCTCACCACCGACGACGTCATCGCCACGATCAAGTACCTGGTCAAGCTCCACGCGGGCGAGACCGAGACGATCGGCGCCAGCGGCACGGAGATCGTCGTCGAGCCCGACGACATCGACCACTTCGGCAACCGTCGTCTGCGCAACGTCGGCGAGCTCATCCAGAACCAGGTCCGCACGGGTCTGGCTCGTATGGAGCGCGTCGTGCGCGAGCGCATGACCACCCAGGACGTCGAGGCGATCACGCCGCAGACCCTGATCAACATCCGGCCGGTCGTCGCCTCCATCAAGGAGTTCTTCGGCACCAGCCAGCTGTCGCAGTTCATGGACCAGAACAACCCGCTGTCGGGTCTGACGCACAAGCGTCGTCTCTCGGCGCTGGGTCCCGGCGGTCTGTCCCGTGAGCGGGCCGGCTTCGAGGTCCGAGACGTGCACCCGTCCCACTACGGACGCATGTGCCCGATCGAGACCCCCGAAGGCCCGAACATCGGTCTGATCGGTTCGCTCGCCTCGTACGGCCGGATCAACCCCTTCGGCTTCATCGAGACGCCGTACCGCAAGGTCGTCGACGGCCAGGTCACCGACGAGGTCGACTACGTCACCGCCGACGAGGAGGACCGCTTCGTCATCGCCCAGGCGAACGCGACCCTGAACGACGAGCTCCAGTTCACCGAGCCGCGCGTCCTGGTCCGTAAGCGTGGCGGCGAGGTCGACTACGTCGAGCCCTCGGACGTGGACTACATGGACGTCTCGCCGCGCCAGATGGTGTCGGTCGCGACCGCGATGATCCCGTTCCTCGAGCACGACGACGCCAACCGTGCCCTCATGGGCGCGAACATGATGCGTCAGGCCGTCCCGCTGATTAAGTCGGAGTCCCCGCTCGTCGGCACCGGCATGGAGTACCGCTGCGCCACCGACGCCGGCGACGTGCTCAAGGCCGAGAAGGACGGTGTCGTCCAGGAGCTGTCGGCCGACTACATCACGGTCGCCAACGACGACGGCACGTACATCACGTACCGCCTGCACAAGTTCTCCCGCTCGAACCAGGGCACCTCGGTCAACCAGAAGGTCGTCGTCGACGAGGGCGACCGGGTCATCGAGGGCCAGGTGCTGGCCGACGGTCCCGCCACCGAAGACGGCGAGATGGCGCTCGGCAAGAACCTGCTCGTGGCGTTCATGCCGTGGGAGGGCCACAACTACGAGGACGCGATCATCCTGTCGCAGCGCCTCGTGCAGGACGACGTCCTCTCCTCGATCCACATCGAGGAGCACGAGGTCGACGCCCGTGACACCAAGCTGGGCCCCGAGGAGATCACCCGGGACATCCCGAACGTCTCCGAGGAGGTCCTCGCCGACCTCGACGAGCGCGGCATCATCCGCATCGGGGCGGACGTCGTCGCCGGCGACATCCTCGTCGGCAAGGTCACGCCCAAGGGCGAGACCGAGCTGACCCCCGAGGAGCGCCTGCTCCGCGCGATCTTCGGTGAGAAGGCCCGTGAGGTCCGTGACACCTCGCTGAAGGTCCCGCACGGCGAGATCGGCAAGGTCATCGGCGTCCGCGTCTTCGACCGCGAGGAGGGCGACGAGCTTCCCCCTGGTGTGAACCAGCTGGTCCGCGTCTACGTCGCCCAGAAGCGCAAGATCACCGACGGTGACAAGCTGGCCGGCCGTCACGGCAACAAGGGTGTCATCTCCAAGATCCTCCCGATCGAGGACATGCCGTTCCTTGAGGACGGCACCCCGGTCGACATCATCCTGAACCCGCTGGGTGTCCCGTCCCGAATGAACCCGGGACAGGTCCTGGAGATCCACCTCGGCTGGCTCGCCAGCCGCGGCTGGGACGTCTCCGGTCTCGCCGACGAGTGGGCGCAGCGCCTCCAGGCCATCGGTGCCGACCAGGTCGCCCCCGGCACCAACGTCGCCACCCCGGTCTTCGACGGTGCGCGTGAGGACGAGCTCGCGGGTCTGCTCCAGCACACCATCCCGAACCGCGACGGCGAGCGCATGGTGCTCCCGACCGGTAAGGCGCGCCTGTTCGACGGCCGCTCCGGCGAGCCGTTCCCGGACCCGATCTCGGTCGGGTACATGTACATCCTCAAGCTCCACCACCTGGTCGACGACAAGCTGCACGCGCGTTCGACCGGCCCGTACTCGATGATCACCCAGCAGCCGCTGGGTGGTAAGGCCCAGTTCGGTGGCCAGCGCTTCGGTGAGATGGAGGTGTGGGCGCTGGAGGCTTACGGCGCCGCGTACGCCCTCCAGGAGCTGCTGACGATCAAGTCCGACGACGTGACCGGCCGCGTGAAGGTCTACGAGGCCATCGTCAAGGGCGAGAACATCCCTGAGCCCGGCATCCCCGAGTCCTTCAAGGTGCTCATCAAGGAGATGCAGTCCCTGTGCCTCAACGTGGAGGTGCTGTCCTCGGACGGCATGTCCATCGAGATGCGCGACACCGACGAGGACGTCTTCCGCGCAGCGGAGGAGCTCGGCATCGACCTGTCCCGGCGCGAGCCGAGCAGCGTCGAAGAGGTCTGACGGGAGTCCGGACGGGGACTCGGTGCAGTCCACCGAGTCCCCGGCCGGCCCCAGGACCCCCGTATCAGACCCACAGCCTTACAACCCTGAGAGGGATTGACGCATAGTGCTCGACGTCAACTTCTTCGACGAGCTCCGGATCGGTCTGGCCACCGCTGACGACATCCGTCAGTGGAGCCACGGCGAGGTCAAGAAGCCGGAGACCATCAACTACCGCACCCTGAAGCCCGAGAAGGACGGACTCTTCTGCGAGAAGATCTTCGGTCCGACCCGGGACTGGGAGTGCTACTGCGGCAAGTACAAGCGTGTCCGCTTCAAGGGCATCATCTGTGAGCGGTGTGGCGTCGAGGTCACCCGCGCCAAGGTGCGCCGCGAGCGGATGGGCCACATCGAGCTCGCCGCTCCCGTCACCCACATCTGGTACTTCAAGGGCGTTCCGTCGCGCCTTGGCTACCTGCTCGACCTCGCCCCGAAGGACCTCGAGAAGGTCATCTACTTCGCGGCGTACATGATCACGTTCGTCGACGACGAGCGTCGTACGCGTGACCTGCCCTCGCTGGAGGCGCACGTCTCCGTCGAGCGCCAGCAGATCGAGAACCGTCGCGACTCCGACCTGGAGAACCGCGCGAAGAAGCTCGAGAACGACCTCGCCGAGCTTGAGGCCGAGGGTGCCAAGGCCGACGTGCGCCGCAAGGTGCGCGAGGGTGCCGAGCGCGAGATGAAGCAGCTGCGCGACCGCGCGCAGCGCGAGATCGACCGCCTGGACGAGGTCTGGACCCGCTTCAAGAACCTCAAGGTCCAGGACCTGGAGGGCGACGAGCTCCTCTACCGCGAGCTGCGTGACCGCTTCGGCACGTACTTCGACGGCTCGATGGGTGCCGCGGCGCTGCAGAAGCGCCTGGAGTCCTTCGACCTGGAGGAGGAGGCCGAGCGCCTCCGCGAGATCATCCGTACCGGCAAGGGCCAGAAGAAGACCCGTGCGCTCAAGCGCCTCAAGGTCGTCTCCGCGTTCCTGCAGACCAGCAACAAGCCCAACGGCATGGTGCTCGACTGCGTGCCGGTCATCCCGCCGGACCTGCGTCCGATGGTGCAGCTGGACGGTGGCCGCTTCGCGACCTCCGACCTGAACGACCTGTACCGCCGCGTGATCAACCGCAACAACCGTCTGAAGCGTCTGCTCGACCTCGGTGCCCCCGAGATCATCGTGAACAACGAGAAGCGGATGCTCCAGGAGGCGGTCGACGCCCTCTTCGACAACGGCCGTCGTGGTCGCCCGGTGACGGGCCCCGGCAACCGTCCGCTGAAGTCCCTCAGCGACATGCTGAAGGGCAAGCAGGGCCGATTCCGTCAGAACCTGCTCGGCAAGCGTGTGGACTACTCCGCGCGTTCCGTCATCGTCGTCGGCCCGCAGCTCAAGCTGCACCAGTGCGGTCTGCCGAAGGCCATGGCGCTGGAGCTCTTCAAGCCGTTCGTGATGAAGCGCCTGGTGGACCTCAACCACGCGCAGAACATCAAGTCGGCGAAGCGCATGGTCGAGCGCGGCCGCACGGTCGTGTACGACGTCCTCGAAGAGGTCATCGCCGAGCACCCGGTTCTGCTGAACCGTGCGCCCACGCTGCACCGCCTCGGCATCCAGGCCTTCGAGCCGCAGCTCGTCGAGGGCAAGGCCATCCAGATCCACCCGCTCGTCTGCACCGCGTTCAACGCGGACTTCGACGGTGACCAGATGGCCGTCCACCTGCCGCTCTCCGCGGAGGCGCAGGCCGAGGCCCGCATCCTGATGCTGTCCTCGAACAACATCCTCAAGCCCGCCGACGGCCGTCCGGTGACGATGCCGACCCAGGACATGGTCCTCGGTCTGTTCTTCCTCACCACCGACGGTGAGCTCCGTGACACCAAGGGCGAGGGCCGCGCGTTCGGCTCCACGGCCGAGGCGATCATGGCGTTCGACGCCGGCGAGCTGGCGCTGCAGTCCCCGATCGACATCCGCTTCCCGATCGGCACCGTCCCGCCGCGCGGCTGGGTTCCCCCGGTCGCCGAGGAGGGCGAGCCGGAGTGGCAGCAGGGCGACTCGTTCCGCATCCGGACGACCCTGGGCCGCGCGCTCTTCAACGAGCTGCTGCCCGAGGACTACCCGTTCGTCGACTACTCGGTGGGCAAGAAGCAGCTCTCCGAGATCGTCAACGACCTGGCCGAGCGCTACCCCAAGGTCATCGTGGCGGCGACGCTCGACAACCTGAAGGCGGCGGGCTTCTTCTGGGCGACCCGCTCCGGTGTCACCGTGGCCATCTCCGACGTCGTCGTTCCCGAGGCGAAGAAGGAGATCGTCAAGGGCTACGAGGCGCAGGACGAGAAGGTCCAGAAGCAGTACGAGCGCGGTCTGATCACCAAGGAAGAGCGCACGCAGGAGCTCATCGCGATCTGGACCAAGGCGACCAACGAGGTCGCCGAGGCGATGAACGCGAACTTCCCCAAGACGAACCCCATCTTCATGATGGTTGACTCGGGTGCCCGAGGAAACATGATGCAGATGCGGCAGATCGCCGGTATGCGTGGTCTGGTGTCGAACGCCAAGAACGAGACCATTCCGCGTCCCATCAAGGCGTCCTTCCGTGAGGGCCTCTCCGTCCTCGAGTACTTCATCTCGACGCACGGTGCCCGTAAGGGTCTCGCCGACACCGCCCTGCGTACCGCCGACTCGGGTTACCTGACCCGTCGTCTGGTGGACGTCTCGCAGGACGTGATCATCCGCGAGGAGGACTGCGGCACCGAGCGCGGTCTGAAGCTGAAGATCGCCGAGCGCGGTGCGGACGGCGTGCTGCGCAAGACGGACGACGTCGAGACCTCCGTGTACGCGCGGATGCTCGCCGAGGACGTCGTCGTGGACGGCAAGGTCATCGCGCCGGCCAACGTGGACCTGGGCGACGTGCTCATCGACGCGCTGGTGGGCGCGGGCGTCGAGGAGGTCAAGACCCGCTCGGTCCTGACCTGTGAGTCGGCCGTCGGCACCTGTGCCTTCTGCTACGGCCGCTCGCTGGCCACCGGCAAGCTGGTCGACATCGGTGAGGCGGTCGGCATCATCGCCGCCCAGTCCATCGGTGAGCCCGGTACCCAGCTGACGATGCGTACCTTCCACACCGGTGGTGTGGCCGGTGACGACATCACCCAGGGTCTGCCCCGTGTCGTCGAGCTCTTCGAGGCCCGGCAGCCGAAGGGTGTCGCCCCGATCTCCGAGGCGGCCGGTCGCGTCCGCATCGAGGAGACCGAGAAGACCAAGAAGATCGTCATCACCCCGGACGACGGCACCGACGAGACGGCGTTCCCGATCTCGAAGCGCGCCCGTCTGCTCGTGGGCGAGGGCGACCACGTCGAGGTGGGCCAGAAGCTCACCGTGGGTGCCACCAACCCGCACGACGTGCTGCGCATTCTGGGCCAGCGTGCCGTCCAGGTCCACCTGGTCGGCGAGGTCCAGAAGGTCTACAACTCGCAGGGTGTGTCGATCCACGACAAGCACATCGAGATCATCATCCGGCAGATGCTGCGCCGCGTGACGATCATCGAGTCGGGCGACGCGGAGCTGCTGCCCGGCGAGCTGGTCGAGCGTTCGAAGTTCGAGACCGAGAACCGTCGTGTGGTCCAGGAAGGCGGCCACCCGGCCTCCGGCCGTCCGCAGCTGATGGGTATCACCAAGGCCTCGCTGGCGACGGAGTCCTGGCTGTCGGCCGCCTCCTTCCAGGAGACGACCCGAGTCCTGACGGATGCGGCGATCAACGCCAAGTCCGACAGCCTCATCGGCCTCAAGGAGAACGTCATCATCGGTAAGCTCATCCCGGCCGGTACGGGTCTGTCCCGCTACCGCAACATCCGGGTGGAGCCGACCGAGGAGGCCAAGGCCGCGATGTACTCGGCCGTCGGCTACGACGACATCGACTACTCGCCGTTCGGCACCGGCTCCGGCCAGGCCGTTCCGCTGGAGGACTACGACTACGGTCCGTACAACCAGTAAGCGAGTCGCCTGACCGAAGGGCGGTCACCCCGCGAGGGGTGGCCGCCCTTCGGCGTTCCCGCGTCCGGGTACGGGCACGGGGTCAGCGCGCGGTCATCTCCCAGGCGGCGACGGCGACCGTGGCCACCGCGGCGAGGGCGCCGATGCTGGCGAGCGGCCAGCGGGAGCGCTCCAGCGCGTCGAGCCGGGCCTCGTGGTCGGCGAGCTGCTTGTCGGTCTGGTCGCTGCGCTGCACCAGCAGGGCGAGCGAGCCGTCGACGCGGGCGAAGCCGGCCTCCAGGGTGCCGCGCAGCCGCTCCAGTTCGAGGGCGACGGCGACCGGGTCGTTCGGGTCAGGCTCGGTCATCTGCCGCCTCCGCCCCGGGCAGCGGCTGCGGGCCGACGCGCAGCCAGGACGGCAGCAGCGCCTGGAGCGCCGGGACGGCCATCACACGGGTGAGGGCGCCCGCGGCGGCCAGGGCCCCGGCGACCCAGGGGAGGGTCGCGGGGATGCCGGAGGCGTCGACCAGGGCCGGCAGCAGTACGGCGATGCCGACGGCGGTCTGCAGCACGGTGCGGGCCGTGCGCTTGGCGGCTTCGGACATGGGTGGTTCTCCTTGCGTGGGGGTTCGGTGCGGGGGGCTTACCGGACGTACGGGACCTTGAGGGCGTTCCAGGAGGCGGCGCCCGGCCAGCCGTCGGCGTCGGTGCCGGAGAAGCCGAGCTTGCGCTGCCAGGCGGCGTACGACTGGCGGTCGGCCTCGGACCAGCGCGGGCTCGGGCCGGACGTGTACCGGCCGCAGCCCTCCGCCACCAGCCGGCGGCCCATCGCGGTGACGACGGCGGAGCTCGGCGTGGTCTTGAAGAAGGCGGTCCCGGGGAAGGGCTGGTAGCGCGGCGCGGCCGGCTTGGGCGGGACCGGCTTGGCGGTCGGCGCGGAGCCGAGCCGCTGCTGGACCCGTCCGCGCATGACCGGCATCCCGAAGCCGCGGGGGTCGTTCTTCCAGTCGGACCACTCGGAGTGGCCGATGACGGACTTGGCGCCCCAGCCGTGGGCCCGGCACAGCGCGGCCGAGACCCGCTCGATGGCTTCGAGCTGGGCGGCCGGCCAGGGGTCGGTGCCGTTGCCGAGGTTGACGCACTCGAAGCCGTAGAAGCGGGCGTTGCCGTCGACGGCTCCGGGGCTGCCCTGGTGGGCGCGCGGGACCGGCGGCCGGTCCCCGTAGGTCTCGGTGATCACGGCCTGGAGGACGGACGGGTCGCCGCCGCCCGCGTGGTTGGCGCGCCCGCTGGCGACCAGGTGGACGGAGCCGTCCTTGGCGATGACGCCGTGGCAGAGCGGGCCCGGCAGGCCGGCGTAGCCGTCGTAGCAGAGCGAGACGGTGTTCTCGGTGCCGCTGGAGACGGTGTGGTGGATCATCACGCCGACGACCGGGCCCCAGGCGCCGTGCCCGTCGCGGTTGTGGGTGCGCCAGCCGTCGTGCTCGACGACGGTGACGCCTTCGGCGCGGAGCGCGGCGAGGAACCGGTCCGCGGGGAGGGGAGTGGCCATCTGTGTCCTCCGGACATGCGAAAACCCCGGCCGGTGCGGCTCGGGGCGTGGACGTACGGGGGCGGGCGCGCGGCCCGCGGGCTTACGGGGCCGGGGTCTCCTCGGCCGGCGGGGCGGGGGTCTCGGGCGCGGGCGGGGCCGGGACCCAGACGGCGCAGAGCGCGGCGGCGGCCGAGCGGCGGGCCTCGAAGTCGGCGAGGGCGTCGGCGACGGCCCGCTGGACGGCGGTCGGGTCGGGCTGGGCGGGCGCGCCGTTCTGGGCCTGGACGATCACGAGCCCGGAGCCGCGCAGCACGGCGTCGCGCTCGCCGCGCTCGGAGAGCTCGGCGGAGACGTACACCGCCGGGTACTGCCCGGTGACCGGGTCGCGCTCCAGGGTGTGGCCGAAGCTGTTGTCGTAGACCCGGATGTTGAGGGTGTGGCCGTTCTCCTCGACCGTGGCGCGGCCCGCGTAGTCGATGGCGAGGCCCCAGGGCTGGGTGGGGTCGATGGTCATGGGTGCTCCTGGTGGGGTGGGAACGGGATCAGGTCTGCGCGCCGTGGATGAGCACGGTCTGGGCGTAGACGGTGCCGCCGGTGGCGAGCGCCTGGACCTCGATGTTCATCGTCTGGCCGAAGCGGGTCCTCATGTCGCCGGGCAGCAGGCCGAGGTGGTCGAAGGTGGTGCCCGCGGTGACCGTGGGACCGAACTGCACGGTGTCGACGAGGACCCGGACCTGGCCGGTGGCGCCGGCGGAGGCGGCCGTGTTCACGGCGATGCGCATCTTCGGCTGCCAGATCGGGTTGGAGCAGCGGGCGACGGTGGTGAAGGCGCCGCTGGTGGTGGAGGGCCACTTGGCGGTGTCGGTCGGCAGCGGCGGCATCAGCTGGAGCCAGGGCCGGGCGAGGCCGCCGGTCATGATGTCGTCGGCGAAGATCTCGTGGTTGTAGCCGTCGAAGATGCGGAACAGCGGACGGTTGATCGTCACGCTGCCGTCCTGGGTCGGCGGCCGGAACTCGTTGACGGCCGGGCGGGTGTTGACCGCGGTCGACAGCGCCTTGATCCGGCTCTCCATCTGGTTGAGCCGGTCGATGATGTCCTCGGGCAGCTGGGGCATCAGGCCTCCTCAAGGTAGAGCTGGGCGGTGTCGGGCCGGCCGCGCTCGGGCGGGGTGATCTTGACGCCGATGATCCGGTAGCGGGCGTCGAGACCGGTGGAGTACCACTCGTCGGTGATCCGGATGCGGGCGACCCGGCCGAGCAGCTGGGGCGGGACGATGCCGCCCAGGTGGATGCTGACCTCGGGGATGACGACGGCGCCGCGGGCCTCGCCGAGCTCGGCGGCGGCCAGCGAGTCGAGGGTGAGCTGGTCGCCGACCTCGTTGTGGTCGGAGGACAGGTCGATCACCGGCCAGCCGTCGGCCAGCAGGTCGGTGGCGCGCTGCTCGGTGGAGAGGACCGGCCGGGACTCGGCGGCGGCGTTGTTGTTGACGGAGGCGCCGCGGGCCACGGCGGTGGTGCCGCCGCGGGTGGCGTCGTACGGGAAGGAGTACGACAGGATGACGCCGGGCCGGTCGAAGACCAGGTCGGTGGCGCCGGTGCGGATCTTCGGTGAGCCGAGCCGGAGCTGGCGGACGCGTTCGCCGCTGACCGGGTCGCGGTAGACGAGGATCTGGTGCTCGAAGCCGTTCTGGGTGGCGCCGAGCTGGTCCAGGGCCTCCAGGTAGACGGTCTCGTCGCCGTTGCGCCAGCTCGCCGTCTTCAGGACGTCGGACTTCTCCTCGCCGAGGGTGAGCCGGAAGCAGGCGCCGCTGCCGGTCATCTCGCTCCACAGCCGGCGGGCGATGGCGAGCTGGTCGGTGGGGACGTCGTACTTGATCTCGGTACGGATCCGGCGGCGGCTCGCGTACGAGTCGAAGGTCGCCGCCTGGATCGCCAGGGTCAGCACCCCCCGGCCGCTGGACTGGAGGGTGGTGGTCCAGACGATGCCGCCCCACCACAGGTCGCCGCCGCGCTCCAGGTAGACGGCGGTGCGGCCCTCGCGGACCTTCTTGACGCGGTCCGCGATGTCCTTGTTGGGGATGGGGATGGTGCCGGAGAGCGAGCCGGCCTTGCCGATGAAGTCGTCGAAGGAGACGTCGCGCAGCGGCAGGATGTCGATGGTCTGGTCGGTGATCAGGTCGCAGAAGATGGCCCGGTAGGGCGTGTCGAGTGCCATGGCGGGCCTCCTTACAGGACGTAGGTGGCGGAGATGCGGATGGAACGCCCGGCGGCCAGCTGGCCGTTGGGGGACCAGGTGCGCAGGTCGATCTGCCCGTTGGTGGAGATGTAGGCGCCGCCGTTGCCGAAGCCGTCGCAGGCGGCGGCCTCGAAGGAGATCGCGGGGCGCCAGCCCACGGGCAGTACGCACACCGGCTCGTCGCTGATCTGGCCGGTGTTGTCGGCGGTGATGGTGGGGCCGGTGCGGGAGACGTTGACGGACACGCTGCACAGGCCGCTCTTGGTGCGGCGGGCGTAGAGCGAGCCGACCGTCCAGTTGGGCAGCGCGGCGGCGCCGCTGGTGATGGTCTCGTTCTCCAGCGGGGGCTGGTAGTTGGCCCAGGCGGAGCCGGTCCAGCGCTGGAGGTTGCCGACGTTGTCGCGGTACTGGCCCACGTACGAGCCGGTGGAGAGGGCGCCGCTGGGGGCGACGCCGCCGAGCTCCCTCGGGTAGCCGACCCAGCTGGTGCCGTCCCAGCGCTGGAGGTAGTGCGCGTTCTCGTTGTCCTGGTACTGGCCCGGGTAGGAGCCGGGCACCGCGCCGTTGTTGTAGACCGGCAGGATGCCGCCGGCCGCGACGACGGTCTGGCGCAGGTCGGTGGAGGCGCCGCCGGCCCAGTCGATGCCGCCGGTGCCGGCCGAGGCGCCCTTGCGGACCAGGACGGAGAAGAGGACCAGCGAGCGGGCGGGCGCGGCGGGCGCGACCGGGGTGGCGGCCGGGGTGCCCTTGACGATCTCGACGGCCGCCTCGAACTTGCCGGAGGAGTCCACGTCGTTGTCGTAGACGCGGATGACGACCAGGTCGACGCGCGGGTTGAGCGGGTCGCCGTCGCCGAAGGTGATGGTCATGTCGGCGTCGAGGGCGACCGGGTAGTCGCCGCCCCCGCCGGTGCCCTGGATGACGGCCCGCCCGGCGTAGACGGTGGCCGTCATGGGGCCGGAGCTGCCCATCCACAGGCCGCCGACGCGGTACTTGCCGTCGACCGTGCCGGGCAGGATGCCGGAGCGGGACGAGAGGGGGTTGGCGGGGGTGGTGGCGCCGTTGTTGGTGAGGCGGGTGTGCGGTCGGGTCTGGCCGGTGGTCTGCAGCCAGCCGGTGCGTACGGGCATGGTCTCTCCTGGAGGCGGGTCGGTCGGGCGGCCGGGGCGGAGGCGGGGCCGCGCCTAGTACTGCGGGGTGACCTGGATGTAGGTGTTGTCGAACCAGGCGCGCACGTTGGTGTGGGTGGTCCGGTAGAACGCGGTGACGGTGTAACTGGCGCCCGGCGTCAGGTTGTACAGGCGCTGGGTCGTCGCCACCGAGGCCGCGCTCGTCGGGTCGGCGGACTTGGAGGACATCGCGGCCAGCTCGTCGTCGAGCTCGCGGACGAGGGTGGCGCCCTGGGTGATGCGGACGCACATGAACGCGGAGGAGGCGATGCCGGTGGAGCCGGAGTTGAGGCTGAGCTCCATGCGGGAGCCGAAGGAGAGGATCGCGGCCCGGCTCTCCGGCGCGGTGAAGGTGACCGCCAGCGGGTTCTCGGCCCGCTCGACCAGGGCGTTCACATAGGTCGTGGAGAGGGTGTAGCCCGCGTCCAGCGAGTCGTTGAAGTACGGACCCGGGTAGGCCGGGGCCCACTTGGCGCCGTCGTAGCGCTGCAGCGGACCGGCGGCGGTGGCCCGGTACTGGCCGGTGTAGCTGCCGTTGTCCATGGGCGCCGAGGTCGGCACGATGCCGCCGACGGCCTCCGGGTACGCGACCCACTTGCCGCCGTCCCAGCGCTGGAACTGGTTGTTCGCGGTGTCCTGGTACTGGCCCGGGTAGGCGCCGCCCAGGACCGCGTTCTCGACCGGCAGGATGCCGCCGACCGAGACGACCGCGGTGCGCAGGTCCTTGAGGGAGGTGTTCCAGGGGATGCCGCCGTTGCCCGCGCTGGCGCCGGCCGGCACCAGCACCTCGTACAGCGGCAGGCTGCGCGCCGGGGCGGCGGCGGCCTTCGGGGTCTGGCCGGGCACGCCCTGGATGATCTCGATGACGGCCTCGTTGCGGGTGCCCTCGTAGAGCTTGTCGTAGACGCGCAGGACGACCAGGTCCACGCGGCCGTACTGGGCGTCGCCCGGGGCGAAGGTGACCTGCTCGGAGGTGGGCAGGGCCACCGGGTAGACGCCCTGCGAGATGTCGCCCTGGATGACGGCGCGGCCCTCGGAGACCGTGGCGGCCATCGCCGACGCGTTGGTCATCCAGAAGCCGGAGAGGCGGTACTGGCCGCTGTAGGAGCCGGGCAGGACACCGGAGCGGACCTGGACCGGGTTGACCATGGTGGTCGCGCCGATCTGGGTGAGGCGGGTGTCCTCGCGGGTCTGGCCGGTCTCGGCGACCCAGCTGCTGCGCAGGTTCATGGGGTTCTCCCGTCGGGGGGTGTGGTGCGGAGGGAAGGCGGAAAGGGAGGGGCGGGCGGGGCCGGCGGGGAGCCGGCGGAGGCTGGTTACGCCTTGACCCACTCGGCCGTCAGGGTGCAGCCGTAGCCGGAGCCGCCCAGGGTCTTGATCGCGGCGGTGTGGTTGTGGAAGCCGGCGAGCTGGAGGGTGTCGCCCGTGACCAGCCGCAGCAGCCCGCCGCCGCCGACCGAGACGGCGCCGTTGCCGGCCGGGGTCAGCCAGGTCATCCGGGACTGCCCGACGCCGCTGACCATCACCCTGGAGCCGCGCATCCCGGTCTGGCTGTCGTTCTGCCAGGTGACGTGGGCGTTGACCCGCCACCAGCCGGTGCGCGGCGCGACGAAGGTGGTGCTGCCGTTGAAGCCGCGCAGGTCGTCGACCTCGACCGTCGGCAGGTTGATCACGGTCCAGGTGTTGGGCTGGATCGTCTGCTGCTCGGAGGCCTGCCACTGGGTGGCGCCGA
Organism: Streptomyces sp. NPDC042100; assembly: GCF_055582325.1. Classification (NCBI taxonomy): domain Bacteria; kingdom Bacillati; phylum Actinomycetota; class Actinomycetes; order Kitasatosporales; family Streptomycetaceae; genus Streptomyces; species Streptomyces sp. NPDC042100. Next base: position 467,239 of record NZ_JBVJDK010000001.1, read on the forward strand.
ACAGCACCGTGCCGGTGCCGTGCGAGAGCTGCCAGGCGTTGCCGTCCCAGCGCTGGAGGGTCACCCCGTTGTCGCGGTACTGGCCGACGTAACTGCCGACGCCGACCGTGCTCGGCGCGAGGCCGCCGATCGCCTTCGGGTACGAGACCCAGGCGTTGCCGTCCCAGCGCTGGAGCATCCCGCTGGTGTCCCGGTACTGGCCGGGGTAGGCGCCGTTGAAGCCGCTGGCCGGCGAGATGCCGCCGAGCGCCGCCGTGTACCAGTACTGCGGGGTGACGCCGCCGGTGGTCCAGGCGATGCCGCCGGTGCCGGTGGAGACGCCCTTCGGCACCTTGATCTGGTACAGCGGCTGGGCGCTGCCCGGGCCCGGGGCGGGGGCGACCGGGACGGCCGCCGGGGTGCCCTTGACGAGCCGGATGACCGCGTCGGTGACACCCGTCTTGTCGTACGTGTCGTCCAGGACGGCCAGCTCGATCAGGTCGATCCGGTCGAACTGCGGGTCTCCGTCGGCGATCGTGAGCGTCTCGGGGGAGATCGCGGCGACCAGGTAGGCGCCCTGGCGGGTGTCCTTGCCCTGGATGATCGCGCGGCCGGTGCCGATCGAGCACTGCATGGCGGCGGTGCCGGTCAGCACGAACCCGCCCGGCAGGATGCCGTGGCGGGAACGCAGCGGGGTCTCCGCCGCGCTGGCGCCGGTGGGCGTCAGCAGGGCGGCGAGGGTCAGGCGGGTCTCTTCGCGCGTCTGACCCGTGGGCTGGAGCCAGGAGGCCTTCACGGTCATGGTGCGCTCCTCTCGTGAGGCGGGGGCGGGGGCGGGGGCGGGGGCGGCGGGGCTTGGTGCGGGGACCCGGCCGGGAGCGGGGCTCGGCGCGGGGGCCGGGCCGGGGCCGGGTGGGCCGGGTCCGGGTGGGCCGGGGCCGGGTGGGGGCCGGTCACCACTCGGCGCTGCGCCAGCGGACCGTCATCAGGGCCTCCGGCGGGGCCGAGTCGGGGCGGAACGACAGCTCGGTGCGCCCCGGTTCGAGCAGGAAGAGCTCCTCGGGGCTGGAGTCCGCCATCGCGGTGTGGCGGCGGGAGGCGGAGTTGTTGAGCATGACCGTGCCGTTGGCGGTGTCCACGACCAGCTCGTCACCGGCGGCCAGGTCGATCGCGTACCGCAGCCGGCGCTTGCTGGCCCGGTCGGTGACGGTCGGCATCGAGCAGGGGCCGCGGAAGACGATCACCGGGTGGGTGGGGGCCGAGCCGGTGTTCTCGATGACGGCGTCGCCGGTGGACTTGGCCTCGCCCCAGTTGAGCGGCCAGGTCAGCGGCCAGGTCAGACCGGACTCGGGCTGCGGCGGGGTGGTGATGGCCGTCTGCTCGTTGACCGCGTAGCGGCGCGGGTCGGAGGTCAGCCACTGGATGGACATCTTCGAGCTGCCCTGGGTGGCGAAGCCCTGGTCGGCCGGGACCACCCGCTGGGCGATCCGGGCGCGTACGGCGAGCAGTTCGCCGTGCAGCCGGACGGTCAGCCAGCGCTCCTCGTCGAGCAGCGCGAGCGACTGGCGCAGGGCCCGCAGCGCCTCGGGGACGCCGTTGAACTCCGGCATCAGGATGACGGTGCCGGCGATCTTGCGGGGCTTGGCGTAGCGGGCGCCCGGCCAGGCGCCGTGCGAGGTGGGCCGGTCGGCGTCGGAGGAGTCGTACTCGGGCAGGTCCTCCCACCCCTGGAGCCCGGACCGGTCGACGGCGAACGGGGTGCCGGGCCCGATGAGGAACCCGGCCCACTGGATCTGCCCGTCCTGGGTGATCAGCGAGCCGGGTGCGAGGTCGGCGGTGTAGGAGTTTCCGGAGTAGGGGTTGGTGGTCTCGGCCATGGGGGCCGTCACCTCACTTCTGCGGGGGTGGGCGGGTGGAGGGCGTCAGACGTGGGCGGCCATGAGGAAGAGCAGGTCCTCGGCGGTCGCCCGGGGCCCGGCGCCCGGGTCCTCGTGGAAGTCCCGGATCCGGTGCGGCTGCCGCGGCGGCTCGGTGATCGCCGGGACCTGGCGGGACTCCAGGACGGTGAGCGGGTCGATGCGCGGCGCGGAGTCGGCGCCGGGGAAGACGACACCGCCCTCGGCGAGCATGGGGATCTTGGGGATGTCGACGCCGAAGTGCTTGCCGAGGAAGTCGAAGCTCAGCTTGTTGAGGCCGTCGATGACCCAGTTGGCGAAGGCGATGAGCCCCTTGATGGGGGCCGACACCACGCCGCCGGCCGCGGTCAGCGCGCCCTTGATGAACTCGCCGAAGCCCCGCATGGCCCCGCCGACGGCGGTGGTGGTGTTGCGGAAGAAGCCGGGGACCTGCTCGGTGAAGAAGGACAGCATCGGCTGGATCGAGTTGCGGATCCCGCTCATGGAGCCGGAGGCGATGCCCCTCAGGGCGTTGGAGGAGGACGAGACGGAGGACCCGGTGCCGGAGAAGCCGCCGACGGCCGCGCCGATGACGGCCAGGGCGGTGGTGATGACGGTGAGGTAGCCCTGGAAGTACGTCATGACGGCGCCGCCGACGAACTCCATGACCGGCTGGAGGAACTTCCAGACCGACTCGAAGCCCTTGAGGGCCTGCTGCATGACCTGCTGCATGATCCGCTGCCCGGCCTCGCTGTTCATCGCGTACTCGATGAGCCAGGCGGCGACCGGGAGCAGGATGCCGACGAGAAAGCCGATCGGGTTGGCCCGCATGGCGAGGTTGACGGCCGTCATGACGACGGAGGCGACGGTCATGACCAGGCCGAACTTGTCCATCAGGCCGGTGATGAGGTCGGTGATGGGCAGCAGCGGCAGCAGGATCGTGAGGATCCCGCCGAGCCCGGAGGCGAGCTTGCCGAAGGAGCCCTTGGCCTTGGCGGCCTTGTCGCCGAAGGACTTGACGCCGCGGGGGGCGGTGGAGCGGGCGATCTTGGTGGTGGCGGTCGCGGTGGCTGTGGCATCGGAGCGGATCCGGCCGAGGGGGGCGCTGGCGGCCTTCACCTCGGCGGCGAAGCGGGTGCCCGCCTTGCCCGAGGCGTCGCGCAGGGCCTTGGTGAGCGCCTGGAGAGCGGTGTTGGCGGGGCGGATGCTCTTGCCGAGGTTGCTGAACGCGGCGGGGATGCCGTCGAGCAGGCCGCCCCTGGTGAACACGCGCGGCGGCAGCCCGGTGGCGGCGGCACTCATCCGCGCGCCTTCGCCAGGTACATCAGCGCGTCCGCGGTGGACTGCGGGTCGCTGTTGCGGGCCGCGTGGTAGTTCTCGATGTGGAGCCCGACGCCGCCGCCCCGGCCGGACTGCACCTGGGCCGAGACACGGGCGCGGCGCGCGGTCATCGCGAGCAGCCGGTCCAGCTTGGAGAGCGGCAGGACGGCCTCGGCCTCGCCGGCCTCGGCGATGATGGCCGGGACACCGCCGGCGCGCGGCATGACGACACCACCGGTGGCGAGCATCGGGATGGTGGGCACGCTGACGCCGAAGGTCTTGCCGCCGACGAGGGGCACCCAGCCCGGGATGCTGACCTTGACCCGGTTGACGGCGCCGATCAGGCGGTTGATCAGGCCGATGATGCCGTTGATCGGGCCGGAGACGCCGCTCTTGATGCCGTTGAACGCCCGGGACGCGATGTCCTTGAGGCCGTTCCAGATGGACGACATCTTGTCCTTGACCGCCTGGAAGGCGCTGGGGATCGCGCTCTTGATCCAGTTCACCACGGGGGTGATGACGGCCTTGATGCCGTTCCAGACGGAGCTGATGACCGTCTTGATCGCCTTCATCACGGTGGTGATGACGGTCTTCCAGATGTTCACGTAGGTCTTGACGACGGTGGCGACCGCCTTGACCACGGTGGAGATGGCGCTCTTGATGCCGTTCCAGACCGTCTTGATCAGGGCGCCGGCGCTCTTCATGATCGGGCCGATGGCCTTCATGACGGCGCTGATGACGACCTTGATGGCGTCGAACGCCTTCTTCATGATCGTCTGCATCGTCTTCGAGCGGGACGCCATCTCGACGATCTTCTCGATGAGCGGCATGAACAGCTCGATCAGACGGGCCAGGAAGTTGCCCTTCATGGACTTGTTGAGCTTGTCCTGGCCCTTGGCGGCCTTGCCGGCGCCGGATTCGTACTTGCCCATCTTGGTGCCGGCCGACTGGGCGGTCTGACCGGCCTTCGCCATGGACTTCTCGGCCTGGTCGGAGGCCGTCTTGAGGGTCTTGAGCTGGGAGGAGGCGGTCTGGGCCGAGGACTTGAGCTGCTTGACGCCGTTGGAGGCGGAGGTGGCGCCGGTGCCGACGCGGGTGACGGCCTGGGCGCCCTGCTGGGCGTTGGTCTTGAGGTTCTTCAGCGCCGACGAGGTGCCGGCGAGGGCTTTGGAGAGGGACATGGTCACCTGGTTTCACGGAAGGGACGCGGACGGGGCGCGGTGGAAGGCGGCCGGAACGCGGGAGGAACGCCGGAGCCGCGCGAAGGGGTGAGGAGCGAGGGGTGGGGGATGGGGAGCGGTCCCGTCACGCCTGGAAGGCGGCCTGCCCGAGTGCGGCCCTGAGCCGGTTGAGGTCGCCGATGGCATCGGCGGCGCCGGTCTTCCAGTGATTCTTGGCCTTGTCCTCCGCCACGGTGAGCTCCTTGACTTTCTCCGCGGTCTTCGTGGCGCTGGCGGTGAGCTTCTCCGCCTTCTTCTTGGTGTCCTCGATGACCTTCTCAAGGCGCCTGACCTCGGATCGCGCGCCGTCCACCAGGATCGTTTCGCGGGCGATGCCCCGCGTGTTGTTCGTCCGCTGGTGGTTCGCCAGGCGGGTTTCGGCCTCGCGCAGGCGCCGCTGGGCCACCTTGAGCTCTTCCTGCTCGCGCTCAAGCTGGCGCAGCTTCCTCGCCAGGTCCTTGCCCTCCTTCACGAAGGAGCGCTGCCGACGCTCCAGCTTCAGCTGCACCGACTTGGCCTTGTCGGCCCAGGGCCAGCCGAACCGCTGCCGGCCGTTGATGGTCAGGCCCTTGTCGTCCAGCTTGATGAGGGTGTAGTCGATCTTGGCGAGGCCGATCGAGGCGGCGAAGAGGCCGGCCATCTCCACCTTCATGAGGGTGATGTCACCCTTCATGCCGGAGACGGTGCTCGACAGGTTGGTCGCGGTGACCTTGGTTTCCTTGTAGTCCTTCGTCAGGTCGACCCAGGGGACGGACGTGACGAGGTTGTGGGTGAACTCCTGGGGGGTGGGAGGCATGGGAATGCCCATGGGTGTCCTCGATTCGAAGAGATGGCGCCGAAGCTCACCCGCAGGTGCCGGAGACGCCGGAGCCGCCGGCCCGGGGACGGGAGCGGCGGCTCGGTGCGCGGGAGGCGGGACGGGTGTCCCGGCCGCGCGGCGTGGTGCGGCGTGTGGGGGTCAGGAGCGGCGGAGTTCGGTGAGCGCGTCGTTCCAGCCCGCTTTGTAGGCGTGGATCTCGCGAGCCGCGATCTCGGCGTCGAGGGTGGCGAGGAGTGTGCGCTTGTCGAGGGGACCGGGGCGCTGGAGCAACGAGGTGAGGCGCTCGTGAAGCGTGCTCTGGGTGGCGCTTCCCCCGGTCTGAGAGTTCATGGTGCCCTGCCTTCCGGCTGTCGAACTAGTGTGCGAAGCATTGTCGAACATTGGTTCGGCAATGTCGAGCGGGAAGCGGACGATGGCGTGTCGGCCCGCCCCCGGCCCGGCGGTGCCCGCTCCTCGAACGGAGCCGGTGTTCGAGCCGAGGTAGTCTGGAGGACGCGTTCCCGGGCCCGACACAGCTGGGGAACGGCGGGGCGCGAGGGGCGCGCGGGGACCCCCAGGGGGCTTGGAAGGCAGTGCTGACGCATGGACACGGAGCCGGGAGCTAGCCGGCGGGAACGGGTCGTCGACTGGCTCGAAACCCACCCGGACCTGCCCCACCTCTTCGCCCGCCTCGCCGAACTCGTCCACGTCGCGGGCTACGCACCCGAGGACCTCGTCGTGCTGCCCCGCGCGGAGATCGACCGGCGGGAGACCGCCGCGTTCACCGGCGGCTGGGCCGAAGCCGTCTCCGACGAACTGCCCCGGATCCGTCGCGAGTACGAGAAGCGGGTCGCCGACGCGTACGCCCAGGGGCAGGGCGACGCCCGCGGCATCCGCCGCCCGGAGCGGCGTCCCGGACAGGACTCCGAAGGCGCCCGGGTCATCACGCTGCCCTTCGCCCGGCTGCTCGAACCGCCCGCCTCGCTCGTCCAGGCCGAGGAGCGGGTCCGCGTGGAGCGCGAGCTGTTCGACCGGCGGCCCGAGCACGCCTACGCGGAGGACGCGTACGCCGAGGAGCCGTACGCCGAGGAGGCCGAGCCGCCCGTCGCGGCCGGACCGCAGGGGGCGGCGCCCGCGGCATCCCCGGCACCGCCCGCCCCGGGGCCCGCTCCGGAGCCCGCCCCGGAGCCCGGACCGGGCCCCGGAGCGGAGCCGCTGATCACCACCCAGGAGAGCCGCGCCCGCCGCAGCGGTCAGCCGGTGCGCAAGGTGGTCCGGGGCAAGGGCGGCCGGCCGATCGTGCCGCCGCTCACCAGCGCGCCCGCGCAGACGGGCGGCGCGCAGGACCGGCCGGGCGGTGAGCCCGGCGGCCCCGCCGCGCGCTCGCGCGCGCGTGGGCGCCGCCTCTCCGACCGGGCCAAGGCCCTGGAGGAGGAATGGGGCTCCCCGTCAGCACGGGAAGCGCCCCCGGAGCCCGCTCCCTGACGGGAACGGGCGCCGGGGGCCATGGGGGAGCGGGGAGCGTCAGCCGAAGAAGCGCGCGAGCTGCCAGGGGGACAGGGACTCCGCTGAGTCCTCCCCCTCGGTGCCGCTCGGCTGCTCCTCCTCGGGACCGTCGTCGTCCTCGTCGTCCTCATCGGGCATGACCGGACGCGGAACGGGCTTGGGCGGCTCGGGCTGCTCGTCGTCCTCGTCCGTGTTGACGCACATGAACATCCAGTTGGCGGTGGCCAGATGGTCGACCGCCGCCGCCAGCAGGTGGTCGGTGACCGACCATTCGGCGGCCTCGCCGTGCAGATCGCGCTGGACGGCGCTGTCGGCGGGGAGGTGCTTGATCAGCACCGCCATCCGCCGGCTGGACAGTTCTCCCCGATGCCAGTCGAGGAGATCCGTCCCGTAAAAGCGGAGCAGGTCCGCTTCAAGGGCCTCGGCGTGTTCGTCGACGAACTCGACGAGGCTCAGTCTTCCCCCAGGCCGAGCCCGGTCTCCTTGCCGTAGGCCTCCAGGATGGCGCCGATGTCCTGCATCGTGAGGTCGTGCTCCTCGAAGCGGGCGTACTGCTCCTCACCCATGAGGAGTTCGAGCAGCCCGTCCACGTCGCTGTCGTCGAGCTGGCGCAGGGCCTTCGCGGTCTTGCGCGAGAGCTCGGTGGGGAGCGTGTAGGACTCGCCGTCCAGCTCGAAGGACCAGGTGCGGCCGTGGGCCTCCAGGCGCTGGGCGCGGGCGGCGTTGACGTCGAATCGGGCCATGGTGTGCGTACTCCTTGTTCGCGGGGTGCGCGTGGTGCGCGTGGGTGAAGAGCGGAGGGGGTGGGGCGGGACGGCACGCGGCCGTCCCGCCCCGGGTGGGGAAGGGTCCGCCGGATCAGACGGTCGCGGAGTACTGGTCGTCCTTCATCAGGAAGGACGCCAGCGGCTTGCCGTCACCGTTCGACATCGCCGTGAAGGTCACGCCCAGCTGGGACGCGGCCTTGCGGTTGAGCTTGATGTCGTCGGTGGCGGTCACCTGGCCGCGCGGGATGATGAAGCGGTACGTGACGGCGGTGGTGCCGCCCGCCTTGACGTCGGTGAACTCCAGGCCGAGGGCGCGGACGTCCGCGAACGGACGCTCGGCGATCTCGTACTTGTAGGTGCCGGTGGCCGGCGCCGGGTCGGCGTCCACCTTGCCGCCGCCCATGAAGAACGGCAGCGTGTCCTCGTTGAACTGGAGCAGCGAGAACTTCAGCGACAGGTCACGCGCCGAGTAGATGTAGTGCACCGGGGAAACCGACTGCCACGAGTCGATGGCCTCCAGCTTGTCCTTCTTCGAGAACGTGACGCCGTCACCGGTGGTGAAGCCGAGGTTGGTCCAGGAGGACCAGTCGGTGGTGGCGTCCGCGCCGAAGTTCGGGGCGGCCGTGCCGACCTTGGCGACGTAGAGCTTGCCGCTGCCGGCGACGCGGATCTCGGCAGAGTTGTTTCCAGCCATGGTGGTGTTTCTCCTTGGATACAGAGGGGGTGGGGCGCCGCTCCGGCGGCCGGTGATCCGGCTCCGGGTACGGCAAAGGCCCCGCTGGACGGTCCGGCGGGGCCTGGTCTGTGGGGAGCGGCCTCAAGGGCCGCCCGGGGTGGGGGCGTCGGGGAGACCGGAGCGGTCTACAGGACGTCCAGGGAGAGGCGGATCACGCAGAGGTAGCGGTTCGCGCCCCGGTAGAGGTAGTCGGGCGTCCAGCGCGGCCCGTCCTGCTCCTCCACGTCGCTGACGTAGACCGTGCCGAGCTGCTTGCCGATGGTGGCGAGCAGCGCCCGGCGGGCCGCGTTGGCGGTGACGTGCGCCGCGGTCTTGTTCGGGCCGTAGACCTCGAACTCGATGAGCGGCTTGTCGACGTGCAGGTCGCCGATCCAGGCGCCGCCGCGGCGGTTGACCAGGACGGCGTTCTGCGTGCCGTCGAAGCCGGCGGCGGCCTGGGCGGCGACCGTGACGCCGGCGAGCGCCGGGTCGGCCTTGAGGACGTCGACGACCAGCTTCTCGACGTCCGGGAACGCACTCGGGGGAGTGGTCATGACGGGTCTCCTCGAAGGAAGGCGGGAGGGGAGAGGGCGGGCGGTGGTGCCGCCGGTGGTGCGGGTGGTGCTGGTGGTGCGGGGTGCCGCCCGGGGCGCTCGACGCGGGGAAGGGGGCGGGGGCGCGGAGCGCTCCCGGACGGCGAACGGCGAAGCCGCCGCCCGTCCTGCGGGCGCAGCTCCGCCGCTGCACCAACTGTGACAGAGAGCGTGCGCGCACGCAACTAGTTCGGTGATCGGATTCGGATCGCCTCACGGAAGGCCGTCTAGATTGGGCCGGACACACCACGTGGGACAGGGGAGGGATGGACCGTGAGCTGGTACGTGCTGGTGGAGGCCAACGACACCTATGGCGGGGACGCCCGCTGGGACCTCGTGCGGAAGATCCCCGTCGACGGCGGGCGCGAGGCCGCCCTCGCCCACGCCCAGGAGCTGACCCGGACCTTCGAGTGGCGGGTCCCGGTCGAGCGGTGCGGCCGGCTCGTCTTCCGCACCTCCCCGACGAGCTGGCTCGTCGAGCAGACCGACGCCTACTGGGAGGACGGCCGCGAATACACCGTCACCCGCCACCTCCACCTCACCGCCGCCGAGCTGGAGTACAGCAAGGACGTCCCGCCCGCCGAGCGCCCCAAGAGCCGCTGGTCCCGGCGGTGAACATCCGGCGGACCAGGCGCGGCCGGCGGTCGGTAGCGTGACCGCACCGACCGGCCGTTCACCGGCACCGGCCGCCCACCCCAGCGCCCAGCCCGCCCCTCCCGAGGAGCCGCCCGTGTCCGCCGCCCGCCCCCGCCACCCCCGCCGCCCCCGCCTCCTCTACGTCTCCGACCTCGCCTACCCCGCCCGCGGCCGGCGCTACTGCGACGAGGACATCGAGCTCACCGCCCGGCTCCGGGAGGGCTTCGACCTCGCCGTGTGCCATCCGCGCGACGCCGCCGCGCTCATGGACGCCTTCGACGCCGTCGTCGTCCGCAACAGCGGGCCCGTCCTGCGCTACCAGGACGCCTACGAAGACTTCCGGGCCCGCGCCGCCGCCCTCGGCACCCGCGTCTACAACCCGCTGCACGGGCGCGGCGACATGGCGGGCAAGCGGTACCTCCTCGACCTCACCGCCGCCGGGCTCCCCGTCATCCCCACCGTCGACCGCGCCGCCGACCTCGAACGGCTCCCCGCCGCCCCCTCCTACGCGGTCAAGCCCAAGGCCGGCGCCGACTCCATAGGGCTGCGCTTCCTCCCGTACGAGGAGCTGGCCGGTCTCCCGTACGGCGAGGGGCTGCTGGTCCAGCCGCGGATCGACTTCCGGTACGAGGTCTCCTTCTACTTCGTCGACGACCGCTTCCAGTACGCCCTGTACGCCCCCGACCCCGCCAAGCGCTGGGAGCTGGAGCCGTACGAGGCCACCGACGAGGACCTGCGCTTCGCCCGCCGCTTCGTCGACTGGAACACCCTCGACCACGGCATCCAGCGCGTCGACGCCTGCCGCACCCCCGAGGGCGGCCTCCTCCTGGTCGAGCTGGAGGACCTCAACCCGTACCTCTCCCTCGACCTGGTCGGGGCGGACGCGCGGGAACGGTTCGTCGGGGCCATGGCGGAGTCGCTGCGCGATTTCCTCCGGGTGTGAGCAACGGGCGTGAGCAACGGGCGTGAGCAACGGGTGTGAGCAGCGGGTGTGAGCAACGGGTGTGAGGACCTGCCGAAGCGCCCCCGTCCCTGATCGGGGACGGGGGCGCTTCGGCAGGTGCGGACAGGCGGGGTCAGGCCGTGCGGGGCCTGCGGCGGGTCGCGCGTTCCGCCGCGAAGACGTCCTCCAGGCGGAACAGCTGCGCCCGGCCCGCTTTCCCCGCCGCCCGCAGGTGGCCCAGCTGGACCCACTTGCGGATCGTCGCCGGGGCCACCCCCGCCTCCACGGCGGCGAGCGGGCCCGGGATCAGGGCCGGCAGGGGAAGCGCGGTCGAGCTCAGCATGAGGTCTCCTTCGTGTCGTCCATCGCCGCTTCGATCTCCTCCGTGCGCGCACCCGACGCGTCCGCGAGCTCCGTCCACTCCTCCTCCGGCCACAGGTGCCGGTAGGCCGGGTCGTCCTGGCAGCCGCAGGCCGGGTCCGTGCACACGCACGCCGGGTTCACGCACAGCACCGCGCGCCGGTCCGGGAAGGCCCGCAGCGACACCGAGTCGCACCACGGGCAGCGCCCGGACACCCGGACCACCGTCTCCGCGTCGCCCAGGGTGCGGGCGCACCGGCGGGCCATCCGGCGGATCTCGTCGCGCACGTGGCGGGTCAGGTCCGGGTGGGCGGCGATGGTGCCGAGGGTCCCGGTGATCCGGCGCAGGCGCTCCACGACGCCCGCGCGGCGCGGCCGGGGCAGGCCGAGGCGGGCGCAGACCGCCTCCTCCAGCTCCACCACACCGTCGGTGATGTCGCGGATCGCGTCCGAGACGTGCAGCCGGACCGGGGCGGCGCCGTGGCCCGGTACGGAGAGGCCGTGGCGCTGTTCGAGCAGCAGGGCCTCGCGGCGCTCCGCGCGGATCAGCTCGTCGCGGCCCGGGTGGGGGGCGGTGGGCGCGGCCCCGGCGGGGGAGCGGCGGCCGGGGGTGAGCTCCTCGGCGAGCTCGGGGAACTGCCGGACCAGGGAGGCGGTCCAGAGCACGATGTCCCGCACCACCCGCTCGTCGGCGGCGGTGCCCTGCGAGGGCTCAGTCACGGTGACCCCCGGCGGCGGCGAGGACGGTGGCCGCGGCGTCGAGGGCGGCGGCGGTCCCGGCGGCGGTCCCGGGGGTGTCCCCGGCGGGCTCCGCGGCGGGCGGGGTCGCGTCGCCCGCGCGGCGGCGGGGCTTCACCGGGCGGCCGTTGCGCCACAGGCGCCCGGCGCAGACGCCGTCGAACCAGCTCTCGGCGGGGGCGACGGCGGTCTCGCACTCGCGACGGACCGGGCAGACGGCGCAGGCCCGCAGGGCCGGGGCCGCCTCCTTGCCCCGGCGGGAGAAGACGACGGACGGGGAGAGGCCGGCGCACGCGGCGGCGGCCTGCCAGGGGGAGTGGTCGAGCGTGGGCAAGGAGGTTCTCCACGGTCCGGGCGCCACGCACCCCCAGGACCGATGGGTCCTGTGGGGCTCGTGAGGCCGACGAGTGCGGCGCGAAGGACGATAGACATGTTGCGTGCGAGCTCGCAACTATCTTCGAGCGGGTCCATGGCCGCTCCTTCACCGATTCGACACGGTTGCGTGCCCGAAAGCACGTAATTCCGCGCGCGCAAGCACGCTAAAGTGGGCGGACCGAAAGGTGGGGGAGTAAAGGGAGCGATACGACATGAGCACTCAAGGGCTCGACGAGTTCGCGGGCTGGGTCGAGGGCCTGATGCGCGCGCGCGGCTACGACATCGACAGCCCCCGCGGCGGCGGCAAGTCCCGGATCGCGGACGAGGCGGGCGTGCACCGCGCGGCCGTGACCCGGCTGCTGCAGCGGCAGAGCATGCCCGACCTGGAGACCATGCGCAGGATCGCGCCGCTCCTCGGGGTCTCCGTACGGGACATGCTGATCAGGTCCGGCCGGGTCACCCCGGAGGAGCTGCCGATCGCGGCGGACCTGCTGCCGCCCAGCGACTGGCGGCCGACCATGGAGGACTTCGCGCGCTGGCTCGGCGTCCCCGACGAACGCATGGACGTCTTCGTGAAGGTCGTCCACCAGTTCATGGACCCCGAGGCCGAGGGGGCGGACGCCCGCGCCGCCGGCGAGCCCCGGCGCGCCGCCCAGGACTGACCCCGGCCGGCCGCGTCCGGCCCGGATCGGCCGGTATCGCACAGTATCGGTTGAGATCGGTCGAGATCTGCCGGGAACGGTCGGGATCAACCCGGATCGGCCGGGGGGGCTTCGCTTTACCATGTCGCGGTCAGGTCCGCACGGCGTTCTCCCACGTCGGTCGGGCCGGACCGCGTGTGGGCATTTGTTTTGACCGGAGTCCATGCGATAGGTACGCTCAAGCCTTGTGCCTGGGGTGTGCCCGGACTCGTATGCGTGTCTTCAGCCGCAGACGGAGTCCGAGACGGGCCACCGCAATCCGCGCCCCTCCCTGCCTTTGGCAGGGGTTCGCGCGATTCGACACACCCGACCGCGTGGGTCGGCGATGTTCCAGGTTAGTTTTACCGACGGCACACAGAAACCGGAGAAGTAGTGCCTACGATCCAGCAGCTGGTCCGTAAGGGCCGGCAGGACAAGGTCGAGAAGAACAAGACGCCCGCACTCGAGGGTTCCCCTCAGCGTCGCGGCGTCTGCACGCGTGTGTTCACGACCACCCCGAAGAAGCCGAACTCGGCCCTCCGTAAGGTCGCGCGTGTGCGTCTGACCTCGGGCATCGAGGTCACGGCCTACATTCCGGGTGAGGGCCACAACCTGCAGGAGCACTCGATCGTGCTCGTCCGCGGTGGCCGTGTGAAGGACCTGCCGGGTGTTCGTTACAAGATCATCCGCGGTTCCCTCGACACGCAGGGCGTCAAGAACCGTAAGCAGGCTCGCAGCCGCTACGGCGCCAAGAAGGAGAAGTAAGAATGCCTCGTAAGGGCCCCGCCCCGAAGCGCCCGGTCATCATCGACCCGGTCTACAGCTCTCCTCTTGTCACCTCGCTGATCAACAAGATCCTGCTGGACGGCAAGCGTTCCACCGCCGAGCGCATCGTCTACGGCGCCATGGAGGGCCTCCGCGAGAAGACCGGTGCTGACCCGGTCGTCACGCTGAAGCGCGCTCTCGAGAACGTCAAGCCGTCCCTCGAGGTCAAGTCCCGCCGTGTCGGTGGCGCCACCTACCAGGTGCCGATCGAGGTCAAGCCCGGTCGCGCGTCCACCCTGGCGCTGCGCTGGCTGGTCGGCTACTCCCGCGCCCGTCGCGAGAAGACCATGACCGAGCGCCTCATGAACGAGCTGCTGGACGCCTCGAACGGCCTCGGCGCTTCGGTCAAGAAGCGCGAGGACACGCACAAGATGGCCGAGTCCAACAAGGCCTTCGCGCACTACCGCTGGTAGTCGCAACCCACATCGAGACCGAGAGAAGACTGAAGCCTTATGGCTACCACTTCGCTTGACCTGGCCAAGGTGCGCAACATCGGCATCATGGCCCACATCGACGCGGGCAAGACGACCACCACCGAGCGGATCCTGTTCTACACCGGCGTTTCGTACAAGATCGGTGAGGTCCACGACGGCGCCGCCACGATGGACTGGATGGAGCAGGAGCAGGAGCGTGGCATCACGATCACCTCCGCTGCCACCACCTGTCACTGGCCGCTCGAGAACGTCGACCACACGATCAACATCATCGACACGCCGGGTCACGTCGACTTCACCGTCGAGGTGGAGCGTTCGCTGCGCGTGCTCGACGGTGCTGTCACCGTGTTCGACGGCGTGGCCGGCGTCGAGCCCCAGTCCGAGACCGTCTGGCGTCAGGCGGACCGCTACGGCGTTCCGCGTATCTGCTTCGTCAACAAGCTCGACCGGACCGGTGCCGACTTCCTGCGCTGCGTCGACATGATCGTGGACCGCCTCGGCGCGACCCCGATCGTCATGCAGCTCCCGATCGGTGCCGAGGCCGACTTCGAGGGCGTCATCGACCTCGTCCGCATGAAGGCGCTTGTCTGGTCCGCCGAGGCCAGCAAGGGCGAGATGTACGACGTCGTCGACATCCCCGCGGACAAGGCCGAGCTCGCCGACGAGTACCGCGCCAAGATGGTCGAGACCATCGCGGAGAACGACGAGCAGCTCATGGAGCTCTTCCTGGAGGGCGTCGAGCCCACCGAGGAGCAGCTCTACGACGCCGTCCGTCGCATCACCATCGCCTCCGGCAAGGGCGGCGACACCACGGTCACCCCGGTGTTCTGTGGCACCGCGTTCAAGAACAAGGGCGTCCAGCCCCTGCTCGACGCGGTCGTGCGCTACCTCCCCTCGCCGCTCGACGTCGAGGCCATCGAGGGCCACGACGTCAAGGACGCCGAGGTCGTCGTCAAGCGCAAGCCGTCCGACGACGAGCCGCTGTCGGCCCTCGCGTTCAAGATCGCGAGCGACCCGCACCTCGGCAAGCTCACCTTCGTCCGGATCTACTCCGGTCGCCTGGAGGCCGGCACCGCGGTGCTGAACTCCGTCAAGGGCAAGAAGGAGCGCATCGGCAAGATCTACCGCATGCACGCGAACAAGCGTGAGGAGATCGACTCGGTGGGCGCCGGCGACATCGTCGCCGTCATGGGCCTGAAGCAGACCACCACCGGTGAGACGCTGTGCGACGACAAGAACCCGGTCATCCTGGAGTCCATGGACTTCCCGGCGCCGGTCATCCAGGTCGCGATCGAGCCCAAGTCCAAGGGTGACCAGGAGAAGCTGGGTGTCGCCATCCAGCGTCTCGCGGAGGAGGACCCCTCCTTCCAGGTCCACTCGGACGAGGAGACCGGCCAGACCATCATCGGTGGTATGGGCGAGCTTCACCTCGACATCCTCGTCGACCGTATGCGTCGCGAGTTCAAGGTCGAGGCGAACGTCGGCAAGCCGCAGGTCGCGTACCGCGAGACGATCCGCAAGGCCGTCGAGCGCGTGGACTACACCCACAAGAAGCAGACCGGTGGTACCGGTCAGTTCGCCAAGGTGCAGATCGCGATCGAGCCCATCGAGGGCGGCGACGCCTCGTACGAGTTCGTGAACAAGGTCACCGGTGGCCGCATCCCGAAGGAGTACATCCCTTCGGTCGACGCGGGTGCGCAGGAGGCCATGCAGTTCGGCATCCTGGCCGGCTACGAGATGACTGGCGTCCGCGTCATCCTTCTCGACGGTGGCTACCACGAGGTCGACTCCTCCGAGCTCGCGTTCAAGATCGCCGGTTCGCAGGCCTTCAAGGAGGCCGCGCGCAAGGCTTCCCCCGTCATCCTTGAGCCGATGATGGCCGTTGAGGTCACCACGCCCGAGGACTACATGGGTGAGGTCATCGGCGACATCAACTCTCGCCGTGGCCAGATCCAGGCCATGGAGGAGCGTCACGGTGCTCGCATCGTGAAGGGCCTCGTGCCCCTTTCGGAGATGTTCGGCTACGTCGGAGACCTCCGCAGCAAGACCTCGGGTCGCGCAAGCTACTCGATGCAGTTCGACTCCTACGCCGAGGTTCCGCGGAACGTCGCCGAGGAGATCATCGCGAAGGCCAAGGGCGAGTAACTCACCCGAGTGCACGCTTTAGGCTTGACACCGTACGTCGGGGGTTCGGACTTCGAACCCGGAGGAAGAGTCCCCGGCGGACGGCATCCCAGCAAAGATCACCTGGCGCCGTTGAGTAAGGCGTACAGAACCACTCCACAGGAGGACCCCAGTGGCGAAGGCGAAGTTCGAGCGGACTAAGCCGCACGTCAACATCGGCACCATCGGTCACATCGACCACGGTAAGACGACCCTCACGGCCGCCATTACCAAGGTGCTGCACGACGCGTACCCGGACCTGAACGAGGCCTCGGCCTTCGACCAGATCGACAAGGCTCCTGAGGAGCGCCAGCGCGGTATCACGATCTCGATCGCGCACGTCGAGTACCAGACCGAGTCGCGTCACTACGCGCACGTCGACTGCCCCGGTCACGCGGACTACATCAAGAACATGATCACGGGTGCCGCGCAGATGGACGGCGCCATCCTCGTGGTCGCCGCCACCGACGGCCCGATGCCGCAGACCAAGGAGCACGTGCTCCTGGCCCGCCAGGTCGGCGTTCCGTACATCGTCGTCGCCCTGAACAAGGCCGACATGGTGGACGACGAGGAGATCCTGGAGCTCGTCGAGCTCGAGGTCCGTGAGCTCCTCACCGAGTACGAGTTCCCGGGCGACGACCTGCCGGTCGTGCGCGTCTCGGCGCTCAAGGCGCTCGAGGGCGACAAGGAGTGGGGCGAGAAGCTTCTCGGCCTCATGCACGCCGTCGACGAGTCGATCCCGCAGCCCGAGCGTGACGTCGACAAGCCGTTCCTGATGCCGATCGAGGACGTCTTCACGATCACCGGTCGTGGCACCGTCGTCACCGGTCGTATCGAGCGTGGTGTCCTCAAGGTCAACGAGACCGTCGACATCATCGGCATCAAGACCGAGAAGACCACCACCACGGTCACCGGCATCGAGATGTTCCGCAAGCTGCTCGACGAGGGCCAGGCCGGTGAGAACGTCGGTCTGCTCCTCCGTGGCATCAAGCGCGAGGACGTCGAGCGCGGCCAGGTCATCATCAAGCCCGGTTCGGTCACGCCGCACACCGAGTTCGAGGCCCAGGCCTACATCCTGTCGAAGGACGAGGGTGGCCGTCACACCCCGTTCTTCAACAACTACCGCCCGCAGTTCTACTTCCGTACCACGGACGTGACCGGCGTCGTGACCCTCCCCGAGGGCACCGAGATGGTCATGCCGGGCGACAACACCGCCATGTCGGTCGCGCTGATCCAGCCGATCGCCATGGAGGAGGGCCTCAAGTTCGCCATCCGTGAGGGTGGCCGGACCGTCGGCGCCGGCCAGGTCGTCAAGATCACCAAGTAAGTTCTCACGAACTTCGGTGGTTTGACCTGGTAGCTCCGCGAGAGCTGCTTGGAAGGGCCCCGCACCGCTTCGGCGGCGCGGGGCCCTTCTGCGTACCCACCCCGATGGCAGCCGCAAACATGACGTCCCGTAATATGCGCCCGGTCAGCCGTGTCACGGCACATACAGGGGTGGAGACGACTTGAGTTCGGGACGTGGAGTGCGTCGCAAACACAGCAAACTGGTACGTCGTACGGCGGTGACCGCGGCCCTCGCCGCGGCCTCCGTCCTGGGCTTCCAGGCCGCCGCGAACGGTGCGGTGAACGGCGAGACGGGCCCGGCGGCCAACCCGCCCAGCGTCTACAGCGCCCAGGGCGACGAGACCGGCACGGTCAAGAGCGCGGTCCAGAAGCTGCTGCTGACCGACAAGGGCCGCGGTGAGGCGGTCCTGTCCCAGCGCGACACCCAGCGCTTCGGCCTGCTCGGTGTGTCCTGGACGGACCCCGAGGCGAAGATCCAGGGCAAGATCCAGGCCCGCTCCCGCGACGCCGAGACCGGCGCGTGGACCGAGTGGATGGACCTGGAGCCGTACCCCGCGCTGCTCGACGGCAAGCGCGCCGGCGCCCGCGGCTCCACCGAGCCGATCTGGGTCGGTGCCTCCGACGGTGCCGAGGTCCGGGTCACCGACGGCGCCGCCACCGGCGCCCTGCCGGCCGGCCTGCGCCTCGACCTCGTCGACCCCGGCACCAGCACCACCGCCCAGCAGGGCGGCTTCCGCGCGCAGAACGCCGCCTTCCGCGCCGACGCGCCGCCGACCCCGGCCGGCCCGCCGTCCACGGCCCCGCTGCCGCCGATCGTCAGCCGCGCCGAGTGGGGCGCCGACGAGTCGCTGAACAACGAGGGCCCGATCTACCTGCCCAGCGGGAAGATCAAGGCCGCCTTCGTGCACCACACGACGGACGGGGAGTACGACTGCTCCCAGTCCGCCGCGCTGGTCCGGGCGATGCACGTCTACCACGTGAAGACCAACGGCTGGCGCGACCTCGGATACAACTTCCTGGTCGACAAGTGCGGCACGATCTTCGAGGGCCGCCAGGGCGGCGTGGACCAGCCGGTCCTCGGTGCCCACACCTACGGCTGGAACTCCGAGTCGACCAGCGTCTCGATCATGGGCGACTACACCAACAAGGCCGCCTCCGACGCCGCGCTCGCCTCGGCCGCCAAGGTCGTCGCGTACAAGCTCGGCCAGTACGGGGTGGACCCGGCCGGCAAGGCCACGCTGACCGCCGGTGCCACGCAGAAGAACTTCTTCGGCACCCAGTTCACGGTCGGCCAGACCTACCAGTTCGACGCCGTCTCCGGACACCGCAACGGCTTCAACACCGAGTGCCCCGGCACCATGCTGTACCCGCAGCTGCCGCAGATCCGTACCTACGCCAAGAGCAACGACTCGCAGCTGAAGATCGACTCGCTCGGCGGCACGGCGGCCTGGAACGGCAGCGGTTACGAGACCTCCGGTCCCGCGACCGTGAACTGGTCCACCGCCACGGCGAACGCCCTGATCGCCAAGTTCGAGGTCCTCGTCGACGGCACCCCCGTCGCCGAGGCGGCGGCGGCCGACCGCAGCGCGGCCGTCTCCGTGACCGGCCCCGAGGTCCACAAGGTCGCCGTCCGCACCACGTACAAGACCGGCAGCACCACCGTCTCCGGCACGGTCGACGTGACCGCCGCCGGCGCCAAGACCTTCCGGCCCCTCGCGCCCACCCGCCTGATGGACACCCGCTCCGGCCTCGGCGTCCCGAAGGCCAAGGTCGGTCCGGGCGGCGAGGTCGTCCTCCAGGTCGCCGGCCAGGGCGGCATCCCCGCCACCGGCGTCGGCGCCGTCGTCCTGAACGTCACGGCGACCGCCCCGACCGCGGGCAGCTTCGTCTCCGTGTACCCGAACGGGGCGGCCCGCTCCAGCGCGTCGAACCTGAACTTCGGCGCCGGCCAGACGATCCCGAACCTCGTGGTCGTCCCGGTCGTCAACGGCAAGGTGAACTTCTACAACAAGTCGGGCTCGGTCGACCTGCTCGCCGACGTCACCGGCTACTACGCGAAGGACACCAGCGGCTCCACCCACGTCAACCTGGGCCCGCTGCGCCTGATGGACACCCGCTCCGGCCTCGGCCTCGACCAGGCCGCCAAGGTCGGCGCCAACGGCACCGTGGACCTCCAGGTCACCGGCGTGCAGGGCGTCCCGGCCGACAAGGTCACCGCCGTGGTCCTCAACGTGACCGCGACCAACGCCACTTCGGCCAGCTTCGTCTCCGTGTACCCGCACGGCACGACCCGCTCCAGCGCCTCGAACCTGAACTTCAGCGCCGGCCAGACCATCCCCAACCTGGTGATCGTCCCGGTCGTCGACGGCAAGGTCAGCTTCTACAACAAGTCGGGCTCGGTCGACCTGCTCGCCGACATCACCGGCTACTTCACGTCCGAGACCACCGGTGCCTCGCACGTCAACCTGGGCCCGCTGCGCCTCATGGACACCCGCTCCGGCCTCGGCGTCCCGAAGGCGAAGGTCGGCCCGAACAGCTTCGTCACGCTCGACGTGGCGGGCGTGCAGGGCGTCCCCGCCACCGGCGTCACCGCCGTCGTCCTCAACGTGACGGCCACCGGCCCGACCGCGAACAGCTTCGTCTCCGTCTACCCGGACGGCCAGGAGCGCTCCAGCGCGTCGAACCTGAACTTCACCGCCGGCCTGACCATCCCCAACCTGGTGGTCGTGCCCGTCGTCAACGGCAAGGTGAACTTCTACAACAAGTCCGGCTCGGTCGACCTGCTCGCCGACATCACGGGTTACTTCACCAAGTGACCTGAGCGCGGACGCGTCGAGGGCCCGCCTCCCTTCGGGGAGGCGGGCCCTCGGCCTTTCCGGGTCTCAGGGGCCCGCTACGGGCGCCAGAGCCACGGCCGCGCGTCCGCCCCCAGGCCCACCGCCGCCCCCGCGTGCGGCACCGGGTCGCCGACCGGCGCCGGGCCCTCCGTACGGGTGTGGAGCCGCCCCGCGCGGGACAGCTGGACCCGGTGGTGCTCGTCCCGGCCCAGCAGCAGCGGGCCGCCGGGACCGGGGGCGGCGGACAGCAGGCCGTAGCCGTCGAAGTCCGGGACCGGACCTGAGCTCGCGCGCAGCGCCGCCTCGGCCGGGCGCCGGTAGAACACCCGGACGCCCTCGGGCCCCTCGGCCGGGACCGCCGCGACCGGGTCCCCCGCGCGGGGGAGCGCGGCGGCCGGCTTCCCGTCGGTCCAGTGCTGTACGGCGTCCCGGCCGGCGGCCAGCAGGTGCACCCGGCCCCCCGCGTCCGTGAGCGCCGTCAGGCCGTCCTGAAGCTCCCCCTGCGCCGGGAGCGCTCTCCACGGGCCCCAGGTGCCGTCGGCGGCCCGTACGCGGGTGGCGACGCCCTTGTCGGCGTCCCGTACGAAGAGGTGGACGCGCCCGTCGGGCCCGGTCACGGCCGCCGGGGCCCCGATCCGGCGTCCCCGGTCGTCGCCGCGCTCCGGATTGCCCAGCCCCCGCCAGGCCAGGAACGGCCCGCCGGGGGAGCGCTGCTCCAGGACCACGAGCTCGCGCCGGTTCGGCCCGCCGCGCCCGGCGAGCGCGGCGAAGCGCACCGCGAACAGCAGCAGCCGCCCGTCCGGCAGCACCGCGCGGGCCAGCGCGGGCGCCAGCGGGCCGCCGCCCAGGTCCTCGGGCTCGCCGAAGCGCCCGGAGCCCGGGGCGGTCTCCCGCCAGCGGACCGCGCGCAGCCCCAGCACCCCGTAGGCGGCGAGCCGCCCGTCGGGCCCGGGCGCGACGGCCGGTCCGGGCGCGGGCCAGCGGTAGTGGGTGGCGCGCACCCAGCCCTTGCGGTTGGTGAGCGGGCGGTCGCCGCCGACGCCGTAGTCGCCGCAGCCGGAGGGGTTGCCGCACTCCCAGGACGGGTCGCCGCCGTACGGGACGAGGTGGGCGGCCTTCTCGGCCAGGACCCGGGGCGGGAGGTTCTTGGGCCAGTGGCGGTTGTAGTAGCCCCGGAAGGAGACCGTGGCGAACGCGGGCACGGGCTCCCCGGCGGCCGTGGCGCGGGCGACCCGGCGCAGCAGCGCGGCCCAGGTGAAGGAGGCGACGGCGGTGTGGTCGCCGTGGTCGGAGTAGCCGGGCTGCTCGCTGTCCCGCCCTCGGGTCGCCGCGTCGCTGTGCTGGAGGTCCGGGTCGGGGTCCAGGGTGTGCACGACGGTCGGCCGGTAGGCGGCCAGCAGCCCGGCGAGGACCTCGATCAGCCCGTCGTGGTCGTAGCCGTCGGAGCGGGCGACGGGGGAGTCCGCGGACAGGTGGGTGCGCAGTTCGAGGGCGCGGTCCTCCCAGAGGGCGGGCAGCGCCATGTACCGGCGGGGGGTGTGCATGGGCAGGTTGAGGAAGACCAGCTCGACCCTGCGCCCGCCGTGCGCGAGCGTGTCCACCTCGGCCCGGCGCCCGCCCGCGAGCTCGGTGGTCCGGCGCTCCCAGGGCGTGAACCGGTCCGCGCCGAGCGCCTCCGCGTACGCCTGGCGCAGCCCCTGGTGGCGCGCGGAGGAGTAGGCGGCCCGGTCGGGCTGCCGAGGGGGCATCCCCTTGATCCAGTTCCGGCCCGTGTGCTCGCCCGCCGTGACGTACACGGAGACGAGCGGGACCCCGGCGTCGAGCAGCCGCTGGGAGTCGGGGTTCATGAAGTACAGGTCGTCGTCCGGGTGCGCGGCGAACTGCATCAGCAGCGCCCGCCCCGCCGCGTGCGCGACCGGCCGTCCGGGCGCCGGGTCGGCGCTCTGCTCGGCCCTCGGCGGGCTGGGTACGGAACACCCGGCGGCCGTCGCCGCGCCCACCGCGACCGCTCCGGCGAGCACCCCGCGCCGCGTCACTCTTCTGCTGTCCACCGGTCGTACGTCCCCTGTGCCGTCGTGTCCCTGCCGGTCCCCGTGCGCCTGACTAGACGGCGATTCGGGGCTCCGGGTTCGACGGTGGCCGGCCGAGGGCGGGTCACGAACTGATCAAAAGGCGCTGACCATTCTGTTTCTCCCGGCGGGCGGCGTGAGACCGTCCGGTTCGCAGTATGCGGCACGGCGTCACCGGGGTGGGAAGCATGAGTGAGAAGCGGTCGGTCTCCGACGAGGAATGGGCCTCGTTCGTCGAGGGAGCCCGCGAGCAGGGGCTGGGCACGGAGGAGCAGGACCGGCTGCCGCGGAAGGCCCGCCCGCCGAAGCGGCCGAAGGGGCCGAAGGGGCCGAAGCGGCCCAAGGCCCAGGAGCCCCCGGGCTGGCGCACCGGGCCCGCCTGGCAGGAGATGAACGGCACCGCGCACCGCCGGCGCCGGGTGCGGGCCGCCCTCGGCGTCACCCTGGTCGCCGCGCTGGCGCTGGTCGCCGTACGGCCCCAGCTCGTCACCGGGTACCTCCCGGAGGGGGTGGCCTCCGCCCTGCCGTCGAGCTGGAGCGACCGGCCCGGGCACACCACCCCGCTGGCCGCCGAGACGGCCCGGCCGGCCGCGCCGCCGGAGCCGGTGGACCCGGACCGGCCGACGCTGAGGGAGCCCTTCAAGGGCTCCCCGGCGGTGCGCTGGGCCGACGGGGCGGCGGGGATCGTGCCGCCGCCGGCGAAGGCGGTGGGCTGGATGTCGCGGGAGCGGGTCGCCGAGGCCCTCACGCGCGCGAAGACCTTCCTGGTGGCGGCCAACCTGGACCCGGCGGTGGTCGCGGGCGGCAAGCGCCCGGACGCCGCGATCGCGCTGCTCGACCCGTACCAGGACGACGTCCGGGGGCGGGTCGACCGGATGCTCGCCAAGCCCTCGGAGCGGGACAACCCGGTGCTGCTCTTCAGCCGCTTCGACCCGGCGGAGGTGCGGCTGGCCGGGGACGTGGTCAAGACGCGTGGCCGGATGACCGTGACGGCGGGGAAGGACCGGCACGAGGTGCTGGTGCACGCGGACTACACCTTCGTGTACCCGGTGCTCAAGACCCGGCCCGGCTTCGACGAGGTGGCCAGGACCGTGGTGCGGCGCCAGATGACCTTCGCGCTGTACGACCCGGCGAGGATCCGCGCGACCCCGGAGCGGCTCTTCGTGCTGCGCTGGGACGAGAGCGCGGCCAACGACGACTGCACCCGCCGGGCGACCGGCTTCCTGCGCCCGAAGTTCACCGAGGACCACGCCGCCGGGGGCGCGCGGCCGACCGGGCCGGCCCTCGACCCGTACGACCGGAGCAAGGACCTGGACGAGGAGCCGGACACCTGCCACCAGGCCACTCGTACCTGAGCCCCCGCGCGGGGCGCGGCCCGCCGGTCGTGCCCCTGCGTGTACCGCGACGTGACGTGGGGTACAGTCTTCGACCCCGATTGGCGGCGGGATGCCCGCGTATGGCAGACTGTCGGGGTTGCTCGGTTGAGTACCGATGCTGCGCGCCTCCCGCCGGGAGGACCGGAAGCGAGTCCCACAGTACTCGTCGCCCCTGTTCAGGAGCGGACGTACGGGAATCTTCCGGGAAGTGTCAGCGGGGTGCCGGCCAGGCGCCCGGGTGGTGTTCCGTCCCCGGCTTCGCGGGTTTTTGGGCCCGCACCCCCTTGGTTGGGAATTCCTTAGGGAATTCTTCGTAGAGGGAGTGCGACACGCCCGACCGCGTGGGTCGGAGAGGGAGTCGGTAGAACCCCCGGGTTCCAGAGCGTTTCTAGACAAAGGACTACTGAGTAGCCATGGCGGGACAGAAGATCCGCATCCGGCTCAAGGCCTACGACCACGAGGTCATCGACTCCTCGGCGAAGAAGATCGTCGAGACGGTGACCCGCACTGGTGCGTCGGTCGCGGGCCCGGTGCCGCTGCCCACTGAGAAGAACGTGTACTGCGTCATCAAGTCGCCGCACAAGTACAAGGACTCGCGCGAGCACTTCGAGATGCGCACGCACAAGCGCCTCATCGACATCCTCGACCCCACGCCGAAGACGGTTGACTCGCTCATGCGTCTCGACCTGCCGGCGGGCGTCGACATCGAGATCAAGCTCTGAGGGCGCGCAGATGGCTAAGAACATCAAGGGCATCCTGGGCGAGAAGCTCGGCATGACGCAGGTCTGGGACGAGAACAACCGGGTCGTCCCGGTGACCGTCGTCAAGGCCAGCCCGAATGTCGTGACCCAGGTCCGCACGAACGACAACGACGGCTACGAGTCGGTCCAGATCGCCTTCGGCGAGATCGACCCGCGCAAGGTGAACAAGCCCCTCAAGGGCCACTTCGCCAAGGCCGACGTCACCCCGCGCCGCCACCTGGTGGAGCTCCGCACCGCTGACGCCTCCGAGTACACGCTCGGCCAGGAGATCACCGCCGAGGTCTTCGAGGCCGGCGTGAAGGTCGACGTCACCGGTAAGAGCAAGGGCAAGGGCTTCGCCGGTGTCATGAAGCGCCACAACTTCCGTGGTGGCAAGGCTTCTCACGGTGCCCACCGCGTGCACCGCAAGCCCGGTTCGATCGGTGGCTGCGCCACCCCGGGCCGCGTCTTCAAGGGCATGCGCATGGCCGGCCGTATGGGCAACGAGCGCGTGACCACCCAGAACCTGACCGTCCACGCCGTTGACGCGGAGAAGGGTCTGCTCCTGATCAAGGGTGCGGTTCCTGGTCCGAACGGCGGCCTCGTCCTGGTCCGCACCGCGGCCAAGGGGGCCTGAGGATATGAGCACCATTGACATTCTGTCGCCCGCGGGCGACAAGACCGGGACCGTCGAGCTCCCGGCCGAGATCTTCGAGGCCAAGGTCAGCATCCCGCTGATCCACCAGGTCGTCGTCGCGCAGCTGGCCGCCGCCCGTCAGGGCACGCACAAGGTCAAGTCGCGTGGCGAGGTCCGTGGTGGTGGCAAGAAGCCCTACCGCCAGAAGGGCACCGGCCGCGCCCGTCAGGGTTCGACCCGCGCCCCGCAGTTCGCCGGTGGTGGCGTCGTGCACGGTCCCGTGCCGCGTGACTACTCCCAGCGGACCCCGAAGAAGATGAAGGCCGCCGCCCTCCGCGGTGCCCTCACCGACCGGGCGAACCACTCCCGCATCCACGTCGTCTCCGGCGTGGTCGAGGGTGGCATCTCCACCAAGGCCGCCAAGACGCTGTTCGGCAAGATCTCGGAGCGCAAGAACCTGCTCCTGGTCGTCGAGCGCTCCGACGAGGCCGCGTGGCTGTCCGCCCGCAACCTGCCCCAGGTGCACATCCTGGAGCCGGGCCAGCTGAACACGTACGACGTGATGCGATCCGACGACGTGGTCTTCACCCAGGCCGCCCTCGAGTCCTTCGTGTCTGGCCCCCAGGCCACCACGACCGAAGGGAGCGAGGCCTGATGTCCGAGGCCACGATCACCAGCAAGACCTTCACGGACCCGCGCGACATCCTCGTCAAGCCGGTCGTCTCCGAGAAGAGCTACGCGCTGCTGGACGAGAACAAGTACACGTTCATCGTCGCGCCCGGCGCCAACAAGACCCAGATCAAGCAGGCCGTCGAGGCGGTCTTCTCGGTCAAGGTCACCGGGGTCAACACGATCAACCGTCAGGGCAAGCGCAAGCGCACCCGCACCGGTTTCGGCAAGCGCGCCAACACCAAGCGCGCCATCGTGACCCTTGCCGAGGGCAACCGCATCGACATCTTCGGCGGCCCGACCGCCTGACGGCGGTCGGAGACGTCCAGAAGTCGGATATCTTCCGAGGACTGAGAAATGGGAATCCGCAAGTACAAGCCGACTACGCCGGGCCGTCGTGGCTCCTCCGTAGCCGACTTCGTCGAGATCACGCGGTCCACGCCGGAGAAGTCGCTGGTCCGTCCCCTGCACAGCAAGGGCGGCCGTAACAACACCGGTCGGATCACGGTTCGACACCAGGGTGGCGGCCACAAGCGCGCCTACCGTGTGATCGACTTCCGTCGTCACGACAAGGACGGCGTGCCGGCCAAGGTCGCTCACATCGAGTACGACCCCAACCGCACCGCGCGCATCGCGCTGCTGCACTACGCGGACGGCGAGAAGCGCTACATCATCGCCCCCAAGGGCCTGACGCAGGGTGACCGCGTCGA
Organism: Streptomyces sp. NPDC042100; assembly: GCF_055582325.1. NCBI lineage: Bacteria > Bacillati > Actinomycetota > Actinomycetes > Kitasatosporales > Streptomycetaceae > Streptomyces > Streptomyces sp. NPDC042100. The sequence goes on from NZ_JBVJDK010000001.1 coordinate 493,572, forward strand.
GAACGGCCCGGGTGCGGACATCAAGCCCGGCAACAACCTGGCCCTCCGCAACATCCCGGTCGGTACCACGATCCACGCGATCGAGCTCCGCCCCGGTGGCGGCGCCAAGTTCGCGCGTTCCGCTGGTGCCTCCGTGCAGCTGCTGGCGAAGGAGGGCACGATGGCCCACCTTCGTATGCCGTCCGGTGAGATCCGTCTCGTCGACGCCCGCTGCCGCGCCACCATCGGCGAGGTCGGCAACGCCGAGCAGTCGAACATCAACTGGGGCAAGGCCGGCCGTAAGCGCTGGCTTGGCGTTCGCCCGTCCGTCCGCGGTGTGGCGATGAACCCGGTCGACCACCCGCACGGTGGTGGTGAGGGCAAGACCTCCGGTGGTCGCCACCCGGTCTCCCCGTGGGGTCAGAAGGAGGGTCGTACTCGCTCGCCGAAGAAGGCTTCGAGCAAGTACATCGTCCGCCGCCGCAAGACGAACAAGAAGCGCTAGGAGCGGGTTTAGATGCCGCGCAGTCTCAAGAAGGGACCCTTCGTCGACGGCCACCTCGTCAAGAAGGTGGACGCCCAGAACGAAGCCGGTACCAAGAACGTCATCAAGACCTGGTCCCGTCGCTCGATGATCATCCCGGCCATGCTCGGCCACACGATCGCGGTGCACAACGGCAAGACCCACATTCCGGTGTTTGTCACCGAGTCGATGGTCGGCCACAAGCTCGGCGAGTTCTCGCCGACGCGCACCTTCCGGGGTCACGTGAAGGACGACCGGAAGTCGAAGCGCCGCTAGTAGCGGGGTGGAATGACCATGACAGACACTGGAAGGACAACCATGGAAGCCAGGGCCCAGGCGCGGTACATCCGCGTCACGCCCATGAAGGCCCGCCGCGTGGTGGACCTTATCCGTGGCATGGACGCCACGGAGGCTCAGGCGGTCCTGCGTTTCGCCCCGCAGGCCGCGAGCGTGCCGGTTGGCAAGGTGCTGGACAGCGCCATCGCCAACGCCGCGCACAACTACGACCACACTGACGCCTCTTCGCTGGTCATCAGCGAGGCGTACGTGGATGAGGGCCCGACCCTGAAGCGGTTCCGTCCGCGTGCTCAGGGCCGTGCCTACCGGATCCGTAAGCGGACCAGCCACATCACCGTGGTCGTCAGCAGCAAGGAAGGAACCCGGTAATGGGCCAGAAGGTTAACCCGCACGGGTTCCGGCTCGGCATCACCACGGACTTCAAGTCCCGGTGGTACGCCGACAAGCTGTACAAGGACTACGTCAAGGAAGACGTCGCCATCCGTCGGATGCTGACGTCCGGCATGGAGCGCGCCGGCATCTCGAAGGTTGAGATCGAGCGCACCCGTGACCGCGTCCGCGTGGACATCCACACCGCTCGCCCGGGCATTGTCATCGGTCGCCGTGGCGCCGAGGCCGACAACATCCGCGGCAAGCTGGAGAAGCTGACCGGCAAGCAGGTCCAGCTGAACATCCTCGAGGTCAAGAACCCCGAGATGGACGCTCAGCTCGTGGCCCAGGCCGTCGCCGAGCAGCTCTCCTCCCGCGTCTCCTTCCGTCGCGCCATGCGTAAGAGCATGCAGGGCACGATGAAGGCCGGCGCCAAGGGCATCAAGATCCAGTGCGGCGGCCGTCTCGGCGGCGCCGAGATGTCCCGCTCGGAGTTCTACCGCGAGGGCCGCGTGCCCCTGCACACGCTCCGCGCGAACGTCGACTACGGCTTCTTCGAGGCCAAGACGACCTTCGGCCGCATCGGCGTGAAGGTCTGGATCTACAAGGGCGACGTCAAGAACATCGCCGAGGTCCGCGCCGAGAACGCTGCTGCCCGCGCCGGCAACCGCCCGTCCCGTGGCGGCGCTGACCGTCCGGCCGGCCGCGGTGGCCGTGGTGGCGAGCGTGGCGGTCGCGGTCGCAAGCCGCAGCAGGCTCAGGCTGCCGAGGCCCCCAAGGCCGAGGCTCCCGCCGCCGCTCCGGCTGCTGAGAGCACCGGAACGGAGGCCTGACCGACATGCTGATCCCCCGTAGGGTCAAGCACCGCAAGCAGCACCACCCCAAGCGCTCGGGCATGAGCAAGGGTGGCACGCAGGTTGCGTTCGGCGAGTACGGCATTCAGGCCCTCACGCCGGCGTACGTGACCAACCGTCAGATCGAGGCCGCGCGTATCGCGATGACCCGCCACATCAAGCGTGGCGGCAAGGTCTGGATCAACATCTACCCGGACCGCCCGCTCACGAAGAAGCCGGCCGAGACCCGCATGGGTTCCGGTAAGGGTTCTCCCGAGTGGTGGATCGCGAACGTCAAGCCCGGTCGGGTGATGTTCGAGCTGTCCTACCCGAACGAGAAGATCGCGCGTGAGGCTCTGACTCGTGCGGCTCACAAGCTGCCGATGAAGTGCAAGATCGTTAAGCGCGAGGCAGGTGAGCTGTGATGTCGGCCGGTACCAAGGCGTCCGAGCTGCGCGAGCTGGGCAACGAGGAGCTTGTCGCCAAGCTCCGCGAGGCCAAGGAAGAGCTGTTCAACCTCCGCTTCCAGGCGGCGACGGGCCAGCTCGAGAACCACGGTCGGCTCAAGTCCGTCCGTAAGGACATCGCCCGGATCTACACCCTGATGCGCGAGCGCGAGCTGGGCATCGAGACGGTGGAGAACGTCTGATGAGCGAGAACAACGTGACTGAGACTGCATCGAACGGCGGCTCCGCCGCGGGCGAGCGCAACGCTCGCAAGGTCCGCGAGGGCCTCGTCGTCAGCGACAAGATGGACAAGACCGTCGTCGTCGCTGTCGAGGACCGCGTCAAGCACGCGCTGTACGGCAAGGTCATCCGCCGTACGAACAAGCTCAAGGCTCACGACGAGCAGAACGCTGCGGGCGTCGGCGACCGCGTCCTCCTCATGGAGACGCGCAAGCTGTCCGCCTCGAAGCACTGGCGCGTCATCGAGATCCTCGAGAAGGCCAAGTAAGTACCTGAGGATTCCCTCAGGTTCGTTCCGCCAGGCTCTGCCGGGGGCCGAGTGATCGGCCCCCGGTGGGGAACCGGCAGACAAATCAGGAGATAAGACGTGATCCAGCAGGAGTCGCGACTGCGTGTCGCCGACAACACTGGTGCCAAGGAGATCCTTTGCATCCGTGTTCTCGGTGGCTCGGGTCGCCGCTACGCGGGCATCGGTGACGTCATCGTCGCCACCGTCAAGGACGCGATCCCCGGTGGCAACGTGAAGAAGGGTGACGTCGTCAAGGCGGTCATCGTTCGCACCGTCAAGGAGCGCCGCCGCCAGGACGGCTCGTACATCCGCTTCGACGAGAACGCCGCCGTCATTCTGAAGAACGACGGCGACCCTCGCGGCACCCGTATCTTCGGCCCGGTGGGCCGTGAGCTGCGCGAGAAGAAGTTCATGAAGATCATCTCGCTCGCGCCGGAGGTGCTGTAAGCATGAAGATCAAGAAGGGCGACCTGGTCCAGGTCATCACCGGTAAGGACAAGGGCAAGCAGGGCAAGGTCATCACGGCCTTCCCCGCCGAGAACCGCGTCCTGGTCGAGGGTGTCAACCGGGTCAAGAAGCACACCAAGGCCGGCCCGTCGCAGGCCGGCGGCATCGTGACGACCGAGGCTCCGGTCCACGTCTCCAACGTCCAGCTGGTCGTGGAGAAGGACGGCAAGAAGGTCGTCACGCGTGTCGGTTACCGCTTCGACGACGAGGGCAACAAGATCCGCGTTGCCAAGCGGACGGGTGAGGACATCTGATGGCTACCACCACTCCGCGTCTCAAGACGAAGTACCGCGAGGAGATCGCGGGCAAGCTGCGTGACGAGTTCGCTTACGAGAACGTCATGCAGATCCCCGGCCTCGTGAAGATCGTGGTCAACATGGGTGTCGGCGACGCCGCCCGTGACTCGAAGCTGATCGACGGTGCGATCCGCGACCTCACCACGATCACCGGTCAGAAGCCGGCCGTCACCAAGGCCCGCAAGTCCATCGCGCAGTTCAAGCTGCGTGAGGGTCAGCCGATCGGTGCCCACGTCACGCTCCGTGGCGACCGCATGTGGGAGTTCCTGGACCGCACCCTGTCGCTCGCGCTGCCGCGCATCCGCGACTTCCGCGGCCTGTCCCCCAAGCAGTTCGACGGCCGTGGCAACTACACCTTCGGTCTCACGGAGCAGGTCATGTTCCACGAGATCGACCAGGACAAGATCGACCGTACCCGGGGTATGGACATCACCGTGGTGACCACGGCGACCAACGACGACGAGGGCCGCGCGCTTCTCCGTCACCTCGGCTTCCCGTTCAAGGAGGCGTAAGCGAGATGGCGAAGAAGGCTCTCATCGCGAAGGCTGCCCGCAAGCCCAAGTTCGGCGTGCGGGGTTACACCCGCTGCCAGCGCTGCGGTCGTCCCCACTCCGTGTACCGCAAGTTCGGCCTGTGCCGCGTGTGCCTTCGTGAGATGGCTCACCGTGGCGAGCTGCCGGGCGTGACCAAGAGCTCCTGGTAATTCCCCTTCGCCCTTTGGGCGTTGGTGAATGACCGGAGTCTCTCGGTAAGCACTGGGTTGGCGGAGGCCCACCCCCGCATGGCTTAGGCTAGTGGGGTTGGGCGTCCGTCGCCCGTACGACTTACTACGCCGTAGGTCCACCGCACCGCACCCGCCCCGTCTCGGATCGGGGAGAGGGATGGTGCACCAGGAAACCCCGGCGAGAGAGGCCGAAGGCCAATTCATGACCATGACTGATCCGATCGCAGACATGCTCACGCGTCTGCGTAACGCGAACTCGGCATACCACGACACCGTGACGATGCCGCACAGCAAGATCAAGTCTCACATCGCGGAAATCCTCCAGCAGGAGGGCTTCATCACGGGCTGGAAGGTCGAGGACGCCGAGGTCGGCAAGAACCTCGTCCTCGAGCTCAAGTTCGGTCCGAACCGTGAGCGCTCCATCGCGGGCATCAAGCGGATCTCGAAGCCCGGCCTCCGGGTTTACGCGAAGTCCACCAACCTGCCGAAGGTCCTCGGCGGCCTGGGCGTGGCGATCATCTCCACGTCCCACGGTCTCCTGACCGGCCAGCAGGCAGGCAAGAAGGGCGTAGGTGGGGAAGTCCTCGCCTACGTCTGGTAGTCGGGAACGGAGGAAAAGCTATGTCTCGTATTGGCAAGCTCCCCATCACGGTTCCCGCCGGCGTGGACGTCACCATCGAGGGCCGTACGGTCACGGTGAAGGGTTCCAAGGGCACCCTCACCCACACCGTCGCCTCCCCGATCGAGATCGTTAAGGGCGAGGACGGCGTTCTCAACGTCACCCGTCCGAACGACGAGCGTCAGAACAAGGCCCTCCACGGCCTGTCCCGCACGCTGGTGGCCAACATGATCACCGGTGTGACCCAGGGATACATCAAGGCGCTCGAGATCAGCGGTGTCGGTTACCGCGTGGCCGCGAAGGGCTCCGCTCTGGAGTTCCAGCTCGGCTACAGCCACCCGATCCTGGTCGAGGCGCCCGAGGGCATCTCGTTCAAGGTCGAGTCCCCGACCAAGTTCGCTGTCGAGGGCATCGACAAGCAGAAGGTCGGCGAGGTCGCCGCCAACATCCGCAAGCTGCGTAAGCCCGACCCGTACAAGGCCAAGGGTGTCAAGTACGCGGGCGAGGTCATCCGCCGCAAGGTCGGAAAGGCTGGTAAGTAAGCCATGGCATACGGTGTCAAGATCGCCAAGGGCGACGCTTACAAGCGCGCTGCCAAGGCGCGCCGTCACCTGCGCATCCGCAAGCACGTGTCGGGTACGGCGGAGCGTCCGCGCCTCGTCGTGACGCGTTCCAACCGCGGCATCACCGCTCAGGTCATCGACGACCTCAAGGGTCACACCCTGGCGTCGGCGTCGAACCTGGACGCGTCGATCCGCGGTGGCGAGGGTGACAAGTCCGCGCAGGCCAAGCAGGTCGGTGCCCTGGTCGCTGAGCGCGCCAAGGCCGCCGGTGTCGAGGCCGTCGTGTTCGACCGTGGTGGCAACAGGTACGCCGGGCGCATTGCCGCTCTGGCTGACGCCGCCCGCGAAGCCGGGCTGAAGTTCTAAGCCCCGGTTCCGGGACTAACGGACGTAACAGAGAGAGGTAATCCAATGGCTGGACCCCAGCGCCGCGGAAGCGGTGCCGGTGGCGGCGAGCGGCGGGACCGGAAGGGCCGCGACGGTGGCGCTGCCGCCGAGAAGACCGCGTACGTTGAGCGCGTTGTCGCGATCAACCGCGTCGCCAAGGTTGTCAAGGGTGGTCGCCGCTTCAGCTTCACCGCGCTGGTCGTGGTGGGCGACGGTGACGGCACGGTAGGTGTCGGTTACGGCAAGGCCAAGGAAGTTCCCGCGGCCATCGCCAAGGGTGTCGAGGAAGCCAAGAAGAACTTCTTCAAGGTTCCGCGCATCCAGGGCACCATCCCTCACCCGATCCAGGGCGAGAAGGCCGCGGGCGTCGTCCTGCTCAAGCCGGCTTCCCCCGGTACCGGTGTGATCGCCGGTGGCCCGGTGCGCGCCGTTCTCGAGTGCGCCGGCGTTCACGACATCCTGTCGAAGTCGCTCGGCTCCGACAACGCGATCAACATCGTGCACGCGACCGTGGAGGCCCTCAAGGGTCTGCAGCGTCCCGAGGAGATCGCGGCTCGCCGTGGTCTGCCGCTCGAGGACGTCGCCCCCGCGGCCCTGCTTCGTGCGCGTGCGGGAGCGGGTGCGTAATGGCTCGCCTCAAGATCACGCAGACGAAGTCGTACATCGGCAGCAAGCAGAACCACCGCGACACCCTTCGTTCGCTCGGGCTCAAGCGCCTGAACGACGTGGTCGTCAAGGAGGACCGCCCCGAGTTCCGCGGCATGGTGCACACCGTCCGCCACCTCGTGACGGTTGAGGAGGTCGACTGATCATGGCGGAGAACAACCCGCTCAAGATCCACAACCTCCGTCCCGCCCCGGGCGCCAAGACCGCCAAGACCCGTGTGGGTCGTGGTGAGGCGTCGAAGGGTAAGACGGCCGGTCGTGGTACCAAGGGCACCAAGGCCCGTTACCAGGTTCCGGAGCGCTTCGAGGGTGGGCAGATGCCCCTCCACATGCGCCTCCCGAAGCTCAAGGGCTTCAAGAACCCGTTCCGCACCGAGTACCAGGTCGTGAACCTGGACAAGCTGGCCGCGCTCTACCCGCAGGGTGGCGAGGTCACGGTGGCCGATCTGGTCGCCAAGGGTGCGGTTCGCAAGAACCAGCTCGTCAAGGTGCTCGGCACCGGCGAGATCTCCGTGGCGCTGCAGGTGACGGTCGACGCCGTCTCCGGCTCCGCCAAGGAGAAGATCGCCGCCGCCGGCGGCACCGTCACCGAGCTCGTCTGAGACGACTCGATGGCCTGAACATCCGACCGGGGATGCCTCTCAAAAGGGGCATCCCCGGTTGGTCGTTCCTAGGGGGCCATAGTCGCCGGTAAGGTGGCGTCCACTGTCCTTAGAGTGCGTGCGGTATGCCCGCAGGTTCTCCGGACGGCTTCATATTCGTCGAACCTCAAGACCGTCACCTCTGACGCACGTGCGCGGGGGTCGCAGGAGGCACCGTGCTCACCGCGTTCGCCCGGGCGTTCAAGACGCCCGACCTGCGCAAGAAGCTGCTCTTCACGCTGGGCATCATCGTGCTGTACCGCCTCGGGGCCCACATCCCCGTGCCGGGCGTCAGCTACGAGGCCGTGCAGCAGTGTGTGGACCAGGCCAGCCAGGGCAACAACAGCCTGTTCGGCCTCGTCAACATGTTCAGTGGCGGGGCGCTGCTGCAGATCACCATCTTCGCGCTCGGCATCATGCCGTACATCACGGCGAGCATCATCCTGCAGCTGCTGACCGTCGTCATCCCGCGCCTGGAAGCCCTGAAGAAGGAGGGGCAGTCGGGCACCGCCAAGATCACGCAGTACACGCGTTATCTGACGGTCGCCCTCGCCGTCCTCCAGGGCACCGGCCTCGTCGCCACGGCCCGGACCGGTGCGCTCTTCAGCGGCTGCACCGTCGCCAACCAGGTCGTCCCGGACCAGTCGATCTTCACCACCGCCACCATGGTCATCACGATGACCGCCGGTACCTGTGTGGTCATGTGGCTCGGTGAGCTCATCACCGACCGCGGCATCGGCAACGGCATGTCCATCCTGATGTTCATCTCGATCGCCGCCGGCTTCCCCGGTGCCCTGTGGGCCATCAAGGAGAGCGGCAACCTGGCGGGGGGCTGGATCGAGTTCGGCACCGTCATCCTGATCGGTTTCGTGATGGTGGCCCTCGTCGTCTTCGTCGAGCAGGCCCAGCGCCGCATCCCGGTGCAGTACGCGAAGCGCATGATCGGCCGCAGGTCCTACGGCGGTACGTCCACGTACATCCCGCTCAAGGTGAACCAGGCGGGTGTGATTCCCGTCATCTTCGCGTCGTCGCTGCTCTACATCCCGGCACTGGTCGCGCAGTTCTCGAACTCGACCGCCGGGTGGAAGACCTGGATCGAAGCCCACTTCGTCAAGGGTGACCACCCCTACTACATCGCCGCGTACTTCCTCCTGATCGTGTTCTTCGCCTTCTTCTACGTGGCGATCTCGTTCAACCCCGAGGAAGTCGCCGACAACATGAAGAAGTATGGTGGCTTCATCCCGGGTATCCGGGCCGGTCGTCCTACTGCCGAGTACCTGAGCTACGTGCTCAACCGGATCACTTGGCCGGGCTCGCTGTATCTGGGTCTGATCGCTCTTGTGCCGACGATGGCGTTGGCAGGCTTCGGCGGCGCCAATGCCAACTTCCCGTTCGGCGGGACGAGCATCCTCATCATCGTGGGTGTGGGTCTTGAGACCGTGAAGCAGATCGAGAGCCAGCTCCAGCAGCGCAATTACGAAGGGTTCCTCCGCTGATGCGAATCGTCCTCGTCGGACCGCCCGGGGCCGGCAAGGGAACGCAGGCCGCGTTCCTTGCCAAGAACCTGGACATCCCGCACATCTCCACGGGTGACCTGTTCCGTGCGAACATCTCGCAGGGCACGCCGCTGGGGGTCGAGGCGCAGTCGTACATGAAGGCCGGGCAGCTCGTGCCGGACTCCGTGACGATCGGGATGGCCAAGGACCGCATGGAGCAGGCGGACGCCGCCAACGGTTTCCTGCTCGACGGTTTCCCGCGCAACGTGGCCCAGGCCGAGGCCCTGGACGAGATCCTCAAGGCGGGTCACGTCCAGCTCGACGCGGTCCTGGACCTGGAGGTCCCCGAGGACGAGGTCGTCAAGCGGATCGCGGGTCGCCGCATCTGCCGCAACGACTCCTCGCACGTGTTCCACGTGACGTACAACGCGCCGAAGGCCGAGGGCGTCTGCGACGCCTGCGGCGGCGAGCTCTACCAGCGCGAGGACGACACGGAGGAGACCGTCCGCAAGCGCCTGTCGGTCTACCACACGGAGACCGAGCCGATCATCGACTTCTACCGGGCGCAGAACCTGGTCGTGACGATCTCGGCGCTGGGCAAGGTGGACGACGTCACCGCCCGCGCGATGGACGCGCTGAAGAAGTAACCCACGCTCGGTCCGATACGGCCGCGATGCCCGCAGGGGCGCCGCGGCCGTATCGTTGTTCTGTCCCCCCGTAACCGCGCAGTACCCGCAAGGAAGGCCCCCGTCACGATGGTGCAGATCAAGACCCCCGAGCAGATCGCGAAGATGCGCGAGGCGGGGCTGGTCGTCGCGGCCATCCACGCGGCCACGCGCGAGGCGGCGGTGCCGGGCGCGACGACGCGGGACCTGGACGAGGTCGCCCGCAAGGTGATCGCCGACCACGGCGCGAAGTCGAACTTCCTGGGGTACGGGGGCTTCCCCGCGACGATCTGCACCTCGGTGAACGAGGTCGTCGTGCACGGCATCCCGGACGAGAAGACGGTCCTGAAGGACGGCGACATCATCTCGATCGACGCCGGCGCGATCGTCGACGGCTGGCACGGGGACGCGGCGTACACCGCCTTCGTGGGCACCGGGCACGCGCCCGAGCTGGTCGAGCTCTCCCGGGTGACCGAGGAGTCGATGTGGGCCGGCATCGCGGCCATGAAGCCGGGCGGCCGGCTGGTCGACATCTCGAAGGCGATCGAGACGTACATCAAGCGCCAGCCGCGTCCTGCCGTGGGCGACCACAGCCTGGGCCGCTACGGGATCATCGAGGACTACGGCGGCCACGGCATCGGCACCGAGATGCACATGGACCCGCACCTGCTGAACTACGTCTCCCGCAAGCGCGGCAAGGGCCCGAAGCTGGTGCCCGGCCTGTGCCTGGCGATCGAGCCGATGGTCTCCCTCGGCACCCCGCACACCGAGGTCCTCTCGGACGACTGGACGGTCATCACGACCGACGGCACCTGGTCCTCCCACTGGGAGCACTCGGTCGCCCTCACCGAGGCGGGCCCGCTGGTCCTGACGGCGATCGACGGAGGCAAGGCGAAGCTGGCGGAGCTGGGTGTGGTGGCGGCGCCGGATCCGCTGGCGTAATGATCTTCCACGTGGGGCAGACTTCCCGGATTCGTCTTTTGGATAGCCCTGACGTAGACTGATGCGTCGGCTCTCGTGTACCCGTGTGTCCGCACCCGGAGCGAGAGTCGATCAAGGTAGCCGATTCGAAGGGCGAAGCGTGGCCAAGAAGCAAGGTGCCATCGAAATCGAGGGCACCGTGATCGAGTCCCTGCCGAACGCCATGTTCAAGGTGGAGCTCCAGAACGGTCACAAGGTCCTCGCGCACATCTCCGGCAAGATGCGGATGCACTACATCCGAATCCTTCCGGACGACCGGGTCGTCGTGGAGCTGTCTCCGTACGACCTGACGCGTGGCCGGATCGTCTACCGGTACAAGTAGATCTTGCCCGCACCCCGCCCTCGGCGTGGGTGAAGGCACTGACCCGGAGAACCTCACATCCCATGAAGGTCAAGCCGAGCGTCAAGAAGATCTGCGACAAGTGCAAGGTGATCCGCCGTCACGGCCGGGTCATGGTCATCTGCGACAACCTGCGCCACAAGCAGCGCCAGGGCTGACGCACGCCGACCGACCTGCATTTCGCAGTTCTTCGCGCGACGCATAGCAACACGTACATACGCAGAGCCCGTCCGATCGTGTCCCACGGTTGACGGCACCTCCGGCGGGGGCCGGGGACCCGACCTGTACCTCACACGGCAGCCGGGAGCGGTTCTGCAGCAGACCCCCGAGAACACAGGAGCCATTGAATGGCACGCGTTTCCGGTGTTGACATCCCGCGCGAAAAGCGCGTGGTGGTCGCACTCACCTACGTCTTCGGCATCGGGCGTACCCGGTCCGAGGAGATTCTCGCCGCGACCGGCGTGAACCCGTCCACCCGTGTCCGCGACCTTGCCGAGGAAGACCTCGTCAAGATCCGCGAGTACGTGGACGCCAACCTCCAGACCGAGGGTGACCTCCGTCGCGAGATCGCCGCCGACATCCGCCGCAAGGTCGAGATCGGCTGCTACCAGGGCCTCCGCCACCGTCGTGGCCTGCCCGTCCGCGGCCAGCGCACCAGCACGAACGCTCGTACCCGCAAGGGCCCGCGTCGCGCCATCGCCGGTAAGAAGAAGCCGGGCAAGAAGTAGTCCTCAGCGGACGCTTGACCAAGCGGTCTTCGCTGTAGGACCGACCACCTCCCGTAGGAGTAAGAGATGCCCCCCAAGGGTCGTCAGGGCGCTGCCAAGAAGGTGCGCCGCAAGGAAAAGAAGAACGTCGCTCACGGCCACGCGCACATCAAGAGCACGTTCAACAACACGATCGTCTCGATCACGGACCCCTCGGGCAACGTGATCTCCTGGGCCTCCGCCGGCCACGTCGGCTTCAAGGGCTCGCGCAAGTCCACCCCCTTCGCCGCGCAGATGGCCGCCGAGTCGGCCGCCCGCCGCGCGCAGGAGCACGGCATGCGCAAGGTCGACGTCTTCGTCAAGGGTCCCGGCTCCGGCCGTGAGACCGCGATCCGCTCCCTCCAGGCCACCGGCCTCGAGGTCGGCTCGATCCAGGACGTCACCCCCACCCCGCACAACGGCTGCCGTCCGCCGAAGCGCCGCCGCGTCTGACCCCGTCTGACGTAGCGACGCCTGTGCGTCTTTGAGTGTCCGGGCGGTACGACCCCGTGAGGGGACGTGCCGCCCGTACCCTTGGCTGTACCTCGCAGTATCTGTCGGGCGTCAAATAGTGGGCGTCCACAAACGAAGGAAACGAAGACATGCTTATCGCTCAGCGTCCTTCGCTGACCGAAGAGGTCGTCGACGAGTTCCGCTCCCGGTTCGTCATCGAGCCGCTGGAGCCGGGCTTCGGCTACACCCTCGGCAACTCCCTCCGCCGTACCCTCCTCTCCTCGATCCCCGGCGCCGCTGTCACCAGCATCCGGATCGACGGGGTCCTGCACGAGTTCACCACCGTGCCGGGCGTCAAGGAGGACGTCACCGACCTCATCCTGAACATCAAGCAGCTGGTCGTCTCCTCGGAGCACGACGAGCCGGTCGTGATGTACCTGCGCAAGCAGGGTCCGGGCCTGGTCACCGCCGCCGACATCGCGCCCCCGGCCGGTGTCGAGGTGCACAACCCCGACCTCGTCCTCGCCACGCTCAACGGCAAGGGCAAGCTGGAGATGGAGCTGACCGTCGAGCGCGGTCGCGGCTACGTCTCCGCCGTGCAGAACAAGCAGGTCGGCCAGGAGATCGGCCGCATCCCGGTCGACTCCATCTACAGCCCCGTGCTGAAGGTCACCTACAAGGTCGAGGCGACCCGAGTCGAGCAGCGCACCGACTTCGACAAGCTCATCGTCGACGTCGAGACCAAGCAGGCCATGCGCCCGCGTGACGCCATGGCGTCCGCCGGCAAGACCCTGGTCGAGCTGTTCGGTCTGGCCCGCGAGCTCAACATCGACGCCGAGGGCATCGACATGGGCCCGTCCCCCACGGACGCCGCCCTGGCCGCCGACCTGGCGCTGCCGATCGAGGAGCTGGAGCTCACCGTTCGGTCCTACAACTGCCTCAAGCGCGAGGGCATCCACTCCGTGGGTGAGCTCGTGGCGCGTTCCGAGGCCGACCTGCTCGACATCCGCAACTTCGGTGCGAAGTCGATCGACGAGGTCAAGGCGAAGCTGGCCGGCATGGGCCTGGCCCTCAAGGACAGCCCGCCCGGATTCGACCCGACCGCCGCCGCCGACGCCTTCGGCGCCGACGACGACGCGGACGCCGGTTTCGTCGAGACCGAGCAGTACTGAGCACACTTTCCGGAGGCGCCCCCGACCGGGGCGCCGCCCGGATCTCCGACAGGCGACCGCCTGCTCGGATACTGACCCCGGTACCTCACACGGCCGGGGCAGACACCTAGGAGAAACACCATGCCGCGTCCCGCGAAGGGTGCCCGCCTCGGCGGTTCCGCCGCTCACGAGAAGCTGCTCCTCGCCAACCTGGCGAAGTCGCTGTTCGAGCACGGCCGCATCACGACGACCGAGGCCAAGGCCCGCCGTCTGCGTCCCGTCGCCGAGCGCCTCATCACCAAGGCGAAGAAGGGCGACATCCACAACCGTCGCCTGGTGCTGCAGACGATCACCGACAAGGGCATCGTCCACACCCTCTTCACCGAGATCGCGCCGCGCTACTCGGAGCGTCCGGGTGGTTACACCCGTATCACCAAGATCGGCAACCGCCGTGGTGACAACGCGCCGATGGCCGTGATCGAGCTGGTCGAGGGCGAGATCGCCAAGAAGGCGACCGTCGCCGAGGCCGAGGCCGCCACCGTGCGCGCCGTCAAGGAGGCCGACGAGGCCGCCGCGGTCGAGACCAAGAAGGACGAGCAGGACGCCTGAGCGTTCTGAACGGTCTTGTGCGCGGGCCCGCACCCCTCGGGGTGCGGGCCCGTTCCGTATGTTCAGGCTTTGAGAGGATGGGTCGCGTGAGCGACGACGTGCAGCCCGGTTTCGTACGGGTACGGCTGGACCTTTCGTACGACGGCAGGGACTTCTCCGGCTGGGCCAAGCAGGCCCAGGGGCAGCGCACCGTGCAGGGCGACATCGAGGACGCCCTGAAGACGGTCACCCGCTCCAAGGAGACGTACGAGCTGACCGTCGCCGGCCGGACCGACGCCGGGGTGCACGCGCGCGGCCAGGTCGCCCACGTCGACCTGCCCGTCGAGCTGTGGGCCGAGCACCGGGACAAGCTGCTGCGGCGGCTCGCCGGGCGGCTCGCGCACGATGTCCGGGTGTGGCGGGTGGCCGAGGCCCCCGAGGGCTTCAACGCGCGCTTCTCGGCGGTCTGGCGCCGTTACGCCTACCGCGTCACCGACAACCCCGGCGGCGTCGACCCGCTGCTGCGCGGGCACGTGCTGTGGCACGACTGGGCGCTCGACATGGACGCCATGAACGAGGCCGCCGCCGCGCTGGTCGGGGAGCACGACTTCGCCGCGTACTGCAAGCGGCGCGAGGGCGCGACGACCATCCGCACCCTCCAGGAGCTGCGCTGGCAGCGGCGGCCCGACGGGGTCATGGAGGCCACCGTCAAGGCCGACGCCTTCTGCCACAACATGGTCCGCTCGCTGGTCGGCGCGCTGCTCTTCGTCGGCGACGGGCACCGGCCGGTGGAGTGGCCCGGCAAGGTGCTGGCCGCCGGTGTCCGGGACTCGGCCGTGCACGTCGTACGGCCGCACGGTCTCACCCTGGAAGAGGTCGGCTACCCGGCCGACGACCAGCTCGCCGCGCGCAGCCGGGAGGCGCGCAACAAGCGCTCACTCCCCGGGAGCGCCGGCTGCTGCTGAGGCCTGGGCCCGGCCTCGGGCGTAGATCTGGTTGAAGGTGAAGGTGCCCAGGTCGTCCGCGGTCCGGAAGACCGGCTGGTCGCCGGTGGTGACCTTCTTGCCGTTGGCGAAGCCGGTCTGGGTGAGGTAGACGTACCGGCCGATGGAGTTGGTGCGGCGCAGGCAGACCGTCGCGTGGCAGAAGTCGCCGACACCGGCGCCGGCCAGCGGGGCGATGCCGCCGGCCGCCTGCTTCTTCGCCTGGAGGGCCTGGTCGTCGGTGGGGAAGACGGCGACGCCGACCGTGACGGCGACGCCGTCCTTCACGTACGTGGCCCGGATCACGCGGGTGCAGCCGTTGCTCTTGAGGACCGGGCCGAGCCCGCCCTGGGTGACGGCGGCGCAGTCCGTCGTGGAGGAGGTCGCGCCCTTCTGGTACGGGCGCCCGTTCATGGTCAGCTTCTTGCCGGGGAAGAGGCCCTCGGCGCTCAGCGGCGCCTTGTCCTTCTTCGCGTCGGAGAGGAAGTCCATCGGGTTCGGCGGGGGCAGCGGAGCGACCGAGGAGAAGGTCGGCGCCGGGCTGGCGGAGTCGCCGGGGGCGGCGGAGCCGGTCGCGGTGATCGGCTGGTTCGACGCCTCGTTGTTCTTCTTGTTGGTCAGGACCACGGAGGTGGCGACGACCGCGCTGACGGCGAGCGCGGCGACGATGCCGCCGCCTATCAGCAGGCCGCGCCTGCGCTTGTTACGGGCGGCGGAGGCGTCGGCGAGGGCGCCCCAGTCCGGGGTGTGGCCCTGCTGGGCGCCGGGGAAGGGATTCGGCGGCTGCTGCGGCTGCGGCTGTGGTTGCTGGTAGGGCGGCTGGGCCTGCTGCTGCGGCTGCCACGGCTGTGGCTGCTGCGGCGGCTGCGGCGGCTGTCCGTACGGCTGCGGCTGTTCCGGGCCCTGCTGCGGCCACTGTGGTCCCCCAAAGCTCATGCCGCGCATCCTAATCCGCTTGGGATCGGGCGGGTCCGGCGGTGACAATGCCTTCCATGGGACATGTCGAGGCCGCACATCTGGAGTACTACCTTCCGGACGGGAGGGTCCTGCTCGGGGACGCCTCCTTCCGGGTGGGAGAGGGCGCCGTCGTCGCCCTGGTCGGGGCCAACGGCGCCGGCAAGACGACCCTGCTCCGGATGATCGCCGGTGAGCTCCAGCCGCACGGCGGCACCGTCACCGTCAGCGGCGGGCTCGGCGTGATGCCGCAGTTCGTGGGCTCCGTGCGGGACGGGTCGACCGTGCGCGACCTGCTGGTCTCGGTCGCGCCCGCGCGCATCAAGGCCGCCGCGAAGGCGGTCGACGAGGCCGAGCACAAGATCATGACGGTCGACGACGAGGCCGCGCAGATGGCGTACGCGCAGGCCCTCAGCGACTGGGCCGAGGTCCAGGGGTACGAGTTCGAGACCCTCTGGGACATCTGCACCACGGCCGCGATGGGCGTGCCGTACGACAAGGCGCAGTTCCGCGAGGTGCGCACGCTCAGCGGCGGCGAGCAGAAGCGGCTGGTCCTGGAGTACCTGCTGCGGGGCCAGGACGAGGTGCTGCTGCTCGACGAGCCGGACAACTACCTGGACGTCCCCGGCAAGCGCTGGCTGGAGGAGCGGCTGCGGGAGACCCGCAAGACCGTGCTCTTCATCTCCCACGACCGGGAGCTGCTGTCCCGGGGCGCGCAGAAGATCGTGGCCGTGGAGCCCGGCCCGGCCGGGTCCGACGTGTGGGTGCACGGCGGCGGCTTCGACACCTTCCACGAGGCCCGGCGGGAGCGCTTCGCGCGCTTCGAGGAGCTGAAGCGGCGCTGGGAGGAGAAGCACGCGCAGCTGAAGAAGCTCGTCGTCACCCTGCGCCAGGCCGCCGCGGTCAGCCACGAGATGGCCTCCCGCTACGCCGCCGCGCAGACCCGGCTGCGGAAGTACGAGGAGGCCGGCCCGCCGCCGGAGCCGCCGCGCGAGCAGGACATCCGGATGCGGCTGCGCGGCGGGCGCACCGGGGTGCGGGCCTTCACGGCCGAGAACCTGGAGCTCACGGGCCTGATGAAGCCCTTCTCCCTGGAGATCTTCTACGGGGAGCGGGTCGCCGTCCTGGGCTCGAACGGCTCCGGCAAGTCGCACTTCCTGCGGCTGCTGGCCGGTGACCCCTCGGTGGCGCACACGGGCACCTGGAAGCTGGGCGCGCGGGTGGTCCCCGGCCACTTCGCGCAGACCCACGCGCACCCGGAGCTCTTCGGGCGCCCGCTCGTCGACATCCTGTGGACCGACCACGCGAAGGACCGGGGGGCGGCGATGTCGATGCTGCGCCGCTACGAGCTGGAGCGGCAGGGCGACCAGCCCTTCGACAAGCTCTCCGGCGGCCAGCAGGCCCGTTTCCAGATCCTGCTCCTGGAGCTGGCCGGCACCACGGCCCTGCTGCTGGACGAGCCGACGGACAACCTGGACCTGGAGTCGGCCGAGGCGCTCCAGGACGGTCTGGAGTCGTACGAGGGCACGGTCCTGGCGGTGACGCACGACCGCTGGTTCGCCCGCTCCTTCGACCGCTTCCTGGTCTTCGGCTCGGACGGGGTCGTCCGGGAGACCACCGAACCGGTGTGGGACGAGCGGCGGGTGGAGCGGGCCCGGTAGGGCCCGTCTGACGATTCCCGCCGGGTCCGGTCCGCTCACGGGACCAGGACCAGCCGGCCGCGGAGGCCGCCCGCCGCGAGGCGGCGGTGTGCCTCTGCGGCCTCGGCGAGGGGGAGGGTCCCGGCCAGGCGCGGGACGAGGACGCCCTCGTCGGCCAGGGCCGCGAGGCGCGCCAGGCCGGCCGCGTCGGCCCGGACCCAGACCGGGACGATCCGGATGCCCCGCAGCGGGTACGGGGCGCCGCCCGCGACCAGGGCCGCGAAGGCGCCGCCGGTGCGCACGGCGTCCAGGGCGGCGGCCCCGAGGACGGCGCCGTCCAGGGCCCCGGCCACGCCGCCGGGGGCCAGCTCCCGGACGGCCTCGCCGAGGCGCGGGGCGGTGGCGGGGACGAAGAGCCCGGCGCCCAGTTCCCGCACGGCCGCCTCGTCGGCGGGGCGGGCCGTCGCCACGACCCGCAGGCCGCGCGCGGCGGCCAGCCGCACGGCATAGCCGCCGACCGCGCCCGCGGCGCCCGTGACCAGGACCGTCTCCCCGGCGGGCAGGTCCAGCGCGTCCAGCGCCTGGAGGGCGGTGAGCCCGGCCAGCGGCAGGGTCGCGGCGGCCTCGGGGGCGAGCCGGGCGGGGGCCGGGGCGACCGCGTGGGCGTCCAGGACCACGTACTCCGCCTGGCTGCCGAGCGGCACGTCCAGCCGGTCGTTCAGGCCGATGACCCGGTCGCCGGGTGTGAGTCCCGTCACCCCGGGGCCGGTCTCCTCGACGAGGCCGGCGACGTCCCAGCCGAGGCCGGTGCGGCCCCGGCCGGCCATCAGTCCGGCCTCCGCGAGGACGCCCGCGCGGGTCGCGAGGTCGACCGGGTGGACGGTGGCCGCCTCGACCCTGATCCGGACCCTTCCGGGTCCGGTCGCGGGCACCGGGACCTCGGCGATCCGCAGGACCTCGGGGCCGCCGAAGGAGTCGATGACGAGAGCGCGCATGGCCGGGGCCTTCCCTGGGGCGGTGTGCTGACCCGACGAACCTAGGGAGGGCTACTCTCCGTCGGGAAGTACGTACCCCGGAGTGCGTACCGCACCGGAAGGAGCGTGCCCATGGGCACCCGTACCGCCGCCGAGCGCCGTGCGGAGGCCCGGCGCGCCTATGACGCGTATCTCGCCGAGTGCCCCGCCCGGCAGCTCCTCGACCGGCTCTCCGACAAGTGGGTCACGCTGCTCCTGAACGCCCTCGCGGACGGGCCGCGCCGCTACGCGGAGCTGGGCCGCAAGGTCGCCGGGGTGAGCCAGAAGATGCTCACGCAGACGCTGCGGGGTCTGGAGCGGGACGGGCTGGTGGTCCGTACGGTGACGCCCTCCGTGCCGGTGCGGGTGGACTACGCCCTGACCCCGCTCGGGGCGAGCCTGCTGCCCGTGGTGCGGGCCGTGAAGGACTGGGCGGACGGGCACGTCGAGGAGGTCGGCGCGGCCCGCGCGGCCTATGACCGGGGCGCCGACGCGTTTTGACCCGCCCGGGGGAGCGCGGGTACGCTTCTGCTTTGTTATGCGTATTGGCTTCGTCGTTCTCACGCGAAGGGCCGCTACGCAGGTTCCCTGGAGCAGTTACCAGTGGCTCGCATACGGGCGATGGTCCCGGCAGTGCAGGCCCCAGCTGCATGATCGCTTCAGGTGTGTCTTGTGACTCCATCCACTGAAGAAGCGAAGGCTACGAAGTGCGTACGTACAGCCCCAAGCCCGGCGATGTCACTCGCCAGTGGCACATCATCGACGCGCAGGACATCGTCCTGGGCCGTCTGGCGACCACGGCCGCGAACCTCCTGCGAGGCAAGCACAAGCCGGTCTACGCCCCCCACATGGACATGGGCGACTTCGTCATCATCATCAACGCCGACAAGGTTCACCTGTCCGGCAACAAGAAGACCCAGAAGATGGCATACCGCCACTCCGGCTACCCGGGTGGTCTGCGCTCCGTCCGTTACGACGAGCTGCTGGACAAGAACCCCGAGAAGGCCG
Organism: Streptomyces sp. NPDC042100; assembly: GCF_055582325.1. Taxonomy (NCBI): domain Bacteria; kingdom Bacillati; phylum Actinomycetota; class Actinomycetes; order Kitasatosporales; family Streptomycetaceae; genus Streptomyces; species Streptomyces sp. NPDC042100. The sequence goes on from NZ_JBVJDK010000001.1 coordinate 512,968, forward strand.
TCGAGAAGGCCATCAAGGGCATGATCCCGAAGAACTCCCTCGGCCGTCAGATGCTCTCGAAGCTGAAGGTCTACGCGGGCGAGAACCACCCCCACGCTGCCCAGCAGCCGGTTCCGTTCGAGATCACCCAGGTCGCGCAGTAGTTCCGGCCACACCCCCTAAGAACGAAAGAAATCTGAGGAGCATCGTGGCCGAGACCACCCCCGAGACCCCCGTCGACGAGTTCGAGGGCGTCGAGGAGTACACCACCGAGACCGAGATCGTCGAGGGTGACTACACCTCCGAGTCCCTCGCGTCGCGCTTCGGCGACCCGCAGCCGGCCGCCGGCCTGGGCCGTCGCAAGAACGCCATCGCCCGCGTCCGGATCGTCCCGGGCACCGGCAAGTGGAAGATCAACGGGCGTACGCTCGAGGACTACTTCCCGAACAAGGTCCACCAGCAGGAAGTCAACGAGCCCTTCAAGGTGCTCGAGCTGGACGACCGCTACGACGTCATCGCCCGCATCGCGGGTGGCGGTGTCTCCGGCCAGGCCGGCGCCCTGCGCCTCGGCGTGGCCCGTGCGCTGAACGAGGCGGACGTCGAGAACAACCGCCCGGCGCTGAAGAAGGCCGGCTTCCTCTCCCGCGACGACCGTGCGGTCGAGCGCAAGAAGGCCGGTCTCAAGAAGGCCCGTAAGGCTCCGCAGTACAGCAAGCGTTAATCGCCTGCTCGGTCTGCTTGTACGTACGCCCCGGCGGCACTGTCCGTGCCGCCGGGGCGTACGGCTTTTTCACACCTTGGTTTCATAATCTTGGGGCAGGACCCCGGACACCCTGGGCATGGCACGTACATTCGGAGGACAGCTGTGGGACGACTCTTCGGCACGGACGGGGTCCGCGGTGTGGCCAACGCCGATCTGACGGCTGAGCTGGCGCTCGGCCTCTCGGTCGCGGCCGCGCACGTGCTCGCCGAGGCGGGCACCTTCGAGGGCCACCGGGCGACGGCCGTGGTCGGCCGCGACCCGCGGGCCTCGGGGGAGTTCCTGGAGGCGGCCGTCGTCGCGGGCCTCGCCAGCGCGGGTGTGGACGTGCTGCGGGTCGGCGTGCTGCCGACGCCCGCCGTCGCCTACCTCACCGGCGCGCTCGGCGCCGACCTCGGCGTGATGCTCTCGGCCTCGCACAACGCCATGCCCGACAACGGCATCAAGTTCTTCGCGCGCGGCGGGCACAAGCTGGCCGACGAGCTGGAGGACCGGATCGAGTCCGTGTACGAGGAGCACCGCACCGGCGCCCCCTGGGACCGGCCGACCGGCGCGGGCGTGGGCCGGGTCCGCGACTACGACGAGGGCTTCGACAAGTACGTCGCCCACCTCATCGGCGTCCTGCCCAACCGCCTCGACGGGCTGAAGATCGTCCTCGACGAGGCGCACGGCGCCGCGGCGCGCGTCTCGCCCGAGGCGTTCTCCCGGGCCGGTGCCACCGTCGTCACCATCGGCGCCGAGCCGGACGGCCTCAACATCAACGACGGCTGCGGCTCCACCCACCTCGGGCTGCTGAAGGCCGCCGTCGTCGAGCACGGCGCCGACCTGGGCATCGCGCACGACGGCGACGCCGACCGCTGCCTGGCCGTGGACGGCGCGGGCGAGGAGGTCGACGGCGACCAGATCCTCGCCGTGCTGGCCCTCGCCATGCGTGAGGCGGGCACGCTGCGCGGCGACACCGTCGTCGGCACCGTCATGTCGAACCTGGGCTTCAAGCTGGCCATGGAGCGCGAGGGCCTCGACCTCGTCCAGACCGCGGTCGGCGACCGCTACGTCCTGGAGTCCATGAAGGAGCACGGCTACGCCCTCGGCGGCGAGCAGTCCGGGCACGTCATCGTGCTCGACCACGCCACCACCGGCGACGGCACCCTCACCGGCCTGATGCTGGCCGCCCGGGTCACCGCCACCGGCAAGTCCCTCGCCGAGCTCGCCGCCGTCATGGAGCGCCTGCCGCAGGTCCTGGTCAACGTCCCGGACGTCGACAAGGGCCGGGTCGGCACCTCCGCCGAGCTGGCCAACGCCGTCGCCGACGCCGAGCGCGAGCTGGGCTCCACCGGCCGCGTCCTGCTGCGCCCCTCGGGCACCGAGCCGCTGGTGCGGGTCATGGTCGAGGCCGCCGACATCGAGCAGGCCCGCTCGGTGGCCGGCCGCCTCGCCGACGTCGTGAAGTCGGCCCTCGGCCAGACCGGCTGACGGACCCTCGGCCCCCGGACCCTCGACCCCCGGACCGGCGGACCACCGGACCGGCGGACGCGCGCGTCCGAGGACGCCCCGGCCCCCTTCCCCGTACGCGGGAAGGGGGCCGGCACCGTCTCAGCGGGTGGTGGTGGGCGTCGCGTCCGGGCCGCGGCCCTTGCGCACCCAGCGGCCGCGCTGGGTGCGCCACAGGAGGATCTGGCCGAGCAGGGTCACCGTGCCCGCCAGGATGATGCCGGTCAGGTTGAGCGCGAGCTGCTCGATCGAGCCCCACATCTGGCCGTACTGCCCGTAGCTGAGCGCCACCGCCGCGTTCGCCGCTGCCGGGACGGTCGTCACCGAGATCGCCACGCCGATCAGCGCACCCGACTTCGTCGAGGTCAGCGACAGCGTGCCGGCCGCGCCCGCGAGCAGGGCGACCACGAAGGAGAACGGGTCCGGCTGCCAGATGAAGCCGGTGTTCACCCGGGGCGCGTCCAGCTTGGCCACGCTGAACAGGCCCAGCGCGTCCATCGCCAGGCTGAACACCGTCGTCGCCGCGATCGCCGCCGCGAAGCCGACGACCAGGGCGCACGAGGAGCGCAGCACCAGCTTCGGGGAGCGCCGCACGATCCCGGTGCAGATGCCCGCCAGCGGCCCGAACTCCGGGCCGACGGCCATCGCGCCCACGATCAGGATCGCGTTGTCCAGGACCACGCCACAGGCCGCGATCATGGTCGCCAGGATCATGAACGCGCTGTACGTGATGGTGAGCGTCGACTCCTCGTGGGTGGCGTCGCTCAACTGCTCCCACACCACCGCGTCGGCGCCCTCCCCGGGAGCCTCCTCCTCGGCCGCCTCGGCCCGCTTCGACAGCGAGAGGTCGATGTCGTCGACGGCGATCGAGCCGTCCTGGTCGATCCTCAGGTCCCTTAGCCCGTTGATGAGTTCGTCGGCGGCCTCGCGGGCCACGTCGCACATCACCACGTCCCCGGCGGGCTCGCGGGCGGCGCCCGGCAGGACCACCACGTGGGTGGTGCCCACCGTGCGGCCGATGAGGGCGGCGGCCGCCTCCGTCCGGTCGGGCGGGACGATCATCCGTAGGTGCAGCATCCTCAGAGCTTACGGAGGCCCGGGGCCCACGGACCTCAGAGCTTGCGGAGGCTCAGGGCCTACGGACCTCAGAGCTTGCGGAGGCTCAGCTTCTGCACCTTGTGGTCGGGGCCCTTGCGCACCACGAGCGTCGCCCGGCCCCGGGTGGGGGCCACGTTCTCCAGCAGGTTCACCTTGTTGATGGTCCGCCACATCGTGCGGGCGTAGTCCAGCGCCTCCTCCTCGGAGACCGCCGTCCAGCGCCGGAAGTACGAGGAGGGGTCCTGGAAGGCGGTGTCGCGCAGCTTGCGGAAGCGGTTGAGGTACCAGCGCTCGATGTCCTCGGGGCGCGCGTCCACGTACACCGAGAAGTCGAAGTAGTCCGCGAGCCCGACCCGGGTGCGCCCGTCCTTGCCGGGCAGGGCCGGCTGGAGGACGTTCAGCCCCTCGACGATGAGGATGTCGGGGCGGCGCACCACCAGGCGCTCGCCGGGCACCCGGTCGTAGATCAGGTGCGAGTAGACGGGCGCGGTGACCTCCTCCTTGCCCGCCTTGATGTCCGCGACGAAGCGGGTCAGCGCCCGCCGGTCGTACGACTCGGGGAAGCCCTTGCGGGACATCAGCCCGCGCGCCCGCAGGTCGTCCATCGGGTAGAGGAAGCCGTCGGTGGTCACCAGCTCCACCCGGGGGTGCTCGGGCCAGCGGGCGAGGAGGGCCTGGAGGAGGCGGGCGACGGTCGACTTGCCGACCGCGACCGAGCCGGCGACCCCTATGACGAAGGGGGTGCCGCGCTGCTCGGCCTTCTCCCCGAGGAAGGTGTTGAGGGCCCCGCGCAGCCCGCTGGTGGCCTGTACGTACAGGTTGAGCAGGCGCGACAGCGGCAGGTAGACGTCCCGGACCTCGTCGAGGTCGATGACGTCGCCGAGGCCGCGCAGCCGCTCGACCTCCTCGGCGGTCAGCGGCAGCGGGGTCTTGTCCCGCAGCGCGCTCCACTCGGCCCGAGTGAGATCGACGTACGGCGTCGGCTCGGCCGCCCGCCTGGCTCCGTTGCCGGCGGGACCGTTCGGGCTTCGTGGCGGCGAAGTGATCACCCCGCCATTGTCGTGGCTCCGGGGCGATCGTGTGCCGTGGGGTGGGTCACGCGGCAATCGGCTTGTGGCCCGGCGGCCCCGGCCGTGATCATTCGGTCATGCGCATGTCTGTACGTACCGCCGTCGCCGCCGTCTCCACCGCCTCCCTGGCCCTGCTGCTCACCGCCTGCGGGGGTGACGCCCCGGACGGGAAGCCGAAGGGCGACAACGACGCCGCGGCCTCCGCCTCCGCCGCCGCCAAGCCCGACGTGAAGGCGCTGACCGCGGCCGAGCTGGAGAAGCTGGTCATCGGACAGCCCGACGCCCCCGGCTACCTGGTGAAGAAGGCGGGGGCGGCCGACATCGTCAACGCCGGTGACGTCGGCGCCGACAAGGCGGCCTGCGAGCCGCTCGCCGAGGCCATGTCCGGCGTCTCCACCGGCACCCCCGGCGCGAGCGCGCTGCGCAAGGCGATCCAGGCGAAGAAGGGCACGGCCGGCTCCCCGGACGACGTCATGAACGCGCTCGCCGCGCCCGTCACGGCCGTCACCCTCGGCTCGTACGGCGGCCAGGGCGCCCAGCAGGCCATCGGCTCGCTGAAGGCCGCCTCCACCGCCTGCGGCGAGGGCTTCACCGTCAGCTCCAGCGGCGAGAAGACCAAGGTCACGAAGGTCACCCCGCTGCCGCTGACCGCCGGTGAGGAGGCCGTGGCCTTCACCGTCGTCAGCGACATGGAGGGGACCCCCTTCACGAGCACCCTGGCGGTCTTCCGCAAGGGCAACAACCTCGCCACCTTCTCGACCATCAGCGTCAGCGGCAAGGTCAAGGGCCTGCCGCAGGACCTGGTCGACGCGCAGGCGGCCAAGCTGCGCTGACTCCGGCCCTCCGGGGCCGCCGGGCCGTAGGCTGCGCGCTATGTGCGGAATCGTTGGCTATGTAGGCGGACAGTCGGCACTCGACGTGGTGATCGCCGGCCTCAAGAGGCTCGAATACCGGGGCTACGACTCGGCCGGGGTCGCGGTGCTCTCCGACGGGGGGCTCGCCGCGGCGAAGAAGGCCGGCAAGCTGGTCAATCTGGAGAAGGAGCTGGTGGACCGCCCGCTGTCGAGCGGCTCCACCGGCATCGGACACACCCGCTGGGCCACCCACGGCGGGCCCACCGACGCGAACGCGCACCCGCACCTCGACAACGCGGGGCGCGTCGCCGTCGTCCACAACGGGATCATCGAGAACTTCGCCGTGCTCCGCGCCGAGCTGGCCGAACGCGGCCACCGGCTCGGCTCCGACACGGACACCGAGGTGGTGGCCCACCTGCTGGCCGAGGAGTTCTCCTCGGTCGGCGACCTCGCCGAGGCCATGCGGCTGGTGTGCCGGCGGCTCGACGGGGCCTTCACCCTGGTCGCCGTGCACGCCGACCAGCCGGACGTGGTGGTGGGCGCCCGGCGCAACTCCCCGCTCGTCGTCGGGGTCGGCGAGGGCGAGAACTTCCTCGCCTCCGACGTCTCCGCCTTCATCGCCCACACCCGCTCGGCCATCGAGCTCGGCCAGGACCAGGTCGTGGAGCTCACCCGCGAGGGTGTCACCGTCACCGACTTCGACGGCGCCCCCGCCGACGTACGGGCGTTCCACATCGACTGGGACGCCTCGGCCGCCGAGAAGGGCGGCTACGCCTCCTTCATGCTCAAGGAGATCGCCGAGCAGCCCAAGGCCGTCGCCGACACCCTGCTCGGCCGGATCGACGCGGAGGGGCGGCTGCGGCTGGACGAGGTGCGCATCCCCGACGCGGTGCTCCGCGAGGCCGACAAGATCGTCATCATCGCCTGCGGGACCGCCTTCCACGCCGGGCTGATCGCCAAGTACGCCATCGAGCACTGGACCCGGATCCCCTGCGAGGTGGAGCTGGCCAGCGAGTTCCGCTACCGGGACCCGATCCTCGGGCAGCGGACCCTGGTCGTCGCGATCTCCCAGTCCGGCGAGACCATGGACACGCTGATGGCGCTGCGGCACGCCCGTGAGCAGGGCGCCAAGGTGCTGGCCGTGTGCAACACCAACGGTTCGACGATCCCGCGCGAGTCGGACGCCGTGCTCTACACGCACGCCGGGCCCGAGGTCGCCGTCGCCTCCACCAAGGCGTTCCTGACCCAGCTCGTCGCCTGCTACCTGCTCGCGCTCTACCTGGGCCAGGTGCGCGGCACCCAGTGGGGGGACGAGATCCACGCCGTGGTGCGCGAGCTGTCCCGGATCGCCGACGAGGTCGAGCGGGTGCTGGAGACCATGGAGCCGGTGCGGGAGCTGGCGCGCTCGCTGGCCGGGGCGGACACGGTGCTGTTCCTCGGGCGGCACGTCGGCTACCCGGTGGCCCTCGAAGGCGCGCTGAAGCTCAAGGAGCTCGCCTACATGCACGCGGAGGGCTTCGCCGCCGGGGAGCTCAAGCACGGCCCGATCGCGCTGGTCGAGGACGGGCTGCCGGTGGTGGTCGTCGTCCCCTCGCCACGCGGCCGCTCCGTGCTGCACGACAAGATCGTCTCCAACATCCAGGAGATCCGGGCCCGGGGCGCCCGGACGATCGTGATCGCCGAGGAGGGCGACGAGGCGGTCGTCCCCTACGCCGACCACCTCATCCGGATCCCCGCGACACCTACGCTTCTCCAGCCGCTGGTCTCCACGGTGCCGCTCCAGGTCTTCGCCTGCGAACTGGCGACGGCGCGGGGCAACGAGGTGGACCAGCCGCGCAACCTGGCCAAATCCGTGACAGTGGAGTGAGTGGACAGATGATCATCGGGGTGGGGATCGACGTGGCGGAGATCGACCGCTTCGCCGCGTCGCTCGAACGGACGCCGGGGCTGCTCTCCCGGCTCTTCGTCGAGCGCGAGCTGCTGCTGCCCAGCGGCGAGCGGCGGGGCAGCGCGTCGCTGGCGGTGCGGTTCGCCGCCAAGGAGGCCCTCGCGAAGGCGCTGGGCGCCCCGGCGGGGCTGCACTGGACGGACGCCGAGGTGTACGTCGAGGACACCGGGCAGCCGAGGCTGCGGGTGCGCGGCACGGTGGCGGCGCGGGCGGCCGAGCTCGGGGTGCGGCACTGGCACGTGTCGCTGAGCCACGACGCCGGGGTGGCCTCGGCGGTGGTGATCGCGGAGGGGTAGGCCGGAGGGGCGGGCCGGAGGGGCGGGCCGGAGGGGCGGGCCCCCTCGTACGCGACCGCGCCGAAGGTGGCGGGCGGGGCGCCGAGCGGACAGGCTGGGGGCCATGCGTACCGCTTACCGCGTGGAGACCGTACGGGCCGCCGAGGCCGAACTGATGGCCCGGCTGCCGGAGGGCACGCTCATGCGGCGGGCCGCGGCGGGACTCGCCGCCGCCTGCCGAGGGCTGCTGCCGAGGGTGTACGGGGCCCGGGTCGTGCTCCTCGTCGGCAGCGGCGACAACGGGGGTGACGCCCTGTACGCCGGGGCGCTGCTGGCCCGGCGCGGTGCGGGCGTGACGGCCGTGCCGCTCTCCGCGCGCGCCCACGAGGGCGGCCTGGCGGCGCTGCGCGCGGCGGGCGGCCGGGTGGTCGGCCCGCACGAGGACCCGTACGAGGCGCTGGCCGCCGCCGACCTCGTGCTCGACGGGATCACCGGCATCGGCGGGCGCGGCGGGCTGCGGCCCGACGCGGTGCCCGTCGCGCGGGCGGCGCGCGGCTCCGACGCGGTCGTGGTCGCCGTGGACCTGCCGAGCGGCGTCGACGCGGACACCGGCGAGGTGCCGGGGGAGGCGCTGCGGGCCGACGCGACCGTCGCCTTCGGCACCTACAAGCCGGGGCTGCTGATCGACCCGGCCCGGGAGTACGCGGGCGCGCTGCGGCTGGTCGACATCGGGCTCGGCGCCACCCTGCCCTCGGTCCCGGACCTGGAGGCGCTCCAGCACGAGGACCTGGCGCGGCTGCTGCCGGTGCCGGGGGCGGAGAGCGACAAGTACCGGCGCGGGGTCGTCGGCGTCGTCGCCGGCTCCGCCCGCTACCCCGGCGCCGCCGTGCTGGCCGTCGAGGGCGCGCTGCGCGGCGGCGCGGGCGCGGTCCGCTACGTCGGCCCGGCGGGCCCGGCGGTCCTCGCCGCCCGCCCCGAGACCCTGGTCCACGCGGGCCCGCCGTCGAAGGCGGGCCGGGTCCAGGCGTGGGTGGTGGGACCGGGGATCGGCGAGGCCCCGGGGGAGACGCCGAGGTCCGCGGACCGCGCGCGGGACATCTCCCCGCACCCGCTGGTCGCCGAGGTGCTCGCGGCCGGGGTGCCCGTGCTCGTCGACGCGGACGGGCTGCGCGGGCTGTGCCCCGACGCCGTGCGGGCGCGCGGCGCGGCCACGGTGCTCACGCCGCACGCGGGGGAGGCGGCGGCGCTGCTCGGGGTCGAGCGGCGGGCGGTCGAGGCGGGGCGGCTCGCGGCCGTCCGGGCGCTGGCCGAGCGGTTCGGGGCCACCGTGCTGCTGAAGGGCTCGACGACGCTGGTGTGCGGGCCGGGCGGGACCGGCCCGGTGCGGGTGAACCCGACCGGCACCTCCTGGCTCGCCACGGCGGGCAGCGGCGACGTGCTGTCCGGCCTCGCGGGCTCGCTGCTCGCCGCCGGGCTCGCGCCCGTGGACGCCGCCTCCGCCGCCGCCTACCTGCACGGCCTGGCGGCCCGCCGCGCCGCCCGGGGCGCCCCGGTGGCCGCGGGCGACGTGGCGGCGGCGCTGCCGGGCGCCTGGCGGGACGTCACCGGCGGCTGAGCGCCCGCCACTCGGCGGAACGCGTTGCTCCGCAGGGGGCGCAGCGCAGGCGCCCCGGCCCGGGGCGGCATGGGATGGGCGGGTGACCAGATGGAGAGGACGCCGCCGAGGCGTCACCGCGCTGTTGCCCGCCCTGGCCCTGGCCCTGCCGCTGGCCCTGACCCCGGCCCTGCTGCCCCCGCCCGCCCGCGCCGACGCGCCCGAGCCCGAGGCCGCGGAGGTGCTGCTGCCCGGCGGGGTCGCCGCCGGGCGGGGCGAGTACCCGATGGACACCCCCGACCAGGTGCTGCCGCCGAGGCAGGTGGAGGGCGGCGAGCCCGTGCCCGTACCGGCGAAGGAGGTGGACGAGCTCGTCGAGTTCCTGCCGCGCGACGCCGCCAAGGCCGCCTGCACCGCGAAGACCGGGCCCCACCAGCGCCGGGTGGAGCGGCTGCTGAAGCTGAAGGCGGACGGGAAGCAGTCCGCCGCGGACTGCAAGGCCATCCGCGCCTTCCAGCAGCGCGAGAAGATCAAGCCCGCCAACGGCTACGCCGGACCCGTCACCTGGGGCCGCGCCGAACTGCTCGCCGCCCGCGAGAACCCCAACGCCGCCGGGAAGTGCCCCGCCCGCTCCTACCCCGTCGCCTGTGTCGACCTCGACCGGGAGCTGATGTGGGTGCAGAAGGGGAAGAAGATCACGTACGCCGTGGTCAACGTGCGCAGCGGGCGGGCCGGCTACCGGACCAGGACCGGCTGGCACAAGATCTACTGGCGGCACAAGGACCACTGGTCGTCGATCTACGACACGCCCATGCCGTTCTCCCAGTTCTTCAGCGGCGGCCAGGCCTTCCACGCCGTCTACGGGCAGATCGCCACCCCCGTCGGCAGCCGAGGCTGCGTGAACCTGAGCTACCGGAACGCCGAGCGGTTGTGGGGCGTGCTGCGCAAGGGGGACCGGGTCTACGTGTGGGGCAAGCGGCCGGAAGGGTGAGGCGGCCCGGCGACCTGAGAGACTGGGCCGCGATGACTGAGACACCACTGCCCCGCCGTGCCCGTGCCGAGATCGACCTGGGCGCGCTGCGTGCGAACGTCCGCGCGCTGCGCGCCCGGGTCGAGCCGCACGTCCAGATCATGGCCGTGGTCAAGGCCGACGCGTACGGGCACGGGGCCCTGCCCTGCGCCCGTGCCGCCGTCGAGGCGGGCGCGACCTGGGTCGGGACGGCGACGCCCGAGGAGGCGCTGGCGCTGCGGGCGGCCGGGCTGCGGGACGTGCGGATCATGTGCTGGCTGTGGACGCCGGGCGACCCGTGGGCGGAGGGCATCGAGGCCGGGCTCGACATGTCGGTGAGCGGCCTGTGGGCGCTGGCCGAGGTCGTCGAGGCGGCCCGGGAGACCGGGCGCAGGGCCAGGATCCAGCTCAAGGCCGACACCGGGCTCGGGCGCAACGGCTGCCAGCCCGCCGACTGGCCGGAGCTGGTCACCGAGGCGCTCAAGGCCGAGGCGCAGGGGCTGGTGAAGGTGACCGGGCTCTGGTCGCACTTCGCCTGCGCGGACGAGCCGGGGCACCCCTCGATCGCCGCCCAGCTGGAGGTCTTCCGGACCCTGCTGGAGTACGCCGAGAAGGCCGGGGTCGAGCCCGAGGTGCGGCACATCGCCAACTCGCCGGCCACCCTGACCCTGCCCGAGACCCACTTCGACCTGGTGCGGCCCGGCATCGCCATGTACGGCGTCTCCCCGGCGCCCGAGATCGGCACCTCCGCCGAGCTGGGGCTGCGGCCGGTGATGACCCTCAAGGCGAGCGTCGCCCTGGTCAAGGACGTGCCCGGCGGGCACGGGGTGTCGTACGGGCACCACTACACGACCCCGGGCGACACCACGCTCGGCCTGGTCCCGATCGGCTACGCGGACGGCATCCCCCGGCACGCCTCCGGGCGCGGTCCGGTGCTCGTCGCCGGCAAGGTGCGGACGGTGGCCGGGCGGGTCGCCATGGACCAGTTCGTGGTGGACCTCGGCGGCGACCGGCCCGAGCCGGGCACCGAGGCGGTGCTGTTCGGGCCCGGCGACGGGGGCGAGCCGACGGCGCAGGACTGGGCCGACGCGGCCGGCACCATCGCGTACGAGATCGTCACCCGGATCGGCGCGCGCGTCCCGCGCGTCCACCTGGGCGCGTAACGGGGGGCGGCCGTGGGCGAGGAGACCTGGCGGAGGGCCGGCTGGGCCGGTGCCGCGATAGGCGTGCTCGCGGCCGGCGCCGCCGCCGGTGTCGCGGTCGAGCGGCTGACCGTCGGGCGCTCGGTGCGCGAGAAGGCACGCCTCGCGCTGGACTCGGAGGGCCCGTTCGGGGCGCTGCGCGGGGCTCCCGGCTGGGCGGTCGCCGAGGACTCCACGCGGCTGTACTACGAGGTGGACGAGGTCGAGGCGGACGCGCCCGCCCCGCGCAGGCGGCGCCTGTTCGGACGGAAGGCGCCCGCGCCGGTGACCGTCGTCTTCAGCCACGGCTACTGCCTGAGCCAGGACTCCTGGCACTTCCAGCGGGCCGCGCTGCGGGGCCTGGTCCGCGCGGTCTACTGGGACCAGCGCAGCCACGGGCGGTCCGGCCGAGGGGTCGAGCAGGCGGGCCCGGACGGCACGCCCGTCTCCATCGGCCGTCTCGGCGACGACCTCAAGGCCGTCATCGACGCCGCCGCCCCGGAGGGCCCGCTGGTGCTGGTGGGGCACTCGATGGGCGGGATGACGATGATGGCGCTGGCCGGCCGGCATCCCGAGCTGGTGCGCGAGCGGGTGGTCGGCGCCGCCTTCGTGGGGACCTCGGCCGGGCGGCTCGACGAGATCAGCTACGGGCTGCCGATGGCCGGGGTCAACGCGGTGCGCCGGGTGCTGCCCGGGGTGCTGCGGGCGCTCGGCTCGCGGGCGGAGCTGGTGGAGCGGGGGCGGCGGGCGACCGCCGACCTGTTCGCGGGCCTGATCAAGAAGTACTCGTTCTCCTCGAAGGACGTGGACCCCTCGGTGGTCCGGTTCGCGGAGCGGATGATCGAGTCCACCCCGATCGACGTGGTCGCCGAGTTCTATCCGGCGTTCGTCGAGCACGACGAGACGGCGTCGCTGGCCGCCTTCCGGGAGCTGCCGGTGCTGGCGCTCGCCGGGGACCGGGACCTGGTCACGCCGAGCTCGCACACCGAGGCGCTCGCCGGTCTGCTGCCGGACGCCGAGCTGGTCATCGTGCCGGACGCCGGGCACCTGGTGATGCTGGAGCACCCGGAGGCCGTCACCGACCGGCTCGCCGACCTCCTCGGACGGGTGGGCGCGGTCCCCACGGGCGAGGGACCGGCCGGCGGCTAGGTAGGTTGGCGGGCATGGACACTCCGCACAACCAGGCCACCCTCGCCATCGACTCGCCCGAGCGGATGACGGAGCTCGGCCGCCGCCTCGCGAAGCTGCTGCGCCCCGGCGATCTCGTGATGCTCACCGGCGAGCTCGGCGCCGGGAAGACCACGCTCACCCGGGGGCTCGGCGAGGGCCTGGGCGTCCGGGGGGCCGTGACCTCGCCGACCTTCGTCATCGCCCGCGTCCACCCCTCGCTGGTCGGCGGCCCCGCCCTGGTCCACGTCGACGCGTACCGGCTGGGCGGCGGGCTCGACGAGATGGAGGACCTGGACCTGGACGTCTCGCTGCCGGACTCGGTCGTGGTCGTCGAGTGGGGTGACGGCAAGGTCGAGGAGCTGACGGACGACCGGCTGCACGTGCTGATCCACCGGGTGGTCGGCCATGACGGCACGGACGACGTGGACGACCGGCGGACGGTGGTGCTCAACGGGATCGGCGACCGGTGGGCCGGCGCGGACCTGCTGCTGGGCTGAACGTACGTAGGTTCCGACAACGTGTCGGGAAAATGTTGCGTGAGTGCTCCACGCCGTGGTGACATGGACCCATGAGCTGGTTAGGTGCACCTAACCTACGGGAGGCATTCATGGCGACGCCGCAGCACGCCGTTCGGATGGACCGCACCGCGGACAGCGTCTCGATGAGAGACCTGCTGGCCTCCTGCGCCGCGGCCAGCGCCGTCTCGACCCCGCCGCGCGAGCCCGCGCCGGCGGCGGACGAGCCCGAGCCCTCGGTCCACCCCGCGGTCCGCCCGGCGGTCCACGACGAGGCCGCCTGAGCGGCGCGCCCCGCCCGGCTCCCGGGCGGTCCCGCACGTCCTAGGCGACGACGACGACCTTCGCGCCGATCACCGCGAAGGTCCACAGCGCGTCGCCGTCCGCCCGCTTCATGCGGATGCCGCCGGTCTTCCGCGAGGGGTCCGGAGTCGGTGTCGAGTTGTCCACGGCCGCGCTGAAGCCCACCGACACGTCCTGCACGGTCGCGAACCGCACCACGTGCTCGATCTGCACCCCGTCCGAGCCGCGCACCGCGCCCGAGCGCGAGGTCACCGCGTACGCGCCGGGCTGCGGCGAGACCGTGCTGGGCATCACCGAGAAGGTGTGCGTGACCTGGTTCTTCGCGTCCACCAGCCACACCCGGCGGTTCGCCAGCGCGTACACCACCCGCTCGCCCGTCCCGGAGGTCGCGGGCAGCGCCAGCGGGTCCTTCGCGGCCGGCTTCGGCTTGCCGCTCGCCGGCGCGGAAGGGGCCGAGCTCGGCGTCTGGGGCTTGGCGGCCAGCTCGGCGGCCGAGGGCGCCACGGCCGAGGCCTGGTAGGCGAGGAAGCCGATCACCGCGACGGCCGCCGCGGTGAGCCCGGCCACGAATCCCGAGCTGCTCCGTGCCACCGCGCGCCCACCTTCTGTCGTACGTACGTATCGGTCGCCTGACCGTAGCAGCCGCCGCCCCGCAGGGGCGGGGCGCCGTGGGCCGGACACGCCCCCCGCTCCGGCGCCGTAGGCTGTTCGCGTGCTCTTGCTCGCCATGGATACCGCCACACCCGCCGTCACCGTCGCCCTGCACGACGGCGACTCCGTCGTCGCCGCGTCGAGCCAGGTCGACGCCCGTCGGCACGGGGAGCTGCTGCTGCCCGCCGTCGACCGGATCCTGAAGGAGGCCGGGCTCGCGCTCGACGCCGTGACCGGGCTCGTGGTCGGCGTCGGCCCCGGCCCGTACACCGGCCTGCGCGTCGGTCTCGCGACCGCCGCCGCCTTCTCCTCCGCGCTCGGCGTGCCGGTGCACGGCCTGTGCACCCTCGACGGCCTCGCCTACGCCTCCGGGATCGAGGGCCCCTTCGCGGTGGCGACCGACGCCCGCCGCAAGGAGGTCTACTGGGCGCGCTACGCCGACGCCCGCACTCGCGAGACCGACGCGGCCGTCGACCGCCCCGCCGACATCGCCGAGCGGCTCGCCGGACTGCCCGTGGTCGGCGCCGGGGCACGGCTGTACCCGGAGGCGTTCCCGGACGCCCGGGACCCCGAGCACCAGTCCGCCGCCGCGCTCGCCGCCCTCGCGGCCGAGCGGCTCGCCGCGGGCGGCGACGGCGGCTTCCTGGACCCGCTGCCGATGTACCTGCGCCGCCCCGACGCGCAGGTGCCGAAGAACTACAAGGTGGTCACGCCGAAGTGAGCGGCGCGGCCCTGCGCGAGATGCGCTGGTGGGACATCGGCCCCGTGCTCGCCTTGGAGGCCGAGCTGTTCCCCGAGGACGCCTGGTCCGAGGGGATGTTCTGGTCGGAGCTCGCGCACTCCCGGGGCCCCCGCGCGACCCGCCGCTACGTGGTCGCGGAGGAGCCGGCGGGCACCGGCGGCGGCGCGGGCCGGATCGTCGGCTACGCGGGACTCGCCGCGGCCGGCGGGCTCGGCGACGTCCAGACCATCGCCGTCGCCCGCGACCAGCAGGGCACCGGCCTCGGCGGGCGCCTCCTCACCGATCTGCTCCAGCACGCCACCGCCTTCGAGTGCGACGAGGTCCTGCTCGAAGTGCGCGTGGACAACACCCGGGCCCAGAAGCTCTACGAGCGCTTCGGCTTCGAGCCCATCGGTTTCCGGCGCGGCTACTACCAGCCCGGAAACGTGGACGCGCTCGTGATGCGACTGACCGTTCAAGGAACTGAGACTGATTCTGATGGCTGCTGACGAACCGCTCGTACTCGGCATCGAGACCTCCTGCGACGAGACCGGCGTCGGCATCGTCCACGGGACCACCCTCCTCGCGGACGCCGTCGCCTCCAGCGTCGACACCCACGCCCGCTTCGGCGGCGTCGTGCCCGAGATCGCCTCCCGCGCCCACCTGGAGGCGATGGTCCCGACGATCGAGCGCGCCCTGAAGGACGCCGGCGTCTCCCCGAAGGACCTCGACGGCATCGCCGTCACCGCGGGCCCCGGCCTGGCGGGCGCGCTGCTCGTCGGCGTCTCGGCCGCCAAGGCGTACGCCTACGCCCTCGGCAAGCCGCTCTACGGCGTCAACCACCTCGCCTCGCACATCTGCGTCGACCAGCTGGAGCACGGCCGGCTGCCCGAGCCGACGATGGCCCTGCTGGTCTCCGGCGGCCACTCCTCGCTGCTGCTGTCCTCGGACATCACCTCCGACGTGCGCCCGCTCGGCGCGACCATCGACGACGCCGCGGGCGAGGCCTTCGACAAGATCGCGCGCGTGCTCGACCTCGGCTTCCCCGGCGGACCGGTCATCGACCGGCTCGCCCGCGAGGGCGACCCCAAGGCCATCGCCTTCCCGCGCGGCCTGTCCGGCGCCAGGGACCCCGCGTACGACTTCTCCTTCTCCGGCCTCAAGACCGCCGTGGCCCGCTGGATCGAGGCCAAGCGGAACGCGGGCGAGGAGGTCCCGGTCCGGGACGTCGCCGCGTCCTTCCAGGAGGCGGTCGTCGACGTGCTCACCCGCAAGGCCGTCCGGGCCTGCAAGGACGAGGGCGTCGACCACCTGATGATCGGCGGCGGCGTGGCCGCCAACTCGCGGCTGCGGGCCCTCGCCCAGGAGCGCTGCGAGCGGGCCGGCATCCGGCTGCGGGTGCCCCGGCCGGGCCTGTGCACCGACAACGGGGCGATGGTCGCGGCCCTCGGCGCCGAGATGGTCGCCCGCAACCGGCCCGCCTCCGACCTGGAGCTGTCCGCCGACTCCTCGCTGCCGGTGACGGACCCGCACGTGCCGGGCGCGCACGCCCACGGGCACGTGCACGACCACGACCACGTGCACGAGGTCAGCAAGGAGAACCTCTACCCGTGACCACGGTGACGCTGATGTGGGAGGCCCGCGCCGCCGAGGGCCGCGGCGAGGAGCTGCTGGCCTGGGCGCGCGCCCAGGAGCTGCCGGGCGCGCCGCTGCGCCGCGAGACCTTCCGGGCGCCGGGCGAGCGGGTCCTGGTGCTGACCTGGTGGGCGACGGGCGGCGGGCCGGACGCCGAGCTGCCCGAGCTGCCGGAGCCGGACGCGGCCCTGGTGGGCCGCCCGGTGCACCGCTGGCGCTTCGAGTCGGTGGAATCGGTCACGTAGGGCAACCCTTCGCACGGTTCGCGCATCCCACAGCGTGTGAAGAAGACGATCGCGCTGTGGGCGGCGCTGACCGCCGTGGCCCTGTTCGCCGCGACCGGCTGCACGACGGAGACCGGTCCGGCGGGCGCCGCCCCCTCCGGCGCCGGCACCGCGAGCCCCTCGGCCTCCGCGTCCGCCGGCTCCCCGGGCACCCCCGACGCGGCCTCGGCGCGCGCCGCCGCGTACCGCAAGTGGGGGCTCAAGCCGCTCGCCGCCCCGCCCGCCCCGCCCGCGAGGAAGCCGGTGACCCGGTCGCCCGGCGGGCCCGTGCCGGTGGTCAGCGACATCCCGACCCAAGAGAAGATCGTCTTCCTCACCATCGACGACGGCGCCGAGAAGGACCCCGAGTTCGTCGCGATGACGCGGGACCTGGGGATCCCGCTGACGATGTTCCTCACCGACGCGGCCATCCGCACCGACTACCGCTACTTCAAGCCGCTCGTCGCCCAGGGCCACGGGGTCGCCAACCACACCCTCACCCACCCGAACATGCGGACCCTGTCCGCCGCCGCCCAGCGCCGGGAGATCTGCGGCCAGCAGGACAAGCTCACCGCCGAGTACGGCACCAGGCCGCGCCTCTTCCGCCCGCCCTACGGCAACTGGAACGAGTCCACGCGCGCGGCGGCGGCCGAGTGCGGCATCGACGCGATCGTGCTGTGGCGCGAGTCCATGCAGATCACCAACATGCAGTACCAGCGCGGCGACAAGAAGCTGCACCCCGGCGACATCATCCTGGCCCACTTCCGGGGCCCGTCCGAGCTCAAGGGCCGGACGATGACCGAGATGACGGCCAACCTGCTGCGCCACATCCAGGAGCAGGGCTTCACGATCGCGCGCCTGGAGGACTACCTCTAGGGCGGGCCCGGAAGATTCCTCCGGGGTGGTGTCGATGCGGGCCGTCCCCGATCGACGTATGAGTGTGAAGGCGGGGAACGGCCCCGCCACCGCACCGAGGAGTCACCATGCCGCGCTACCTCTCCCTCGTCCGCATCGAGGAGAACACCATCGACATGGCGTCCGCCGACCCCGGCTTCGAGGAGCGCATGGGCGCGCTCTTCGAGGAGATCACCAAGGCCGGCGTCATGCTCGACACGGCCGGGCTCAAGCCCACCTCCGACAGCACCCGGATCTCCTGGCAGGACGGGAAGCTCGCTTACACGGACGGCCCCTTCACGGAGACCAAGGAGGTCGTCGGCGGCTACGCCATGATGCAGTGCAAGGACATGGCCGAGGCCGTCGAGTGGGGCCGGCGCTTCCTGGAGGTCCACCCGAAGCACTGGACCGTGGGCCTGGAGATCCGCGAGGTCGAGGAGATGCCGGGGTCCTGAACCCTGCCGCCGGGCGCCGGGCGGCGGTCGGCGCTGCCGGCGCTTGCCGGCGCTTGTCAGCGCTTGTCAGCGCTTGTCAGTGCTTGTCAGTGGGCTGTGCTGTCATGTGAGGCGTGACGGCACAGTCGGTCGAACAGACCCTGGACACGGTGTTCCGGATGGAGTCCGCCCGGATCATCGCCACCGTGGCGCGGATCGTCCGGGACGTCGGCATCGCCGAGGAGATCGCCCAGGACGCCCTCGTCGCCGCCCTCGAACAGTGGCCGCGCCAGGGCGTCCCGGCCCGGCCGGGCGCCTGGCTCACCGCCACCGCCAAGCACCGCGCCGTCGACCTCGTCCGGCGCCGCGAGACCTACGCCCGCAAGCTCGCCGAGGCCGGCCGCGAGCTGACCGAGCCGGCGTACGACCCGGAGCCCTCGGGCCCCGGGGACATCGACGACGACGTGCTCCGGCTCGTCTTCACCACCTGCCACCCGGTGCTCTCCGCCGAGGCCCGCACCGCGCTCACCCTGCGCCTGCTCGGCGGGCTGCGCACCGACGAGATCGCCCGCGCCTTCCTCGTGCCGGAGGCGACGGTCGCCGCGCGGATCACCCGGGCCAAGCGGACCCTCGCCCGCTCCGGGGTCGCCTTCGAGGTGCCCTACGGGGCGGACCGGGCGGCCCGGCTCGGCTCGGTCCTGGAGGTCATCTACCTGATCTTCAACGAGGGGTACGCGGCGACCGCCGGCGACGACCTGCTGCGCCCCGCCCTGTGCGAGGACGCCCTGCGGCTGGCCCGGGTGCTCGCCGCGCTGATGCCCCGGGAGGGCGAGGCGCACGGGCTGGCCGCCCTGCTGGAGATCCAGGCCTCCCGGACGGCGGCCAGGACCGGCCCGGACGGGCTGCCGGTGCTCCTCGCCGACCAGGACCGGCGGCGCTGGGACCGGCTGCTGATCCGGCGGGGGTACGCGGCCCTGGAGCGGGCCGTCGCGGCGGACGGCGCCACCGGTCCGTACGCCCTCCAGGCCGCCATCGCCGCCTGCCACGCGCGGGCCGCGCGCTACGAGGAGACGGACTGGGCGACGATCGCCGCGCTCTACCGGCGGCTCGCCGCCGTCGCCCCCTCCCCGGTCGTCGAGCTGAACCGGGCGGTCGCCGTGTCGATGGCCGAGGGCCCCGAGGCGGGCCTCGCGCTCGTCGACGCCCTCGCCGCCGCCCCGGCCCTGGACCGCTACCACCTGCTGCCCAGCGTCCGGGGCGAGCTGCTGGCGCGGCTCGGCCGGGACGCGGAGGCGCGGGCCGAGTTCGCGCGCGCCGCCGAGCTCACGCGCAACGAGCGGGAGCGGGCCCTGCTGCTCCGCCGGGCGGCGGGGTGAGCCGCTGGGCCGCCGGAGTGCCGGGCCGCCGGTGGGCCGCCGGGGCGTGGCCGGCCGCCGGATAGGCTCCCCGCCATGTCGCCCCGCATACCGCTGCCGCCGCCTCCGCCGCCCGTCGAGCTCCGGAGCTGGCCCGACCGGCGGGCGCTGCTGGCCGACCGGGAGTTCGCCATGGGCACCCTGGGGCGGTGGCTGCTCGGGCCCCGGCGGCTCACGCTGTTCCTGGTGTGCTGCGGGCTGCTCCAGCTCGGCTGGGCGCTGATCGGCGTGACGCTGGTGGGCGCCGCCGAGACCGCCGGCAACGAGCAGCCCGAGTACCTGGCCATGATGGCCGCGGTCGTCATCGGGCTGCTGGGCCTCGGCGTCCTCGTCCCCGCCGTCTGGCTGACCGTGCGCGGCGTGCGCCGGGACCGGGTGGTGCGCGAGCGGCTGCTGGCCTGGGCGGCGCTCGACCGGGACGCGGCCTCGGACGCGCGGCTGCGGCTGCCGGTGCTGAGCGCGAGCTGGCTGGTGCTGTCGTTCGCGCTGTGCGCGGTCGGGCTGTGGACGGCCTTCGCGGTCCCGCTGCGCACCGACCCGGCGGGCGGCGGCTACGGCGTCGTCGCGTACGGCATGGGCGCCGCGCTCATCCTGTGGGTGACGGGGCTGACCGGCCTCGCGAAGGCGTTCGGGCACTACCGGATGGCGGTCCGGCTCACCGCCCGGCCGGGTGCCCGATCAGCATCGTCGGAGCTCCCGCGACCCGAGTGAGCAGCACCGTCGCGGAGTTGGGGCCCTTGGGCTTCACCCGGCGGCGGATCTCCTCCGGTTCGACGGCGGAGCCGCGCTTCTTCACGGTCAGCGTGCCGACCTCGCGCTCACGCAGCAGGGCCTTCAACTTCTTCAGGTTGAAGGGGAGTTCGTCGGTGATCTCGTAGGCGGCGGCGTACGGGGTGGGGACGAGCGCGTCGGCGGTGACGTACGCGATGGTGGGGTCGATCAGCCCGCCGCCGAGCTCCCGGGCGACCTCGGCGACCAGGTGGGCGCGGATGACGGCGCCGTCGGGCTCGTACAGATAGCGGCCGACGGGCCGCACGGCCGGGTCGGGGAGGGTCCCGCCGGTGAGGCTCGCGCCGCCGGGCAGCAGCGTGGCGCGGCGGGCGCCGGGCTCGGTGCCGAACCAGAGCACGGCCTCCTTCACGTCCCCGCCGTCCGAGATCCACTCCGCCTCGGCCTCCTCGGGCACCGCCTCGTGCGGGACGCCCGGGGCGATCTTCAGGGCCGCGTGCGGGGCCTTGCGGGCCGCCTCGACCGCCCAGGACAGCGGCGGCGAGTACGCCTCGGGGTCGAAGATCCGGCCGCGTCCGCCGCGCCGGGCGGGGTCGACGAAGACGGCGTCGTACGGGGAGGTGTCGATCTCCGTCACGTCCGCGCAGCGCACCTCGATCAGCCCGTCGAGGCCGAGCGCCGCCGCGTTGGCGCGGGCCGCCTCGGCGGTGAGCGGGTCGCGGTCGACGGCGAGCACCGCGATCCCGGCGCGGGCGAGCGCGAGGGCGTCGCCGCCGACGCCGGAGCAGAGGTCGGCGACGCTGCGCACGCCGAGCTCCTTGAGCCGGGCCGCCCGGTAGGCGCCGACGGTGGCGCGGGTGGACTGCTCGACGCCGTTGGGCGTGAAGTACATCCGGTGGGCGTCCTCGGCGCCGAACTTCGCCACCGCCCGCTGCCGCAGCCGGGCCTGGCCGAGCGCCGCCGAGACCAGCTCGGCGGGGTGCTCGCGGCGCAGCCGGGAGGCCACCGCCAGCTCCTGGGCGGGGTCGTAGTCGCGCAGGGCGGCGAGCAGGGCCTGCCCCTCGGGGGCGAGCAGGGCGGCGAAGGAGGCGAGGTCGGTCACCCGTCCCATTCTGAGGGGCGCGCGGGGTGTGGGCCGCCCGGGGGACCGTGCGGGCCGCGCCGGTGGTGTCGGCGCCCGGGAGGGGGTCGGCGCTGAAAGGATGCGGCGCCATGCAGCTAGTACGACAAAAAGAACAAAAGAGATCATTCCGGACTATTCGGATGGTCGGTGCCGCCCTCGCCGTCGCCGCGCTCGGCTCCGCCTGCGCGGGCCCCGGCGGCGCGGAGCCCGCCGCGCCCCCCAAGCCCGCCGCCGGCCAGCCGCACGCGCAGAACGCGGCCGGCGCGCTCGGCTCGTACGCCGACCGGGTCCGCGCCGAGCGCGCCGCCCGGGTGGCCGCCGCCAGGAAGTGGGGCCTGGCCCAGCCGCCGCTGGAGGCCCCGGCGCCGCCCAAGGTGAAGCCGAGGATCACCACCCGCAAGGGCTTCGAGACCGACGGGGAGGGCCTGCCGCCGGTCTTCACCACCGTCCCGACCAAGCAGAAGATCGTCTTCCTGACCATCGACGACGGCGCCGAGAAGGACCCCGAGCTGCTGCGGATGATGAGCGAGCTCAAGCTCCCGTACAGCGCCTTCCTCAGCGACTACCTGGTCAAGGAGGACTACGGCTACTTCCGGAAGATGCGGACCTCCCAGCCGGGCGGCGTCGCCCTGCACAACCACACCCTCAACCACCGCTATCTGCCGGGCCTCGACTACGCCGACCAGAAGCGCGAGATCTGCGGGATGCAGGACGTCATCGAGAAGCGCTTCGGCAAGCGGCCCGAGCTCTTCCGCCCGCCGTACGGCAACTACAACGAGGACACCCTGCGCGCGGCCAAGAGCTGCGGGGTCAAGGCCGTCCCGCTGTGGGCCTCCGAGGCGTTCCCCGACCACATGGAGTGGCGCGAGTGGGACCGGGACCTGCACCCCGGCGACATCGTCCTCACCCACTTCCGGGGCAAGGAGGACTGGAAGGGCACCATGCCGGACATGATCCGCCGGGTGATGAAGACGATCACGGCGAAGGGCTACGCGGTGGCCAGGCTGGAGGACTACGTATGAGCCGGGCGCGCCGGCCGGCAGTCGCACTGGCCCTGACCGGCGCGCTGCTCGCCCTCACCTCCTGCGCGAGCGCGGCCGACCCGATCGACCCGATCGAACGGCTCGGCCGCAAGGCGGCGGAGCGGGTCACCCCGCACCCGCCGCGCGCCGGCCGGCCCGCCCCCGCCCGCACCGAGCCGGCGTCTCCGTCCCCGTCGGCGTCGGCATCCGGGGTTCCGGCCCCGGTCAGGCCCCTCGTACGGAACCACGGGCACCGGCCGGACGTTCTTCCCGGAGCGTCCCCGCGTCACGCCACAGGGTCGTGAATTGGCACTCCGCTTGACCGAGTGCTAATCGCGGTCATAGTCTCGCTTCTGGCACTCCCCACCGGAGAGTGCCAACACAGCGACGGGCAGGTCCGGCACCCGCGACGACGGATCCACCTGGTCGCCACCTCAGACAGTTAACCCCGCGAGATCTCCGAAGGGGGAGGTCGGATCGTGACGACCGCCAGCTCCAAGGTTGCCATCAAGCCGCTTGAGGACCGCATCGTGGTCCAGCCGCTCGACGCCGAGCAGACCACGGCCTCCGGCCTGGTCATCCCGGACACCGCGAAGGAGAAGCCCCAGGAGGGCGCCGTCCTCGCCGTGGGCCCGGGCCGTTTCGAGAACGGCGAGCGCCTGCCGCTCGACGTCCAGGTCGGCGACGTCGTGCTCTACAGCAAGTACGGCGGCACCGAGGTGAAGTACAACGGTGACGAGTACCTCGTCCTCTCGGCTCGCGACGTGCTCGCGATCATCGAGAAGTAAGTCACCCAGGACCTTCACAGGCACCTGAAGATGCTTTGAGCTGCGCCCCTGACCCCTGTGCTTTTCCGCGGGCGTCCAGGGGCGCAGTTTTCTTTCAACGATTTCGAGAGGGCTGAACCGCTTCCATGGCGAAGATCCTGAAGTTCGACGAGGACGCCCGTCGCGCCCTTGAGCGCGGCGTCAACAAGCTTGCCGACACGGTGAAGGTGACGATCGGCCCCAAGGGCCGCAACGTCGTCATCGACAAGAAGTTCGGCGCCCCCACCATCACCAACGACGGTGTCACGATCGCCCGCGAGGTCGAGATCGAGGACCCGTACGAGAACCTCGGCGCCCAGCTCGTGAAGGAGGTGGCGACCAAGACCAACGACATCGCGGGTGACGGCACCACCACCGCCACCGTGCTCGCCCAGGCGCTCGTCCGCGAGGGCCTGCGCAACGTCGCCGCCGGCGCCTCCCCGGCCGCCCTGAAGAAGGGCATCGACGCCGCGGTCAAGGCCGTGTCCGAGGAGCTCCTCGCGACCGCCCGCCCGATCGACGACAAGTCGGACATCGCCGCCGTCGCCGCGCTCTCCGCGCAGGACCAGCAGGTCGGCGAGCTCATCGCCGAGGCCATGGACAAGGTCGGCAAGGACGGTGTCATCACCGTCGAGGAGTCCAACACCTTCGGCCTGGAGCTGGAGTTCACCGAGGGCATGGCCTTCGACAAGGGCTACCTCTCGCCGTACATGGTCTCCGACCAGGAGCGTATGGAGGCCGTCCTCGACGACCCGTACATCCTGATCAACCAGGGCAAGATCTCCTCCATCCAGGACCTCCTGCCGCTGCTGGAGAAGGTCATCCAGGCCGGTGGCTCCAAGCCGCTGCTGATCATCGCCGAGGACGTCGAGGGCGAGGCGCTCTCCACCCTCGTCGTCAACAAGATCCGCGGCACCTTCAACGCCGTCGCCGTCAAGGCGCCCGGCTTCGGTGACCGCCGCAAGGCGATGCTCCAGGACATGGCCACCCTCACCGGTGCCACCGTCATCTCCGAGGAGGTCGGCCTCAAGCTCGACCAGGCCGGTCTGGACGTGCTGGGCACCGCCCGCCGCGTGACCATCTCCAAGGACGACACCACGATCGTGGACGGCGCCGGTTCCTCCGAGGACGTCCTCGGCCGCGTCAACCAGATCAAGGCCGAGATCGAGTCCACGGACTCCGACTGGGACCGCGAGAAGCTCCAGGAGCGCCTCGCGAAGCTGGCCGGCGGCGTGTGCGTGATCAAGGTCGGCGCCGCCACCGAGGTGGAGCTGAAGGAGAAGAAGCACCGTCTGGAGGACGCCATCTCCGCGACCCGCGCCGCGGTCGAGGAGGGCATCGTCTCCGGTGGTGGCTCCGCGCTCGTCCACGCCGTCAAGGTCCTGGAGGGCAACCTCGGCCTGGCCGGCGACGAGGCCACCGGTGTCGCGGTCGTCCGCCGCGCCGCCGTCGAGCCGCTGCGCTGGATCGCCGAGAACGCCGGTCTTGAGGGCTACGTCATCACCTCGAAGGTCGCCGAGCTCGACAAGGGCCAGGGCTTCAACGCCGCGACCGGCGAGTACGGCGACCTGGTCAAGGCCGGCGTCATCGACCCGGTCAAGGTCACCCGCTCCGCCCTGGAGAACGCCGCCTCCATCGCCTCCCTGCTCCTCACGACCGAGACCCTGGTCGTCGAGAAGAAGGAAGAGGAGCCGGCCGACCACGGTCACTCGCACGGCGGCCACGGCCACTCGCACTGAGCCCCGTAGCGCGTAGTTCGTAGTTCGCAGTCCTGAGGCCCGGTGCCCCCGTCGCGGGGGCACCGGGCCTCAGGTCCGTTCCGGGCCGTCCGCTACGCCTCGACCGCCCCGAGCCGCCCCATCAGCCCGAGCATGTCGTACTGCCACCAGCCGGCCACGGCCTTGCCGTCCTCCCGGAAGCGCTGGATGAGCGTGCCGGTCATCTCCACCGCGATGCCGCTGGGCTGCAAGCCCATGAAGTCGCCGGTGTGCGTCCCGTTCCAGGTCCACCGGGTGCACACCCGGTCACCCTCGGCGATCTGGTCCTCGACGGTGAACGCGAAGTCGAAGCCGCCCCGCCACGCCTCCACCTCGCGGCGCACCGCGTCCATGCCGATGGCGTCCACCGGACTGGACGGATCGTGGTCGTGGTACCCCTCGGCGAGCACCTCGTCGAGCAGCGCCACGTCCTCCCCGCCGCCGAGCAGCGCGAGGAAGCGGCGGGAGTTCCCCTTGTAGAGGGCCTCGTCGCGGATCACGTCCAGATCGGTGAAGGTCGGCATCTCGTCGCAGAGCGCGACCATCTCGCGGAAGATCCGGTCGGTCTCCGGCAGCTGCGAGTTGCGCATGGCCACGGCGTACGAGGGGAACTCGACGATCTCCACGACGTGCGAGGCGTCGGAGCGGTCCGTGCCGACGATGCTGTGGGTGGCCGTGCGCCTGCCCTCGGTCCGCGTCACCCACTCGTCCATGAGCCGGTTCAGGTCGTCGATCCGGCTGGTCTTGCAGTCGATTATCTGTACGAAACTCATGACGCCTCCCGGGCCGGGACGGACTCTTCCAGTCTAGGACCGCGGGGGCGGGGCGCCCTGGCAGTGTGGAGGGCACGGAGGGCACGGAGGGGATGCCGCGGAGGCCGAGCGGCCACGCGCGCCGCCGGCCGGCCCCCGCGAGGAACCGGGCCCGGTCACCTCCTAGGCCGACCGCCCCAGGTCCGCCGCCCGCACCTCCTCGGCGAACGGCTCCCCCCGCCCGTACCGCGCCACCTCCTCGATCGCCCCCTCCGCCAGCCGGTGCAGCTCGTTGCCGAGGGAGCCGGCCACGTGCGGGGTGAGGAGGACGTTGGGGAGGGTCCACAAGGGGGAGCCGGGGGCGGGGAGTTCGGGGTCCGTGACGTCGAGGACGGCGTGCAGGCGGCCCGAGACGAGGTGGGGGAGGAGGGCGGCCTCGTCGACGAGGGAGCCGCGCGCGGTGTTGACCAGGGTCGCGCCGTCCGGCATCGCCGCGAGCTGCGCGGCGCCCAGCATGTGGTGGGTCGCGGGGAGCTGCGGGGCGTGCACGGTGACGACGGCGGAGCGGGCGCAGAGCTCGTCCAGCGGGACGAGGGCCACGCCGGGGCCGGGATCGGTGACGTACGGGTCGTACAGCAGGATCTCGACGTCGAAGGGGCGCAGCAGCTCGATGACCCGGCGGCCGATCCGGGAGGCGCCGATGACGCCGACTGTGCGGCGGTAGTTGCCCCAGGGGGCGGACTCGTCGAGCCAGGCGTCGCCGGTGCGCAGCTCCCCGTACGCCCGCGCCGAGCGCAGCACGCCCTTCCCGGCGAAGAGGACCGCGGCGAGCGTGTACTCGGCGACGGGCAGCGCGTTCGCGGCGGCGACCGAGGCGACCCGGATGCCGCGCTCCCAGCAGGCGTCGGTGATGTGGTGCTTGACCGAACCCGCCGCGTGGACCACGCCCTTGAGGCGCGGCGCGCGGGCCAGCACCTCGGCGGTGAGCGGGGTGGCGCCCCAGCAGGTGAGCAGCAGCTCCGCCTCGGCGAGGGCCGCGGCGGTCCGCTCGTCGGGGGCCGTCAGGTCGTGGGCGACCAGCAGCGGGTCGGTGCGGGCGACGGCGGCGAGGCGCGCCCGGTGGGCGTCGGTGAGGAGCCGTCCGGCGGTGCCGGGGCCCATGGCGAGCAGGAGGGCGGGACGGTCGTCGGTGCTTCTCCGGCTACGGGACACGGCACTGCTCCTGACACGGCGGCGCGGACGGGGTCGGCCGCGATCCTGTGACCGCCCCCGGCCCAAGTCAAGAGCGGAAGATCAAATGATCGAAATCCGCCCGCCGCCCGCCGGGCGCCGCCCGCCGGGCCCGAGGGCCGGTACGGGAGCGGGGGCGGGGGCGGTCACGGGATCGCTCCGGTACGTGCCTACTTCGGCCCGTACTTGCGCCCCGCGCGGGAGGACACCCCGCCGAGCAGCCCGCGCGGGGCCAGCTTCACCACGCCCATCAGCGCCTTGTACCGGGGGTCCGGCACGGACA
Source organism: Streptomyces sp. NPDC042100 (assembly GCF_055582325.1). Classification (NCBI taxonomy): domain Bacteria; kingdom Bacillati; phylum Actinomycetota; class Actinomycetes; order Kitasatosporales; family Streptomycetaceae; genus Streptomyces; species Streptomyces sp. NPDC042100. Next base: position 539,930 of record NZ_JBVJDK010000001.1, read on the forward strand.
GCGTCCGCCCGCGGGCCAGGTCCGCGAGCGCCTCGGAGACCAGCTTGTCCGCGTCGAGCCACATCCAGCCGGGGATGTTGTCCGTGCCCATCCCCGCCCGCTGGTGGAACTCCGTCCGTACGAAGCCGGGGCACAGCGCCATCAGCCGCACCCCGCTCCCGGCGAGGTCCCGCGCGGCGCCCTGGGTGAACTGCACGACCCACGCCTTCGACGCCCCGTACGTGCCGCGCGGCAGGAACGCGGCCACCGAGGCCACGTTCACCACGCCGCCGCGCCCCCGGGTCCGCATCGAGTCCGCCGCCGCCGAGGTCAGCCGCAGCACCGCCTCGCAGTGCACCTTCAGCATCGTCAGCTCGTCGGCCATGGAGACCTCGAGGAACCGGCCCTTGTTGCCGAAGCCCGCGTTGTTCACCAGCAGGTCCACCGGCCGCCCGGCGTCCGAGAGGCGGGCCACGACGGACTCGATGCCCTCCTCCTCGGAGAGGTCGGCGGCCAGCACCTCCGCCTCGATCCCGTGCCGGTCGTGCAGCTCCGTCGCCTGGTCCCGAAGCCGCTTCACATCGCGGGCCACGAGCACCACGTCGTGCCCGTCCGAGGCCAGCCGCCGCGCGAAGGCGGCGCCGATGCCCGCGGTCGCGCCCGTAATCAGTGCAGTCGTCATACGCGGCACGTTAGCCCGCGGCGCGTGAACACCGTGTGCGGGAAGGGACGTCACCGGCCCCGGCGGCCGATTCCCGCGCCGCCTCGGCCCGCTGAGGGGGGCGGACCCTGCTCCCCGTCCGTCTCCCCGTCCGTCTCCCCGTCCGTCTCCCCGTTCTACTCCCCGTACTTCTCCGCGTACTTCCGCGCCAGCGCGAGCAGTCCCGACTCCATCCACTCCGCCGCCACCAGCGTCTCGGGCAGCAGCGAGCGGTCGGTGGTCGCCGCGTGGTGGAGGCGGGTGAGGGTGATCGGGTGGTCGGGGCGGTGGACGACCTCGATGGGGTCGCCCGCGCGGACCTCGCCCGGCGTGATCACGCGCAGCAGCGCGCCGGGGCCCGCCGCCGACGCGTTGAAGCGGCGCACCCAGCCGTCCTCCTCGACGAAGCCGGCGAAGGTACGGCAGGGGATGCGCCCGCCGGTGACCTCCAGGACCAGGTCGGGGCCGATCCGCCAGCGCTCGCCGATCAGGGCGCCGTTCACGTCCAGGCCCCGGGTGGTGAGGTTCTCGCCGAAAGACCCGGCGGGCAGCGGGCGGCCGAGCTCCCGCTCCCAGGCGTCCATGTCCTCGCGCGCGAAGGCGTGCACGGCACGGTCGGCGCCCCCGTGGAAGCGCAGGTCGCACACGGTGTCCCCGGCGACCCCGCTCGCCCCGCCGGGTGCGGGGGCGGCGATCGGGACCGGGCCCTCCACCGGGCGCTTGTCGATGCCGGTCAGGCCCGAGGGGGCGCTGGTGTAGCCGACGGTCTTCGGCCGGCCCACGTTCACGCTCAGCAGTTCCATAGGGGCAGCCTAGGGTCTGTCCGGCGGCGTTCTCAAAGGTCAGGGCATGAATTCGGCATCGTACCCAAGGGTGGCTTATGCTTGAGCCATGATCGAGGCCCGCCACCTCCGTGTCCTGCGCGCCGTCGCCGCCACCGGCTCCTTCTCCGCCGCCGCGCGCGAACTCGGCTGCACCCAGCCCGCCGTGAGCCAGCAGATGAAGGCCCTGGAGTCCTCCGCCGGCACCCCGCTGCTGATCCGCACCGGCCGGGAGATGCGCCTCACCCAGGCGGGCGAGGCGCTGGTCCGGCACGCCTCCGGCATCCTGGCCGGGCTCACCGCCGCCGAGGAGGAGGTCGCCGCCATCGCCGGTCTGCGGGCCGGACGGGTACGGCTGGTGTCCTTCCCCAGCGGCAGCTCCACCCTCGTCCCCACCGCCCTGGCCGCGCTGCGCGCCGCCCACCCCGGCACCCGGGTCTCCCTGGTGGAGGCCGAGCCGCCGCGCTCGGTCGAGATGCTCCGCGAGGGCGACTGCGACGTGGCCCTCGCCTTCCGCTACGGGACCGGCCCCGACGCCTGGGACGACCTGGTGGTCCGCCCGCTGCTCGCCGACCGGCTCGTCGGCCTGGTGCCCGAGGGGCACCGGCTGGCCGGGGCGGACTCGGTGGCCATCGGCGAACTGGCCGAGGACCCGTGGATCGCCGGCTGCCCGCGCTGCCGCCGGCAGCTCGTGGACGTCTGCCGGGAGGCGGGCTTCACCCCGCGCATCGACTTCGCCACCGACGACTATCCGGCCGTGATCGGCCTGGTGGGCGCCGGCCTGGGCGTGGCCGTGCTGCCGCAGCTCGCCATCGAGTCCGTACGGCCGAAGGGCGCCGTCACCGTGACGGTGGAGCCCGCCGTGGAGCGCGAGATCGTGGCCCTCACCCTTCCGGACCTCGCCCAGGTCCCGGCCGTCGCGGCCACCCTCGACGAACTGACCAGGGCCTCGGCCCGCGCCGCCGGGCGCCCGGCGGCGACGACACGCGGCTAGTCCGTCCGGGTGGGCCCGGGGCGCCGCCGTACGGGTGGTCCTGGGCCGCCGTCCGGGGGACCCCGGCCGGGGGCGGGGGGCGCCGTCCGGGAGACCCGGGTCCGGCCGGACGGGTGCGGGCGCGGGCCCGTCGGGGTGAGTGCGCCGGGCCGTCCGGGTGAGGGCCCCCGGCCGTCCGGGTGAGGCCGCCGGTATCGGCCGGCCGAGCGCGTTCACCCGTACCGGGGTACGCGCCCGCCGTCCGGGCGACGGCCCCCCGCGCGGGCGGCGGAATCCGCCCGCCCGAGGCCTAGTGCAGAAACGTTACTTCAGGCGTGGCCCACGCCTGCCGAACTCGTGTGGGACGCCCGCGCGGGGGCGGACGTCGTGACCAGGCGATTGCGCGCTCGACCCATGAGCTCCTCGCGCTCGTCCTCGGTGAGGCCGCCCCACACGCCGTAGGGCTCCCGTACCGCGAGTGCGTGTGCCGCGCACTGCGCGCGCACCGGGCACCGCATACAGACCTCTTTCGCCGAGTTCTCGCGCGCACTCCGTGCCGCGCCGCGCTCTCCCTCGGGGTGGAAGAACAGGGAGCTGTCGACCCCGCGGCAGGCCGCGAGCAGTTGCCAGTCCCACAGATCGGCGTTGGGTCCGGGAAGGCGGGAGAAATCTGCCATTGCGCTAGTCCCCTTGAAACCGTGTCGAACGGATTGGTGGGCGGGTTGATGGCTTGGCCGGCTTGATCGACGGGGCCCTTCGTCCCCTGCGGGTGCCGCGGACCGGCTCTCGCGGGCTCGGTCCGACCGTACAACTACTGTCTAAGTAGATGTAAATATGACTCATTGCGAATCTAGCCACAGACACCGCGAAAAGGGAAGAAAACCCGCTAAATGGGGCATAGCTTCGGGTGAAGGACGGATGACCTGCGACGCTCTCCTCCGCGTACGGTCCCTCACATAGAGTGCCGAAGGCGGCCGTCCGACCCGTAACTCTTTCGAGTGACCATCGTTAGAGAGTGCGGAGGCGGTTGAAGGAGAAAGCGCTCGGACAGGTGTCCGGGGGTGTCAACCGCACAGGTGACGATACGTACCAGCCCTGGAGGCTCAAGGTGACGCGCTTCAGCTGCGAGAGCCGCGGAGGTCAGGCATGACTTCCGTCCTCGTCTGCGACGACTCCCCGCTTGCCCGAGAGGCGCTTCGCCGCGCGGTCGCGACCGTGCCCGGCGTGGAGCGCGTGACCACCGCGGCCAACGGCGAGGAAGTCCTCCGCCGCTGGGGCGCGGACCGCTCGGACCTGATTCTGATGGACGTGCGGATGCCCGGCCTGGGCGGCGTGGAGACCGTCCGGCGGCTGCTCTCCGCGGACCCCGGCGCCCGCATCATCATGCTCACCGTCGCCGAGGACCTGGACGGCGTCGCGCTCGCGGTCGCCGCCGGTGCCCGTGGCTATCTGCACAAGGACGCCTCGCGCGCCGAGCTGCGGGCCACCGTCACCCAGGCGCTCGCCGACCCCACCTGGCGACTGGCCCCGCGCCGGCTGCGCTCGGCCGAGATGGGCGCCGCGCCCACCCTCACCGCCCGCGAGATCCAGGTGCTGGAGGGCATGAGCCACGGCCGGTCCAACGCGGAGATCGGGCGCGAGCTCTTCCTCTCCGAGGACACGGTCAAGACCCACGCGCGCAGGCTGTTCAAGAAGCTGGGCGCCTCCGACCGGGCGCACGCCGTCGCCCTCGGATTCCGCTGGGGCCTGGTCCGCTGACCCGCGGCCATCGGCCGCATCCCCGTCCGCCGAGCGGCGGACGGGGCGGGCTTGTGTCACTTCTCCGCGGAATGCCGCATCCTTGAAGGTGTGGAGTTCCTCGGGGACGAGACGAACGAGCGAGCGGACAACGAGCGGAAGGGGAGGGCGCAGGAGATGAGTGCCGGCGCACCTGCTCATAACGCTTCGGTGCACAACTACGGACGCGGTGCCGCGAACGAGCAGGCGTCAAGGCACCATGGAGCGATGCGCGACGACGAGACCATGGGGTCCCCCGTGCCCGCCGGGCAGGGGGAGATCGGTGCACTCGTTCACCGTGCCGTGGAGGGGGATCAGCAGGCCACGCACGACCTCCTCGCGCGCGTGCACCCCCTCGCCCTGCGCTACTGCCGGACGCGGCTGAACCGGCTGCCCGGTGACGCCCGCCACTTCGTGGAGGACCTCGCCCAGGAGGTCTGCGTCGCGGTCCTGATGGCGCTGCCGCGCTACAAGGACACGGGCAGGCCCTTCGAGGCCTTCGTCTTCGCCATCGCCGGACACAAGGTCGCCGACCTCCAGCGGGCCGCCATGCGGCACCCGGGCTCGACGGCCGTCCCCTCCGACGAGATGCCCGAGCGGCCCGACGACTCGCTCGGGCCCGAGGAGCGCGCGCTGCTCAGCGACGACGCCGAGTGGGCCAAGAAGCTCCTCGCCAACCTCCCGGAGAACCAGCGCGAGCTGCTCGTCCTGCGGGTCGCCGTGGGGCTCACCGCCGAGGAGACCGGGCAGATGCTCGGAATGTCCCCGGGCGCGGTCCGGGTGGCCCAGCACCGCGCGCTGAGCCGGCTGCGGGCGCTGGCCGAGCAGTAGGGGTGGCGAGGGGCCGGTGTCCCTCGCGTACACGTACGAACGTCCAAAGCTGCTCGCTGATCTTGCTCGTGGAATGAGACGCGGCCGCGGCCCGTTAGCATGGACATCCGCACCGATCAAGGCCATTGGGGAAGGTGTCATGACCAACGTCGACGGAGTGCCCGAGAAATTCGCGACACTCGGGCTGACCTACGACGATGTACTGCTGCTGCCGGGTTCGTCGGACATGGCGCCCGACCAGATCGACACCTCCTCGTACATCTCCCGGAACGTGCGGGTGAACATCCCGCTGCTGTCCGCGGCGATGGACAAGGTCACCGAGTCCCGGATGGCCATCGCGATGGCCCGCCAGGGCGGCGTCGGCGTGCTGCACCGGAACCTCTCGATCGCCGACCAGGCCAACCAGGTGGACCTGGTGAAGCGCTCCGAGTCCGGCATGGTGACCGACCCGATCACCGTGCACCCGGACGCCACGCTCGCCGAGGCCGACGCGATCTGCGCCAAGTTCCGCATCAGCGGCGTCCCGGTCACCGACCCGGCGGGCAAGCTCCTCGGCATCGTCACCAACCGTGACATGGCCTTCGAGTCGGACCGCAGCCGCCAGGTGCGCGAGGTCATGACCCCGATGCCGCTGGTCACCGGCAAGGTCGGCATCTCGGGCGTGGACGCCATGGAGCTGCTGCGCCGCCACAAGATCGAGAAGCTGCCGCTGGTCGACGAGGCCGGGCTGCTCAAGGGCCTCATCACGGTCAAGGACTTCGTCAAGGCCGAGAAGTACCCGAACGCCGCCAAGGACAAGGACGGCCGGCTGCTCGTCGGCGCGGCCGTCGGCGTCGCCGGCGACTCCTACGAGCGCGCCCAGGCCCTCATCGAGGCGGGTGCCGACTTCATCGTCGTCGACACCGCGCACGGCCACTCCCGCCTGGTCGGCGACATGATCGCCAAGATCAAGTCGAACTCCTCGGTGGACGTCATCGGCGGCAACGTCGCCACCCGCGACGGCGCCCAGTCGCTCGTCGACGCCGGTGCGGACGGCATCAAGGTCGGGGTCGGCCCCGGCTCCATCTGCACCACCCGCGTCGTGGCCGGCATCGGTGTCCCGCAGGTCACCGCCATCTACGAGGCCTCCCTGGCCGCCAAGGCGGCTGGCATCCCGGTCATCGGCGACGGCGGCCTGCAGTACTCCGGCGACATCGCGAAGGCGCTCGTCGCGGGCGCCGACACGGTGATGCTCGGCTCGCTGCTCGCGGGCTGCGAGGAGTCCCCGGGCGAGCTGCTCTTCATCAACGGCAAGCAGTTCAAGTCGTACCGGGGCATGGGCTCGCTGGGCGCCATGCAGACCCGCGGCGACCGCAAGTCCTTCTCCAAGGACCGCTACTTCCAGGAGGGCGTCGCCTCCGACGAGCAGCTGATCCCCGAGGGCATCGAGGGCCAGGTGCCCTACCGCGGGCCGCTCGCCTCGGTGGTGCACCAGCTCACCGGCGGCCTGCGCCAGTCGATGTTCTACGTCGGCGGGCGCACGGTCCCGGAGCTCCAGGAGAACGGCCGCTTCGTCCGGATCACCTCGGCGGGTCTCAAGGAGAGCCACCCGCACGACATCCAGATGACCGTCGAGGCGCCGAACTACAGCAGGAAGTAACACTCCGCGACACAGGGGGGCGGTTCCGGCATGTGGCCGGAGCCGCCCCTTCGCCGTGTGTCGGGGATACTGGTAGGCGCAGACCAAGAGGGAAAGGCCACACAACGTGACTGAGATCGAGATCGGGCGCGGCAAGCGCGGCCGTAGGGCGTACGCGTTCGACGACATCGCCGTCGTACCGAGCCGCCGCACCCGGGACCCGAAGGAGGTCTCGATCGCCTGGCAGATCGACGCCTACCGCTTCGAGCTGCCCTTCCTGGCCGCCCCCATGGACTCGGTCGTCTCCCCGGCGACCGCCATCCGCATCGGCGAGCTCGGCGGCCTCGGCGTGCTGAACCTCGAGGGCCTGTGGACCCGCTACGAGGACCCGCAGCCGCTGCTCGACGAGATCGCGGAGCTGGACGAGGAGACCGCGACCCGCCGTCTGCAGGAGATCTACGCGGCCCCGATCAAGGAAGAGCTGATCGGGCAGCGCATCAAGGAGGTGCGCGACGCGGGTGTGGTCACCGCCGCCGCGCTCTCCCCGCAGCGCACCGCGCAGTTCTCCAAGGCCGTGGTCGACGCCGGCGTGGACATCTTCGTGATCCGCGGCACGACCGTCTCCGCCGAGCACGTCTCCGGCGCGGCCGAGCCGCTCAACCTCAAGCAGTTCATCTACGAGCTCGACGTCCCGGTGATCGTCGGCGGCTGCGCCACGTACACCGCGGCCCTGCACCTGATGCGGACCGGCGCCGCGGGCGTCCTGGTCGGCTTCGGCGGCGGCGCCGCGCACACCACGCGCAACGTGCTCGGCATCCAGGTCCCGATGGCCACCGCCGTCGCCGACGTGGCCGCGGCCCGCCGCGACTACATGGACGAGTCCGGCGGCCGGTACGTGCACGTGATCGCCGACGGCGGCGTGGGCTGGTCCGGCGACCTCCCGAAGGCGATCGCCTGCGGCGCCGACGCGGTCATGATCGGCTCCCCGCTGGCCCGTGCCACGGACGCGCCCGGCAAGGGCCACCACTGGGGCATGGAGGCCGTCCACGAGGACGTGCCGCGCGGCAAGCTGGTGGACCTCGGCATCGTCGGCACCACCGAGGAGGTCCTCGCGGGCCCGTCGCACACCCCGGACGGCTCGATGAACTTCTTCGGCGCCCTGCGCCGCGCGATGGCCACCACGGGCTACAGCGAGCTCAAGGAGTTCCAGCGCGTCGAGGTGACCGTCCACGACGCGCAGCACAAGCGCTGACGCGTCCGCCGTACCCCGTACGTACGTGAGTGAGGGGCCCCGCACCGGGTGGTGCGGGGCCCCTCACACGTATCCGGGTCCTACTGTGCCGCGCGGCCTCTTTACTGCGCGGCCTTCTTCGAGCCGCTGAAGGCGGCGAAGGCGGCGAGGGCGAAGAAGAGGAAAGTCAGCGGGTCGAGCTCTTCCTTCCACGCCGCCTGGACGACGTCGAGGTGGTCGAAGAGGATCGTGGTGACCGAGACGTTCAGTTCCTTGGCGCCGATGACCGCGATGGCGAGCAGTTGGCCGAAGTAGACCGCGCCGAGCGAGAGCACCGCGCTGACCACGGGCAGGGCCGGGTTGCGACCGCCCGCCTTGCCGGCCGCGAAGCCGACGAGGAAGCCGACGCCCACGGCGGCCCAGCCGATCTCGCGCTCGATGGCGCCGGCGATGCCGCCGTAGACACCGCCGGCGACGAGCGCGGCGACGAGGGCGACGACCAGGCCGAGGCCCACGTTGGAGCGGGCCGGCGGGGCGGGCGCGAGCGGCGGCTGTGCGAAGGGCTGCTCGGCGCCCTGGGCGAACGGGTTGCCGGGCGGCGGAACGGGCTGAGACATGAAAAAGTTCCCCCCAAGGGACGCGAAATGAAGCGGCCTGGAGGCTAGCAGCCCCCTGTGGCATGTTCACAGAGGGTTTACTTCGGACGTCTGCTCCGGGCGTCTGCTTCGGGCGTCTGCTTCGGGCGTCTGCTCCGGACGTGTGCCGCGGGCCCCCTAGAGCCGGTGCGCTGCCCCCGCCGGGGTGGCGCCGCGGGTGTCGAGCAGGAGTTGCGCCTTCACGGACAGGCCCTGGAGGTCGTACGTGCGGTGGTGCTGGAGCAGGATCGTCAGGTCCGCGTGGGCGGCGGCCTCGTAGAGCGAGTCCGCGCGGGGGACCGGGAGCTCGCGGACGCGCCAGTCGGGGACGTACGGGTCGTGGTAGCTGACCGAGGCGCCGAGGTCCATCAGCCGGCGGGCGATCTCGTCGGCGGGGGAGCCCTGCCGGTCGGCCAGGTCGGGTTTGTACGTGATGCCGAGCAGCAGGACCCGGGCTCCGCGCGCGGACTTGCCGTGTTCGTTGAGGAGGGTGGCGGAGCGCTGGACGACGTACTGCGGCATCCGCTCGTTGACCTGGCCGGCGAGCTCGACCAGCCGCAGCGGGCGGTGGCCGCCGACGGTGTCCACGGGGACGCCGTGGCCGCCGACGCCGGGCCCGGGGCGGAAGGCCTGGAAGCCGAAGGGCTTGGTCTCGGCGCAGCGGATGACATCCCACAGGTCCACGCCGAGTTCGTGGCAGAGCACGGCCATCTCGTTGACCAGGGCGATGTTGACGTGCCGGAAGTTGGTCTCCAGGAGCTTGACCGTCTCCGCCTCGCGCGGGCCCCGGGCGCGGACCACCTTGTCGGTGAGGCGCCCGTAGAAGGCGGCGGCGGACTCGGTGCAGGCGGGGGTGAGCCCGCCGATGACCTTCGGGGTGCCGGCGAAGGCATGGGTGCGGCTGCCGGGGTCGAGGCGCCCGGGGGAGTAGGCCAGGTGGAAGTCGCGCCCGGCGCGCAGCCCCGAGCCGGCTTCGAGGAGCGCGCGGAACGGGCCCTCGGTGGTGCCCGGCGGGACCGGGGACTCCAGGAGGACCGTGGTGTGCGGGCGCAGCCGGGCGGCGAGGGCGCGGGCGGCGTCGGTGACGGCGGTGAGGTCGAGGGTGCCGTCGGGGCCGGGCGGGGCGGGGGCGCAGACGACGGCGGTGCGGACCCGGCCGAGTTCGGCGGGGCCGGTGACGGGGCGGAAGCCGGCGGCGAGCATCCGGCGGATCTCGGCGGCGGTGAGCGAGCCGTCGACGGGAGACCGGCCGGCGGCGAGTTCGGCGACGGGGCGGGGGTCGGTGTCGTAGCCGATGGTGGCGACGCCGGCCGAGGTGGCCGCCTGGGCGAGGGGGAGTCCGTGGTGGCCGAGGCCGATGACGGCGAGATCAGCGGGCATGAGGTGGGCCGTCCTTCCCTGGTGCCGGAGGGGGTCTGAGGCCGTGGGTGGCTAGCCCGTCGGGACGCGTGGCGCAAGCCCTGTGGACAGAACGAGGCGGGCGCAATGTCAGACTAGGCGTAAATATGACCGATATGCGGCATTGTGCGGTCGAAGCTCGCCGAGTGTTATCCACAGGGGCCGGTTCGGGCGGTGGCCGAAGCCGGAGGGCCGGGACAGAATCGAATCCGTGGGCCCGACCCGGCCACACGGGGACGACGGGAGGCAGCGGTGAGGACAGCGACACTGGGACCCGCCGAGCGCGCGGCGGCACTCGCGGCGATGGCCGAGCGCGAGCTGGACGTGCTGGTCGTCGGCGCCGGCGTGGTCGGCGCGGGCACCGCACTCGACGCCGTCACCCGGGGCCTCTCCACCGGTCTCGTCGAGGCCCGCGACTGGGCCTCCGGCACCTCCAGCCGCTCCAGCAAGCTCATCCACGGCGGGCTGCGCTATCTGGAGATGCTCGACTTCGCCCTCGTCCGCGAGGCCCTGAAGGAGCGCGGCCTGCTCCTGGAGCGCCTCGCCCCTCACCTGGTCAAGCCCGTGCCCTTCCTCTACCCGCTCCAGCACAAGGGCTGGGAGCGGTGGTACGCGGGCTCCGGCGTCGCGCTGTACGACGCGATGTCGGTCTCCTCGGGCCACGGCCGCGGCCTGCCCGTGCACCGGCACCTCAGCCGTGGGCGCGCCCTGCGGGTCGCCCCCTGCCTGCGCAAGGACGCCCTGGTCGGCGCCCTGCAGTACTACGACGCCCAGATGGACGACGCCCGCTTCGTCACCACCCTCGTCCGCACCGCCGCGAGCTACGGCGCGCACGTCGCCGCCCGCGCCCGGGTCGTCGGCTTCCTCCGCGAGGGCGAGCGGGTGGTCGGCGCCCGTGTCCAGGACGTCGAGGCCGGCGGGGAGTACGAGATCCGGGCCCGCCAGATCGTGAACGCGACCGGGGTGTGGACGGACGACACCCAGGCACTCATCGGCGAGCGCGGCCAGTTCCACGTCCGCGCCTCCAAGGGCATCCACCTCGTCGTGCCCAAGGACCGGATCCACTCCACCACCGGCCTCATCCTGCGCACCGAGAAGTCCGTGCTCTTCGTCATCCCCTGGGGACGGCACTGGATCATCGGCACCACCGACACCGACTGGGACCTCGACAAGGCCCATCCCGCCGCCTCCAGCGCCGACATCGACTATCTGCTCGAACACGTCAACAGCGTGCTGGCGACCCCGTTGAGCAGGGACGACGTGCAGGGCGTCTACGCGGGCCTGCGCCCGCTGCTGGCCGGCGAGTCCGACGCCACCAGCAAGCTCTCCCGCGAGCACACCGTCGCCCACCCGGTCCCCGGCCTGGTCGTCGTCGCCGGCGGCAAGTACACGACGTACCGGGTGATGGCGAAGGACGCCGTCGACGAGGCCGTCCACGGACTCGACAAGCGGGTCGCCGCCTGCGTCACCGAGGACACCCCGCTCATCGGCGCCGAGGGCTACCGGGCCCTGTGGAACGCGCGCGCCGGGATCGCCGCGCGCGCCGGGCTGCACGTGGCCCGGGTCGAGCATCTGCTCAACCGCTACGGCTCCCTGACGGAGGAGATCCTGGACCTGGTCGCCGCGGACCCGGCCCTCGGTGCGCCGCTGCCGGCGGCCGAGGACTACCTGAAGGCCGAGGTGGTCTACGCCGCCTCGCACGAGGGCGCCCGGCATCTGGACGACGTCCTCACCCGGCGCACCCGCATCTCCATCGAGACCTTCGACCGGGGCACGCGCAGCGCCCGGGAGTGCGCCGAGCTCATGGCGCGGGTCCTCGGCTGGGACGCGCACCAGATCGACAAGGAGGTCGAGCACTACGAGAAGAGGGTCGAGGCGGAGCGCGAATCGCAGCGCCAGCCCGACGACCTGACGGCCGACGCGGCCAGGCTGGGGGCGCCCGACATCGTGCCGATCTGACGGGCGCGGGCACGGGATCGCTTCTCGGAGTACGGACCCGGGGGAGGCATCGGTCCCGGAGTGAGGGACAATGAGCTCTCTTCCAGGGCGGGTTGCCGCATCGTGCGGGAGCGGCGGCCGCGGGCGCAGATCAGGGATCGACGAGGGGACGCATGTCGGAGGCGGAGCAGTCGCGGGACACGGGGCAGGACCCCCGGCGGGACGCCCCTGCGGGGGCCGCCACCGACGGCGACCGGGGCACTGTTCCGGCCGCGCGCAAGGCGGACCGGGACAGGACGACGGACAGGAAGGACCCGGCCGGAGCGCCTGGGGCCGAGGACGCGGCGGGCGCCGCGGGACCCGAGGACGCGGCCGGGGCCGCCGGGGCCGCCGGTGCGACCCGTTCCGCCGGTGGGGCTGACGGTGCCTCCGGTGGGGCCGACGCGGCCGATGAGTTGGGCGCGGCGGATTCCCGGGATCCCCGTGATCCCCGGGACGCCGTGGGCGCGGGCTCCGGGGCCGGTGGCCGGTCGGGCGCGGACCTGACCAAGAAGCGCGGCACCCCGGCCGCCGGGAGCTCGACCGACGGGGCCGCCCCCGCCACCGGCTTCGGCGCGGACCTGGCCGACGTCGACGCGAAGCGCGCCGCCGGAACGGGCGGGCGCACCGGCCGTGCTGACGCCGCGTCCGCCGGAGGCAGGCTCCTCGCCGGGCGGTACCGCCTCGGGGTCGTGCTCGGCCGAGGCGGCATGGGCACCGTGTGGCGGGCCGTCGACGAGACGCTCGGCCGGACGGTCGCGGTCAAGGAGCTGCGCTTCCCCAACAGCGTCGACGACGACGAGAAGCGACGCCTCATCACCCGGACCCTGCGCGAGGCCAAGGCCATCGCCCGGATCCGCAACAACGGCGCCGTGACCGTCTACGACGTGGTCGACGAGGACGACCGCCCGTGGATCGTCATGGAGCTCATCGAGGGCAAGTCCCTCGCCGACGCCGTGCGCGAGGACGGCACCCTCACCCCGCGCCGCACCGCCGAGGTCGGCCTCGCCATCCTGGACGTGCTGCGCTCCGCGCACCGCGAGGGCATCCTCCACCGCGACGTGAAGCCGTCCAACGTGCTGATCGCCGAGGACGGCCGGGTCGTCCTCACCGACTTCGGCATCGCCCAGGTCGAGGGCGATCCGTCGATCACCTCCACCGGGATGCTCGTCGGCGCCCCCTCGTACATCTCGCCCGAGCGGGCCCGCGGCCACAAGCCCGGCCCCGCCGCCGACCTCTGGTCGCTCGGCGGGCTGCTGTACGCGGCCGTCGAGGGCAGCCCGCCGTACGACAAGGGCTCCGCCATCGCCACGCTCACCGCGGTGATGACCGAGCCGGTCGACCCCCCGAAGAACGCGGGACCCGGGCTGGAGAAGGTCATCTACGGCCTGCTCGCCAAGGACCCCGACCAGCGGCTCGACGACGCCGGGGCGCGGGTGCTGCTGCGCGCCGTGCTCGACGCGCCCGAGGCCCCGCCGGAGCCGTCCCCCGAGGAGACCAGGGTCGTCCGGCTGCCCCCGCTCCCCGAGCGCCCGCCGGCCGCCCCGACGGCGCCCGCCCGGGAGAAGCCGGCCCGCGAGAAGACCGGCGAGACGGCCGACCGGATGCGCGGCGCCCTCAAGTCCGTGCGGAACGCGGCCGCGGCCAAGCCGGAGCCCGAGCGGCGCCCCGGCGCCCCGGCCCCGGTCCGGCCCGCGCAGTCCCGCGCCTCGCTCACCGACGTCGTCCCGCGCCGCACCCTCGTGATCATCGCGGCGGTCGTGGTCGCCGCCCTGCTCGGCACGATCCTGTACGTCGCCCTCGGCGGCGGCCAGGACGGCGCCGACGAGGGCAAGGGCACCAACGGCGGCACCACGGCCTCGGCCGGTGCCTCCGGCGGCAGCCCGGGCACCGACACCAACGCCTCTGGCGGCGGCCCCAGCCAGCAGGGCGGCGGCGACAAGCCGACCGGCACCACCGGCGGGAAGGGCGGCACCACGCCCGGCGCCACCCCCGGCGGCGAGCGGACCGGGGGCGCGGAGCTGCCCGCCGGTTATGTGACGGTCACCAACAGCCGCTTCCACTTCCAGATGGCGATGCCCGCCTCCTTCAAGCTGGCCGCGATAGCGGGCCAGAACTCGGGCGGCATCTTCCACGCCGGAGGCACCGGCTTCCCGCGCGTCCAGGTCGACTTCAACGACAGCCCGCGCGACGACGCCGCGGCCGCCTGGAACCTGGCCAAGGCGGCGGTGGCCGCGTCCAGCAACGGCTACAAGCACATCGGCATCCGCCCGGTCGCGTACAAGGGCTATCCGACCGTCGCCGACTGGGAGTTCGAGCGCGACCAGAACGGGAAGCGGATCCGGATACTCAACCGGGGCTTCAAGGTCGACGCCGACCACGGCTACTCGATCATGGTCAGCTGCCAGGCCGACACCTGGGACGCGCCGGAGTGCAAGACGCTGCGCGAGACGGCGTTCGCGACGTTCAGCCCCAAGGACTGACGGGCGCACGTATGGTGAAAGACCCCGGGCCCCAAGGCCCCGGGTCACGGGGGACGGCAAGGCGCGGGGGGAGGCGTCGTGGACGACTACGCGGGAAGGGTGCTCGCGGACCGCTACCGGCTGCCCGTACCTCCGGACGACGCGTACGACCTGGTCGAGACGCGCGCGTTCGACACCTACAGCGGACAGGAAGTCCGGATCCGGCAGGTGCCGCTGCCCGAGGTCGTCGACGCCGAACTGGTCGGCGACGAGCCCTATACGGCCCCCGGCCGGGCCACCCGCCGCCCCGCCGACCCCGGCGTCCGGCGCGCCCTGGAGGCGGCCCAGGCCGCCGCGCAGATACCCGACCACCCGAGGCTCGACCAGGTCTTCGACGTGTTCGCCGAGGCCGGTTCGCTGTGGATAGTCAGCGAGTCCCTGCCGGCCACCCCGCTCTCCGAGCTCCTCGCCGAGGCCCCGCTGAGCCCCTACCGGGCCGCCGAGATCGGCTCCGACCTCCTCACCGCCCTGCGCGCCCTGCACGCCCACGGCTGGACCCACCGGAACGTCACACCGCGCACGGTCCTCGTCTGCGACGACGGCCGCGTCGTCCTGACCGGCCTCGCCGCGGGCGCCGCGGAGGAGGCCCTGTGCGGTTACGCCCCGGTGCCGATCCCGGACGACGAGGAGCTCTCCTTCGGCCCCCGCCCGTCGGCGGCCGTCCCCGATGCCGCCGATGCCGATGCCGACATCGACTACGCGGACCACGCCGCCGAGGCCGACGCGGACGCCGCCTTCGACGGTGACGGCGACGGCGACGGTGGTGCGCACGACCCGTACGACGACCCGTACGACGACGCGTACGACGGCCACGGTCCGCACGGACGGCACGAGACGTACGACGGCCGTGACGCGAGCGACGCCGACGCGTACGTGACCGTGTACCCGCCCGCCCACGCGGGCGGCTACGGGGACGTCTACGAGGCCGACGCGCCCGCCCGCGAGGACGTCGCCGCGCTGGAGCCGGGGCCCGCCGCGGACCACCGGGACGAGCTCTACGGCCCGGCCGGCACCTGGCGGCCCGAACCCGCCGAGGAAGCGCCGAGGGAACCGGCGGACTTCTACGGGCCCGAGCCCGCCGGCACGCCCTACGGCCCCGCCCGGGGCGAGGGCGCGCGGTCCGGGACGCCCGCCGCGCCGCCGGTGTCCGGTACGCCGTCCGCCGCGGAGGTGCGGGCCGCGCGGGCCGGGGCCATCGCCGCGTACCGGGCCGGGGCCCGCGCCGCCGCCCGGCTCGGCGAGACCGGCGCGCTGCCCGTCCAGCGCCCGGCCGCCCCGGCACCCGCGCCCGCGTCCGGGGCCGCGCCCGAGCCCACCCCGGAGGCACCGGGCGGACCCGCTCCCGAGCCCCGGCCCCCCGCCCAGCCCCCGGCGCCCCCCGTCGCCCCCGCCGCGCACCCCTCGCCGCAGTGGTGGGCGCGGACGGAGGCCGACGACGAAGACGACGAGGACGACGAGCACGACGAGCACGACGAGGGCCGGGACGACGACGGGGCCGGGCCGCCGCCCCGCGCGTACCTCGCCGGGACCTGGAGCGACGGTCCGCACGCCTCGCGGGACGGCGGCGGCCGGTCCGTCCCGGCGGGCGGCGGCGGGCTGCCCGCGCTCCCGGCCGGGTACACGGCGGCGGTCCCCGCGCCCGCGCCCGTACCGTCCCCCGCGGGCCCGGTGGGCGGCGGCCCGGTCTACCGAGGCCCGGTCACCCGGCTCGCCGCCGAGCGGGCCCGGCAGGCGCGGATGGCGGTCGTCGGCCCCGTCACCGAGCGCTGGGCGCCCGAGCAGGCGGGCCCGGTCCACGAGCACTGGCGGCTCGCCCCGCCCATCGGCCCCGCCACCGACCTGTGGGCGCTGGGCGCGCTGCTCTACCGGGCCGTGCAGGGCCACGCCCCGTATCCGGAGGACAGCGCCGCCGAGCTGGTCCAGCTGGTCTGCGCCGAGCCCCCGGCCTTCGCCGAGGAGTGCGGCCCGCTGCGCCCGGTCGTGGAGTCGCTGCTGCACCAGGACCCGACCGAGCGCCCCGACGTCGAGGTGCTGAGCGGCTGGCTGCGCTCGCTGGTGCGCTCGGCGCCCGAGCCGGAGGCCGGGCTCGGCGCCCTGCCGCTGCCGCCGCCCGACGCGGCCCGGCTGCCCATCGTGCGCCGCCGCGGCGAGCTGGTGCGGCGGCGGCGCGGCGGCGCGGCGGGTGGCCGTCACCGGCACGCCAAGGGCGCCGTCCCGCGCCAGGGCCGCCGCGCCGAGGAGGCCCCGGCCGGCCCCGAGGCGCACGCCGGCCACGAGACGGCGGACCTCCGGCAGCCGGAGTACCGGGGTGAGCACCGGGGCGAGCACCGGGGGGATTTCCGGGGCGAGTACGGGGGCGACTTCCGCGACGACCTCCTGCGGGACTCCTTCCACGAGGAGATCCCGCAGCGCCCCGCGCGGAGCGCCAAGGCCCCCCGGAGCTCGGGTTCGCCGCGTTCGCTCGGGCGGATCCTGCTGCTCCTGATCCTGCTGCTGTTCGGCGGGGCCGTGGCGTACGCGATGGTCGTCATGCCCGGGAAGGGCGAGGGGAAGCCCCCGGCCGCCGCGCCGTCCGGCAGCACCGCCCCTTCCGCGTCCGGGAAGCCCTCGTCCTCGCCGTCCGCGAAACCCTCCGGGACGCCGTCCACCGCGCCCCCGCGCACCACCGCCCCGCCGGCCGGCACGGGCGCCGCGCTCGCCCCCGGGTACGCCGTGCGCAAGGACCCCGAGGGCTTCGAGGTCGGCGTCCCGCGCGACTGGCGGCGCAGCCCGATCAACGACGCCGGGCAAGTGCGCTACACGGGCGGCGACTTCACGCTGATCGTGGTCCCGGGCCGGGACACCGTCCAGGCGAACGGCTCCGACCCCATGGCGTACCAGCGGACCAAGGAGCGCGAGCTCCAGCCCTGGCGGGACTCCTCCTGGTCCAGCGCCTCCGGGCTGCGCCGGATCGACATCGGCCGACAGGCCATGGCGGTGGGGCAGTTCACCTGGCAGGACAGCACGGGCCGGGAGGTGTTCGTGCGCAACCTGGCCCTGATCGAGGGCGGTCGCTACCACGTCGTCCAGGTCATCGGCCCGGAGAACGAGCGGGACAAGGTGTCGGAGATCTACGACCAGGCGGTGAAGGCGTACCGGGCGACCCGCTGACACCCGGTCGGACCACGGGGCGGGCCGGGGTCCGTCGTCCGTCGGACCACCGGGCGGGCCGGGTCCGTCGGTCCGTCGAACCACCGGGCGGGCCGGGGAACGAACCGCCGAGCGGCCGACGCCCCGCCGGTCACAGTGTTGTTCCACAACCCGCCCCGAGGTTCCGTGCCCCGCACCCCCCTCCGTAACCTTGCTTCCGAGCAAACAGGCGGGGGCACGTGGAACATTCTGAGAGCACCGGCACCGGACTCCTGCTCGCGGGCCGCTACCGGCTGGGCGAGTCCATCGGGCGCGGCGGCATGGGCAAGGTCTGGCGCGCCCATGACGAGGTGCTGCACCGCGTGGTGGCCGTCAAGGAGTTGACGGCGGGCCGGTTCGTGGCGGAGGCCGACCGGCTGGTCCTGCACGCGCGGACCCAGAAGGAGGCGCGCGCGGCGGCCCGGATCACCCACCCGGGCGTGGTCACCGTGCACGACGTCCTGGAGCACGACGACCGCCCGTGGATCGTCATGCAGTACGTGGACGGGCCCTCGCTCGCCGACGCGGCCAAGGAGTCCGGCACGATCGAGCCGCGCGAGGCGGCCAGGATCGGGCTGCACGTGCTGGGCGCCCTGCGCGCCGCGCACGCGGCCGGGGTGCTGCACCGGGACGTGAAGCCCGGGAACGTGCTGCTCGCCCGCGACGGACGGGTCCTCATCACGGACTTCGGGATCGCGGCGATCGAGGGCGACTCGTCCATCACCCGGACGGGCGAACTCGTGGGCTCCATCGACTATCTGGCACCCGAACGGGTCCAGGGCGGCGACCCGGGCCCCGCCTCCGACCTGTGGTCCCTGGGCGCCACGCTGTACGCGGCGGTGGAGGGCGGCTCGCCGTTCCGCCGAGGCTCGCCGATCAGCACCATGCAGGCCGTGGTGACGGAGGAGCCGCCGTACCCGGAGAAGGCCGGTCCGCTCGCGTCCGTCATCGTGGCGCTGCTGCGCAAGGACCCGGCGCTGCGCCCCCGCGCGGACGAGGCCGAGCGGATGCTGCTGGACGCGATGGAGGGGCGTGCGCCCGAGGCCGCGCAGGCGTACGTGCCGACCCAGCGGATGGGCGCGGAGGAGCTGGCCGCCGCCGCGCCGTCGGCGACGACCCCGCTGCCCGTGCCGCTGGACGGGTCCGGCACCGCGCCGGAGGGGCCCGCCCCGGCGGCCTCCTCCTCCGAAGGCGACGGCGCCACCGTCCCCGTACCGCCCGGCGGAACGGGCAGGGCCGGTCGGCCCGGCGGCCCTGGTGTCCCCGCCGCATCGGGCGCCTCGGGCACCCCCGCCGCCGGCCGGGGCCGCTGGCGCGCCACGCTGCTCGCGGCCGTCCTCGCGGGGCTGCTCGCGGGCGGCGCGGTCTTCGCCGCGATGACCCATCTGGACGGGACGGGCGGGACCGGCGGGACGGGCGGGAAGACGGACGATCCGTCCGCCACCGCGACCACCGGCAAGGACGCGCAGGGCGCCAAGGGCGGGCCGGACGGCAAGGACCAGGCCGCGGGCGGCGTCCCGGCGGGCTGGGAGCGGGTCGTGGATCCGGAGGGCTTCAGCCTCGCGGTCCCCAAGGGCTGGAAGCGCCGGATGGACGGCGACCAGATCGACTACACGCCGGACGACGGGAAGCACCGCATCCGGATCAGCATCGACCGGTCGCCGGACTTCGAGAACCCCTACATGCACCTGCTCGACCTGGAGAAGATCGTGGCCCGGCGGGCCGAGTACCAGCGGGTGCGGCTGACCCAGAACACCTTCCGGGACCGGGTGAATTCGGCTGTCTGGGAGTTCACCTGGATCGAGAAGCAGACCCACCCGGGGCCCCGGCACGCCATCGACCAGGTGTACTACGACGACGAGGGCGTCGAGTACGCCCTGTACATGGCCTCGCCCGAGGACGGCTGGGACCGGACCCGCGAGCAGTTCGACATCGTGAAGAAGTACTGGCGGGCCCCCGGAGACCCCGTAAGCCCCTGATCAGGGCTTATGTGCCAGTGAACGCTGGCGCGGTGGGGGAGGGGGGTGAAAAGGCGTTACTCACGGGTACCCAAAGGGCGGAACGCGTCCTACGCTCGCCTTCATGACGGACTCGCAGGCACTGCCCACCACGGCCCCCCTCGGCACCAACCCCGTCGCCCCCGCCCCCGCCGGGGCGCGCAAGGCCGCCGACGTGGTCACGCCCGAGCTGATCGCCCGCCTCACCCGGGGGGTCGCGGGCTCCGGCCGCACCGCCAACCACACCCCGTTCACCGGGGCGAAGCTGGCGGACCTGCCCGAGTCCGCCCCCGAGGACGTCGCCGACGCCTTCGCGCGCGCCCGCGCCGCCCAGGGCGCCTGGGCGGCGACCCCCGTCCGGGCCCGCGCGGCCGTGCTGCTGCGCTTCCACGACCTGATCCTCCGGCGGCAGGGCGAGATCCTCGACCTCATCCAGCTGGAGACCGGCAAGGCCCGGCTGCACGCCCACGAGGAGGTGCAGTCGGTCGCGGTCGCCGCCCGCCACTACGGCCGCTCGGCCCCCGGCTATCTGCGTCCCAAGCGCCACACCGGTGTCGTGCCGACCCTGACCAAGGTCACCGAACTGCGCCAGCCGCGCGGGGTCGTCGGCCAGATCGCGCCCTGGAACTACCCGCTGGAGCTCTCCGTCGGCGACGCCCTGCCCGCCTTCGTGGCCGGCAACGCCGTCGTGATGAAGCCCGACACCGAGACCGCGCTGACCGCCCTGTGGGCCCGCGACCTGCTCATCGAGGCCGGCCTGCCCGCCGAGGTCTTCCAGGTCGTCCTCGGCGAGGGCCCGGTCGTCGGCCCCGAGGTCGTCCGGCACGCCGACTACGTCTCCTTCACCGGCTCCACCCGCACCGGCCGCGAGGTCGCCCAAGGCGCCGCCGCCCGGCTCGTCGGGGTCACCCTGGAGCTCGGCGGCAAGAACGCCATGATCGTCCTCAAGGACGCCGACATCGAGAAGGCCGCCGCGGGCGCCGTCCGCGCCTGCTTCTCCTCCGCCGGCCAGCTCTGCATCTCCATCGAGCGGCTGTACGTCCACGCCTCCGTCGCCGACGCCTTCCTGGAGCGCTTCGCCGCCCGGACGAAGGCCATGCGGCTCGGCAACTCCCTCGCGTACGGCGCCGACATGGGCTCCCTCGTCGGCGAGCGGCAGCTGGAGACCGTCACCCGGCACGTCGACGAGGCCGTCGCCAAGGGCGCCAAGCTGGTCGCCGGCGGCGTCGCCCGCCCCGACATCGGCCCGCTCTTCTACGAGCCGACCATCCTCGACGGCGTCGAGGCGCCGATGGCCGTGTGCACCGAGGAGACCTTCGGGCCGGTCGTCTCGATCTACCGCTTCAGCGACGAGGACGAGGTCGTCGAGCAGGCCAACGGCACCCCGTACGGCCTCAACTCCTCGGTGTGGACCACCGACTCCCGCCGCGGCCACGCCCTCGCGGCCCGGCTGCGCACCGGCACCGTCAACATCAACGAGGGCTACGCGCCCGCGTACGGCAGCGTCCGCGCCCCCATGGGCGGCATGAAGGACTCCGGTCTCGGCCGCCGCCACGGCTCCGAGGGCATCATGAAGTTCACCGAGGCCCAGACCGTCGCCCAGCAGCGGGTGATGCCGCTCGCGCCCTCCTTCGGGATGGACGACGAGAAGTACGCGGCCTTCATGAGCACGTCCCTGAAGGTGATGAAGGCCCTCCGCCTGCGCTGACCCGCATCCCGTTCGCGCCCGTCCGCCGTCCCCGTCCGCCGTCCCCCCTTCCGTACGAGGAGAGCCATGACCGAGGTACCCCCTGCCCAGAATCAGGCCGAGGACGGCCCGGCCGGCGGCTCGGCCGACGACGCGTACGACTACGACGTCCTCGTCGTCGGCTCCGGCTTCGGCGGCTCGGTCACCGCCCTGCGCCTGACCGAGAAGGGCTACCGGGTCGGCGTCCTGGAGGCCGGCCGCCGCTTCACCCGGGCGACCCTGCCCAAGAACTCCTGGGACCTGAAGAACTTCCTCTGGGCCCCCTCCCTCGGCCTCTACGGCATCCAGCGCATCCACCTGCTCGGCAACGTCATGGTGCTGGCGGGCGCGGGCGTCGGCGGCGGCTCCCTCAACTACGCCAACACCCTCTACGAGCCGCTCGCGCCCTTCTTCGAGGACCCGCAGTGGAAGGACATCACCGACTGGCGCGAGGAGCTCGCCCCGTACTACGACCAGGCCAAGCGGATGCTGGGCGTCCGGCTCAACCCGACGATGACCCCCTCCGACGTGCACCTCAAGGCCACCGCCCAGGCCATGGGCATCGGCGACACCTTCCACATGGCCCCGGTCGGCGTCTTCTTCGGCGACGGCTCCGACTCCGACGGCTCGGAGCGGGTGAAGGCGAAGCCCGGCGGTGAGGTCGCCGACCCGTACTTCGGCGGCGCGGGCCCCTCCCGCAGGGCCTGCACCGAGTGCGGCGAGTGCATGACCGGCTGCCGCCACGGCGCCAAGAACACCCTGAACGAGAACTACCTGTACCTCGCCGAGAAGGCGGGCGCGGTCGTCCACCCGATGACCTCGGTCGTCGCCCTCACCGAGGACTCGCGCGGCGGCTACGCCGTGAAGACCCTGCCGACCGACAACCGGAAGAAGGGCGCCGGGCGCACCTTCACCGCCCGCCGGGTGGTCGTCGCGGCCGGCACGTACGGCACCCAGACCCTGCTGCACCGGATGAAGGACACCGGGCTGCTGCCCCGGATCTCGGGCCGGCTCGGCGAGCTCACCCGCACCAACTCGGAGGCCCTGGTCGGCTCCCAGACCACCGACCGCCGCTACCGCGCGCGGCACGGCAAGGACCGGGTCGACTTCACCAGGGGCGTCGCGATCACCTCGTCCATCCACCCGGACGAGAACACCCACATCGAGCCCGTCCGCTACGGCAAGGGCTCCAACTCCATGGGCGGGCTCACCGTCCTCCAGGTGCCCTACGGCGCCCACCGGGTGCGCAACTGGCTGGTCGAGCTGGTCAAGCACCCCTCGCTCGCGGCGCGCTCGCTCTCCAACCGGCGCTGGTCGGAGCGGACCATCATCGGCCTGGTCATGCAGTCTCTTGACAACTCGCTGACGACTTTCCGCAAGCCCGGCGGCCTCGGCAAGGGCCTGCTCACCGCCCGGCAGGGCCACGGCGCGCCCAACCCGACCCAGATAGAGGCGGCGACCCGGGCCGCCGCCCTGATGGCCGAGGAGATCAACGGCTTCGCCGGCTCCAACATCGGCGAGCTCATGGGCACTCCGCTCACCGCGCACTTCCTGGGCGGCTGCCCGATCGGGGCGGACGCGGCCACGGGCGTCATCGACCCGTACCACCGGCTCTACGGGCACCCGGGCATCTCCGTCGTGGACGGCGCCGCCGTCTCCGCCAACCTCGGCGTCAACCCCTCGCTGACGATCACCGCGCAGGCGGAGCGGGCCATGTCCTTCTGGCCGAACAAGGGCGAGGAGGACCCGCGGCCGCGCCAGGGCGAGACGTACGTGCGGGTGGCGGCCGTCGAGCCGAAGTCCCCGGCGGTCCCGGCGGAGGCCTTCGGTGCCCTCAGGCTGCCGTTCCTCGGGATGCCGGCGATGCCGCCGAAGAAGGTCTGAGCCGCTCCGGGCGACCGGTTCCAGATAAGAGGAAAGGGCGCTGCACCCCCCTCCGAGTGCAGCGCCCCTCCAGCTTCTGGGTGGTGCTGCATAGATGACCGGTGACCTGGGGGATTGGTTGTAGCGCTCTCATGAGATCTTCATGTGACGCGTGTCACATCCCCTGGGGTCGGTACGCGCAGGGGCCCCGCGTCGCGATTCCGGTCGCGGTCGCGGGGCCCCTGGGGAACGCGGCGCCGGGGGAGTGGAGTGCGCCGCTGGGGAGGGAAGCGAGGGGGAGCGGGAGGAGCAGGGGGAGCGGGTGGTGCGGGAGAAGGCGGGGACTGCTGGGACTGCGGGGGCTGCGGGAGGGGGGAGCGGGACGGTGTGGGGGGTCTCGGGTCGATCGGCCGGGTGCGGCCGGCCCCGGGCGTCCCCGGGACCGACCGCCCTTTCTGGGTGACCGGGCTGCTGTCCCCTGCCGTCCGGTCACATGC
Source organism: Streptomyces sp. NPDC042100 (assembly GCF_055582325.1). Lineage (NCBI taxonomy): Bacteria > Bacillati > Actinomycetota > Actinomycetes > Kitasatosporales > Streptomycetaceae > Streptomyces > Streptomyces sp. NPDC042100. The sequence continues at coordinate 563,642 of NZ_JBVJDK010000001.1, forward strand.
GCTGGGGCGAGGTCCCACGACGTACCAGAGGTACGTCACACGCCCCAGCGAAGCCACGCGTGGTCTCATTCGGGCCCGCCCCTGGCTGGCACGGACAACACCACCAACGAAGCGGCGCCCGGCCCGGTCACGCGCCGTACGGGTGAGGGCGCGACCGAACTCGGGTGCGGGGGCGCACCCCCGGGGCCCGCCGGCCGGACCCGGCTCAGATGCGGCCCCGGCACAGCTCCAGCATCGTCATCGCGAGCGCGGTGCCCGGCTTGCCCAGCGCGTCGCGGTAGTGGCCGAGGACCTCCATCTCGCGGGCCAGGTTCACCCGGCGCCCGCCGGACGAGATCCGGGCCTCCTGGATGACCGCCGAGACGGCCACCCGTTCCTGGATCAGGCCGATGATCCGGTCGTCGAGCGCGTCGATGCGCTCGCGCGCGTCACCGATCAGCGCGGCCGCCTCGCCGGTGCGGGCGCCGGTCTTCTCGGCCAGGGTCGCGGCGGCGTCGACGGCGGTGGCGGTGGTCGCCGTGGTGCGCGTGGTGGTGGTCGTGGTCGTCATGTCGGGGCTCCTGGTGGTGTCGGGGGCCCCGGGCGATCCTGACCCGGAAACGACGGACGCCCCGGGCCTTGTCGGCCCGGGGCGCCTCGGAAGTCGCTTGTCAGTTGCTCAAGCAGCACGACCATGGCAGCCGGTGGGCCGGTTGCCATAGGTAAAGACGTAGGTCGTGAGCTCGCGCATGGGGACAGTATGGACCCCTTTGGGAGCCGAGGGGCAATCCGGGTTCGGATGGTGAGACGAAAACCGGCCGTGGCTCGCCGGTAGAATCGACAAATAGCCCCCCTTCGGGGGAACCGCTCCTACCGCCGGAAGGCCGCCGTAGTGTCATCAGCGACCCCCGCTGCCGCGCCCGACGTCGTCACCAACCCGGACGTAGTCCTCGTTGTCGACTTCGGCGCCCAGTACGCCCAGCTCATCGCCCGCCGCGTCCGTGAGGCCCGGGTCTACAGCGAGATCGTCCCGTCCACCATGCCGGTGGCCGAGATGCTGGCCAAGAACCCGAAGGCGATCATCCTCTCCGGCGGTCCCTCTTCGGTGTACGCCGAGAACGCCCCGCGCCTGGACCGCGCGATCTTCGAGGCCGGAGTCCCCGTCTTCGGCATGTGCTACGGCTTCCAGCTGATGGCGACCACGCTCGGCGGCACCGTCGACAACACGGGCGCCCGCGAGTACGGCCGTACGCCGCTGCACGTCTCCAAGGCCGGCTCCACCCTCTTCGAGGGCACCCCGGTCGAGCAGTCGGTGTGGATGTCGCACGGCGACGCCTGCTCCGCCGCCCCCGAGGGCTTCAGCGTCACCGCGTCCACCGACGTGGTGCCCGTCGCCGCCTTCGAGAACGACGAGAAGAAGCTGTACGGCGTCCAGTACCACCCCGAGGTGCTGCACTCCACGCACGGCCAGCAGATCCTGGAGCACTTCCTCTACCGAGGCGCCGGCATCCAGCCCAGCTGGACCACCGGCAACGTGATCGAGGAGCAGGTCGCCGCGATCCGCGCCCAGGTCGGCGACAAGCGCGCCATCTGCGGCCTGTCCGGCGGCGTCGACTCCGCCGTGGCCGCCGCGCTCGTCCAGAAGGCCATCGGCTCGCAGCTCACCTGCGTCTACGTCGACCACGGTCTGATGCGCAAGGGCGAGACCGAGCAGGTCGAGAAGGACTTCGTGGCCGCCACCGGCGCCAACCTGGTCGTCGTCGACGCCCAGCAGCGCTTCCTCGACGCGCTCGCCGGCGTCTCCGACCCGGAGACCAAGCGGAAGATCATCGGCCGCGAGTTCATCCGTGTCTTCGAGCAGGCGCAGCTGGAGATCCTCCAGGAGGAGGGCCCCGAGGTCGCCTTCCTGGTCCAGGGCACCCTGTACCCGGACATCGTCGAGTCCGGCGGCGGCACCGGCACCGCCAACATCAAGTCGCACCACAACGTGGGCGGCCTCCCCGACGACATCGAGTTCGAGCTCGTCGAGCCGCTGCGCCAGCTGTTCAAGGACGAGGTCCGGATGGTCGGCCAGGAGCTCGGCCTGCCCGAGGAGATCGTCCAGCGCCAGCCGTTCCCCGGCCCCGGCCTCGGCATCCGCATCGTCGGCGAGGTCACCAAGGAGCGCCTGGACCTGCTGCGCGACGCCGACGCCATCGCCCGCGAGGAGCTGACGGCCGCCGGTCTCGACCGCGACATCTGGCAGTGCCCGGTCGTGCTGCTCGCCGACGTCCGCTCCGTCGGCGTCCAGGGCGACGGCCGCACCTACGGCCACCCGATCGTGCTGCGCCCGGTCTCCTCCGAGGACGCCATGACCGCCGACTGGTCGCGGCTGCCCTACGAGGTCCTCGCCAAGATCTCCACCCGGATCACCAACGAGGTCGCCGACGTCAACCGCGTCGTCCTCGACGTGACGAGCAAGCCGCCGGGCACCATCGAGTGGGAGTGACCCCGCCCCGCGCGTGAGCGCGCGCGAAGGAGCGCCCTGATGGGATCGCCCAGGTGTGATCGCCCAGGTACGCGTGCCCTCGTGCGAGCGCCCGAGACCGCCGTCCCCGTACGCCACGGGGGCGGCGGTCCGCGTTTCCGCGCGGGGCCGCGCTTTGGTCCGTACGGGCTCTGGTGACTTATGGGGACGGGCGTTACCTTCCGGCGCATGACCCAGATACCGGTGCCGGTGCCCGTGCCCGTCGAGCAGCTCCACTTCGCCATGCCGCCCGTCCACGCGACGGCCGCCGAGGAGCGCACCCACCGCAAGCAGCGCCTGGCCGCCGCGCTGCGGGTCTTCGGGCGCCTGGGGTACGAGGAGGGGGTCTCCGGCCACATCACCGCGCGCGACCCCGAGCACCCCGACTGCTTCTGGGTGAACCCCTTCGGCGCCCCCTTCGCCGAACTCACCGCGAGCGACCTGATCCTGGTCGACGGCGAGGGGCGGGTGGTCTACGGCGCCCACCACGTCAACCAGGCCGCGTTCACCGCCCACGCAGAGGTGCACCGGGCCCGGCCCGACGTCGTCGCGGTCGTCCACACCCACTCGACGAGCGGGCGGGCGCTCGCCGCGCTCGGCGACATGATCGACCCGATCACCCAGGAGGCCTGCGCCTTCTACCAGGACCACATCCTCTACGACGCCTACACGGGCGTCACCGTGGACCCCGAGGAGGGCCGGCGGATCGCGGTCGCCCTCGGCCCCTGCAAGGCGATGGTGCTGCGCAACCACGGGCTGCTCACGGTGGGCTCCTCCGTGGACGCGGCGGCCTGGTGGTTCATCGCCATGGAGCGCTGCGCCCAGGTCCAGCTCGCCGCGCGGGCGGCGGGAAAGCCCGTGCTCATCGACCACCGCGACGCCGTCGCCACCCGCGAACAGCTCGGCAGCGACCTCGTCGCCTGGATCAACTACCAGCCGCTGTGGCGGCGGATCAGCCGCACGGAGCCCGAACTCCTGTCGTAGAACGTGTCTTTACGTCAATGTGATGACTCTTCAATCACTCCCGCGCGGGGTGTGCAGAGCCCCCCGAATGCGCACGAGGTACGGCACAATTCCCAGGAATCAACAGTGAGTTGACCGAGCCGGCGGCGGGCGGGCCGGGCGAACGGGAAGTGGGCGGCGCCGTGGCGGTGCAAGAGGCGAGACAGTGCGGGGCCGATCAGGACGGCGGCGACTGCCCGCACTGCGAGGGCTCCGGCCACCGGCGCGCCGTCGCCGCCTTCCTCGCCCGCCGCGACGAACTCGCCACCGGGCACGGCGTCCCCGCCGCCCTCGCCCACTCGCCGGTCGCCTCCCGGCAGTGGGTCTCCGACGAACTCGCCCAGTCCGCCCGCACCGTCACCGCGCGCGGCCGGGAAGCGGGCGCGGCCCGGCCCGGCCGGGTCTACCGAGGCACCCTCGCCGCCGTCTGGGGCGCCGTCCTCGCGCTGCTCCTCGGCCAGGCCCTCACCGCCGTCGGCACCGGCTGGACCGGGACCCGCACCGCCGCGCTCGGCGCCGCCGTCCTGCCCGCCCTCGCCCTCACCGCCGCCGCCCGGCTGCACCGCGAGCGAGGCGGCGTCCTCGCGCCCCTCGTCGGCGAGGACCGGCGGCTCTCCACCTCCCGCGCCGTCGCCGCCTGCTGGCTGCTGCTCTGCGTCTACGCCGTGCTGCTGCTCTCCCTCCGGCTGGCTGCGGGCGCCCCCGGCGTCGACCTCGGCCTGCGCCGGGGCGCCGGGCTGCTCGTCGTCTTCGGCGCGGTCTCCTGTGTCGCCGTCACCGCTCGCCTGATCGTCTCGCTGCGGGTCGCCGCCCGGCGGCTCCAGAAGGTCCGCGCCGACCGCCCCCGCCCCGCCGACCTCCTCTGCGACGACGACGGCCGCGCCTGCCTCACCGACGCGCAGTACGTCCTGGTCTCCGCCGCCGTGCTGCTGCTCGCCGCCGTCCGGCTCGGCCGCACCCCGGACCGGCTGCCCGAGCTGCCCTGGTCGCTCGTGCTGCTGCTCGTCGTCTCCGCCGGGATCTACCTCGCCGCCAAGTGCGCCGAGGGCGGGCGGCCGAAGATCTTCTCGGTGGTCCGGGCGCGTGAGGCGGGCGATCTGGACGCCCCGATCAGGACCGGCGACGACATCGAGATCCGCGGCACGGGCTTCGTCCCCGCGGGGGCGGCCGGTCCGGAGCCGCTGACCCGGCTGGTCGTCCGGATCGGCCCGGTCCACGCCCACGTCCCGCTGGTCCCCGTCCCCGGCGGCTTCGCCAACCCGGCCGACACCGAGCTGACCGTGCCCCTCCCGGTCGACGTCGAGCCCGGCCGGGTCGAGGTCTCGGTCGTCACGGCCGCCGGGGTCGAGACCAACCGGGTCACGATCGACGTCGTCGACTGAGCCCCACCCGCCCGGTCACAGGGAATCCGAGGAGAATCGTTCCTCGGACCCGGCCCGCGCGACGGCGCGACCGGTGACGCACGCAGGAACCGCGCAGGAGCCGCGCAGGAAGCGGTCAGAACGCGGTCAGGAAGCGGTCAGGACGCGGGGCACGGAGAGGCGGCCGGAGATGACGGGACGAGCGGACGACGGAGCGATGAACCCGGACGGAGGGTCCGGGGACCTTGGCGCTGGGGGAGCTGGGGGAGCTGGGGGAGCTGGAGGCGCTGCAGGAGCTGGGGGTCCTGGGAATGTTGGGGGCGCTGGGGGTTCTGGAGGCTTCGGCGGCGCTGGCAGTCCTGGGGGCCCCGGGGGATCGGGTGGCTCCGGGGGGCGCGGTGGCCTCGGCGGGACCGGGACCGGGACCGGGCGCGGGGCAGGCGCCGGGGCCGGCGCCGGTGCCGGGGGCGGGGCAGGCGCTGGGGCCGGGGCCCGGTCCGGTGCCGAGGCCGGGGGTGGGGCGTGGAAGGCGCTCGCCTCCCGGTACGCGCTGGTCCCGCTGCGGATCTTCCTCGGTGTCACCTTCATCTACGCCGGGCTCGACAAGCTGACCACCGCCGGCTTCCTCGCCGACTCCGGGCCCGGTTCGCTCGGCGAGCTGATGCACGGGGTGCGGGACTCCTCCGCGCTTCCGGCCCTCGTCGACCTCGCTCTCAAGAGCCCCGTCGGCTTCGGCTACGCCATCGCGCTCGGCGAGCTCCTGGTCGGCCTCGGGACCCTCTTCGGGCTGTACGCCCGGGTCGCCGCGCTCGGCGGGGCGCTGATCTCGCTGAGTCTCTGGCTCACCGTGAGCTGGCAGGTGAACCCGTACTACCTCGGCAACGACCTCGCCTATCTGATGTCCTGGCTGCCGCTGCTGCTCGCCGGGGCCCCGCTGCTGTCGCTCGACGCGCTGCTTGCCGAGCGCCGCCGGATCCCGTAGGCGATCCAGGTCGTCAGCGCCGCGAGCCCGAGGGCGCCGCAGAGCACCGGGATCACCGCGAACCACGGGGCCGACCAGCGGCCCGCCGCGTCGCCCGCGAAGAGGGCCGCGAGGCAGAGCGCGGCGAGGCCGAGGACCAGCCGCCCGGGGCGGAACTCATGAACCCGCACGGATGACCTCCACCTGTCCGGCCCCGACCTTCAGGAAGAGGTCGAGGGTGCCGCCGGCGGGGACGCCGGGCGGCGGGGGGAACGTCCGGGTCTCGTCGAGATCCGGGGCGATGTCGATGTCGTCCACCGGCCGCGTGGCGACGGGCGTCGGGGACGCGGGTGCCGTCGGGGGCGCCGTGGAGGCCCCCGCCGTGGACGGCGCCGGAGCCGTGGGCCGCACGGGCGGGGAGGGCGCCGCGGGCGCCGGCTCCGCCGGGAAGCGGATGTCGCCGAGGCCCACCTGGGCCCGCACCTTCAGCGTGACGTTCTCCGGCACGATCACCTTCAGCCGGCCCGCGCCGACCTCCGCCTCGGTGGACACCGTCACCCCGGCGGGGACGGGCACGGCGGACAGGTCGAGCGTGCCGTCGCCGAGCCCCAGCTCGTACCGAGGCTGCACCGCCGCGACGGCCGCCGGGCGCCAGGTCTCCCGGATCCACTCCGTCGAGATCTCCTTGGGCAGCGCCGAGGCCGCCGCCAGCAGGCCCGCCGTCACCAGCGTGAGGAACACCGTGCCGAAGCCGGTCCTGCCGAGCAGGCTGCTGACGACCAGGCCCAGGCCGAACACGGCGAGCGCGGCGGCCAGCCCGATCTGGAGGCTGGTGCCCAGCGGATGCCCGTGCCAGGAGAGGCCCGTGCCGAGCCCGCCCGCCACCAGCGCCAGCAGGAACACCAGGCCGCCGATGGACGGCGGCTTCGCGCCGACCCGGGTCGAGGGCGTGGGCCGTTCAGGCTCGTCGTACGGCGTGCCCCACTGGCTGCCCGGCGTCGGCACCACGCCGTCGATCTTGCCCTCGGCGTCCAGGACCCCGTGCGGTCCCCACATGTAGCCGATGGCGACCTTGCCGGTGGAGCCGTCCTTCACGATCGGGTCCCGCCACCAGGACGGGAAGTCCATCACGGGCGGCGCCTTCGTCTCGGGCGGTGCCTCGGCGACGGCGAGCGCGGCGGTGGCGTCTATCCGGCCGCCCTCCTCGGCGGTCGCGGCCACCGAGCGGCGCCGCAGCGACCACACCGCCGCCCCGCTCACCGCGACCGACAGGACCAGGGCGAAGCCCAGCGTCCCGCCGTTGTGCAGCATCGACAGGAAGATCCCGCAGCCCACCAGGGCCATCAGCACGGCCGTCAGGGACGAGCCGGAGACCCGGCCGGTCAGCAGCCGGCGCCCCTCGCTCTCCTCCTCGTCCGCGAACGGGAGCAGCAGCCACGCGAAACCGTAGAAGATCAGCCCGACGCCGCCGGTCACCGACAGCACGCCGAGCACGATCCGGAACAGCACCGGGTCCAGGTCGAAGTGCCGGCCGAGCCCGCCGCACACCCCGGCCACCACCTTCTGGCCGCGCGACCTGCGCAGCGGAGGGGCGGGCGGGCCCTCCGCCGGCGGCGGGGCCTCGTGGTGCGAAGGCGTCGAACTCGTCATGGCTCCATGGTGACGCCCCGTGACCCCCGGCGGCACCGGGACCGACCCTGCCTTGACCCTGATCTTCCGCCGGGGTCCGACCCCGAGCCGACCCCGAGAACGCTCCGGGGCCGATATCCGGGCGGACCCTGATGTCCCGGACCCGCCGGACGTGTGACGATCAGTGCATGTCCGCAGCCGCCCGCGTCGCAGAGACCGACGAACCGCCCGTCCGCAGGCTCTACCGGAGCGCCGACGGCCGGTGGCTCGGCGGTGTCGCGCGCGGCCTGGCCGGACACCTCGGGCTGCCCGTGATCTGGGTCCGCGCGTTCTTCGCGGTCCTCATGCTCACGGACGGCCTCGGCGCGGTGCTCTACGCGGTGTTCTGGATCGTCGTCCCGCTCGGGGTCGGCGGCCGGGCCACGCCCCGCCCCGTCTTCGAGACCACAGCCGACGGCCGCCGACGGCTGCGCAAGCCCGACAAGGGCCAGGTCCTCGCCCTGATCGCGCTCGCGATCGGCTTCTCCTCCTTCATCGGCAGCATCAACGTCGACCGGCAGGCCGGCCGCTATGTCTGGCCCTCGCTGTTGATCGGCGTCGGCGTCGTCCTCGTCTGGCGCCAGGCGGACAACGCCCGCCGGGCGAGCTGGACCGACCCCGGCCGCCGCAGACGGGTCCTCCAGCTCGTCCGGGGGCTCGTCGGCGTCGCCCTGGTCGGCACGGGCCTCGCGGTCTTCCTCGTGGTCCGCGGCTCCGTCGCCCAGCTCGGCACCGCCCTCACCGCCGCCGTCGCCGTCCTCACCGGCATCGCGCTGCTCGCCGGGCCCTGGCTGGTGCGCATGTCGCAGGACCTCAACGAGGAGCGCACCCTGCGCATCCGGGCCCAGGAGCGGGCCGAGGTCGCGGCCCATGTGCACGACTCCGTCCTGCACACCCTGACCCTGATCCAGCGCAACGCCGACGACCCCGGCGAGGTCCGCAGGCTGGCCCGCGCCCAGGAGCGCGAGCTGCGCAACTGGCTGTACAAGCCGGAGGGCACCGGCAAGGACGAGGACGAGGAGCCCGCCACCCTCGCCGATGCGGTCAAGCGGGCCGCCGCCGAGGTCGAGGACAAGCACGGCGTCCCGCTGGAGGTCGTGGTCGTCGGCGACTGCCCGCTCGACGAGGGGCTCGGGGCGCAGATGCAGGCCGCGCGCGAGGCGATGGTGAACGCGGCCAAGTACGGTGGCGAGGGCGGGCCGGTGCAGGTCTACGCCGAGGTCGAGGGCCGGACGGTCTTCGTCTCGGTGCGGGACCGGGGTCCCGGCTTCGACCTGGACGCGGTTCCGGACGACCGCATGGGCGTACGAGAATCGATCATCGGCCGGATGCAGCGCAACGGCGGATCGGCGCGGCTGAGGTCCGTGCCGGGCGGGGGCACCGAAGTGGAGCTCGAGATGGAGAGGGCGGACGGATGAGCGACGGGACCGAGAGCGGGGCGGCGGCGCAGGGCACGGGGCGCCGGGTGCGGGTCGTGCTCGTCGACGACCACCGGATGTTCCGCACCGGGGTGCAGGCCGAGATCGGCCGTACCGAGGTGACGGGCGTCGAGGTGGTCGGCGAGGCCGCCGACGTCGACCAGGCGGTGACGGTGATCACGGCCACCCGCCCCGAGGTCGTCCTCCTCGACGTGCACCTGCCGGGCGGCGGCGGCGTCGAGGTGCTGCGCCGCTGCGCGAGCCTGATGGCGGCGGCCGAGGACCCGGTGCGCTTCCTGGCGCTGTCGGTCTCCGACGCGGCCGAGGACGTCATCGGCGTGATCCGGGGCGGCGCCCGCGGCTATGTCACCAAGACGATCACCGGCACCGACCTGGTCGACTCGGTCTTCCGGGTCCAGGAGGGCGACGCCGTCTTCTCGCCGCGCCTGGCGGGCTTCGTCCTGGACGCCTTCGCCTCCACGGACGCGCCGCCGGTGGACGAGGACCTGGACCGGCTGACCCAGCGGGAGCGGGAGGTGCTCCGGCTGATCGCCCGCGGTTACGCGTACAAGGAGATAGCCAAGCAGCTCTTCATCTCGGTGAAGACGGTCGAGTCCCACGTCTCGGCGGTGCTGCGCAAGCTCCAGCTCTCCAACCGGCACGAGCTGACCCGCTGGGCCACCGCCCGCCGCCTGGTCTGACGCCGGGGCCTCAGCTCACCCGGGTCGCGCCCGCGAAGGGCATCTCGTCGATGGGGGCGGTCCGGACCGGGGCGCCCGGCCGCGGGGCGTGGATCATCTGGCCGCCGCCGATGTAGAGGCCGACGTGGCTGATCCCGGAGTAGAAGAAGACCAGGTCGCCGGGGGCCAGCTCGGAGCGGGAGATCCGGGTGCCCGCGTTGATCTGGGTGTACGTGGTGCGGGGCAGCGAGACCCCGGCGGCGCGCCAGGCGGCCTGGGTGAGCCCGGAGCAGTCGTAGGCGGAGGGGCCGGTCGCCCCCCACACGTACGGCTTGCCGAGCTGCTTCTGGGCGAAGGCGATGGCCGCGGCGGCGCGCGAGGTGGGGGCGGTGACGGGCCCCCGGATCGCGGCCGAGCGGTCGGCCCTGGCCGTCGTGGCGCCCGGGGCGGCGAGCCCGTCGGCCCCGCCGTGCCCGCCCGAGGCGACGGCCGCCTCGTAGCGGGCCCGCTCCTCGGCGGTGAGCCGGTCGAGCAGGGTGCGGGCCTCGTCCAGCTTCCCCTGGACGGTCGCCTTCTGGCGGCGCAGGTCCGCCTCCTGCGTGCGCAGCTCGCGCAGCCGCCCCTCGGACTCGCTGCGGAGCTGCCGTACGGCGGCGAGCTCACGCCGTACGGCGGTGACGGCGGCGGCCTGCCGGTCGCCCGCCTTCTCGGCCAGCGCGGCCCGCTCCAGGTACTGGTCCGGGTCGGAGGTGAGGGCGAGCTGGAGGGCGGGGTCGAGCCCGCCGGAGCGGTACTGGGCGGCGGCGACGGCGCCCAGCGCGTCCCGGGACCGGTTCAGCCGCTCGGTCCTGCGGGCGGCCTGGTCGCGCAGCCCGTCGAAGGCCGCGCGGGCCCGGTCCGCCTTCTCCTTGGCGCCGTTGTACTTCTCGGTGGCGGCCTCGGCCTGCTCGTAGAGCCGGTCCACCTCGGTCTTGACCTGCGCGGGGGTCGGCCGAGGCGCGGCCTGCCCGGAGCCCTGGAAGACGGTCGCGCTCGCCGCGGAGGCGAGGACCAGGGTGGCGGCGGTACGGGCCGCCGGGCCGCCGAGGAGGGTCTGCTTGGGCTTGCGGTGCGCTGCCACGAGGGCGGGTCACATCCTCTCCCCGTGGGGGACGCGGCCCGCCGGGGCCGGCGACGGTCCGCACAGGGGGACGGACCGCCGCCGGTCTTTTCTCGGCGGGGGCGACCGGCAGCCGCCGGACGGCGGAGGTGGGGAGCCGGTCACCTGGGGCAGGACGCTAAACCTGGCCGCCGTGCGGGGGCAGGGAGTTGACCGCTATTGGCGGTACTTGATGTCTTCCGACCGTTCTCGTCCGTTCCCAGGGAGGGTCCGGCGGCGCTCGCGGCGGCCGCTGACCGAAGCGCGGGAGAAGGTGGACCCGCCCGGAAGCCGGTGCTATGGCCCCGGTTAGGCTCCGCCCCATGGACGTCCTCATCAATGTCTTCGTCGCCCTGCACATCATCGGCATCGCCTGCCTCCTGGGCGGCTTCCTCACCCAGATGAAGGCCATGGGCGCGGGCACCGCCCGCTTCGTGCCCGCGATGCTGCACGGCGCCCTCACCATGCTCGTCACCGGCCTCGCGCTCGTCGGCCTCAACCAGGCCGACGGCCACACGGTCAACAACGTCAAGGTCGGCATCAAGCTGGCCGTCCTCGTGGTGATCCTCGCCCTGGTCTACGTCAAGCGCGACGAGGAGAAGGTCGACAAGGCCCTTTTCGGCGCCGTCGGCGGCCTCACCATGGCGAACATCTTCATCGCCACCCTCTGGGTCTGACCTGCGGTTTTCCTTCGCGCTTCCGGAGGCGGCAGCGGACTGTCGGTGCGGCGTCCTAGACTCGTGAGGCGATGAGCAGCCTCTTTGACGACAGCTTCCTGGCGAGCCTCCGGAACCACTCGGAGGAGCCCCCGCCCCCGCCCGAGGACCACGAGCACGGCGCCCCGGCCGCGGAGGAGGTCCCGCATGCCCTCTTCGGGGAGCACTGGGACGCGCCCCCGCCCGAGCGGGACGCCTACTACCGCGACGGCGCCCACCGGCCCGTCGTGGACACCGCCGCGCTCCTGGAGGGGCTGAACGAGCAGCAGCGCGCCGCCGTGGTGCACACGGACACCCCGCTGCTCATCGTCGCCGGGGCCGGCTCCGGCAAGACGCGCGTGCTCACCCACCGCATCGCCCACCTCCTGGGCAGCCGGCACGTCCACCCCGGGCAGATACTGGCGATCACCTTCACCAACAAGGCCGCCGGCGAGATGAAGGAGCGCGTCGAGCAGCTCGTCGGCCCGCGCGCCAACGCCATGTGGGTCATGACCTTCCACAGCGCGTGCGTGCGCATCCTGCGCCGCGAGTCGAAGAAGCTGGGCTTCACCTCGTCGTTCTCGATCTACGACGCCGCCGACTCCAAGCGCCTGATGGCGCTGGTCTGCCGGGACCTGGACCTCGACCCGAAGAAGTTCCCGCCGAAGTCCTTCAGCGCCAAGATCTCCAACCTGAAGAACGAGCTGATCGACGAGGAGACCTTCGCCGACCAGGCCGCTGGGGGCGTCTCCCAGACGGAGTCTGGGGGAGGGTTCGAGAAGACGCTCGCCGAGGCGTACCGGATGTACCAGGCGCGACTGCGCGAGGCCAACGCGCTGGACTTCGACGACATCATCATGACGACGGTCCACCTGCTCCAGGCCTTCCCGGACGTCGCCGAGCACTACCGCCGCCGCTTCCGCCACGTCCTCGTCGACGAGTACCAGGACACCAACCACGCCCAGTACACCCTGGTCCGCGAGCTCGTCGGCACCGGGTACGAGGACCTCGGTCCGGCCGAGCTGTGCGTGGTCGGCGACGCCGACCAGTCGATCTACGCCTTCCGCGGCGCGACCATCCGCAACATCCTCCAGTTCGAGGAGGACTACCCGGACGCGACGACGATCCTGCTGGAGCAGAACTACCGCTCCACCCAGACGATCCTCTCCGCCGCCAACGCGGTCATCGAGCGCAACGAGTCCCGCCGCCCGAAGAACCTGTGGACCAACGCGGGCGCGGGCGCGCAGATCACCGGCTACGTCGCCGACACCGAGCACGACGAGGCGCAGTTCGTCGCCGACGAGATCGACCGGCTCACCGACACGGGCGCGGCCAAGGCGGGCGACGTCGCCGTCTTCTACCGCACCAACGCCCAGTCCCGCGTCTTCGAAGAGATCTTCATCCGCGTCGGACTGCCCTACAAGGTCGTCGGCGGCGTGCGCTTCTACGAGCGCAAGGAGGTCCGCGACGTCCTCGCCTACCTGCGCGTCCTCGCCAACCCCGAGGACACCGTGCCGCTGCGCCGCATCCTCAACGTCCCCAAGCGCGGCATCGGCGACCGCGCCGAGGCGATGATCGACGCCCTCTCGCTGCGCGAGAAGATCACCTTCTCGCAGGCGCTCAAGCGCGTCGACGAGGCGTACGGGATGGCGGCCCGCTCCGCCAACGCGGTCAAGCGCTTCAACACGCTCATGGAGGAGCTCCGCACCATCGCCGAGTCCGGCGCCGGGCCCGCCGTGGTGCTGGAGGCGGTGCTGGAGCGGACCGGCTACCTGGCCGAGCTCCAGGCCTCCACCGACCCGCAGGACGAGACCCGCATCGAGAACCTCCAGGAACTCGCCGCGGTGGCCCTGGAGTTCGAGCAGGAGCGTGGCGAAGAGCCCGCCACCCTCGCCGAGTTCCTGGAGAAGGTCGCCCTCGTCGCCGACTCCGACCAGATCCCCGACGAGGACGAGGACGGCTCAGGGGTCATCACCCTGATGACCCTGCACACCGCCAAGGGACTGGAGTTCCCGGTGGTGTTCCTCACCGGCATGGAGGACGGCGTCTTCCCGCACATGCGCGCGCTCGGCCAGACCAAGGAGCTGGAGGAGGAGCGCCGCCTCGCGTACGTCGGCATCACCCGCGCCCGCGAGCGGCTCTACCTGACCCGCTCCGCGATGCGCAGCGCCTGGGGCCAGCCCTCGTACAACCCGGCCTCGCGCTTCCTGGAGGAGATCCCGCCGGCCTACCTGGAGTGGAAGCGGACCGGCCCCATGGCCAAGCCCGCCGGGCCGACCTCGGGGATCACCTCCTCGCTGTCCTCCTCGCGCGCCCGCTCCGGCCCCTCGGGCTTCGCCACCCGGCGCACCAGCGACAAGCCGGTGATCTCGCTCCAGGCCGGCGACCGGGTCACCCACGACCAGTTCGGCCTGGGCACGGTCATGGCGGTCCAGGGCGTCGGCGCGGACGCGCAGGCGACGATCGACTTCGGCGACGAGAAGCCCAAGCGCCTGCTGCTGCGGTACGCGCCGGTCGAGAAGCTGTAGTCCACCCGGGCCCCCGGCCCTGGGCGAGGGAACGGGGGAAGGGCCCCGCCGGTATCCGGTGGGGCCCTTCCTCGTACGCGTCGTTTCGGCTGTCGGCTGTCGCCCGTCAGCTGGTCGGGTCGAGACCTCGGCTGAGCAGCCAGGGCAGCGGGTCGATCGCCGCGCCGCCGTTCGGCCGGACCTCGAAGTGGAGGTGCGGGCCGGTGGAGTTGCCGGAGTTGCCGGAGTACGCGATGACCTCGCCGGCCTTGACCTTGCCGGAGCGGATCTTGGTGCTGCTCAGGTGGCAGTACCAGGTCTCGGTGCCGTCCGCCATGGTCACGATCGCCATGTTGCCGTAGGCGCTGTTCCACTGGGTGCGCACGGTGCCGTCGGTCGCGGCCATCACGGGGGTGCCGTACTGCACCGGGAAGTCGATGCCGGTGTGCACGGACATCCAGTTGACGCCGGACTGGCCGAAGCGGGCGCTGAGCTGGTGCAGCTTGACCGGAAGCATGAACTTCGGCCGCAGCGCCTCCTTGCGGGCCGCCTCCTCCTCGCGCTTCTTCTTCTCCGCGTCCTGGCGCAGCCGCAGGTCGATGCGCTCCTGGGTGCGGCTGGCGCGGTCGCCGAAGCTGCGGGCGTCGGCGCTGAGCGCGGCGAGCTGGGTGTCCAGCTTGCTGTTGGCGGCGACCTCCTTGACGGACGCCGGGTCGGCGGCGGCCATGGTGGTCGTGTTGTCCTTGGTGTCCGCGCCGGAGTCGGTGAGCCCGCCGACCGAGGCGGCGGCGATCCCGGCCACGCCCATGACACAGGCGGACGGGACGGCGACCGTGAGGAGCGCGGAGCGCTTGGCGGGCGTACGGCGCCGGCCTCGGGCGCCGCCACCGCCGGAGGAGCGGCGCGCGGGACGTCCGGCGACGGGCGGCAGCTCCTCGGCGGAGCCGGCGCCCTCCGGCAGGACCTCCAGGGCGACCATGGTCTCGGCGGCGTGGAAGGCGTGGAGCTCCGCGTCCTGGTCCGCGGCGGCGTCCGCCGCGAGGCCGGTGTCCGCGCCGTACGCCTCGTACCCCTCATACGCGGGGACCTGCGTGGTCTCGGAGTACTCGGCGTAGTCGGTGTGGTCGACATACGCCGTGTGCTCGGTGTGCTCGGAGGGTCCGGGCACCTCGGCGGCGTACGCGTCGAACTCGGCGGTGTGCTCCGGGCCGGGGGTGTACTGCTGCGGGACGACCGGCTCCTGCGTCGGCGCCTGGTGCCAGGCGGTCGCGGCGGTCATGTCGTAGGTGCCGGTCTCGAAGCCCGGCGCCGTCCACTGGCCCGTGGTGTCGTACGCGGTGGCGGCGAAGGCCACGGCCTCGTACTGGCCGGTCTGCTGCGCCTCGCTCCACGCGCTGGCGTCCCACTGGCCGGTGGCCGTGTAGGAGCCGTAGGAGCCGGTGTCCCAGGCGCCGCTCGGGTCGGTGTGCCCGGCGTAACCGTTCGGGTCGGCGTACCCGGTGTGCTCGGCGTAGCCGCCGTACATGCTCTGACCTGCGCTGAGACCCGCTGCGTAATCGGCGTCGTAACCGCCGAACCGCGGATCCGCGGTGAAGCTCCCGGTGGTCTGGGTGGCGTCCGTGACGTACCCGGCGTGGGGGTGCTGGTCGTTCACCAACTTCTCTCTCGCCTCGGGGGCAGGGGGTCAAGCAGTGGCGTGACTGTACCCGGCGGTATGCGCGCCCGACAATCTTCCGCGGGTTTCGAGCCGCGGGGAAACGGGCGATCGGCCGTCTTTCGGCGGCCGGTGGGGAGAGCTTTGGCTCTGTGTTCGAGGAACGTTCGAGGAACGGGGGAGGCCGACGTTCCGGTCGGGTGCCGTCACGCCACCGCGCCGGTGCCGGGGGCCGCGTCGGCGGCCCCGGCGACCCCGGCGACCCCGGCAGCCCCGGTAGCCCCGGCAGCCCCGGCAGCCCCGGCAGCCCCGGCTGTCCCGGTGGCCGGGTCGCCGTCGTCCAGCGCGGCGAGGATCCCGGCCGCGACCGCCGGGTGCACCGGCAGCGCGAGATGGCCGATGCCGCTCACCCGCACGTTGTGCGTGATCAGGTCGGGGTGGTCCAGGCGCGCGGTCTCGACCGGCACCATCACCCGGTCCAGGTCGCTCCAGAAGCTGACGAAGCGCGTCCGGACGCCCGGCGCGGGCCCCGCCAGCTCGCGCAGCACCGCCGAGCCCGGCCGCATCTGGCGGACCAGCGGATGCGCGTCGGCCAGCGGGCCGAAGGCGGTGCCCGCGTGCGGGGTGCCCAGCATGACCAGCGTGCGCACCCGGGCGTCACCGCCGAGCCGCTGCACGTAGTAGCGCGCGATCAGCCCGCCCAGGCTGTGGCCCACCAGGTCGACCTCGGCCTGTCCCGTGCGCTCCCCGGTCTCCTCGACCAGCCGCCCCAGCCGCTCGGCGGCGGTGCGCAGATCGCAGGTGAACGGGGAGTAGTCCAGCGACACGACGTGCTCACGGCCGTGCCGGGCGAGGGTGCGGCGCAGCAGCACGAAGACCGAGTGGTTGTCGACGAAGCCGTGCAGCAGCACCACCGGCCGGCGGGCCGGCGTGTCCCGCTCGGCGACCGGGCCGCGCGGGCGGCGTTCGGAGACGAGCCCGGAGGGGTAGAGGACCAGGTGTCCGGCAAGGACCGCGAGCTCCAGAGCGGTGGCCTTCACGCGGTCGGCGACCTCGGTGGGGATGAGCTCCATCGACGGCCTCCGTCCCGGGACGGAAGGCGCCGCATCCCCGCGCCGTGCGGCTGGCGGCGCGGTGATACGGCGACCCCGTGGCGGCTCCTCAGCGGAGCGAACGATGTCCCACGTGTGATTTCCCCCTCGCTGCCCACCGCGAAACGGCCGCTTGCGGGATGCTGGCGATAACGTTCGTTCACTTTCCCGCGGCCAGGCGCGGGGGTCGCATGTGGAGGCACTGATGGGCGTGACCGGTCCGATTCGAGTGGTGGTCGCCAAGCCGGGTCTCGACGGCCACGATCGTGGGGCCAAGGTGATCGCGCGGGCGCTGCGCGACGCCGGCATGGAGGTCATCTACACCGGGCTGCACCAGACGCCCGAGCAGATCGTGGACACCGCGATCCAGGAGGACGCCGACGCGATCGGCCTCTCGATCCTCTCGGGCGCGCACAACACGCTGTTCGTGAAGGTGCTGGAGCTGCTGAAGGAGCGCGACGCGGAGGACATCAAGGTCTTCGGCGGCGGGATCATCCCCGAGGCGGACATCGCGCCGCTGAAGGAGAAGGGCGTCGCCGAGATCTTCACCCCGGGCGCGACGACCGGCTCCATCGTGGAGTGGGTCAACGCGAACGTCCGCGTGGCCGCCGCCTGAGCCGAGCGAGCGGGAGGCCGCGGGAGCGGCCGGCGCGGGGCGCGCCGGCCGCTCCCCCGTATCCCGGACCGGGTCCGCTCGCGCGCGGTCGCGTCCCGCTCAGTCCTCCGCCAGCTCCGCGTGCATCGTCGCCCGGAGGCCCAGCGTCGCCACGAGCCGCTGGAAGGCCTCCGACCAATAGCCCCCGGCGCCCGGGGAGGCGTCCTCCTCCTCGGCCGGGAGGGCCGTCAGGGCCGCGAGCTGCGGGACGGCGTCGGGGGAGAGGCAGCGCTCGGCGAGGCCCATCACCCCGCTGAAGCTCCACGGGTAACTCCCCGCGTCCCGCGCGATGTCCAGCGCGTCGACCACCGCCCCGCCCAGCGGCGCCGCCCACGGCACCGCGCACACGCCCAGCAGCTGGAACGCCTCCGACAGACCGTGCGCCGCTATGAACGAGGCCACCCAGCCCGCCCGCTCCCGCTCCGGCAGCGTGGACAGCAGCTTGGCCCGCTCGGCCAGCGAGGACGTGCCGGGCCCGGTGGCCTGCGGGGCCGAAGGGGAGCCCAGCAGGGCCCGGGACCAGTCCGCGTCCCGCTGCCGCACCGCCGCCCGGCACCAGGCCGCGTGCAGCTCGGCCTGCCAGTCGTCGGCGACCGGCAGCGCCACGATCTCCTCGGGCCCGCGCCCCCCGAACCGGGCCGGCCAGCAGTGCAGCGGCGCCGCCTCGACGAGCTGGCCGAGCCACCAGGAGCGCTCGCCCCGGCCCGTGGGCGGGGTGGCCGTCACCCCGTCGTGCCGCATCCCGGCGTCGCACTCGTGCGGCGCCTCGACCACGATCGCCGCCTCCCCGCGCGTACGGTCCAGGGAGACGCACGACGCGGCGCGCTCCGCCATCCGCGCGGCCAGCGCCGAGCCGGGCAGCGCCGACAACAGCTCGGCGGCGATCGCGCGCACGTTGCGGCTGCGGTCGTCGAGCGCCGCCTCCAGGAACTCCTCGTCCTCGTCCGACAGTCCCGCGCGCAGCGAGTCCAGGAACATCAGCCGGTCCTCGGCCCGCTCCGTGCCCCAGGTGGCGGCCAGCAGCGCGCGGCCCCCGGCCGGGTCCCAGGCCCGTACGGCCGCCAGCAGCGCCACCCGCTCCGCGAACAGGCCCTCCTCCCACAGCGCCGCCACCGCCGCCGCGTCGCCGGGCTCGGGCAGCGCGCCGCCGCCGCCCGCGCCGCGCAGCGCGAACTTCCACTCCGCGTTGAGCCCGGCCAGCCACAGCCCGCGCGGGCCCGCGAAGGCCAGCGCCTGGGGCCGCAGGTCGGTCCGGGCGCGGGCCGCGTCGAGGAGCGCGGGCAGCGCCGCCGCCGGGGCGCGGTAGCCCCGCTCGTGCGCGGCGGCCAGCCACTGCGGCAGCAGCTCCGCCAGGTCGGGCGCGGCCCCCCGCCGCCCCCCGGAGGGCGCGGGCGCCGCCCGGCCCGCGAGCAGCCCGGCCAGCCGCCGCCGGGCCGCCTCCGGCAGCGGCCTGCGGCCGTCCTCGGGCGCGGGCTCCAGCGGCGCGGCGGCGGGGCCGGGCCGCAGCCCCGCCCGTCGCCGTACGGTGTGCACGGCGGCGGCGTCCAGCAGCGCGACGGCCGCCGCGTCCCCGGAAGCGCCCCCGTGCGGTCTGCGGTCGGTGCCCAGCAGCGCCGACGTGACGAGCTCTTCCCAGGCGTCCATGGCCACCATGACAGCCCTCCTTCAGCAGGGGGTTTCCGAGACAGATGCGGTGCGGTTCCGTGCGGTTCCAGGGGGTCAGACCAGCGGCACCGTCTCCCCGGGCGCGTCCGGCGACCAGGCGGCCAGCGGGGTGAAGCCCTGGTGGCCGCACTCGCCGAAGACCGTGAGCGGCGCGCCGCCCGACAGGGCCACCAGCCGCCACAGCCCCGGGCGGGCCTGGGCGGCGCGGGTCAGCGGCACGGCCTCCCGCTCGGCGCCCGCCGCGTCGGCGAGCTGCCAGCCGTACTCCGCGCGGGCCGGGACGACGCCGGCCAGCGTCACCGGCCAGGCGTCCAGCCACGGGTCCTCGCGCAGCGCGTGCCCGTACGCGGTGAGGGCGGCGCCGACCGTGCCGCCGCGCGGCGGGGGCCCTGCGGGCGCGGGCGCGCCGAACTGCTCGACCAGCTCCGCGCGGAGCCCGCCCCCGCCCTCGTACCCCCGCAGCTCCGCGTCCAGCACGGTCCCGACCGGGAGGGCGAGCTGCGGGGCGCGGCCCGCGGCCCCGAAGGAGAGCAGCAGGGCCGTGCGGCCCGTCGCCTCCCCGTGCAGCCAGACCCGGCGGGCCGTCAGCTTGCCCTCGGCGGCGTCGTACTGCGCGAGGACCAGCCAGCGGTCCCGCAGCAGCGGGCCGGCCGGCGGGGCCGTCAGGCCCACCCGGGTCCGCACCGTCGCCGCCAGCGGCTCGGGGAGCCGGTCCGCCGACAGCCAGGCCCGGTCCAGGAGATGGGTCAGCGCGCACTCCTCCAGGAGCCGCACCGGCCAGCCCGGGCCCGAGCCGGCCACCGCCCCCAGCTCCCGCACCCGGCCCGCGAGGCCGGGCGCCTGCGCGTCGACCATGCGTGCCGCCGTCTCCTCCCACGCCCCGGGCCCCGAGCGCTCCGCCGCGGCCAGGCCGCCGCGCAGCAGATCGGCCAGCCGCCGCTCCAACTCCTCGGCCCCCGCCGTGATCCGCGCCGCCCGCCGCTCGGCCCGGCGGCGCGCCGCCTCCGGGTCGGCGGGCCCCGCGCCCGGTGCGCGCCCGGTGCTCCGCGCCGCCTCCGCCCGCTCGCGGCGGCCCGCGAGCCAGCTCGCGGCCCAGTCCGGCGCCCCGGCCGCGTCGCCGGGGCCGGACGGCACGTCGCCGCCGGCCCGGAGCAGCAGCAGCCCCAGCGCGTGCTTGCACGGGAACTTGCGGCTCGGGCAACTGCATTGGTACGCCGGGCCCGTGGTGTCCACGACCGTGCGGTACGGCGTGCGCCCGCTGCCCTTGCACAGGCCCCACACGGCCCCCCGGCCGCCGCCCGTGCCGGACCACGGTCCGGGCGTGCCCAGCTTGCTTCCCGCTCTGCGTGAGGCGTCGTCAGGAGCCAGTGCCAGCACCTGATCCGCCGTCCAGAGCTCCCCCTGTTCGTCCATGGGAACGACCGTACGACCCTCCACTGACACATGCTCCCACCTGCGGTTTCCACGGGTGGGGCGGAGGGTGGGGCCGATTGTCAGTGGCATGGTGCACCGTGGTTCGTACAGCAGGTCGAACGATCTGGAGGGGGACCCATGACCCTGCCCGAAACCACCACGGACCGCGCCGCCGCCGACGCCACGGACGGTGCCCCGCAAGGCGCCCCGGACGGCGCGGCGGGCGAAGTGCTCCGGCCGCACGCCGAAGACGCCTTCGCGCACGAACTCGCCGCGCTCGCCGCCGCCGACGACCGCCCGCGCCCCACCCGCTGGCGGCTCTCGCCCTGGGCCGTCGCCACCTACCTCCTCGGCGGCACCCTGCCCGACGGCACGGTGATCACCCCCAAGTACGTGGGCCCGCGCCGGATCGTCGAGGTCGCCGTCACCACCCTCGCCACCGACCGCGCCCTGCTCCTGCTCGGCGTGCCCGGCACCGCCAAGACCTGGGTCTCCGAGCACCTGGCCGCCGCCGTCAGCGGCGACTCCACCCTCCTCGTCCAGGGCACCGCGGGCACCCCCGAGGAGGCCATCCGCTACGGGTGGAACTACGCGCGGCTGCTCGCCCACGGGCCCAGCCGCGACGCGCTCGTGCCCAGTCCCGTCATGCGCGCCATGGCCGCCGGCCTGACCGCCCGCGTCGAGGAGCTCACCCGCATCCCCGCCGACGTGCAGGACACCCTCATCACGGTGCTCTCCGAGAAGACCCTGCCGATCCCCGAGCTCGGGCAGGAGGTCCAGGCCGTCGGCGGATTCAACCTCATCGCCACCGCCAACGACCGCGACCGAGGCGTCAACGAGCTGTCCAGCGCCCTGCGCCGCCGCTTCAACACCGTCGTGCTGCCGCTGCCCGCCACCCCCGACGCCGAGGTGGACATCGTGGCCCGGCGGGTCGACCAGATCGGCCGCTCGCTCGACCTGCCGGCCGTGCCCGAAGGCGTCGAGGAGATCCGCCGGGTGGTCACCGTCTTCCGCGAGCTGCGCGACGGGGTCACGGCCGACGGGCGCACCAAGCTCAAGTCCCCCTCGGGGACGCTCTCCACGGCCGAGGCGATCTCCGTCGTCACCGGCGGGCTCGCCCTCGCCGCCCACTTCGGCGACGGCGTCCTGCGCTCCGCCGACGTCGCCGCCGGGCTGCTCGGCGCGATCGTCCGCGACCCGGCCGCCGACCGGGTCGTCTGGCAGGAGTACCTGGAGACCGTGGTCCGGGAGAGAGACGGCTGGAAGGACTTCTACCGCGCCTGCCGCGAGGTGACGGCGTGACCCGAGCCCCGGCCCCCGGCGCGCCCGGACCCCTGCTGCTCGGGGTGCGGCACCACGGGCCCGGGTCCGCGCGGGCCGTGGCCGCCGCCCTGGAGGCGGGCCGGCCCAAGGCCGTCCTGATCGAGGGGCCGCCCGAGGCCGACGCCCTCGTCGCGCTCGCCGCCGACCCCGGGATGCGGCCCCCCGTCGCCCTCCTCGCGCACGCCGTCGACGACCCCGGCCGCGCCGCCTTCTGGCCGATGGCGGAGTTCTCGCCCGAGTGGGTCGCGATCCGCTGGGCCCTCGGCCACGGCGCCGAGGTCCGCTTCGTCGACCTGCCCGCCGCCCACACCCTCGCCGCCCCCGAAGCCGCCGCCGAACCGGCCCCCGAGGAGACCAACGGCCGGGCCCTGCGCGTCGACCCCGTCGCCGAGCTCGCCCACACCGCCGGGTACGACGACGCCGAGCGCTGGTGGGAGGACGTCGTCGAACTGCGGGGCGGGAGCGACCCGTTCGCCCCCTTCGAGGCCCTCGCCGAGGCGATGGGCGCGCTCCGCGAGGCGTACGGCCACGGCGGACACCCGCGCGACCTCGTCCGCGAGGCCCACATGCGGCTGCGGCTGCGCGCCGCGCGCAAGGAGTTCGGCGACGACCTCGCCGTCGTCTGCGGAGCCTGGCACGTCCCCGCGCTGCGCCGCGCGACCACCGTCACCGCCGACCGGGCCCTGCTCAAGGGACTCCCCAAGGTCAGGACCGAGGTGACCTGGGTGCCCTGGACCCACCGCCGGCTCGCCCGCCGCTCCGGCTACGGGGCGGGCATCGAGGCGCCCGGCTGGTACGCCCACCTCTTCGGCGCCCCCGACCGCCCGCTCGAACGGTGGATGACCAAGGTCGCCGGGCTGCTCCGGGCCGAGGACCTGCCGGTCTCCTCCGCGCACGTCATCGAGGCCGTCCGGCTCGCCGACACGCTCGCCGCGATGCGCGGGCGGCCCTGCGCCGGGCTCGGCGAGACCACCGACGCCGTGCGGGCCGTCATGTGCGAGGGCTCCGACGTCCCGCTCGACCTGGTCCGCGACCGGCTCGTCATCGGCGACGTCCTCGGCGGCGTCCCGGCCGACGCGCCCGCCGTGCCGCTCCAGCGCGACCTCGCCCGGCTCCAGCGGAGCCTGCGGCTCAAGCCCGAGGCCGAGGCGCGCGAGCTGGAGCTCGACCTGCGCGGGGACACCGACGCCGCCCGCAGCCGGCTGCTCCACCGGCTGCTGCTGCTCGGCGTCGACTGGGGCGCCCCCGCCGCCGTGCGCGCGTCCACCGGCACCTTCCGGGAGGCCTGGCGGCTGCGCTGGGAGCCCGAGCTGCACGTGCGGGTCGCCGAGGCGGGCGTGTGGGGCACCACCGTCGAGGCCGCCGCGACCGCCCGGGCCGAGGCGCGGGCCGCCGCCGCGCCGGACCTCGCCGCGCTCACCGCCCTCGCCGAGCGCTGCCTGCACGCCGGGCTCACCGACGCCCTGCCCGCCGTCCTCGGGGCGCTCGCCGACCGCGCCGCGCTGGACACCGACGTCGCCCACCTCGCCCAGGCCCTGCCCGCCCTGGCCCGCGCCCTGCGCTACGGCGACGTGCGCGCCACCGACACCACCGCGCTCCGCGAGGTCGCCACGGGCCTCGCCGAGCGGATCTGCGTCGGCCTCCCCCCGGCCTGCGCCGGCCTCGACGCCGACGCGGCCACCGAGATGCGCGCCCACCTGGACGCGGTCCACGCCTCGATCGCCCTCCTCCCGGCGGGCCTGGCCGGTCCGGTGGGCCTGGCCGGTCCGGTGGGCCTGGACGGTCCGGTGGACCTGACGGGCCTGGCTCATTCGGCTGATCCGGCTGATCCGGCAGCCCCGGCAGCCCCGGCGAACCCGGCCGATCCGGCGGGCCCGGTGAACCCGGTGGGTCCGGCTGATCCGGCCGGCGGCCCGATCGATCCGGCGGACCCGGCCCCTCGCGCCCCCGCCGCCCCTGCCTCCGCGGCCCCCGCCCCCGTCTCAGCCGTCCCCACCCCCGCCCCCGCCCCTGCCGCCCCCGCCCCTGCCGCCCCCGCCCCTGCCGTCTCCGCCCCTGCCGTCTCCGCGGCCCCCACTCCCGTCCCATCCGTCCCTACCCCCACCCCTGCCGTCCCCACCCCCGCCCCCGCCCCCGCGGTCCCCGCCGCTCCCTCCCTCGTCGACCGGTGGGCCGGGGTGCTGCGGCGGATCGTGGGGCGGGACGGGGTGGCCGGAGTGGTGCGGGGGCGGGCCGCGCGGCTGCTGCTCGACGAGGGGCGGCTCGGGGAGGACGAGGCGGCCCGGACCATGGGGCTCGCGCTCTCGCCCGGGGTGCCGCCCGCCGAGGCCGCCGCGTGGATCGAGGGCTTCGTCGGCGGGGCCTCCGGCGGCGGGCTGCTGCTCGTCCACGACGAGCGGCTGCTCGCGCTCGTGGACGGCTGGCTGAGCGGCGTCCCGGCGGACGCGTTCACCGACGTCCTCCCGCTGCTGCGGCGCACCTTCGCCGCCTACGAGCCGGGCGTGCGCCGCACCCTCGGCGAGCTCGTCGCGCGCGGCCCCGCCGAGGGCCGCGCCGCCCGGCCCGCCGCCGCGGCGCCCGGCTTCGCCGCCGCCCCCGACCCCGAGCGCGCCGACGGCGTGCTGCCCCTGCTGCACCTCATCCTCGGTACGGAGGTCCCCGCATGACTCTCGGCCCCGAGCGCCTGCGCCGCTGGCGGCTCGTCCTCGGCGGCGGGCCGGCCGACGGCACGGGACACGACCTCGGCGGCACCGACGCCGCCATGGACCGCGCCCTCGGCGCCCTCTACGACCGCCGGGAGCCGGCGCCCGGTGGCCGGGAGCGCGCGGCCGGACTCGGCGGCTCCGCGCCCTCCGTCGCCCGCTGGCTCGGCGACATCCGCACGTACTTCCCCAGCTCCGTCGTCCAGGTCATGCAGCGCGACGCGATCGACCGTCTCGGCCTCGCCGCGCTGCTCCTGGAGCCCGAGATGCTGACGGCGGTCGAGCCGGACGTGCACCTCGTCGGCACCCTGCTCTCCCTCGACAAGGCGATGCCGGAGACCACCAAGGAGACCGCGCGGGCCGTCGTCCGCAAGGTCGTCGACGACCTGGAGAAGCGGCTGGCCACCCGCACCCGCGCCACCCTCACCGGCGCCCTGGACCGGTCGGCCCGGATCAGCCGCCCCCGCCACCGGGACATCGACTGGGACCGCACCATCCGCGCCAACCTGGGGAACTACCTCCCCGAGCACCGTACGGTCGTCCCCGAGCGGCTCGTCGGCTACGGCAGGGCCGCCCGCGCGGTGCGGAAGGAGGTCGTCCTCTGCGTCGACCAGTCCGGCTCCATGGCCGCCTCCGTCGTCTACGCCTCCGTCTTCGGCGCCGTCCTCGCCTCGATGCGCGCGATCGCCACCCGCCTCGTCGTCTTCGACACCGCCGTCGTCGACCTCACCGAGCAGCTCGACGACCCCGTCGACGTCCTCTTCGGCACCCAGCTCGGCGGCGGTACGGACATCAACCGGGCGCTCGCCTACTGCCAGTCGCGGATCACCCGCCCCGCCGACACCGTCGTCGTCCTCATCAGCGACCTCTACGAGGGCGGCATCCGCGACGAGATGCTGAAGCGGGTCGCGGCGATGAAGGCGTCCGGGGTGCAGTTCGTGTGCCTGCTCGCCCTCTCCGACGAGGGCGCCCCCGCCTACGACCGGGAGCACGCCGCCGCGCTCGCCGCGCTCGGCGCCCCCGCCTTCGCCTGCACCCCCGACCTCTTCCCGGAGGTCATGGCCGCCGCCCTGGAGAAGCGGCCGCTGCCGATACCCGAGGGGTGACCGGACGGGCGCCCGGAGAGGAGACCGGACGGGCGCCCGGAGAGGAGACCCGAGGGGCGCCCGGAGAGGAGACCCGAGGGGCGGAAGGTCCCGGCGGGCGGTGCGGAATCCGTCGTCCGCGTGCCACCCGGAGGGGCCCCCGGAGCCGCACTGAGGCCCATATCACAGTCGGGTCCCCGTGCCCCCGTCTCCGCGCCCCGGCGCGCCGCGCGAGGCGCAACCCCCGCTCCCCGCCTGCCACAAGGGGCCTTCGGGCGCCCGGGGCGTCCCCCACGGAACGCCTCGGCGGGCCTACGTTCTGTGACCCGTATCACCGCTCCGTTGTGATCTGCGATTTAGGGACCAACGTCCCACGGGGATAACCTGCGAGACGGACATGCCGCGTCCACGGACACCGTGTACGCCTCCCTAGTGACAGCGCAGTCACGTTGCCCTCCGCGGCACGCCCACGCAGACAACGAACCGCGATCATCTAGAAAAGGGACGCGCGTGGACCTGTTCGAGTACCAGGCGAGGGACCTCTTCGCCAAGCACGGTGTACCGGTGCTGGCCGGTGAAGTCATCGACACGCCTGAGGCGGCGCGCGAGGCCACCGAGCGACTTGGCGGAAAGTCGGTCGTCAAGGCGCAGGTGAAGGTCGGCGGCCGCGGCAAGGCCGGCGGCGTCAAGCTGGCCGCGGACCCGGACGAGGCCGTCGCCCGCGCGACGGACATCCTGGGCATGGACATCAAGGGCCACACGGTCCACAAGGTGATGATCGCCGAGCTGTCCCCGGAGATCGAGGCCGAGTACTACGTCTCGTACCTGCTCGACCGCACCAACCGCACCTTCCTGGCCATGGCCTCGGTGCAGGGCGGCATGGACATCGAGGAGGTCGCGGAGAAGACCCCCGAGGCCCTCGCGAAGGTCCCGGTCAACGCCAACGACGGCGTCACCCTGGAGAAGGCCCGCGAGATCGTCGCCCTGGCGAAGTTCCCGGCCGAGGTCGCCGAGAACATCGCCGAGGTCCTGGTCACCCTGTGGGACACCTTCGTCGCCGAGGACGCCCTCCTCGTCGAGGTCAACCCGCTGGTGAAGACCAAGGACGGGCGCATCCTGGCCCTCGACGGCAAGGTCTCGCTCGACGAGAACGCCGACTTCCGCCAGCCCGAGCACGAGGCGCTTGAGGACAAGGCCGCAGCCAACCCGCTCGAGGCTGCCGCCAAGGCCAAGGGCCTCAACTACGTGAAGCTCGACGGCGAGGTCGGCATCATCGGCAACGGCGCCGGCCTGGTCATGTCGACCCTGGACGTCGTCGCGTACGCCGGTGAGAACCACGGCGGCGTGAAGCCGGCCAACTTCCTCGACATCGGCGGCGGCGCGTCCGCCGAGGTCATGGCGAACGGCCTGGAGATCATCCTCGGCGACGCGGACGTCAAGTCCGTGTTCGTCAACGTCTTCGGCGGCATCACCGCCTGTGACGAGGTCGCCAACGGCATCGTGCAGGCCTTGGAGCTCCTCGCCTCGAAGGGCGAAGAGGTCACCAAGCCGCTGGTCGTGCGCCTCGACGGCAACAACGCGGAGCTGGGTCGCAAGATCCTGTCCGACGCCAACCACCCGCTGGTGCAGCGCGTGGACACCATGGACGGCGCGGCCGACAAGGCCGCCGAGCTCGCGGCCGCGAAGTAAGGGAC
The DNA here is from genome assembly GCF_055582325.1 of Streptomyces sp. NPDC042100. Lineage (NCBI taxonomy): Bacteria > Bacillati > Actinomycetota > Actinomycetes > Kitasatosporales > Streptomycetaceae > Streptomyces > Streptomyces sp. NPDC042100. Next base: position 590,839 of record NZ_JBVJDK010000001.1, read on the forward strand.
CAGGACACACAGCCATGGCTATCTTCCTCAACAAGGACAGCAAGGTCATCGTCCAGGGCATGACCGGTGCCACGGGCATGAAGCACACCAAGCTCATGCTGGGTGACGGCACCAACATCGTCGGCGGCGTGAACCCGCGCAAGGCCGGCACGAAGGTCGACTTCGACGGCACCGAGATCCCCGTCTTCGGCACCGTCGCCGAGGCCATGAAGGAGACCGGCGCCAACGTCTCCGTCCTCTTCGTCCCGCCGGCCTTCGCCAAGGCCGCCGTGGTCGAGGCGATCGACGCCGAGATCCCGCTCGCCGTGGTCATCACCGAGGGCATCGCCGTCCACGACTCCGCCGCGTTCTACGCGTACGCCGTGGAGAAGGGCAACAAGACCCGCCTCATCGGCCCGAACTGCCCCGGTCTCATCACCCCGGGCCAGTCCAACGCCGGCATCATCCCGGGCGACATCACGAAGCCGGGCCGCATCGGCCTGGTCTCGAAGTCCGGCACGCTGACGTACCAGATGATGTACGAGCTCCGTGACATCGGCTTCTCCTCCGCCGTCGGCATCGGTGGCGACCCGGTCATCGGCACCACGCACATCGACGCCCTGGCGGCCTTCGAGGCCGACCCGGAGACGGACCTGATCGTGATGATCGGCGAGATCGGCGGCGACGCCGAGGAGCGCGCGGCCGACTTCATCAAGGCCAACGTCACCAAGCCGGTCGTCGGCTACGTCGCGGGCTTCACCGCGCCCGAGGGCAAGACCATGGGCCACGCCGGCGCCATCGTCTCCGGCTCCTCCGGCACCGCCCAGGCGAAGAAGGAGGCCCTGGAGGCCGCCGGCGTCAAGGTCGGCAAGACGCCGACCGAGACGGCCAAGCTGGCGCGCGCGATCCTCGCGGGCTGAATCCAGGACTGACCGGGGCCCGGCCCCGTACACGAGCGGGCCCCGCCCCTCCCGGAAGACCGGGTGGGGGCGGGGCCCGCTCGCGTGCGCGCCGCGTGCGCCGGACGCCGCGTGCGCCGTCCGGCGAAGGCCGGTCCGCGTTACTCCACCCGGGGGATCAGCCGTTCCGGGCCGGGGTGCGGGCGGGAGCGCAGGTGGTCACGGAGCTCCTTGTCCTCAGGGCCCAGCTTCAGCGGGCCGCCGCGCACCGGGACGCCCTCGACGATCTCGCCGGGCGCGTTCACCGGGATGTAGCGGGTCGGCGCCGTGGACACGGTGAAGGCCGTGACGCCGATCAGCGCCGCGGTCACCCCGAAGACGGCCCTGGTCAGCAGCCTGCCGCGGCGCTCGCTGCCCGAGCGCACGCTGCGCGCGGCGGGCAGGGTCGCCGTCGGCGCCTCCGCCACCAGCGCGGCGAGCCGCCGCTGGAGCGCCTCCGGGTCGTCGAGCCCGGGGACCCGCTGCCCGATGACGGTACGGGCGTGCAGCAGCCGGTTCCCGGCCGCCGGGGTGCTCGCCTCGGTCTCCGCCGCCGTCTCCGGCAGGTCGAGGCCGAGGCCGTCGTAGAGCAGCACGGTCCTGCGGTACGGCGCCGGGAGCTCCAGGAGTGCCGCGAGCAGGGCGCGCCGGGACGCCTCGGTCGGCGCGGAGTCCGGGTGCCGGTGGCGGCGCCTGAAGCGGTGCCAGGGGGACAGCGCGTACTCGTACGCCGCCGCGCGCACCCAGCCCACCGGGTCGGCGTCGACGGCGACCTCGGGCCAGTGCTGCCAGGCGTGGTGGAAGGCGTGCTCGACGGACTCGCGGGACAGGCCCCGGCGCCCGGTGAGCAGGTACGTCTGGTGGACGAGGCCGGGTGCGGCGTACGTGTACAGCGCGTCGAAGGCCTGCTCGGGCGTGAGCCCGGCCTCCACGGCGGCCTCCGCGGCCGGTACGGCCGGGGGCTCGGCCGCCGGTCCCCGCGCGGCGCGCGGCCCGGCCTTCCGCGCGGCCTTCGGCGTCCGGTCGGGCCCCGGCCTCCGGTCGTCCCTCGGCGCCCGCCCGCGCCCCGGCCCGGTCGTCGTGCCCGGCCGCGCCTTCGGGTCCGGCCGCGTCGTCGTCTCCGGCTCCGCCTCCGTCTCCGGCTCCGGTACGGCCCGGGCGGCGGGCTCCGGGGCCGGTTTCAACCGCTCGCGCGGGGGCGCGGGCGCGTCCTTCGCGGCGGCCGGGCGGGCGGGGCCGGTCCGCGCGGGCGCGGTCTTCCCGGGGCCCGCCTTCGCGGTGGCCGCCGGGGCCGGCGCGGGGGACCTGGGCGGCCGGTCCGGGCCCTTGGCGGCCGGACGCGGGCGGGTGGCGGCGGGGGCCGGACGGGCGGGCTTCTCCGTACGGGGCGCCGTGGGCTCCTCGTACACGCCGAGCAGCTTCGCGTACGCCTCGCGCTTGCGGCCCCGGGGGGCGCTGCGGCCGGTCTCCCAGGAGCGGACGGTGGCGCGGGTGACGCCCATGGCCTCCGCGACCTGCTCCTCGGTCAAGGAGAGGGCCTCGCGAAGGCGCCGCCGCTCCTTGGGGGAGGGCAGCGAGACGGTCGGACTCGTCGGGCTCATCGGTGTCGACCTCCCGCGGTGCAGCCGGTGCAGCTCTGGGCGGAAAAGTACATAAACGTATATTGAGCGACACAACGGCCATTCGCCTGTTACGCGGGCAAACCGCGTGTCGCTGGCAGCATGGGCCCGTGACGCAAGTGACCGACCACCGCCCGCCGTTGTCGCCCGACGCCCCGGTCCAGGGGGCCCGTTCGGCCGCCCTGGCCACCGCGTTCGTCCGCGGCGGCGTCGCCGCCGGCCTCGGCCTGGGGGCCCTGGCCGTGCTGGTGACGGCCGCCTGGATCGCCTCCCCGTTCCCGGACAGCGGCCCCGGCGGGGCCCTGCACACGGCCGCCGGGCTCTGGCTGCTGGCCCACGGCGCCGATCTGCTCCGCACCGATACCGCCGGTGGGGTGCCCGCGCCCCTCGGCGTCACCCCGCTGCTGCTCTCGGCCCTGCCGCTGTGGCTCGCGCACCGGGCCGCGCGGGACACCCTCGATGCCGAGGACGGGCGCCCGGTGCCCTCGCCCGCCGCGACGGTGGCCGCCGTCTCCGGCGGATACCTGCTGGTCGCGGCCCTGGTCGTGGCCTACGGCGAGAGTGGGGCGCTGCCCGCCGACCTGCCCGCCACCGGGGTCTGGACGCCGCTGACCGTGGTGGCCGCCGCCGCGGCGGGCGCCTGGACCGCGCACGGCCGCCCGCTGCCGGGCCGCCCGGAGACGGTCGTCGCCCTGCGCGCCGCCGGGCTCGCGCTGGCCGTGCTGCTGGCCGGCGGGGCGCTGCTCGCCGGGGGCTCGCTGTTCTGGCACCTCGGCGCCGCCCACGCCTCCCTCGACGGCCTCGCGGGGGAGTGGTCGGGCCGCGTGGCCCTGCTCCTGCTGGTCCTCGCGCTGCTGCCGAACGCGGTGGTCTGGGGTGCGGCGTACGGGCTCGGCCCCGGCTTCTCCGTCGGTACGGGCGCGCTGGCCACCCCCCTGGGCTTCGCCGGCGCCCCGGTGCTCCCCGGCTTCCCGCTGCTGGCCGCGCTCCCGGCCGAGGGCCGCGGCACCTGGCCGCACTGGTCGGCGGTGGCCGTCCCGCTCGTGGCCGTGCTGCTGCTCGGGCGCCGGGTGGGCCGGGCGGCCCGCGCGTGGGAGGTCCGGGAGGCGGTCCAGGCCGCCCTCGTCGCCTCCTGGGCCTGCGGGGCGGCCGTGGCGCTGCTCGCGGCGGCGGCCGGCGGCCCGCTCGGCGCGGGGAGGCTCGCGGCCTTCGGCCCGGTGTGGTGGCAGGCGGGCGCGGCGGCGGTGCTGTGGGGCTCGGTGCTCGGCGTCCCGACCGCGCTCGCGGTGCGGTCCTGGGGGCTGCGGGACCGCACCCGGCGCCCGGCGTCCGGCGGGGGCCCGAAGCCGTACGCGGCGGCGGTGGCCGGGGCGATGGCCGGAGTGGCGGCCGGCGCGGTCCCGCCCGTGCCCTCGGCCCCGCCCGTACCGCTGGTCTCGCCCGGGACGTCCGGTCCGCCCGGCCTGCCCGTGACTCCCGGCCTGTCCGGCCTGACCGGCGCATCCGGCCTGACCGGCGCATCCGGCCTGACCGGCGCGTCCGGCCTGCTCGGCGCCTCCGGCACGTCCAGCGCGTTCGGCCTGCTCGGCGCCTCCGGCATGTCCGGTCCGCCCGGCACCCCCGGTGCGGCACCGGAGGACCTTGGCGCCGCCGGGGCGCCCCCCGGGGGAGCGGGCGCCGACTCCTCGCTGGGCGCGCTCGCCGCGCTGGACGCGCTGGAGGCCCTGGACCGGCGCGGCGCCTTCGAGGGGCTCGACGGCCTCGACGACCTCGACGAGGGCACCGGCGACGCCGGCTACGGCTTCCTGCCCGCCGCCTGGGAGCCCCCGGCCGGGCCCGCCGCGCCGCCGCCCTCCGCTCCCGGCCCGGCCGCCGAGGCGCCCTGAGCGGCTACTCGCGCTCGCCGAAGACGGTGCGCAGCTTCTCCGGCAGCAGGTTGTTGCAGGCCAGCTGGCCCTGCCGGGTCAGGGCGTCGTCCCGGCACTCGTAGTAGTCCCGGTAGGCGAGGCGCACGGTGAAGGCGCCCGCCACGATCGCCAGGGCCACCGAGGAGGCGACCAGTCCGCTGACCGCCGCGGTCCGCTTCGAGCGGGCCGCCCCGGCCGCCGCGGCGACCTGGACCGGCGTCGGCGGCGCGTCGGTGCCCTCCGGGGCCTTGGCCTTGGTGCGCAGGGCGCTGACCGCCCAGTACAGGCCGAGGGCGCCGAGCAGCAGCGCCAGCTCCTCGATGCCGAAGACCGCGAAGAAGAACGCCCACATGCCCGAGAGCACCGCGTACCGGGCGCGCCGCTGGGCCGGGTCGGTCGGGTCCCAGCGCAGCCCCGGGCCCTGACCGCCCTCGGGGCCGCCGGGGCCGCCGGGACCGCCCGAGGGCTGGTCGGGGCGGCGGCCGAAGCCGTCGGAGGAACGCCCCGGCTGGCTGCTGCTCCAGCCGGGCCCGCCCGCGGGGCGCTGCCCGCGCTCGCCGCCGACAGAGCCGTCGGTGCCGTTTGGGTTCTCGGCGCCCTCGGGGCGCCGCGGCTGCCACGGCTGGTCCGGCCGCCCCTCCGGCGGCGGCGCGAACGGGTTGTTGTCGTTCGTGGACTGGCGATCCGGCATGTGCTGGACGTCTTCCCTCTGTCTGTCGTGCGCGGGTGTCGGCCGGGTGTCGGCCGGGGGTGGCCTGCTGTGGCGTGTCGTCAGACCCGACGCTACCCTCCGGCCCCGCCCCCGTCCCGTGGGGGCCGTGCGGTGTGCCGGTATCGTTGCTGACGGCCGAGCCCTTCGTAGGGTTCCCCGTATCGCGGGATGCGATTCGTTCGTACGACCGCACAAACACCACGGAAAGAGTGACCCAGTGGCTGCCGCCCGCCTCGTCGTCCTGGTCTCCGGCTCCGGCACGAACCTCCAGGCCCTGCTCGACGCCGTCGCCGCCGACCCGGAGGGCTACGGCGCGGAGATCGTCGCCGTGGGTGCCGACCGGGACGGGATCGCCGGTCTGGAGCGGGCGGAGCGCGCCGGACTGCCCACCTTCGTCTGCCGCGTCAAGGACCACGGCAGCCGCGAGGAGTGGGACCGCGCGCTGACCGAGGCGACCGCCGCGTACGGGCCGGACCTCGTCGTCTCGGCCGGATTCATGAAGATCGTCGGCAAGGAGTTCCTCGCCCGCTTCGGCGGCCGCGTGGTGAACACCCACCCGGCGCTGCTCCCCAGTTTTCCCGGTGCCCACGGCGTGCGTGACGCACTCGCCTACGGGGCGAAGGTCACCGGGTGCACCGTCCACTTCGTCGACGACGGTGTCGACACCGGCCCGATCATCGCCCAGGGCGTGGTCGAGGTCCGGGCCGAGGACGATGAGGCCGCGCTCCACGAGCGCATCAAGGACGTCGAGCGCTCGCTGCTCGTCGAGGTCGTGGGGCAGCTCGCCCGCAACGGCTACAGCATTGAGGGACGAAAGGTTCATGTCGGTGAACGACACCGTTAAGCCCATCCGCCGCGCGCTGGTCAGCGTCTACGACAAGACGGGGCTCGAAGAGCTGGCCCTCGGACTGCACGGGGCCGGGGTCGAGCTCGTCTCCACCGGCTCCACCGCCTCGAAGATCGCCGCGGCCGGCGTCCCGGTCACCAAGGTCGAGGAGCTCACCGGCTTCCCCGAGTGCCTGGACGGGCGGGTCAAGACCCTCCACCCGCGCGTGCACGCCGGCATCCTCGCCGACCTGCGCCTGGAGTCGCACCGCGAGCAGCTCGCCGAGCTGGGCGTGGAGCCCTTCGACCTGGTCGTCGTGAACCTGTACCCGTTCCGCGAGACCGTCGCCTCCGGCGCCACCCCGGACGAGTGCGTCGAGCAGATCGACATCGGCGGCCCCTCCATGGTCCGCGCCGCCGCCAAGAACCACCCGTCCGTGGCCATCGTCACCGAGCCCGGCGCCTACGCCGCGGTGCTCGACGCGGTCAAGGAGGGCGGCTTCACGCTGGCCCAGCGCAAGCGCTTCGCCGCGCAGGCGTTCCAGCACACGGCCGCGTACGACGTGGCCGTGGCCTCCTGGTTCGCCGACGACTACGCGGCGGCCGACGACTCCGGCTTCCCCGACTTCCTGGGCGCCACCTACGCCCGCAAGAACGTGCTGCGCTACGGCGAGAACCCGCACCAGGGCGCCGCGCTCTACGTCGACGGCACGGGCGGTCTCGCCGAGGCCGAGCAGCTGCACGGCAAGGAGATGTCCTACAACAACTACACGGACACCGACGCCGCGCGCCGGGCCGCGTACGACCACGCCGAGCCGTGCGTCGCGATCATCAAGCACGCCAACCCGTGCGGCATCGCGATCGGCGCCGACGTCGCCGAGGCGCACCGCAAGGCGCACGCCTGCGACCCGCTCTCCGCGTTCGGCGGCGTGATCGCCGTCAACCGCCCGGTGTCGGTCGCGATGGCCGAGCAGGTCGCCGAGATCTTCACCGAGGTCATCGTCGCCCCGGCGTACGAGGACGGCGCCGTCGAGGTGCTGGCCAAGAAGAAGAACATCCGCGTGCTGCGCGCCGAGGGCGCCCCGGCCAACCCGGTCGAGGTCAAGCCCGTCGACGGCGGCGCCCTGCTCCAGGTCACCGACCGGCTCCAGGCCGACGGCGACGACCCGGCGAACTGGACCCTCGCCACCGGTGAGGCGCTCTCCGCCGAGGAGCTCGCCGAGCTCGCCTTCGCCTGGAAGGCCTGCCGCGCGGTCAAGTCCAACGCGATCCTGCTCGCCAAGGACGGCGCCTCGGTCGGCGTCGGCATGGGCCAGGTCAACCGCGTCGACTCGGCGAAGCTGGCCGTCGAGCGGGCGGGTGAGGAGCGGGCGCGCGGCGCGTACGCCGCCTCCGACGCCTTCTTCCCCTTCCCGGACGGCCTGGAGATCCTGACCGCCGCGGGTGTGAAGGCGGTCGTGCAGCCCGGCGGCTCGGTCCGTGACGAGCTGGTGGTCGAGGCGGCGGCGAAGGCCGGCGTGACGATGTACTTCACCGGCACCCGCCACTTCTTCCACTGAGCCCGAGCACCCAGGCTGAGCCCGAGCCCTCCGGCTGAGCCCGAGCGCCCCGGCCGGGGCGCTCGCCCGAGCCCCCTTCGATCCGTCGAGGGGGGCTCGGGCGCGCTCAGCCGCGCAGGGTCTCCGCCGGGGCCACCCGGGCCGCCGCGAGCGCCGGGTAGACCCCGGCCAGCATCCCCACCGCGAGGCCCAGCAGCGGGCCGGCCGCCGTCAGGCGCGGGTCGAGGACCACGAGCCAGCCCTTCGCGAGCGCCGTGCCCGCCGTGACGTCCACGCCGACGGCGGTGCCGAGCACCCCGCCGGCCAGGCCCAGCAGCCCGCACTCCACCAGGAACTGCGCCGCGACCGCCGCCCGTCCCGCGCCGACCGCCCGGCGCAGCCCGATCTCGGAGCGCCGCTCGACGACCGATACGTACGTGGTGTTGCTGACGCCCAGCGCGCCGATCAGCAGCGACACCCCCGCCAGGCCCAGGAACAGCGCCCGGGTCTCGCTCTCCACCCCGCCCCGGAAACTGCCCAGGTCGGCGGGGACGATCGCGGCCAGCCGGTCCGGACCCTCGGGGTAGAGGGCGAGCGGCGCCTCCAGGCCGGCCTGCTGGGCCGCGCCGAGCTCGGTGCGCAGCACCGCCTCGGTGGGCCCGAAGACCAGCCGCCCGCCCTCCCCGCCGTCGGCGTCCGCGCCCGCCGCCGGAGGCCGGGCCAGCACCCCGCCGTCGGCCGCGCAGTTCGCGTACGGGACGACGACGGCGCCGCTGAGCCGGGTCTCGCCCGCCGGGGCGCGGAAGGTGCCGATGACGGTGAACGGGCGCCCCGCGAGCCAGACCGAGGGCGCCGCCTCCGGGTCGCGTTCCAGCAGCGCGTCCAGGCCGAGCGCCTTGGCGGCGACGGTGTCGACGACGGCGACCGCGTCCGCGCGGGCCATGTGCCCGGCGTCGGGCAGCCGCCCGGAGCGGGCGGCCACCCCGAGCGCGGCGAGCGCCCCGTCGTCGGCGGCCAGCACCCGCAGCTCCTGCGGGGTGGCCCGGCCGAAGCGCGGGCCGAGCGCGGAGACGGCGGGCCGCTCGTCGGCGGCGCACAGCAGCCCGGCCGACCGCACGCCGTTGAGCGCGCGGGCCCGCCGCGCCGCGTCGGCGCCGGGCCGGGCGGCCTCGTTGGGGAAGCGGACGGTCACGGCGGTCGCCTTGAGCGCGTCGAAGCGGCCGGAGACGGCGTCCGCCGCGCTCGCCGTGATGCCGGTGGTGGCGAGGGCGGCGGCGATGCCGAGGGCGATCCCGAGGACGGTGAGCAGCGAGCGCAGCCGCCGGCCCAGTACCGCGTACACGGCCTGGACGGCGATGTCCGTGAACGCCGTGCCGGTACGGGCCCGCCCCCGCCGCTCAGCCGACAACGCGCCCGTCCACGACCCGCAGCTCCCGGTCGGCGCGCTCGGCGACGTCCCGCTCGTGGGTGACGACGACGACCGTCCGCTCGGGGGTGACGAGCGCCCGCAGCAGGTCCATGACCTGGGCGGTGTTGGCCGAGTCCAGGTTGCCGGTCGGCTCGTCGCACAGCAGCACCGACGGCTGGTGCACCACCGCGCGGGCCAGCGCGACCCGCTGGCGCTCGCCGCCCGAGAGGGTGGTGGGCCGGGCGGTGAGCCGGTGCCGCAGGCCGACCGCGCCCAGCGCCCGCTCGGCCAGCTCCCGCCGCTCGGCCCGGGGGTGCCGGGTGTGCACGAGCGGCAGCTGCACGTTGCGCAGGCAGCTCAGGTACGGCACGAGGTGGAAGGACTGGAAGACGAAGCCGAGCCGGGCGGCCCGCAGCCGGGTCCGCTCCCGTTCGCCGAGGGTCCGCACGTCGACGCCGTCCATGGCGTACCGCCCGCCGGTGGCCGTGTCGAGCAGCCCGAGGATGTTGAGCAGGGTCGACTTGCCGGAGCCGGAGGGGCCGGTGACGGCGACCATCTCGCCGGTGCGGATCTCCAGCGTGGCGTCGACGAGCGCGGTGACCGGGCGGGCCGCCGGGTACGTCTTGGAGACCCCTTCCATGGCGACCACCACCCGGCGCCCGTCCGGCGCGGGGTCCTCAGCCAAGGCCGGCCTCCCGGTACGCGTAGCCGACGAGCAGCGGGGCCCCCGCCCTGAGCGCCGGGTCGGCGGCGGTCACGGCCGCCCGGCCGCCCACGGTCAGGGCCACCTCGACGGGCACGTGCCGGCGCCGGTCGCCCTGGAGGAGGGTCACCGACACCACGCCCGCCGGGTCGGTCCACAGTGCGGAGACGGGGACGACGATCGCGTCCGGCGGGCTGGTGCGCCGGACCACCTCGACGGTGACGGCGCTGCCCAGCGCCCGGTCGGGCACGCTCCCGCCGATGTCGAAGTAGGCGGTCCTGGCGCTGCCGCCGGTGCTCAGCCGGGCGTACGAGCCCTGGAGCCGGGCCGCGCCGAGCCCTTCGCCGCGCGCCTCGGCGCGGGTGCCCCGGGGCAGCGCGGTGAGGTCGGGCAGGTCGGGTTCGGCGACGGGCACCGCGACCTGCCAGCGCCCGCCGGTGACGGTGAACAGCGGTTCGGCGGCGCTCATGCCGACCCGGCCGGGCACGTCGCCGACGACGGCGGGCAGCGAGCCGAGGTAGGTCACCTCCGACATGGGGAGCGTGACGACGGTACGGGCCGGGGGCGGCGGCGCGGAGCCGGAGCCCGAGCCCGCGTCGGAGCCCGAGCCCGCGTCGCCGCCCCCGGAGGTCTTGCCCCCGCCGCCCGGGGCGGTCCCGCCGCCCGCGCCCTCGCCGGTCCCGTCGCGGGCGCCGCCCTCCGGGCCGAGCTGGGCCCGGTAGCCCGCGGCCCGGTAGAGCCGCCTGAGGTCCCGGGCGGTCCGGTCGTCGAAGGTGCCGGTGACGGGGGTCCCGTACCGCTGCTCCAGGGCCTGCTGGAGCTGGCGCACGTCGGGGCCCTCCATGCCCTCGGAGAGGTCCCGGTAGGCCGGGAAGGCGCCCTCCAGGAGGAAGAGCGGGCGGCCGGAGACCTCGGCGGCGACGGCGCCGTTGGCGAGGCGCTGCCCGGGGCGCAGGGCGAGCCGGGTGACGACCTGCCGGGCCGCGCCCGCGCCGGACTCGGGGCCCTTGACGGTCAGGGTGCTGCTGCGGGTCAGGGTGCCGTCCCAGCGCTTGCGGTCGACCAGCGGGCCGGCCGTGGCGGGCACGGTGACGCTGGAGCGCGGCGGCGCGGCGGCCGAGGCGGCGCGCTGCTCCGGGGTGCGGGCCTGGGAGGCGGCGATCCAGGCACCGCCGCTGGCGGCCAGCGCGAGGACGAGACCGGCGGCCCCGGCCACCCGGCCCCAGCGGCGCCGCCGGGGGCCGCCGGGGGCCTCCTCCGTGCCGTCCACTCAGGACTCCAGCATTTTCTGGGCCTTCTTCTGGGCCTCGGTGAGAATCTGCTGGTAGGTGACGAGGTCGGGTTCGTTCTTCACGTACAGCGCCGTGAGGGATTTCTGGTAGGCGGCCCGCCAGAAAGTGTCGTACCTCGCGGTGTCCGCGCAATTCGCGTCGGCTTTCGCCTGGGCGATCTCCTGTTTCCTGCCGGATTCCACGGCGGCGGTGTCGAGGTTCTTCCCGCCGCCCTTTCCGCCGTAATATTCCTTCGCCTTCTTGATGGCTTCGGTGGGCGACTTCATTCCGCCGTATCCGGCCTTGTCCATGCAGGACGACCAGGTGCCGACGGCCTTCAGGAAGGCGTCGGACCCCTCCGCCTCGCGGCCGGCCTCGTGGCGCATCCCGTTGTCGGCGAGCCACATCAGGCGCAGGTACTTCGGCATGTCGCCGTAGAGCGCCTTCCGGGTCTCGCCGACGCAGCCGCCGCTCGGCGAGGAGAACTTCCCCTCCCCGGTCTCGTAGCTGACGAGCCGGTCGGGGGCGCCGTTCTTGGCGAGGGTGTAGCGCCGCTTCTCCGCGTCGGGCAGGTCCGCCCACGGGCCGGGCCGGTCGCGGGTCGAGTCCTGCGGGGCGGCGCCCGTGCCGTCGCCGGCGCCGTCCGGGCCGGCGCCGTAGCCGTGCCGGGCGGCCTCCTCGGCGGTGGGGGAGACCCGGCCCTCGGGGGCCTCGGGGCCGCCGCCGTCGGGCATCGGCGCGGGGTCCGGCGGGTGCACGGTGAAGCCTCGGGAGACCATGCACGCGCGGGTGAGCCGGAGCTCCATCGCGCCGACCTGGCGGGCCAGCTCCTTAGCCGAGTTGAAGGCCGCGGTGGCCTTGGCGGCACTGGCCGCGTCGGGTGCGGAGGCCGCGCCCCGGGTGGCGTCGGGACCGGCCTGCGCGCCGTCGTCCTGGGCCGGGCCCGAGCCCGATCCGCAGCCGGTGACCAAGGCGAGGGCGGTGGCGGCGAGCGTGGCGCCGATCCGGTGACGGGGGAGCATACGGGTCCCTTCGGAGGTCCTTCCGGTGCCCTGCCGGCGGTCCGGTCGGCGTGCTGCCGGGCGGTCCCGGCGGGGCGGTAGGGTGGCGGCGGGACGCCTCCCCCTCCTGCGATGAGGGGGAGGCGTCCTCTGCGTCACCCGGGGTCACCGCCGGAGCGGGGTCAGCACCAGCTGGTGCCGTCCCACTTGTGCGAGCGGCCGTTGTCGTTCTGCGAGCTGCCGCCCGCGCCGAGCTGGTAGCCCGGGTTGAAGCAGGTGTTGACGGTGCCGTAGTTGGCGTAGGCGTACACCTTCACCGTGACGCTCCACTTGTTCATCCAGGAGCTGTCGTTGTCGTAGATCGCCGACTGGTCGGACCAGTTGGCGTCGGCGCCGCTGAAGCGGTACATCGGGTAGTTCTGGTTGAACTCCTGCGCCTGGTAGACGCAGAAGTAGCCGTCGTAGCAGTTGCGGTCGACGGCGGAGGCCGGGGACGTGACGGCCATGGTGAGGCCGGCCGCGGCGGAAACCCCGAGGAGTGCGGAGATCATTCTGCGCTTGACCATGTGCTCTTCCTTTCACGTGGCGTGTCGGGAGAAACGGGTCGTGCGGTGGAGGAAGCTAGCACAGCTCCGACGGCCGCTGTCCGGAAGTTTTTGCTCCGGCTGACGACTTCGGGCCAGCGGTCTGCAATATGGCTGAAATAATTGCGATGACCAGTGCATTCCGGTCATGGGCATTCCGTGTAAGGCATATGCGGCCGACGTCCGCACCAGCGCCCATTCCGTGCCGAATTCGCGATCATGTGGGTGGAGCACTGAATTCCGTACCGAGTCAATGTGAGCTGCGTCACATCTGCCCCCCGGATGGGCGACTCTGGTCTAATAGGTTGCTCTTTTGTCGGCGGCCGGTTCCTGGGGGCGCGGTGTTGGATGTGCAGAACGGATCCACGACGGGGTCAGCCGCCCCCGGGGCGCGCGGCGGGCCGTCGCCGGGCCTCTCTCCGGCGCCCGTGCGCCCGTACGCGATCCTCGCGGGCGTGCTGTGCGCCCTGTACTTCCTGTACTCCTGGGTCCAGTACGCGCGCTTCCGCAACCCCTCCTGGGACCTCGGGATCTTCGAGCAGGCGGTCCGGGCCTACGCCGAGCTGCGCGCCCCGATCGTCGACATCAAGGGGCCCGGCTTCCTCATACTCGGGGACCACTTCAGCCCGGTGACCGCGCTCCTCGCGCCGCTCTACTGGGTCTGGTCCTCCCCCCTCGCCCTCCTCTTCGCCCAGGCCGCGCTCTTCGCCGCCTCCGCCGCCGTCGTCGGCCGCACCGCCCAGCAGGTGCTCGGCAGCCGGGCCGCCGGCATCGCGATCACCGTCGCCTACGGGCTCTCCTGGGGCCTCCAGGAGGCGGTGAAGTCCGACTTCCACGAGATCGCCTTCGCCGTCCCGCTGCTCGCGCTGACCTGCCGGGCGCTGCTCCTCGGGCGCTGGCACGCCGCCGTCGCCTGGTCCGTGCCGCTCGTCCTCGTCAAGGAGGACATGGGGCTCACCGTCGCCATGGTCGGCGCGGTCCTCTTCGTGAAGGGCCAGAAGCGGATCGGCGCGGCGCTGGCCGGATTCGGGACGGCGTTCTTCGCCCTCACCGTGCTCGTCCTCATCCCCGCCGCGAGCAGGGTCGGCCAGTACGACTACTGGGCCAAGATCGAGAAGACCGGCGACGGCGCGGACGTCGGCCTCCTCGACTCGGTCCTCGGCGCCTTCGGTCCCGGCGACAAGTGGGAGATGCTCTTCTTCCTCGTCGGCATCACGGGCTTCCTGGCCCTGCGCTCCCCGCTGATGCTGCTCGTGCTGCCGACCCTGGCCTGGCGCTTCCTCTCCCAGGACCCCAACCACTGGGGCATGGTCTGGCACTACAGCGCCATCCTGATGCCCGTCGTCTTCCTCGCCCTGGTCGACGCCGTCCGCGCGGTCCGCACCTCGCCGCGCGCCTGGCTGGCCGCGTACGGGCGGGTCGCCGTCCCCGTCGTCACCGCGATCGCCGCCGTGCACGCCCTGGACCTGCCGCTGCGCGAGCTGCTGCGCTCCGAGACGTACGCCACCGACGCCCGGACCGTGGACGCGCGCCGCGCGGTGGCCGCCGTGCCGGAGGGGACCAGCGTCGAGACGAACGTGACGCTCATGGCGCACCTGACCTCGGACCACACCGTCTACTGGGTCGGCGGGGCCACCGGCGTCCACCCCGACTACCTCGCCCTCGACCTGAACTCCGGCTGGTCCCAGCCCGTCACCGACCCGGTCCAGCTCGCCTCCCAGCTGCACCCGGAGGCGCGGTACGAGATCGCCGCGCAGTCGGGGCAGTTCGTGGTGCTGAAGCGGAGCTGAGCGGACCCCGGGCGCGGACGCGCCGAGCACGCCGGAACGCCGAAGGGGCCCGGTTCCAGGACGGAACCGGGCCCCTTCGGGCAGGGCTGCCGGGGCTCAGACGCGCGGGCGCTTGAACCAGGCGGCACCGTCGGCCTTGGCCACGAAGACCAGGATCAGGACGGCCAGCACCAGGTGGATCAGGCTCAGCGGGAACCACGGGTAGAGGCTGAACACGATGGTCAGCGACGACAGCACGATGAGGCCGATGCGGGCCCCGCCGCCGCCCTTGCCGATCTGGAGCGCGCCCCAGATGGCGCCGGCCAGGAAGAGGACGGCGAGGACGATCAGCGCGTAGATCATCCCGGTGCCGAACTTCGTGACCGCGTCGAAGCTGGAGTCGGCGTTCAGCTCCGGGTCGTCCTTCAGCTTCTGGACCGCGGCGAGGCCCAGCACCAGCAGCGCCAGGCCGACGACCTGGAGACCGGCGATGACCCACAGCATCACGCGGGCCGCCTTGAGGGTGCCCGGCATCTCGACCGGGCCGGCCGGGAAGCCGCCGTACTGGTCCACCGGCGGGGCGGCCGGGTAGCCGTAGCCCTGCTGCGGCGGGACGCCCTGCGGCGTCTGCTGCGGGTAGCCGTAGCCGGGCTGCTGGCCCTGGGGCTGCTGGGGCTGGCCGTAGGGGTTGTTCGGTTCGCCGAAGCTCATCGAGGGGTTCCTCCGTGAATTCTGTGCGGGGACGACGCGGCCCGCGCGGAGGAAGTGTGACCACGTGTTTCACAACAAATGAGCGGTTTTGCCCCCCAGCACTGCCCGCGGCACTGCTTGGATCATCGTCGTCAATGCGCCGTCCGCTTGTCCAGTCGATAGGCCGCGGAGTTGTGCAAGTGCAATCTTCGATTCCGAATTGGAAACGGGCGGGGGTCTTCCGGGAGGATGGCCGCATGAGCGCCCAGATTCTCGACGGCAAGGCCACCGCAGCCGCGATCAAGTCCGATCTGACCGCCCGGGTGGCGGACCTCAAGGAGCGGGGCGTCACGCCCGGTCTCGGCACCATCCTGGTCGGCGACGACCCCGGCAGCCAGAAGTACGTCGCCGGCAAGCACCGCGACTGCGCCCAGGTCGGCATCGCCTCCATCCAGCGCGAACTGCCCGCCACCGCCACGCAGGAGGAGATCGAGGCGGTCGTCCGGGAGCTCAACGACGACCCCTCCTGCACCGGCTACATCGTCCAGCTCCCGCTGCCCAAGGGCATCGACGAGAACCGGGTCCTGGAGCTCATGGACCCGGCCAAGGACGCCGACGGCCTGCACCCGACCAACCTCGGCCGGCTGGTCCTCAACGAGCCCGCGCCGCTGCCCTGCACCCCGTACGGCATCGTGCGGCTGCTGCGCGAGCACGGCGTGGAGATCGCCGGGGCCGAGGTCGTGGTCGTCGGCCGCGGCGTCACCATCGGGCGCCCGATGCCGCTGCTGCTCACCCGCCGCTCCGAGAACGCCACGGTCACCCAGTGCCACACCGGCACCCGCGACCTCTCCTCGCACCTGCGCCGCGCCGACATCATCGTGGCCGCCGCGGGCGTGCCGCACCTGATCAAGCCGGAGGACGTGAAGCCGGGCGCCGCGGTGCTCGACGTCGGCGTCTCGCGCAACGGCGAGGGCAAGATCGTCGGCGACGTCGACCCCGGTGTCGCCGAGGTGGCCGGCTGGATCTCGCCGAACCCCGGCGGCGTCGGCCCGATGACCCGCGCCCAGCTCCTGGTCAACGTCGTCGAGGCCGCCGAGCGCGCGGCCGGGGTCCGCTGACCGTGCCGGCCACCGGAACCCCGGAGCGGCCGACGGGCCCCACGACCGACAGCGCGGTGCCGCCGGACGGCGAGCCGCCGGAGACCGTAGGGGCGGAGACGGCAGAGACGGCGGAGACGGCGGAGGCCGCAGGGCCGGGCGCCGAGGAGCCGGGCGCCGGGGAGTCGGGCGGTGGCAAGGTGTCGGCCACCGCCGCCACCGCCGCCACCGCCGACGCGCCCACCGCCGAAGCGCCCGAAGCGCCCGACGCGCCCGCCGCCCCCCGGCGGCACCCCCGTGCCACGCTCACCACCGGCACCGTGCGCCCCGAGGGCGGTGGCCGGGCGGCGCCCGGTGACGCGCCCGCGCCCGCGCGCCAGTGGCCGCTGCTGACCGTGCTCGGGCTGGCCGGGCTCGGGCTGCTGATCGTGGGCACGGACCTGTTCCCGCAGGCCTTCCGGGTCGGCACCCTGCTGGTCGGGGTCGCGCTGCTGACCGGCGCGGTGCTGCGCCGGACGATGCCCTCGGTGGGGATGCTCGCGGTCCGCTCGCGCTTCACCGACATGATCACGTACGGGGTGATGGGCGGCCTGATCGTGTTCCTGGCGCTCATGGTGCAGCCCTCGCCCTGGCTGCGGATCCCGTTCCTGGAGGACGTCCTGCACCTCACGGTGACCTGACGGCCCGTACCCCCGTACCCCCGCACCCCGTACATACGACGGCGCCCGTCCTCTCCCCCGAGGGAGGACGGGCGCCGTCCGATCCAGGGTCATGTACGCGCCAATGGCTCTTCAAGGTCCGCCGGGTCCTTGTGGCACGGAAGTGACCGTTCCGGTACGTCGTCGGGGAGGTGCGGCGGCAGTGAGCCGTCCCACAAGGGGGCGGGGGTCCGGACGGGCGCGGGTCGGATAGCCTGACGCCGGATATCTCTTCACGTCGAGACAAGGATCGATCAAGAGGGGTATCCCACACCAGGGGCAGGGACCCCCCACCGCCAGCTGTCTTACGGAGATCGCCATGACCCGCACTCCCGTGAATGTCACCGTGACCGGCGCGGCCGGCCAGATCGGCTACGCGCTGCTCTTCCGCATCGCCTCCGGCCACCTGCTCGGCGCGGACGTGCCGGTCAAGCTCCGCCTGCTGGAGATCCCGCAGGGCGTCAAGGCCGCCGAGGGCACCGCCATGGAGCTCGACGACTGCGCCTTCCCGCTGCTCAAGGGCATCGACATCTTCGACAACCCGAACCAGGGCTTCGAGGGTGCCAACATCGGCCTGCTCGTCGGCGCGCGCCCGCGCGGCCCGGGCATGGAGCGCGGCGACCTGCTCGCCGCCAACGGCGGCATCTTCAAGCCGCAGGGCGAGGCCATCGCCGCGCACGCCGCCGACGACGTCAAGATCCTGGTCGTCGGCAACCCGGCCAACACCAACGCCCTGATCGCCCAGTCCGCCGCCAAGGGCGTCCCGGCCGAGCGCTTCACCGCGATGACCCGCCTGGACCACAACCGCGCGCTGACGCAGCTGGCCCAGAAGACCGGCTCCTCGGTCACGGACATCAAGCGCCTCACCATCTGGGGCAACCACTCCGCGACCCAGTACCCGGACATCTTCCAGGCGGAGATCGCCGGCAAGAACGCCGCCGACGTCGTGAACGACGAGGCGTGGCTGGCCGACACCTTCATCCCGACCGTCGCCAAGCGCGGCGCCGCGATCATCGACGCCCGTGGCGCGTCCTCGGCCGCCTCCGCCGCCAACGCCGCCATCGACCACGTCCACACCTGGGTCAACGGCACCGCCGAGGGCGACTGGACCTCCATGGGCGTCCCGTCCGACGGCTCCTACGGCGTCCCCGAGGGCCTCATCTCCTCCTTCCCCGTCACCTGCAAGGACGGCGCGTACGAGATCGTCCAGGGCCTGGAGATCAACGACTTCTCCCGCACCCGCATCGACGCCTCCGTCAAGGAGCTGTCCGAGGAGCGCGACGCGGTCCGCGAGCTCGGCCTGATCTGAACGAGCTGAACCCGCCCGGCTTCCCCGGGCACCCGGCGCCCCCGGCCCCTCGGCCGGGGGCGCCGTGCGTTCTATGCTGTCCCCTCGCGCCGCCCCGGACCCCAACTCCGGAGCCCACGCGCACCGTTCGAGACATCGGGGGAAGTCATGACGCAGCCGTCCGTTCCACCCCAACCCGGACCACCGCCGCACCCCGGACCACCGCCGTCCGGACCGCCGCAAGCCGGGCCGCCGCCGTCCGGGCCGCCGCCCGGCACCGTCCCGCGCGCGGCGCCCGCCGCCAGTGAGGCGACCCGGCTGCTCTGCGCCGGGGTCTACCTCGACGACCGCTTCCGCGACGCCGTCATCGACGAGCTCTACGTCCACGAGGAGCGCGTCGCCGCGCCCGCCCTCGGCGTCGACGCCGCCCGCGTCCTCGCCCACGCCCTGCGCGCCCGCCGCATCGAACTCGGCTGGTCCGCCGGGATCCTGGCGCTGTGGATCATCGCCTTCCCGGTGACCAAGGGTCTGGTCGGCTTCCTCGTCCTGCCCTTCCTGCTGCTCGCGCTCGGCCGCTGGGTGCGCGGCCGGGCCGACCGCGCCCCGCTCTACCGCGCCGCCCCCGCCCTCGTCCTGCGCTGGTACGGGCGCCTGGTCCTGGTCCAGGTCCTGCTGCTGCTCGCCACCCTGGCCTTCACCGGCGAGGAGACCCGCTGGGAGCTGCTGTCCGACCTCGGCGACTGGGCCGAACTCCCCGGCCTCGCCGTCCTCTTCGGCACCCAGGAGCTCTGGGGCCTCGGCCGGCTGGAGGTCTGGCTCACCCTCGCCGTCCCGCCGCTGCTCGCCTGGGCGGTGGCCACCCAGCGCGGCCAGTTCGCCCGCTCGCTCACCGGCGAACTGGACCGGCTGCGCTTCGCCGACCACGCCGCCGACCCGGCCGAGCGCTTCCAGGGCGCCCGCTTCCGCAGGCTGCGCGACCGGATCCGCGTCGAGCAGCACTCCCGGCTCGTGATGTACCGCTCCGAAAACCCGTTCTGCGGCGCCGGCGAACCGTACGAGCCCTGGTCGCTCTCCGTCGAGCTGCGCCCCCGCAAGAGCCTCGACGGCACGGCGCCCGAGCCGCTCGACAACAGCGCGATCATGCGCCACATCGTGCCGCTCGTGGAGGGCCTGCGAAAGCCCTCCCCGCACGGCTCCCCGGAGCTCGCCGCCGCCGTCCGCGACCGGCTGCGCCACCTGGAGATCGACGAGGTCGTCTTCCTGCCCGTGGACGGACTGCCGGCCCGCGCCGCCGCCCCGTACACCCCGGAGGGCTTCGAGGCGCACCGCTCCGGCGCCATCGAGGAGGGCGGCGAGACCCGCCGGCACTTCCTGCGCGTCCGGGTCGGCGGCTGGGGCGAGGAGATCGTCGTCACCGTCTTCGTCCGGGTCCACACCCAGGGCGGGATGCTCATGCTGGAGGTCGCCCCGCACGTGCTGCGCCCGGTCGCCGGGCTGTACCGGCACGCCGACCGGATCGCCCACCGCTACCGCCACAACCACCACTTCGGCAAGGCCGTCTGGGCCCTCGGCCAGGTCCCCCGCTCCGCCGGGCAGGCCCTCGTCACCCTCGGCCGGTCGCTCGGCGCCCTGTGGCGGCAGACCACCGGCGGGCACGCGGGCGCGCTGCCCGAGGGGCCGCGGGTCTCGGTCCGCGAGCTCGGCTCCGACGACGAGGCCTCCCTCTTCCAGGAGATGGACGTCAGCCGCTATCTGAAGAGCGTCCAGGACCGGGTCGCGAACGGCGTCACGGTGGCGCTGCGCCAGGCCGGTTACGAGACGGCCGAGTTCGAGCAGAAGATCGTGCACGTCGCCGAGGGCGGGACGTTCATCGAGAACACCAAGGGGAACGTCACCATCGGCGACCACAACACCGTCACCAGCAAGAACTTCCAGACGACGAAGACCGGAGGCGACCGTGGCTGACCAGCCCCAGCCCCAGCCCCAGGACCGCAACGCGCCCGCGGCGGGCGGCATCAGCATCACCAACACCCGCGGCAACGTCACCGTCGGCGACCACAACCGGGTGTCGTACACCGTCCAGGGCACCGGCCCCGAGCGCGACCCCGCGCAGGAGGAGCTGCTCCAGGCGATCGGCAGGCTCCGCGCCGACCTCGGCGGTGTCGTCGCCTCGGCGCAGACCGCCGCCCTGGACGCCGAACTCTCCGACGCCGAGGACGAGATCGAGGGCACCGGCGCCGCCGGCACCGGCCGGCTCACCCGGCTCCGCCAGGCCCTCGCCGACGCCGGGGCCGTCACCGGCATCCTCGCCTCTGGTGTCGCCGTCGGCCAGGCCGTCGGCGCGCTGCTCGGAGGATGAGATGAGCGGGTACGGGGGAGGGGCGCGCTGGAACGACGAGACGCAGAGCTGGGAGCCGGTCACCGGGCCGCCCCAGGACACCGGGGCCCAGGGGCCGCCCCAGCCCGAGCCCTTGCGGTTCCAGCCGCCCCAGCCCTTCCCGGAGCTCCCCGCGCTCCCGGCGCAGCCTCCCGGGCCGTCGGCGTTCCCCGGCTACGACCCGGTCGCGCCGCCCTTCCCGCCCCCGGCCCCGCCCGGCCCGCCCGCGGGGTCCGGGCGGGGGCGGCGGGCGGTGGTCGCCGGGGTCGTGGCGGCGGCGGTCGCCGTGGGCTTCGGCGGCTGGCTGCTGTGGGGCCGCGACGGCGGCACGGGAACGGGGACCCAGGGACCGCCCCCGGTCACGACCACGGCCGTCCAGGACACGCCCTCGGCCACCGGCACCCCGTCCGGCGAGGTCTCCCCGTCGTCGGAGGCGACGCCCTCGGACGGCGCGGTGCCGCCCGGCTTCCGGACGGTCCAGGACCCGGCCGGCTTCAGCGTCGCCGTGCCGGAGGACTGGAACCGCACCTCCTCCGAGCAGGGCGTCTTCTACAACTCGCCCGACGGGAAGAGCCTGGTGCAGATCTTCACCCTCGGCGAGCCCGGCACCACCCCGCTCGAATCGCTGCGGGGGACCTCGCGGACCCTCTCCGCCAAGCCGGGCTACCAGGAGATCTCCCTGGGCCCGGCGGGCGAGGGGGACGCGGCCGAACTGGTCTACGCGTACGACCGGGAGGAGGGCCGCCGCAAGGTGGTGGACCGGGCGTTCACCGGCCCCGACGGACGCCAGCACGCGATCCTGGTCGCCGGACCGGAGACCGACTGGCCCCGCCAGCGCGAGACCCTCACCACGGCCCTGGCGTCCTTCAGGCCCTGAGCAGCCCGTCCGCGAGCTCCCTCGCCCCGGCGAGGGTGCGCAGCAGCAGCCCCTGGCCGAAGGTGATCCGGGTGGCGCCGAGCCGCCCCAGCCCGGCGAAGTCCGGATCGCCGGGCCGGGCCAGGAAGTTGAGCGGCCCCTCGACCCCGGCCGCCCGCAGCCGGGGCAGGTCGGCCGCCGGGGCGAGGATCGGGAAGACGCAGTCCGCGCCCGCCGCCCGGTAGCGCCGGGCGCGTGCGGCGGCCTCCTCGACGCCCCCGCCGCCGCGCAGGTACGTGTCGATCCGGGCGTTCACGAAGAGCGCGGGCCCGGCCGCCGCCCGGACCGCCGCGAGCCGCTCGGCGTGCGCGTCCGGGTCGCGCAGGCCGCCCGTACGGTCGGAGTCCTCCAGGTTGAGGCCGACGGCGCCGGTCTCCAGGACCCGCTCCACCAGCTCCTCGGGGGACAGGCCGTAGCCGCCCTCCAGGTCGGCCGTGACCGGTACGGACACCGCCCGGACGATCCGGGCCACGGCAGCGAACATCTCGGCGGCCGGGGTGTGCCCGTCCTCGTGGCCGAGGGCGGCGGCGATGCCCGCGCTCGGCGTGGCCAGGGCCGGGAAACCGGCCTCCTCGAAGACCCGGGCGGAGGCCGCGTCCCAGGGCCCCGGCAGGACCAGCGGGCGCCCGCCGGCCGGGACGTCGGCGTGCAGCGCCCGCAACTCCCCGGCGCGGCTCACCGCTTGTGCGAAGCGGGGGTGTAGTGGCCCGGCACCATCCGGGTGGTGACACCGATCCGGTTCCAGGCGTTGATGACGGTGATCGCGCCGATCAGGTGCGCGAGCTCGGTCTCCTCGAAGTGCTCGGCGGCCTTCGCGTACACGTCGTCGGGCACGAAGCCGTCGGTGAGGACGGTGACCGCCTCGGTCAGGCCGAGGGCGGCCAGCTCCCGCTCGGTGTAGAAGTGCCGCGACTCGCGCCAGGCCGAGAGCTGCACGACGCGCTGCACGGTCTCGCCCGCCGCGAGGGCGTCCTTGGTGTGCATGTCGAGGCAGAAGCCGCAGTTGTTGAGCTGCGAGGCACGGATCTTGACCAGCTCGTAGAGGGCCGGCTCGACGTGCTTCGCCGCGGCGATCTCCAGGCCGATCATGGCCTTGTAGAACTCCGGGTGCCGCTCGGCGAAGGCCATCCGGGAGGCGTGCTCGGGCGCGTACGCGGTCTGCTCGGTGTGCTGCGTGGTGGTCGTCATACCGATCACCGTACGGGCCCGGTGGTGCCCGGGTATGGTCCATTCCCATGGCGGATGACTGGGCCACTTTCGGGGCCGACCTGCACCTGGAACTGCGCGGCCGGGGGCTGCGCAGCGGCCTCATGGACGCCCTGCGCGAAGCGGTGCGCGGCGGGCGCCTGACGGCCGGGACCCGGCTGCCCTCCTCCCGCTCGCTCGCCGCCGACCTGGGCGTGGCCCGCAACACCGTCGCCGACGCCTACGCGGAGCTGGTCGCCGAGGGCTGGCTGACCGCCCGGCAGGGCTCCGGCACCCGGGTCGCCCGCCGCTCGGAGCCGCGCCGCCCGGCGCCCGCGCGGCCCGGCGCGCCCCGGCAGTCCCGGGCCGGGCGCCCGGTCCACAATCTGCACCCCGGCACCCCGGACCTCTCCTCCTTCCCGCGCGCCGACTGGCTGAAGGCCGCCCGCAAGGCCCTCATGGGCGCCCCCGACGAGGCCTTCGGCTACGGGGACCCGCGCGGCCGGATCGAGCTGCGCACGGTCCTCGCCGAGTACCTGGCCCGCGCCCGGGGGGTGTACGCGCGGCCGGAGCGGATCGTGGTCTGCTCGGGCTTCGTGCACGGGCTGATGCTGATGGGCCAGGTCCTGAGGGAGCGGCGGGCGCGCGAGGTGGCGGTCGAGTCGTACGGCCTCGACGTGCACTGGGACATCCTGGCCCGCGCCGGGCTGCGCACCGCGGCGCTGCCCTTCGACGCGCACGGCACCCGCACCGAGGAGCTGGCCGGCCCGGCGGCGGTCCTGATGACCCCGGCCCACCAGTTCCCGATGGGCGGCGCCCTCCGGCCGGACCGGCGCGCGGCGGCGGTCGACTGGGCGCGCTCGACGGGCGGGCTGATCCTGGAGGACGACTACGACGGCGAGTTCCGCTACGACCGGCAGTCGGTGGGCGCCCTCCAGGGCCTCGACCCGGACCGCGTCGTCTACCTGGGCACCGCGAGCAAGTCCCTCGCGCCGGGGCTGCGGCTGGCGTGGATGGTGCTGCCGGAGTACCTGGTGGACGAGGTGATCGCCGCGAAGGGTCTTCACGACGGGAGCGCGGCGACGGACCAACTGGCCCTCGCGGAGTTCATCCGGAGCGGCGCCTACGACCGTCACGTGCGGAGAATGCGGCTGCACTACCGGCGGCGGCGCGACGAGCTGACCGGCAGACTCGCGGTCGAAGCCCCGCACCTGCGGGTGTCCGGGGTCGCGGCGGGGCTGCACATCGTCCTGGGGCTTCCTCCCGGTACGGAACAGCACGTGGTCCGTTCCGCGGCGTGGCAGGGGCTGGGGCTCCAGGGGCTCGGCCACTTCCGGCACCCTGATGCCGTGGGTCCGCGTCCGGAGGGTCTCGTGATCGGCTACGGCACCCCCTCGGACAGCCAGTGGTCGGGGACGCTCGACGCGCTGATGCGCGCTCTGCCGGGGCCGTGACGCGGCGGACGCCCGCCGGCGACACCCCCTAGTCCGGGTCTGGGGAGGCGTCCGTGCCGTCCGGCTCGCCGCGCACCTGCGGATACGGCGTCCCCGTGGGCCTGTGGACGTCGAACGAGTGGCCGGGCGAGTGCCCGGCGAACAGTTCGCACGCCGCGCCCGACGCGTGGTCCTCGGCGCACCCGCTCAGCTCGACGAACACGCAGTCGGTGAGCTCGTCGGACCACAGGACCCACATGCCGGGACCGGTCGACTCGGGCGGGTGCACCAGGTGCGCGTGGGGTTCGTCGTGGTTCTCGCCGAGCTCGCAGACCGCGTACCGGTCTCGCCTGAGGGGGTGGGAGAGGTTGGGCGGGGCGGCGGCCCTGACGATCACTTCCATGAGGTCACCGAGGGGGATTCGCCGTACGGCGGCGCACTGGACCATCGACGCCCCTTCACGGCCTCACGTCCTCGGGAGGTCCCGGCGGGACACCCGTCGGGACCGTCATCTTCGGCGGCTCGTGGGGGTGGTTCCGGATCTCCACGACGCAG
The DNA here is from genome assembly GCF_055582325.1 of Streptomyces sp. NPDC042100. Lineage (NCBI taxonomy): Bacteria > Bacillati > Actinomycetota > Actinomycetes > Kitasatosporales > Streptomycetaceae > Streptomyces > Streptomyces sp. NPDC042100. The sequence continues at coordinate 615,332 of NZ_JBVJDK010000001.1, forward strand.
TCCAGGGCCTCGGAATGGGCGCCCCTCGCCGCGTAGTCCTGCCGCCACCGTTCGAGCCGCGCGCAGCTCCCGCACCCCGGAAAGGGCGTGGCGGCCGGAGTGAAACCATCCGTCGGCGGGAGGCCGTTCACAGCACGGTGCGGGAGACCGGGGCCGTGACCGCGCGGATCGTCGCCATCTCCGTATCGGTCGGCGCGCGAAGGTCCGCCCGCTCGACGGACCACTCGATCCCGCCGCCGAGCGGCCGTAGGACGAGGCGGTCCCACTCCATCGCCATCACGCGCCCGATCCGGGCGCCGCCGCGGACGTCGACCACGAACGAGCCGATCTCGGCGCGGATGGGCGGCGGGGGCGGTGGTGGGGGTGGGGGCTGCGCGGGTGTCGCTTCGGACATGCGTCCGCTCCTCTCCGTAGCGCGTTCACTACCAGGAGTCGCTAGCGTGGCCTACGGCCCACTTCCCTTCAATTGGCCAGCCAGGAAGGAAGAGTTGTGACCAACCGCAAGGCGTTGGACGCCGCATCCGGCCCAAGGGCCGCGTATGGAGTGCTTTTACGCAGGCTGCGTGATGAGCGAGGGTGGACGCAGGACGACGTGGCCATGCGATCGGCATACTCCAGTCAACATATTTCCGCCGTCGAAACCACTCGCAAGCCACCCTCCCTTCCGTTCTCGGTGCAGATGGACGAGATCTTCGGCACCAAGGGAACCGCCGATTCCCTGGAGCGGGAGTGGCAGAGGACACGACCCGGCCCGCTGCTGGAGGGGTTCCCCGAGTACGTCGCCAACGAGGGGAAGGCCGTGGAGATTCGGCTGTACGAGATCGGCATCGTCCCGGGCTTGTTGCAGACCCCTGGGTACGCGCGGTGCCTGGCCGACACGAACGTGCGCCGCGGCTCGATCACCGCCGAACGGGCGGACCGGCGTGTCCGCTTCCTCGCGGAACGGCAGGCCGCTCTCGTACGCGACCGCCCACCGATGATGCTGATAGTCCTCGACGAGAGCTGCATCCGGCGGCGCGTGGGCGGCGCCGAGGTCATGTCGGAGCAGCTGGAGAGGCTCCTGGCCGTGGCCGAACAGCCCCACACGGTGGTGCAGATCGCTCCGTACGGCATGGGCGAGCACCGCTCGCTCGACCTTCCGCTCAACCTGCTGACCCTGCCGGACATGTCCGTTGTCGCCTACGCCGAATCACAGATCCGGGGGCACATGGAGCGCACCACGGAAGCCGTGTTGGCGTTGCTCACGGCCTACCATCAACTGCAGGCCGAAGCGCTGCCTCAGGCGGCTTCGGTGGCCATGATCCGTGAGGCACGAAAGGCGTATTCGTGAACGACCCGCAGTGGTTCAAGTCCTCCTACAGCAACAATGACGGAAACTGCGTGGAGGTCTCGGTCGGCCTCGCCGCTTCCCTCGGCGTCGTGCCCGTCCGCGACTCGAAGGTCCCGGCCGGGCCCGTCCTGACCGTCCCCGCCGCCGCGTTCGCCGCGTTCGTCGAGAGCGTCAAGGGCGCCCCGCTCGGCGGCTGAACGCGCCACGGCCCCGCCCCGGCTCAGTCCCCGGCGGGGCTCCCGGCGCCCGCCCCGGTCCCGGCCGGGGCCTCGGCCGGGGGCTCGCCGAAGCGGGCCAGGGCCAGGGAGCCGGCGATGGCGACCGCGAAGCCGAGGACGGCCAGCCAGCCCAGGCCCTGCCGGGTCTCGTCGCCGAGCCACACCACGCCGACCAGGGCCGGGCCGATCGTCTCGCCCAGCACCAGACCCGCCGTCGCCGTGGTCACCGAGCCCCGGTGCAGCGCCGAGGTCAGCAGCAGGAACGCCGACCCGCCGCCCACCAGCAGCGCGTACAGCGCCGGGTTGGCCAGGTCGACCGAGTCGATCAGCCGCACGGCGACCTCCACCACCCCGAAGCCGAACCCGGCCGCCAGGCCCAGGACCAGCGCGCGGGGCCGCTCCGGCAGCCGGCCGGCCGCCGCGCCGATCGCCAGGACCGCGCCCGCCGCCACCAGCAGGCCCCAGCGCAGCACCGCCGAGTCGGTCCCCTCGTGGCCCTCCCGCCCCGAGGCCAGCGCCAGCATCCCGAGGCCGAGGCAGACCACCCCGACCGCCGCCCACTCGACCCGCCGCAGCCGCACCTTCAGCACCCGCGAGGCGATCACCGCCGTCACGGCGAGACTGGCCGCGAGCGCGGCGCCGACCGCGTAGATCGGCAGGGTCCGCAGGGCGACGATCTGGAGGACGAAGCCGAGCCCGTCCAGTCCGAGCCCGGCCAGATACCGCCACTGCCGCAGCGCCCGCCACAGCAGCGTGACGTCGACCCCGCCGCCCGAGCCGGGCTCCGCCGCCCGCGCGGCGACCGCCTGGAGCACCGACGCCGCGCCGAAGCAGACGGCCGAACCGAGCGCGCACACCATCCCAAGAAGCACGAAAGGGACTCTAGTGCGAACGGCTCCGGAACGCGGGCCTACACTGTGCGATCGCGACAGGGCGAGCGGGCGAGCGGGCGGGCAGGGAAGGGACGGGCGATGCGCAGACTGCGATCGGGCACGGTGATTCTCGGCGGGGTGAGCGTGCTCGCCGCGACGCTGACGGCGTGCGGCTCGGAGCCCGACCGTCGCTGCGTCGACCCGGTGACCTACAAGGAACTGCCGGACTACAAGTGCTCCTCCGGCGACGGCTCCGGCAGCGGTTCCACCAGCTCCACCGGCCGCTACTACTACGGCGGCTCGGTCAGCGGCGGCAAGGCCGGCGGCGGCAGCTTCGACAAGACGGCCGTGGACTCGGGCGGCTTCGGCGGCCACCATTCGGGCTCCGGCGGCGGCTGACCCGGCCATGCGGCGCCATCGCACCGAACCCCGCCCCGGCTGGCAGCGGACCGTCGAGGAGCAGGGCCTGATCTACCCCCTGACCCGCCACCCGGACGGCTCGCTGCGCCCGTACTGGGACGAGAGCGCCTACTACTCCTTCACGCTGCCCGAGGTCGAGGCGCTGGAGGAGGTCGTCGAGGAACTGCACGCGATGTGCCTGGGCGCGGCGGCGCACATCGTCGAGAAGAACCGGTTCGCCGAGCTCGGCATCACCGACTCCCGGCTCGCCGGCCTGGTCGCCGAGTCCTGGCACCGCAGGGCCGAACTCCCCTCGATCTACGGGCGCTTCGACCTGTGCTACGACGGTGCGGGCCCGGCGAAGATGCTGGAGTACAACGCGGACACCCCGACCTCCCTGGTGGAGGCGGCGAGCCCGCAGTGGTTCTGGATGGAGGAGCGCTTCCCGGGCGCCGACCAGTGGAACTCCCTCCACGAGCGCCTCGTCGACGCGTGGCGCCGCCAGGCCCGCCTGCTGCCGCCCGGCAGCCCCGTGCACTTCGTCCACACCGAGGGCGACGAGCTCGGCGAGGACCTGATGACGGTCGCGTACCTCCGCGAGACCGCCCAGCAGGCCGGGCTCGACACCGAGGCGCTCTCCGTCGAGCGGATCGGCTGGGACCGCATCGCGGGCCGCTTCGTCGACGACCGGCTCCGCTTCGTCCGCGCCTGCTTCAAGCTCTACCCGTGGGAGTGGCTGACCACGGACCGCTTCGGCCCGCACGTCCTGGACACCCTCGACAACGGCGGCGGCACGGGCAGCACCTGCTGGATCGAGCCGGCGTGGAAGATGCTGCTCTCCAACAAGGCGCTCCTCGCGATCCTCTGGGAGCTCCACCCGGGCCACCCGAACCTGCTGCCCGCCTACCTGGACGGACCGCGCGAACTCGCCGCCGCCACCGGCTACGTGGCCAAGCCGCTGCTCGGCCGCGAGGGCGCCGGTGTCACGCTGCACGAGCCCGGCGCCGCCCCCGTCGTACGGGACGAGCCCTGCTGCTACCAGGAGCTGGCCCCGCTGCCGGACTTCGACGGCAACCGGGTCGTGCTGGGCGCGTGGACCGTCGGCGACGAGGCGGCGGGCCTGGGCATCCGGGAGTCGGCGGGCCCGATCACCGACGAGTACGCCCGCTTCCTCCCGCACGTCATCCTCTGAACGGCCGCCGGGCCCCTACTCCGGCACGTACTCCCGCAGCGGCGCGGGCTTCAGCCCCGCCGCGTCCGCGAGGTCGAGGGCCCGCCGGAGGTCGTCCTCCAGGGTCTCGTTGAAGTGCAGCAGGATGATGTCGCCGGCCTTCAGCGTCGGCGTGGGCGGCGTCCACTGGCCCCAGGTGGTCAGGTCGTACGTCCAGGTCACCACGGCCTTCGCCCCGCAGGCCCGGGCGGTGGTCCGGGTGGTGGCGTCGTACACCCCGTACGGCGGGCGCACCAGCCGGGGCCCGTCGCCGAACTGGGCGAGGTGCTGGTCGCGCGCCCCGCACAGCTCGGCCTTCTGCCCGGCGGCGTCGAGCCCGGTGAGGTCGGGATGGCTGACGGTGTGGTTCTCGACCCGGGAGCGCCCCTGGTCGAGCAGCTGGTGGAAGTAGCCGGAGTCGTACGAGTAGGCGCCCGGCAGCAGGAACAGGGACGCGGGCACCCGCCGGTCGAGCAGCAGTTTGGCGGCGGCGGGGTCGTGGTACCAGCCGTCGTCGATGGTGATGAAGACGACCGGGTCGCTGGTCTCCACGTGGGAGACGACCGGTACGGGCTCGGGCCAGGGAGCGGCCTGGGCGGAACCGCTCATGCCGCCGAGCAGGGCGGCGGGAACGAGCACGGCGAGCGCGCCGCGCAGGGCGCGGCGCAGGCGGGTTCTCGGCATGGCGGCAACATTGGCCTAGACCAACTGCCGTGTCAATGGCCCGACTTGACCGGCTCGCCGGGGGAGGGGGTCCTCCCCGGCGCCCGGCCCTGCCGTCCGGCCCCGGCCCGGCCCCGCCTCCCCGGCCAGGCCCCGCCGCGCACCCCGCCTCCCGGCCCCGGCCCCGCCGCGCGCACCCCGCCCCCCGGTTCCCTCACCCCCCGGCCAGCACCTCCCGCAGCCGCGCCAGTCCCCAGTCCAGGTCCTCCTTGCTCACGACCAGCGGCGGCGCGATCCGGATGGTGGACCCGTGGGTGTCCTTCACCAGCACCCCCCGCCCCATCAGCCGCTCGGACACCTCCCGCCCGGTGCCGACCGAGGGCGCCACGTCCACCCCGGCCCACAGGCCCCGCCCGCGCACCTCCTCCACCGCGCCGCCGGCCACGAGCAGCCCCAGCTCCGCGTGCAGGTGGTCGCCCAGCTCGGTGGCCCGCTGCTGGTACTCGCCGGTCTCCAGCATCGCGATGACCTCCAGCGCCACCGCGCAGGCCAGCGGATTCCCCCCGAACGTCGACCCGTGCTCACCCGGCCGGAACACCCCGAGCACGTCCCGGTCCGCGACCACCGCCGAGACCGGCACCACACCGCCCCCGAGCGCCTTGCCCAGGACGTACACGTCGGGCACCACGCCCTCGTGCTCACAGGCGAAGGTGCGCCCGGTGCGCCCGAGACCGGACTGGATCTCGTCCGCCATGAACAGCACGCCCCGCCGCGCGGTCAGCTCCCGCACCCCGCGCAGATAGCCCGCCGGCGGCACCAGCACCCCCGCCTCGCCCTGGATCGGCTCGACGAGCACGGCCACCGTGTTCTCGGTGACCGCCGCCTCCAGGGCGGTGAGGTCCCCGTACGGCACGATCTCGAAGCCCGGCGTGTACGGCCCGTAGTGCGCCCGCGCCTCGTGGTCGGTGGAGAAGCTGACGATCGTCGTGGTGCGGCCGTGGAAGTTGTTCGCCGCCACCACGATCTTCGCGTGCCCGTCCGGCACGCCCTTCACCTCGTACCCCCACTTCCGCGCCGTCTTCACCGCCGTCTCCACGGCCTCCGCGCCCGTGTTCATCGGCAGCACCGCCTCCTTGCCGCACAGCGCGGCCAGCCGCCCGCAGAACTCGCCGAAGCGGTCGTGGTGGAAGGCGCGGGAGGTGAGCGTCACGCGGTCGAGCTGCGCCCGCGCCGCGTCCAGCAGGCGCGGGTTGCGGTGCCCGAAGTTGAGCGCCGAGTACCCGGCGAGCATGTCCAGGTAGCGGCGCCCCTCGACGTCGGTCACCCACGCGCCTTCGGCGGTGGCGACGACCACGGGGAGGGGGTGGTAGTTGTGGGCGCTGTGCGCGTCCGCGGCAGCGATCTCGTCTTGCGTCCTCGACACGGGATCTCCGTTCGTCCTGCGGCCAGGGGCTGGTGTCCCCCTTCCTATCGTCGCTCGGATGCCGGACGGGGAAACCTCGCGTGACGGCACGCCCGACAGGGCCCGTCCGGCGATTCGCGTCGGATCACCCCCTAGGCTGGAGACACGCACGGCGACTGGCGTACGGGGAAGCGACCCCGGGGGAGCCGTGCGCGGCCAGCCACACGAGGTGCCGCCCGCCTGGGCATCACGGGAACCGACCGGGTCCCGTGCGGCGCCGAGGCGTCCCGGGACCGTCCCGCCGAAACCCGGAGCGACGCCATGAAGACGCACCCCACCGCCCACCCCGCCCTCGCCGCCGCCGACCCCGAGCTCGCCGCCCTCGTCGGCGCGGAGGAGCGGCTCCAGGCGGAGACCCTGCGCCTCATCCCGAGCGAGAACTACGTCTCCGCCGCCGTCCTGGAAGCCTCCGGCACGGTGCTGCAGAACAAGTACAGCGAGGGCTACCCCGGCCGCCGCTACTACGAGGGCCAGCAGAACATCGACCGGGTGGAGAGCCTGGCCGTCGACCGCGCCAAGGCCCTCTTCGGCGTCGAGCACGCCAACGTGCAGCCCTACTCCGGCTCCCCGGCCAACCTCGCCGTGTACCTGGCGTTCGCGAACCCCGGCGACACGGTCATGGGCATGGCCCTGCCGATGGGCGGCCACCTCACCCACGGCTGGGGCGTCTCGGCGACGGGCACCTGGTTCCGGGGCGTGCGGTACGGCGTGCGCCACGGGGACGGGCTGATCGACTTCGACCAGGTGCGCGAGCTCGCGCTGAAGGAGCGCCCGAAGGTGATCTTCTGCGGCGGCACCGCGCTGCCCCGCACGATCGACTTCGCGGCCTTCGGCGAGATCGCCCGCGAGGCCGGCGCGGTGCTGGTCGCGGACGTGGCGCACATCGCGGGCCTGATCGCCGGCGGCGCCCACCCGTCCCCGGTGCCGCACGTCGACGTGGTCTCGACGACCACCCACAAGACGCTGCGCGGCCCGCGCGGCGCGATGCTGATGTCCCGCGCGGAGCACGCGAAGGCCCTCGACAAGGCGGTCTTCCCCGGCCTCCAGGGCGGCCCGCACAACCAGACCACCGCCGCCATCGCGGTGGCCCTGCGGGAGGCGGCCCAGCCCTCCTTCCGCACCTACGCCCACGCGGTCGTCGCCAACGCCAAGGCGCTCGCCGAGGCGCTGCTGGCCCGCGGCTTCGACCTGGTGTCCGGCGGCACCGACAACCACCTGATCCTGATGGACCTGACGTCCAGGGAGGTCCCGGGCAAGATCGCCGCGAAGGCCCTCGACCGGGCGGGCATCGTCGTGAACTACAACACCGTCCCGTACGACCCCCGCAAGCCCTTCGACCCCTCCGGCATCCGTATCGGCACCCCGTCGCTCACCTCGCGCGGCCTGGACGTCACGCACATGCCGCAGGTCGCCGAGTGGATCGACCGCGCCGTCGCGGCGGCGGGCAAGGGCGACGAGGCGATCCTGACCGCCGTGCGCGCGGAGGTCGCCGAGCTGATGGCCGCCCACCCGGCGCCGGGCCTGCCGGCCTGACCCGACCGGCACTCCGCACCTCCCTCCCCGTCCCGGGAGGGAGGTGCGTCACACGGCAGCGAGGGCAGTCGGGGATCGCGGCACGCACCTGAGAGAATGATGAGCATGGCCTCTGACAGTCCTCGTGTGCTCTCCGGAATCCAGCCCACCGCAGGCTCGTTCCACCTCGGCAACTACCTCGGCGCCGTCCGCCAGTGGGTGGCGCTGCAGGAGTCCCACGACGCCTTCTACATGGTGGTGGACCTGCACGCCATCACGGTCCCGCAGGACCCCGCCGCGCTGCGCGCCAACACCCGGCTCGCCGCCGCCCAGCTGCTGGCCGCCGGCCTCGACCCGGAGCGCTGCACCCTCTTCGTGCAGAGCCACGTGCCCGAGCACGCGCAGCTCGCCTGGCTGATGAACTGCCTCACGGGCTTCGGCGAGGCCTCCCGCATGACGCAGTTCAAGGACAAGTCCGCCAAGCAGGGCGCGGGCAACGCGAGCGTCGGCCTCTTCACGTACCCGATCCTCCAGGTCGCGGACATCCTGCTCTACCAGGCCCACCAGGTCCCGGTCGGCGAGGACCAGCGTCAGCACATCGAGCTGACCCGGGACCTCGCGGAGCGCTTCAACGGGCGCTTCGGCGAGACGTTCACGATCCCGGCGCCGTACATCCTCAAGGAGACGGCGAAGATCTACGACCTCCAGGACCCGTCGATCAAGATGAGCAAGTCGGCGTCGACGCCGAAGGGCCTCATCAACCTGCTCGACGACCCGAAGACGACGGCGAAGAAGGTCAAGAGCGCCGTCACGGACACCGACACGGTGATCCGCTTCGACCCGGAGCACAAGGCCGGCGTCTCCAACCTGCTCACGATCATGTCCGTGCTCACCGACACGTCGGTCCCCGACCTGGAGAAGAGCTACGAGGGCAAGATGTACGGCGCCCTGAAGACCGACCTGGCCGAGGTCATGGTGGACTTCGTCACCCCGTTCCGGACCCGGACGCAGGAATACCTGGACGACCCGGAGACGCTGGACTCGGTCCTGGCCAAGGGCGCGGAGAAGGCGCGCGCGGTCGCGGCGGAGACGCTGGCGCAGGCGTACGACCGGATGGGCTTCCTGCCCGCCAAGCACTGAGCCCTGGGGCCCTGGCCACGAGGGTGGTGCAGGCCGCACACTGGCGCCTGCACCACTCGTGCGCATTGCTCGACTTTCGACGACCGACGACCGACGACGGAGGAGAACGACGTGGGGACCGTAACGCTCGGCGTTTCGATCGCGGTCCCGGAGCCTCACGGCAGCCGCCTGCAGGAGCGGCGCGCAAGCTTCGGGGATCCCGCCGCGCACGGCATCCCGACCCACGTCACGCTGCTCCCGCCGACCGAGGTGGCCGAGGAGCGGCTGCCGGAGATCGCGGCGCACCTCGCCGGGATCGCGGCGGGCAGCGAGCCCTTCCCGATGCGGCTGGAGGGCACGGGGACGTTCCGTCCGCTGTCCCCGGTCGTCTTCGTCAAGCTGGTCGAGGGCGCCCCGTCCTGCGACCGGCTCCAGGCGCAGGTCCGCGACGCGTCGGGCCCGGTCCCGCGCGAGCTCCAGTTCCCGTACCACCCGCACGTGACCGTCGCCCACGGCATCGCCGAGGAGGCGATGGACCGGGCCTTCGGCGAGCTCGCCGGCTACGAGGCGGAGTGGCTGTGCCGCTCCTTCGCGCTGTACGAGCAGGGCCCGGACGGCGTGTGGCGCAAGCTGTGCGACTACGAGTTCGGCAGCGGCCGTACGGTCTCGGCGGTGCCGGCCCAGTGCGGGAGCCCGGCCGACGCCCCGACGGCGACCCCGGCGGTCTGACCGAGGCCCCGCCCCGTCCTCACACCGGCAGCCGCCGGAACACCCCGCGCGGCACGTGCCGCAGCGCCGACATCACCACCCGCAGCCCGCCCGGCACCCACACCGTCTCCGAGCGGCGCCGCAGCCCCAGCTCGATCGCGGTCGCGACCGCCTCGGGCGTGGTCGCGAGCGGCGCCTCCGGCAGGCCCTCGGTCATCCGGGTGCGGACGAAGCCGGGCCGGACGACCATCACGTGCACGCCGGTGCCGTGCATCGCGTCCCCGAGGCCCTGCGCGAAGGCGTCGAGCCCCGCCTTGGACGAGCCGTAGATGAAGTTGGCCCGCCGGGCCCGCTCACCGGCCACCGACGACAGCACCACCAGCGAGCCGTGCCCCTGCGCCTGGAGCGCCTGCGCGCAGACCAGGCCGGCCGAGACGGCGCCGGTGTAGTTGGTCTGGGCGACCCGTACGGCCGCGGGCGGGTCGGACTCGTCGCGCGCCTGGTCGCCGAGGACCCCGAAGGCGAGCAGCACCATGTCGATGTCGCCCTCGGTGAAGAGCTTCCCCAGCCGCTCCTCGTGCGACGCGGTGTCCAGTGCGTCGAAGGGCACGGCGCGCACGTCGGCGCCGAGCGCCCGCAGCGACTCGGCGGCGGCGGTGAGCTCGGGGGAGGGCCGCCCGGCCAGCCACACGAGCCGGGTGCGGCGCGCGATCAGCCGCCGCGCGGTGGCGAGGCCGATCTCGGAGGTGCCGCCGAGAACGAGCAGGGACTGCGGGGCGCCGAAGGCGTCCTTCATGGCGTTCACGCTCCTCAGACAGAGGGGGAAGGGGGTCACAGCCCCAGGCGGCGGGACAGGTCGGAGACGAAGACCCCGGTGGGGTCGAGCCGGGCGCGCAGCTCCCGGAAGTCGTCCAGCCTCGGGTACATCACGCCGAGCAGCTCGGGCCGCAGCCGCGAGTCCTTGGCGAGGTAGACCCGGCCGCCGGCGGTGACGACCTCCTCGTCGAGCTCGTCGAGGAAGGCACCGAGGCCGCTGAGCCCGGCCGGGATGTCGAGCGCGAGGGTCCAGCCGGGCAGCGGGAAGGAGAGCCAGCCGGGGTCGGCCGCGCCGAAGCGCTTCAGCACGGCGAGGAAGGACGGGCAGCGGCGGCTGGCGATCCGCCGCACGACCCGGCGCAGGGTCTCCTCCTGCCCGTACCCGACGACGAACTGGTACTGCACGAAGCCGCCGCGCCCGTAGACCCGGTTCCAGTGCGGGACCCCGTCGAGGGGGTGGAAGAAGGAGCTCAGGGACTGGAGGCGGCCGGTGGAGTGCCGGGGCGCCCTCCGGTACCAGAGCTCGTTGAAGAGGCCGACGGAGTGCCGCCCGAGCAGCCCTTCCGGTACGTACGCGGGGGCGCCCGGCAGACGGCCGGGGCGGAAGGCGAGCGGGGCCCGGCGGGCCCGGCGGGGCAGCGCCCGGCCGGGGGCGTGGTCGCCCCGGGTGAGGACGGCGCGGCCGGTGGCGGCGCCTCGGGCGAGCAGGTCGATCCAGGCGACGGAGTAGCGGTGCCGGTGGTCGCCCTCGGTGAGCCGGGCCATCAGGTCGTCGAGGTCGGTGGCGCGTTCGGTGTCCACCCGCATCAGGGAGGTCTCGACGGGCAGCAGCCGCAGGGTGACGGAGAGGATCACGCCCGTGAGGCCCATGCCGCCGGCGGTCGCGTCGAAGAGCGGCTCGCCGGGGGCGAGGGTGTGCACCCGGCCGTCGGCGGTGAGCAGGTCGAGGGAGACGACGTGGCGGGAGAAGGAGCCGGAGACGTGGTGGTTCTTGCCGTGGATGTCGGCGCCGACGGCCCCGCCGACGGTGACCCAGCGGGTGCCGGGGGTGACGGGCACGAACCAGCCGAGCGGCAACAGCACCTCCATGAGGTGGTGCAGGCTGACCCCGGCGTCGCAGACGGCGAGCCCGGCCTCGGCGTCGATGGCGCGGATCCTGGCGAGGCCGGTCATGTCGAGGACGGAGCCGCCCGCGTTCTGGGCGGCGTCGCCGTAGGCCCGGCCGAGCCCGCGGGCGATCGACCCCCGGGCCCCGCAGGCGCGGACGGCGGCGGCGGCCTCCTCGTAGGTGCGGGGGCGGATCACGCGCGCGAGGGTGGGGGCGGTGCGGCCCCATCCGGTGAGGGTGTCGACGTCGGCGGGAACGACGGTGAGGTCGACGGGGAGGTCGGTCTCGGCAGCCATGGAGGTGACCGTATCGTCGTGAGTGTCGCTTATGCCGGGATTGAGGGGCGGTTCGCCGAAATGGGTGATTAAACGAGTGTCAGGAAAGCGTCCCGCCCCCTCCGGCGCCTCCGCCCGTCAGAGTCGCCTCTGGCCCGCCTCCGGCCCGTCTCCGGCTGACGACGGACGACTACGGCTGACGGCTGACCGGAGGCGACCGCGAGGCGACCACGAGGCGACTACGAGGCGCGGAGGCGCCGGACGGGGGCGAGACCGATGCGATACGGGGACTGGGCGGCCCGCGCCGACCAGCGGATCCTGGCGGGCGCGCACGCCCACGGGCGCCGCCCGGCCGTGGCCGCGGCGGCCCGCGCGCTCTCCTTCGGCGGCGAGCACGGGGCGCTGTGGCTCGCCGCCGGGCTCGCCGGCGCCGCCCTCGACCCGCCGCGCCGGGACGGCTGGCTGCGCGGCACGGTCCTGGTCGGCGCGGCGCACCTCGCCAGCATGGGCCTCAAGCGGCTCGTCCGGCGGCCCCGCCCGCACCCCGGGGCGTACCCGCCGCTGGTCCGCACGGCGGGCCGGCACTCCTTCCCCAGCTCGCACGCCGCCTCCGCCGCCGCGGCGGCGGTCGCCTTCGCCGCGCTCCGGCCGCCCACCCGCCCGCTGGCCGTCCCGGCCGCCGCCGCGATGTGCCTCTCCCGGCTCGTCGCGGGCGTCCACTACCCGACCGACGTGGCCGCCGGCGCCCTCCTCGGCGCCGCGACGGCGACGGCGGGCCGGGCGTGGCTGCGGGCGGGGGCGGGCGCTCAGGCGGGTGCCCCGGCGGGCGGCTCCGCCAAGGCGCCCACAGGGGCCGTAACCGCCGTCTCCGCCGTCTCCGCAGCCCTCGGAGGCGGCCATGGCTGAGCCCGCCACTGGTACGGAGACGGCCGGGCCCGGCTCCCCGGCGGGGCTCGCCTCCCCGGCGGGGCTCGCCTCCCCGGCGGGGCTCGCGGGCCCCGCCGTCCCGGCCGTCCCGGCCGCCCTGGCCGGCCCCGCCGTCCTCGACGGCCCCGCCACCGCCCGGCCCCCCGCGCTCCCGGGTGCCCCGGAATCCCCGGGCGCCCCCGCCCGCCCCCTCGCCGTCGCCCGGGGCCTGCTGCGGACCGCGCGGCCCCGGCAGTGGGTCAAGAACGTGCTCGTCGTCGCCGCGCCCGTCGCCGCAGGACAGCTCGGGTCCTGGCCGAACCTCGCCCGGCTCGCCCTGGTCTTCGGGCTGTTCACCGCCGCCGCCTCCGCCGTGTACCTGGTCAACGACGCCCGCGACGCCGCCGCCGACCGCGCCCACCCCGTGAAGCGGCACCGCCCGGTCGCCGCCGGCCTCGTCCCCGTACCCCTCGCGTACGCGACGGGCGCGCTGCTCGGGCTCGGCGCGGCCGTCGCGGGGGCCCTGCTCTGCAACGCGATGACGGCGCTGCTCCTGGCCGCGTACCTGGCGATGCAACTCGCCTACTGCGTCCGCCTCAAGCACGTCCTCGTCGTCGACCTCGCCGTCGTCGCCACCGGCTTCCTGATGCGGGCGATGATCGGCGGGATCGCGCTCGGCATCCCGCTCTCCCGCTGGTTCCTCATCACCACCGGCTTCGGCGCGCTCTTCATGGTCGCGGCCAAGCGCTACTCCGAGGCCGTGCAGCTGGCGGACGCCCGGGGTGCCACCCGGGCCCTGCTCACCCAGTACACGACCGGCTACCTCCGCTTCGTCTGGCAGCTGGCCGCCGGGGTCGCCGTCCTCGGCTACTGCCTGTGGGCGCTGGAGGGCAGCGGCGGCGCCGAGGGCTCGCTGCTGCCCTGGCGCCAGCTCTCCGTCGTCGCCTTCATCCTCGCCGTGCTGCGCTACGCCGTCTTCGCCGACCGGGGCACCGCGGGCGAGCCGGAGGACGTCGTGCTGCGCGACCGGCCGCTCGCCGTCATCGGCCTGGTCTGGGCGGCGATGTACGGGATGGCGGTCGTCGGCCTGTGAACCTCGGGCCGGAGCCGGAGCCGGAGCCGGAGCCGGAGCCGGAGCCGGAGCCGGAGCCGGAGCCGGCGCGGGCGCCGGCGCGGACCGGGGCGCCGGAGCCGGCGCGGCGGGCTGCCCGGCGCCGTGAGCTGCTGGGCTTCGCGCTCTCCGGCGCCGCCGCCTACGCCGCCGACCTCGCCGTCTTCCTCGCCCTCCGGGCGCCGCTCGGCCCGGTCACCGCCAAGTGCCTCTCGTTCCTGGCCGGCTGCACGGTCGCCTACCTCGGCAACGCCCTCGGCACCTACCGCCGCCGCACCGTGACCGCCCGCGAGTACACGGCCTTCTTCGGCGTGAACCTCGCGGGTGCCGCCGTCCAGTTGCTCTGCCTCGTCGTCTCCCGCCACGGCCTCGGGCTCACCTCCGCGCGGGCCGACACGGTGTCAGGGCTCGGAGTGGGTATGGCACTCGCGACCTGTCTGCGATTCTGGGGGAACCGGACCTTGGTGTTCCGAGAAGGAGAGGCGCGCCCGACATGGACTGGCTGACCAAGCTCCCCGTCGTCGGCCCCTGGGTCGTCCGCTTCATGAAGACCCACGCCTGGCGGGCGTACGAGCGCCTGGACGAGGTCCGCTGGGCCCGTCTCGCCGCCGCCATCACCTTCCTCAGCTTCCTCGCCCTCTTCCCGCTGATCACGGTCGCCGCCGCGATCGGCGCCGCGCTGCTCAGCACCGAGCAGCTCGACAGGATCGAGAGCAAGGTCGCCGAGCAGGTCCCCGGCATCTCCGACCAGCTCGACATCGGCGGGCTCGTCGACAACGCGGGCACGGTCGGGCTCGTCGCCGGCGCCGTGCTGCTCTTCATGGGCATCGGCTGGATCGGCTCGATGCGCGAGTGCCTGCGCGCGGTCTGGGGGCTGGACGGCGTCGACGAGGGCAACCCCTTCGCCCGCAAGGGCAAGGACACCCTGGTCCTGCTCGGTCTCGGCGGCGTCGGGCTCTGCTCGCTCGCCGCCTCCTGGCTCGGCTCCACCGCCGTCGGCTGGAGCGCCGACCGGCTCGGCCTCTCGCACGACGGCGCGGGCGGCACCCTGCTCCAGGCCGCCGCGCTGCTCGTCGCGATCGGCGCGGACTTCCTGCTGCTGGCGTACGTCCTCACCCTGCTGCCGGGCGTCGAGCCCAGGCGCCGCGACCTGGTGGTCGCGGCGCTGCTCGGGGCGATCGGCTTCGAGCTGCTGAAGCTGCTGCTCGGCGGCTATATGAAGGGCGTCGCGGCGAAGTCGATGTACGGGGCCTTCGGCGTGCCGGTGGCCCTGCTGCTGTGGATCAACTTCACCGCGAAGCTGCTGCTGTTCTGCGCGGCCTGGACGGCTACGGGTTCACGCTCTCGTCGACCGGACCCGGCAGCGGTGACCCCTTCTTCCGACGGGCCGAAGCCGCCAGCGGCCACCGCCGGTTGACCAGGAAGACGGCGCCCGCGAGGAGGACGAGGACCCCGCCGGCCACGCCGAGCGCGATGCCCACGCCGCCGGAGCGCTCGTGCGCGGCGGCGTGGACCGTGCCCGGGGCGTCCTTGCCGGGCGCGGGGGCGGCGCCGTCGGAGGCCGGGCCGGCCGAGGAGCCGCCGGCCGTGCCCGTGTCCGTACGCACCGACTTCGGCGGCACCAGCTCGCCGACCGGCGTCACCTTGCCGGAGGCGGCGAAGCCCCAGTCGAGCAGGCGCGCGGTCTCCTTGTAGACGGCGTGCTGCTCCTTGGAGGAGGGGTTCATGACGGTGACCAGCAGCACCCGCCCGTTGCGCTCGGCGACGCCGGTGAAGGTCGAGCCCGCGTGCGTGGTGTTGCCGTTCTTGACGCCGGCGATGCCCTGATAGGCGGGGACGCCGATGTCACCGGTCAGCAGCCGGTTGGTGTTCTGGATCTCGAAGGTCTCGCGCTTCTTGCCGGGCTTCTGCTCGCCGGGGAAGGCGGCGCGGGGGGTGGCCGCGTACTCCCGGAAGTCGGCCTTCTGCATCCCGCTGCGGGCGATGAGGGTGAGGTCGTACGCGGAGGAGACCTGGCCCGGGGCGTCGTAGCCGTCCGGGGAGACGACGTGGGTGTCGAGCGCCTGGAGCTCGGCGGCGTGGTCGTTCATGTCCCGCACGGTCTGCGGCACGCCGCTGTTCATGGCGGCCAGGACGTGGACGGCGTCGTTGCCGGAGCGCAGGAAGACGCCCAGCCACAGGTCGTGGACGCTGTAGGTCTGCTTCTCCTTGATCCCGACCAGGCTGGAGCCGGCGCCCATGCCGGCCAGGTCCTCGGCCTTGACCGTGTGGTTCTCGGTCTTGGGGAACTTGGGCAGCAGGGTGTCCGCGAAGAGCATCTTCAGCGTGGAGGCGGGCGCCAGCGGCCAGTGCGCGTTGTGCGCGGCGAGCACCTGCCCGCTCTCGGCGTCGGCGACCATCCACGACCGCGCGCTGAGCTCCTTCGGCAGCACGGGCGCCCCCGGCCCGAGCTGCACCTGCGTCCCGGGGCGGGACAGCAGCGTGCCGCCCACGCTGGACATGGCGGCGGGCGGTTTGGGCTGCTGCTTATCCTTTTCGTCCGCATGGGCGGGCGACGCGGCGAGCAGGGGGAACAGCACACTGGCGGCGGTCACCGCCGCGGCGGCCTTCGCGGTCATCTTCGATGCGGACACGATCGAGAACGTACATGCCCGGAAGGGGCTTCCGAACACCGCGGCCCGATTCCCCCGAGCCCGTCCACCCGTCCGCAGGCCCGTGGGGGCGGGCGGTGACGCGGGGACCTGCTTCATCTGGATCACCTTTCGCACAAAGCCACTCCGGCCACTCCGGCCACTCCGGCCACTCGGGGCCACTCCGGCCGCCCCGGACCCCGGACGGTCCCGGGCACGGCCCCTCTCCTCAGAGGGGTCTCGGGCGGCCGAGGTTCCAGCCGTTCCCCTGTCCGGCCGACCGCGCCGCTACTTCCGGCCGGCCCGGACCCCCCGGAGGCCGATCGTGCCGACGATCGTGCCCAGGGCGAACGACGTGATCGCGAGGGCGAGGTGGACCCAGAAGTACGCGGTCGGGTCGCCCGCGTCGTCGAAGGCGAGGCCGCTGCCGTCCTTCCAGAGGTTCTTCACGAAGGTCACCCAGATCACCCAGGACCAGGCGCCGAACGCGAGCAGGAACCAGGAGGCGCGGCGGCTGAGCTTCATCGGGTGTCCTTCGGGGTGGGGTGGCGTGCCCTGCCAGTATCGAACGGCCCTCCGGCGATCTTGCGGGTGGGTCTCGGTATGTTCGGGTCGCGTAGCGTGCGCGCGGGTCCGCGCGTGCGCGGGTGGTGCGGTAGCGGACAAGGGGTACGTGGGACGTGGTCGTCGTCTTCCTGCTGGTGCTGGTCGTGGTCCTCGCGTTGCTCGGCGCGGTCCACTGGTATGTGTGGCGGCGCCTCGTGCGCGACCTGACGGCGGCGGGCGGCACCGCCCGCCGGGTGGGCACCGCCCTGGCCGTGGCGCTGCCGCTGCTCTCGCTCGGCGCCCTGGTCTCGGGCCGGGTGGGCGCGCCCTTCCGGCTCCAGCAGATCGTGGCCTGGCCGGGCTTCCTCTGGCTGGCCGTGCTGCTGTACCTGACCCTGGCCCTGGCTGTCACCGAGCCGCTGCGGCCCCTGCTGCGGCGCGTGCTGGCGCGGCGGACCGGGGGCGGGGCCGGGGCCGAGGGCGGGGCCGAGGGCGGGGCCGAGGGTGGCGCTGAGGGCGGCGCCGAGGGCGGGGCTGAGGCCCCGGTGGCGGCTTCCGCCTCGGCTTCGGGCGGTGAGGGGGTGGTCCAGGCGCCCGCGCCCGCTCCCGTCGCCGCCCCGGCTCCCGCCCCCGACCCCTCCCGCCGGCTCTTCGTGAACCGGGTCGTCTCGGGCACCGCCGCCGCCGTCGCGCTCGGCACCGTGGGCGCCGGGACGTACGGGGTGCTGCGCGGGCCCCGGGTGAAGCGGGTCACCGTGCCGCTGGCCAAGCTGCCGCGCGCGGCCCACCGGTACCGGATCGCCGTCGTCTCCGACATCCACCTCGGGCCGATCCTGGGGCGGGCGCACACCCAGCGGATCGTCGACACCATCAACGCCACGCAGCCCGACCTGATCGCCGTCGTCGGCGACCTCGTCGACGGCACCGTCCAGGACCTCGGGCCCGCCGCCGAGCCCCTCGCGCGGCTGCGCGCCCGCGACGGGGCGTTCTTCGTGACGGGCAACCACGAGTACTTCTCCGGCGCCGACGCGTGGGTGGACCACGTCCGCGAGCTCGGGATGCGTCCGCTGCGCAACGCCCGCGTCGAGATCGGGGCCGGCTTCGACCTCGCCGGGGTCGACGACGTCGCGGGGGAGAGCGAGGGGCAGGGGCCCGACTTCGCCAAGGCGCTCGGCGACCGGGACCGGGCGCGTACCGCCGTCCTCCTCGCGCACCAGCCGATCGTCATCGACGACGCCGTCGCCCACGGCGTGGACCTCCAGCTCTCCGGCCACACCCACGGCGGACAGCTCTGGCCCGGCAACTACCTCGCCGAGCTGGCCAATCCGACGGTCGCTGGCCTGGAGCGCTACGGCGACACCCAGCTGTACGTGTCCCGGGGCGCGGGCGCCTGGGGGCCGCCGGTGCGGGTCGGGGCGCCCTCGGACATCACCGTCGTGGAGCTGGCCTCGCGGCAGGCGTGACGGGCGCCGGCGGGCGGCCCCGGGGAGGCGGGTCCAGGGGGCGGAACGGGACACACGTGACCGAGCGCGCTGTTACGGATACGTACCGCTCCGTCCCTTACTTCCCTCATCCCGGACATATGCGTGCCGTGTGAATGTTTACTCTTCCGCTTGTGAAATGCGTGTGATGGGATGACTGCATCGCGGCAGGCCAGGAGCCGCCGCGACAGGGGTGGGAACAAAAAAAGGAAGCACGTCTCATGCGGTCGTCCGTCCGTCTGCGGATTCTGATCACTTGTGGAGTTCTGGTCGCCGCCGGAGTCGGAGGCTGGCAACTCCTGCCGTCCGACAACGAGCGCACCGCACCGATCACCGTCGGCACCACCGACAAGGTGACCTCACTCGACCCGGCCGGCGCCTACGACGCCGGTTCCTGGGCGATGTACAGCAACGTCTTCCAGTCGCTGCTGACCTTCAAGCCGGGCTTCACGACGCCGGTCCCGGACGCGGCCGAGAGCTGCAAGTTCGTCGGCACGAAGCTGACGACGTACCAGTGCGTGGTCCGCGACGACCTGAAGTTCGCCAACGGGCGCAAGATCACCGGCGCGGACGTGCAGTTCTCCTTCGAGCGGATGCTCGGGATCAAGACGGACGTCGGCCCGCAGCCGCTCTTCCCGACGCTGAAGAGCGTCGTGGCCGAGGGCCAGAAGGTCACCTTCAACCTCAGCGGCCGGGACGCCACCTTCCCGCTGAAGCTGGCGACCGGCGCGGGCTCGATCGTCGACCGCTCCGCGTACCCGGCCAAGTCGCTGCGCACGGGCACCACGGTGGACGGCTCGGGGCCGTACGTCCTCAAGGAGTACAAGCCGGGCGAGAGCGCCCGCCTGGAGCCGAACCCGAACTACAAGGGCGCGATCACCAAGACCGGCCGCACGGTCGTCGTGAAGTACTTCAAGGAGTCCGAGCAGCTCGCCGCCGCCTGGAAGGGCGGCGAGGTCGCCGTGACGCACCGGCAGATGCCGCCCGCCTTCCTCAACTCGTTGAAGGACGCGTCGAAGGACGGCACCCGGATCACCGAGGCGGCCAGCGCCGAGATCCGCAACCTGAACTTCAACGTCCGGCCCGGCTCCGTCATGGCCAAGAAGGCGATACGGCAGGCCGTCGCGGCCGTCGTGGACCGCCCGGCCATCACCACCGACACGTACAAGGGCACGGTCGAGCCGCTCTACTCCCTCATCCCGCAGGGCTTCGTCGGGCACAGCACGGCCTTCTACGACGTCACCCCGGAGCCCGACAAGGCCAAGGCCGCGCGCCTGCTGCGGGCGGCAAACGTGGACACCCCGGTGAAGTTCACCCTGGGCCACAGCAAGGACGCCACCTACGACGCCGAGGCCGCCCAGCTGAAGAAGCAGCTGGAGGACACCGGGCTGTTCGAGGTCGAGGTCGTCGCCGTCGACTGGCAGTCCTTCCAGAAGGCGTACGCCAAGGGCGCCTACGACGCGTACACCGTCGGCTGGCTCCCCGACTTCCCCGACTCGGACAGCTTCACCGCCCCGCTCGTCGGCACCGACAACACCCTGCACAACGCCTTCTCCAACGCGCGGATCGACTCCCTGATCGCCGCCACGCAGCAGTTCAGCGACCGCTCGCGGGCCACCAACGACTTCCGGGACATCCAGGCCGAGGTCGCCAAGGAGGTGCCGCTGGTGCCGCTGTGGCAGAAGAAGGACTACGTGCTGTCCACGGAGGACGTGACCGGCTCGCAGTTCCTCTCGGACGGCACCGGCATCTGGCGCCTGTGGGAGCTCAGCTGGATCTAGCCCGCACCGGGCCGGCACCCTCCGGCCCCGCAGGCAACGGCTCAGGGCCCGTCCGACGGACGGGCCCTGAGCCGTACCCGCCGAAAGGGGTCCCGCCGAAAAAGATCCCGCTCGTGCGCGACATCCCGCCGCCTCGCGTAGTCAACAGGGTGTGCGCGGGAACGCCCGCGCACACGGATCCGGAAGAACGGGCGGGAAGCCATTGGCATCAGCACAGCAGGAGGACGCCTATCTGCGGTTCGTCGCCGAGCGGACGCGGGCGCTGTACCGCTCGGCGTACGTCCTCGCGGCCGGCGACACGCACCTCGCCGAGGACCTGGTCCAGGAGACGCTGAGCCGGGTCTACGTGCACTGGAAACGGGTGGCGCGGGCGGACAGCCCCGCGGCCTACGCGCAGACCGTCCTGGTCCGCTCCTTCCTCAGCATGCGCCGCCGGCGCAGCACCGCCGAGCGCCCGGTGGGCGAGCTGCCCGAGCGGGCCGACTCCGGCCCGGACTCGGCGCTGCGCCTCACCCTGCTCGACGCGATCGGCCGGCTCCCGCCCCGCGACCGGGCGGTGCTCCTGCTGCGCTACTGGGAGGACCGCAGCGTCGAGGAGACAGCGCGGATGCTCCGGCTCAGCAGCGGCGCGGTCCGCTCCCAGGGGACCCGGGCCCTCGCGCGGGTGCGCGGACTGCTCGGCGACACCCTCTCCGACCTGGTCCCGCACTGAGCGCCACCGGGCGGCCGGCCCAGCCCGGCACTCGCATCTCCCCTCTCCCCCTCTCCCCCTCGCCCCTCCCCCTCTTCTCCGACGTCAGCGAAGGTGACTCCACCATGCCGTTCGAAGCAGAACTCAGCCGTGCCCTGGACCGTACGACCGACTCCCTCGACCCCGACCTCACCGCCCTCATGGACGGCGCCGTCGCGCGCGGACGCAGCCGTCGCCGCCGCCGTACCGCCGTCTTCGTCGCCGGGACGGGTGCCTGCGCGGCCGTCGCCGCCGCCGCGCTGACCCTTCCCGGCGCCCTCGCCGGGGCCCGGGCCGCCGAGTCCGACCTCGCGATGGTCGCCCTCGCCATGCCCCGCTCCGAGGTCAGCGGCGACCAGATGATCCGCGCCCTGGAAGCGACCTTCCCCGGGGGCCGGTTCAGCGCGGTGACCGGTCAGGGCAACGATCCGTCGAACCCGTCCGCCGGACTCGTCGCCAACGCCGGATTCGTTGTCGACGACGGGCACGGTCGCGCCGCGGTCGGCGTCTCGGCGATGCGGCTCAAGCTGCCGCTCCGCGACGGCGACGGACTCGACTGCGACGCCAAGCCCGTTCCCGAGGGGAACAGCTGCGTCCTGAAGGAGCTGCCGAGCTCCGCCGCGCTGCCCGGCGGGGCCCTGCTGATGACGGAGGAGGCCGTGGCCGAGCGCCCGGCGGGCCCCCGCACCGCGCACCGCTGGACGATGACCCTGACCCTCAAGTCGACCGGGGCGCAGCTCCAGTTGACGCAGTGGAACAGCATCGGCGGCGGCACCGGAAGCACCATGCCCGAGAAGACCCGCCCCGCGCCCCCGCTGACCGAGGGGCAGGCCGTCGCCGCGCTCACCGGCCCGGCGTGGGCCCCGATCCTGGGGGCCGTCGGCTGACCGGCCGGCCGCCGGGGCCGCCGTACCCGCGCGGCCCTAGCCGGACTTGGCGGACCGGCGCGGCTTGCCCGAGGCGGCCATCCCCGCGGCCGTCGGCATCATCTCGGAGAGCAGCTCGTGGGTCTCCTTCACCAGCGGGCGCAGGATCCGGAAGCGGGAGAGCTGGATAGCCCGCGCGGTGACCGGGCAGAGCTTCTCGACGAGACGCCGGCTGTTGGCGGCGCCCTCGGAGCGGTCGTACACCCAGAAGAGCACCAGGCCCATCTGCTGGAGCCACAGCAACTGCGGCAGGGCCTCCGCCAGTTCGGGGTCCACCTTCACCGAGGAGCCGGAGATCACCCGCCGGTGCACGTCGATCGCCGCCTCGCGCGGGCCCGCCGACTCGGGCGAGAAGGGGCTGAGCGGGCTGTCCGGGTCGGCGGCGTTCTTGAAGAACTGCGCGGCGAACTCGTGGTACGGGGCGGCGATGTCCAGCCAGCCCAGCAGCACCCCGCGGATCCGCGTCGTCAGATCCTTCTCGCGGCTGGTCAGGATGTGCTCGACGGCCTCCTGGTGCTCCCGGGCGATCCGGTCGTAGAAGCCCTGGACCAGGTGCTCCTTGGAGGAGAAGTAGTAGTACGCGTTGCCGACGGAGACCCCGGCCTCCTGGGCGATGGCCCGCATGGTCGTCTTGTCGTAACCGCGCTCCTTGAACAGCCGGAGCGCGGTCTCCAGGATGAGCGCGCGGGTCTGTTCGCTCTTGGGCGCCTTCGCGGGCTTCTCCGCCGGCGGGACGCCGGCGGACGTGTCCTGCTGCTCGTTTCTCGCGTCCGTCACAGGGGGAGCCTAGTGGGCCGGACGAGCCGGGGCGGACCTAGGGCCTGTCCGGAAGTCCCGCCCGGCCCGCGGCCGTCGCCGGACCCGCTCAGCCGCTCCTGAACCGGCGTACACCCGGCACCAGTCCCGTGCCCAGGCAGCAGCCGGCCACGACGACGGCGGCGGCCAGCAGCGGGACGCCGGGCCCCCAGGCGTCGGCGGCGAGCGGGGCCAGCGCGTAGCCGAGCGGCATCGCGGCGAGCGAGAGCAGCCAGTCGTACGAGGTGACGCGGGCCAGCGCGTGGGCGGGCACGGCCTGTTGGACGGCCGTCTCCCAGACCGGGTTGAGGAAGCCGAGGCCGGCCTGGGCGAGCCCGTACGCGGCGATGACGAGCGGCGCGGGCGCCGCCACCGCGAGCAGGGCCAGGGGCAGGGCGTACGTGGCGAGGCCGAGGTTCGCGGCGAGGACCGGGCGCGCGGGGCGGAAGCGGTCGGCGGCGAGTGAGCCGAGGAGCAGGCCGACGGCGCCGGCCTGGAGCAGCAGCACCCAGGCGCCCTGGCCGCCGAGCCGGTCGAGGGCGATGGCCGGGCCGAGGGTCATCAGGACGGCGGCGGCGCCGTTCCAGGCGCTGTGGCCGATGAGGCTGGTCCAGTACCAGTCGCGGGTGCGGACCTCGTGCCAGCCCTCCCGGAGATCGGCGAGCAGGCTGCCGCGGGGGACGGTGACGCGCTCGACGCGGACGGCGGCGAGCAGCGCGGCGCTGAGCGCGAAGGTCGCCGCGTCGAGGACGAAGGCCCAGCCGGGGCCCACGGTCAGGATCAGGGTGCCGGCGAGGGCGGGTCCGCCGACGCGGCTGGCGCTCTGGGCGATGCCCATGGCCGCGTTGGCCCGCTGGAGGGCCTCGGGGGCCACGGTGCCCCGGACGAGCGGCGCGCCGGTCGGCATCGCGAAGGCGCCGGCCGCGCCGCCCGCGACCTCGACGGCGGCGATCAGCCAGAGGGTGGGTGAGCCGCTGAGCAGCTCGACGCCGACGAGGAGCTGGGCGGCGCAGCGGACGAGGTCGGTGGTGAGGGCGATGTGCCGGGCGTCGAAGCGGTCGGCGACGACGCCGCCGAGCGGCAGCAGGAGCAGCTTGGGCACCATCGAGCAGGCCAGGACGAGGGCGAGCGCGGAGGCGGAGCCGGTGGCCTCCAGGACGGCGAGGGCGAGGGCGGCGGGGATGGCGGCGTCGCCGAGGAGGGAGAGCGCGCGGCCGGTGAAGAGGAGCCGGAAGGAGCGGGTGCGCAGCGGGTGCGGGGCGGCGTGGGGAGCCGGGGGAGTGGGGGGAGTGGGGGCGGCGGGGGGCGCGGCGGTGCGGGGTGCGGGCATGACGAGGAGAGTATTTCGGTAACGAATAATTCGTCAACGAAATACTTTGCCGTGCGCGCTCCCCCCGGGCCCCCGCCCCGGACGTACGATCACCCCATGGCACCCACCGAGGAACGGCGCGACTGGACCGACGAGCACGTGGCCCGCTGGCAGCCCGTGCTGCCCGAGCTCGACCCGGTCGTCGAAGGCGCGGTCACCCGGATGAAGAAGCTCTCGGTCCACCTGCGCCGGGTGCGGGAGCAGTCGCTGGCCGACTTCGACCTCGAGCGCCACGAGTTCGACACCCTGCACAAGCTGGCCGGGCGCGGCGGCAGCGCGGCGCCCTCCGAGCTGGCCCAGGACCTCGACCTCGCCCCCGCCTCCGTCACCGGCCGGCTGGACGCCCTGGAGAAGCGGGGCCTGGTGCGCCGCACCCCGTCCACGAGGGACCGCCGCCGGGTGGTCGTCGAGCTCACCGAGCGGGGCCGGGCGACCTGGCTCGGCGCCATGGACGTCCTCGGCCACGAGGAGTACCGCGTCCTCGGAGCCCTCAGCGCCGAGGAGCGCGCCCTGCTCAACGACCTGCTCCGGCGTGTCATGCTCGTCGCCGAGGAGCACACGGGCGTCGAGCCCTGGCACGGCTGACTCACATGCTGAGCGACCGCGCGTAGTTCAGCTGGCCCATCACCCAGTGCAGGGTCTCCGGGGCGGTCGCCGGGATCATCGTCGAGTGGTAGCGCCCGCCGCTGGTGACGGTGACCTGGATGAAGCCGGTGGTCTTCTTCTCCTTCATCAGCAGGAACAGCAGCCCCAGGAAGCAGAAGACGAAGAACACGACCGCCAGCACGATGCCGGTCGTGGAGATCTTCTCCTCGGTCCGCGACATGTCCATCACGTTCCAGGCGGCGCCCTTGAGCGGCATCGGCCCGGCCGGCGTGATGATCTGGTCCCCGACGACGGTGATGTCGCCCAGGACGAGCTGCGGCCCCGGCACCTGCTGCGGCGGCCCGGCCGGCGGCACCGGCACCCCCGCCGGCAGCGTCGGCTGCTGGGGATAGCCGTACCCGGGCGTCCCGGCCGGCTGCTGCTGCCCGGGGCCCCACTCGTACTCCCCGGACTTGTAAGGGTTCGGCTCGCTCATCAGTCCCCGTCCTCCACACACGAAAAAGCCCGCTCCTGCACGTCGCAGCGTACAGAAGCGGGCTCTCCCGCCAAGCGGTGCCCAGGGGTCAGAAGCGGCGGGTGATCAGCGCGCGCTTCACTTCCTGGATCGCCTTCGTGACCTCGATGCCACGCGGGCAGGCGTCCGTGCAGTTGAACGTCGTGCGGCAGCGCCACACGCCGTCCTTGTCGTTCAGGATCTCCAGGCGCTGCTCGCCCGCCTCGTCACGCGAGTCGAAGATGAAGCGGTGCGCGTTGACGATCGCGGCCGGACCGAAGTACTGGCCGTCGTTCCAGAAGACCGGGCAGGACGACGTGCACGCGGCGCACAGGATGCACTTGGTGGTGTCGTCGAAGCGCTCGCGGTCCTCGGCGGACTGCAGGCGCTCGCGGGTCGGCTCGTTGCCCTTGGTGACCAGGAACGGCATGACGTCCCGGTACGCCTGGAAGAAGGGCTCCATGTCGACCACGAGGTCCTTCATCACGGTGAGGCCCTTGATGGCCTCGACCGTGATCGGCTTCTCGGGGTTGATGTCCTTGATCAGCGTCTTGCAGGCGAGCCTGTTCTTGCCGTTGATCCGCATCGCGTCCGAGCCGCAGATGCCGTGGGCGCACGACCGGCGGAAGGTCAGCGTGCCGTCCAGATCCCACTTGATCTTGTGAAGGGCGTCGAGCACGCGCTCCTTCGGGTCGATCTCGATCTGGAAGTCCTCCCAGACCGAGGCGTCCGACACCTCGGGGTTGAAGCGGCGGATCCGCATCGTGACCGTGATGTACGGGGAGGCGGCGGACTCCGCCTCGACCTTGTCCAGTACGGGGGTAGCCATCAGTACTTACGCTCCATCGGCTGGTAGCGGGTCGTCACGACCGGCTTGTAGTCGAGACGGACGGCCTCGGCGCCGTCCTCGCCGACCTCGCGGTACGCCATGGTGTGACGCATGAAGTTGACGTCGTCGCGGTTCGGGTAGTCCTCGCGGTAGTGACCGCCGCGGGACTCCTTGCGCGCCAGCGCCGAGACGGCCATGACCTCGGCCAGTTCGAGCAGGTTGCCCAGCTCGATGGCCTCCAGCAGGTCCGTGTTGAAGCGCTTGCCCTTGTCCTGGATGGACACGTTCTTGTAGCGCTCGCGCAGCTCGGCGATCTTCTCGACGGCCGTCTTGATGGTCTGCTCCGTACGGAACACCATCACGTTCGCGTCCATCGTCTCCTGGAGCTCACGGCGCAGGTCGGCGACCCGCTCGTGGCCCGTGGAGTTGCGCAGGTTCTCGATCTGCGCGACGACGAAGGCCTCGGGGTCCTCCGGCAGCTCGACGTAGTCGGCCTTGGCGGAGTACTCGGCGGCGGCGATGCCGGAGCGCTTGCCGAAGACGTTGATGTCGAGCAGCGAGTTGGTGCCGAGACGGTTGGCGCCGTGCACGGAGACACAGGCGACCTCGCCGGCCGCGTACAGGCCCGGGACGACGGTGGTGTTGTCCGACAGGACCTCACCCTCGACGTTGGTCGGGATGCCGCCCATGGCGTAGTGCGCGGTGGGCTGGATCGGGATCGGGTCCGTGTAGGGCTCGATGCCGAGGTAGGTGCGCGCGAACTCGGTGATGTCGGGCAGCTTGGCGTCGAGCTGCTCCGGCGGGAGGTGCGTCAGGTCCAGGTAGACGTGGTCGCCCTCGGGACCGCAGCCGCGGCCCTCGCGGATCTCCGTGTAGATGGAGCGGGAGACGACGTCACGGGACGCGAGGTCCTTCATGACCGGCGCGTACTTCTCCATGAAGCGCTCGCCGTCCTTGTTGCGCAGGATGCCGCCCTCACCGCGGGCGCCCTCCGTGAGCAGGATGCCCATGCGCCAGATGCCCGTCGGGTGGAACTGGAAGAACTCCATGTCCTCCAGCGGCAGCCCGCGGCGGTAGCACGCGGCCTGGCCGTCACCGGTCAGGGTGTGGGCGTTGGACGTCACCTTGAAGAACTTGCCGGTGCCGCCGGACGCGTAGATCACGGCCTTCGCCTGGAAGACGTGGATCTCGCCGGTGGCCAGCTCGTAGGCGACCACACCGGCGGAGTGCTTGACCCCGTCGACCTCGACGATCAGCTGGTCCAGGACGTAGAACTCGTTGAAGAACTCCACGCCCTCCTTGACGCAGTTCTGGTACAGCGTCTGGAGGATCATGTGGCCGGTGCGGTCCGCGGCGTAGCAGGACCGGCGGACCGGGGCCTCGCCGTGGTTGCGGGAGTGGCCGCCGAAGCGGCGCTGGTCGATGGTGCCGTTCGGGGTGCGGTTGAACGGCAGGCCCATCTTCTCCAGGTCGAGGACGGCGTCGATGGCCTCCTTCGCCAGGATCTCGGCGGCGTCCTGGTCGACCAGGTAGTCACCGCCCTTGACCGTGTCGAAGGTGTGCCACTCCCAGTTGTCCTCCTCCACGTTGGCCAGCGCGGCGGCCATGCCGCCCTGCGCGGCGCCCGTGTGGGAGCGGGTGGGGTAGAGCTTCGTCAGCACGGCGGTGCGGCTGCGCTTCGTCGCCTCGATGGCGGCGCGCATGCCGGCGCCGCCGGCGCCGACGATGACGGTGTCGTACTTGTGGATCTTCATGACGTGGTTACCTCAGCCCCGTGCCTAGCGGATGTTCGGGTCGAAGGTGAAGATCACCAGCGTGCCCAGAAGGATGGTGAACACCGTGGCGGTGTACAGCAGGCCCTTCAGCCACAGACGCGTGTTGGCGCGCTCCGCGTAGTCGTTGATGACCGTGCGGAGGCCGTTGGCGCCGTGCAGCATCGCGAGCCACAGCATCAGCAGGTCCCAGACCTGCCAGAACGGGGACGCCCAGCGGCCGGCCACGAAGGCGAAGCCGATCTTGGAGACGCCGCCGTCCAGGAAGAGCTGGATCAGCAGGTGGCCGAGGACCAGGACGACGAGGACCACGCCCGAGAGGCGCATGAAGAGCCACGCGGCCATCTCGAAGTTGCCGCGCGTCGCCTTCGGGGTCTTGCCCGTGCGCTTGCGGGGGGCCTCGATGTACGGGGCCGGGTTGTCCACGTCGTAGGCAGCGCCCTCGACGGGACCGATGGCGGAAGTGGTGTCAGCAGACATGTCTGAAGTCAGCTCCCGAACAGTTCACGTGCGGCGTGGCCGAGGACGGGGTACAGGGAGCCCGCCATCAGCACGACCCAGATGCCCACGACGGTCCAGAGCATCTGCTTCTGGTAGCGCGGGCCCTTGGACCAGAAGTCCACGGCGATGACACGGAGACCGTTCAGCGCGTGGAAGAGGATGGCGGCGACCAGGCCGTACTCGAGGAGTGCGACGATCGGTGTCTTGTACGTCGCCACGACATCGTCGTACGCCTCGGGGGAGACGCGGACGAGAGCGGTGTCAAGGACGTGTACGAACAGGAAGAAGAAGATGAGGACGCCGGTGACTCGATGAGCCACCCAGGACCACATTCCTTCCCGGCCGCGGTACAGCGTTCCAGCCGGCACGGAAAAACCCTCCGGGAGCGGGGATCGGGGCCGGCCGGCTTCTCTGTCGGTCTGGCCCGGCCGGGTACGGTCCACCGGCCCCGGTCATCGTAGCGACGACTTGTCGGTTCGCTCGCGCGGGGTCCGTAGGTGTGATCAAACAGGCACGGACGGACTATCAGCGGAGCCCGAATCGCCGCATTTCGGATGCTTGTGGCGGAAGCGCGGGGCGTTCGCGGACGAACTCACCCACCGGCGACCGAACGGGTGAGCCGGGTGCGGGCGAGCCGGCGCAGTTCCTCGGCGGCGACGACCCGCTCCTCCTCCCTTTCGTTGCCGAGACGTGACCGGATCCCGGCGAGGACGCGGTCGAGGCGTTCGCCGGCGGGGACCCCGTCCAGGCTGATCACGAACGCGTGCCCGAAGCCGCTCTCGTACGCGGCGTGCGCGGCCCGCAGCGCCGTCCGGGCGGCGGGCGGGGCGTCCGGGTGCGGCGGCGCCGGGGTCTCGCGGCCGAGCGCCTCGTCCAGATCGGCCACCGCCAGGTCGTAGCCGGCCTCGTCGGCGGCGGCGAGCAGCGCGTCGAGGGTCGGGTACGGGCGGTGCGCGGCCACCCGTTCGGCCCAGCGGAGGCTGCCGCAGCAGCGCAGCAGCAGCCCCTCCGCGAGGGCGCGCGGGGCCGCGTTGAAGCCGGGGAGACCGGCGGGGTGCCAGTGGCGCGCCGCCTGGGCAGGCATGGCGGGGGAGCCCAGGGTCCGGGAGGGTGCGTGAGTGTCGCTGGAAGTGGTCAGCGGTGACTCCGGGAGCGGTGGGTGAGGAGGGTGGAGGGGGCGGAGAAAGTGGAGAGGGTGAAGGGGTGGTGAGAGGGCGCCACGGGTAGTCCACGGGCTTGGGAAAGCTTAGGGAAAGCCGTGGGGTGGATGTGACAGCACGCTATCGACGGGAAGGGGGAAGTGTCCGACGGATGCGCGAATTTCACCTGGACGAGTGGTTTCGGTTCGGGCGGTGACAGAAGGTCCGAGATGCCGAGAATCACGTGGTGAGGGAGGATTCCGAGTGATGCGGTACTCCATACGAGGGCCCCTCAGGGGCCCCGCACTCCTGGCGGCCACGCTGGCCCTGGCCACCGTGACGGCCTGCTCGGGCGGTTCCGGCGGCGGCCCGCCCAGCGCCTCCGGCACCGGCGGCACGGCCGCCGCCCCCACGACGGCCTCCGCGGCTCCGCCGCCCCCGCCGAGCCCGACCCCCACCCCCACGCAGAGCTATCCGCTCTCCACCGCCCCGCTCACCATCCCCGCCGTCGGCTCCCACCGGGCGGCCCGCGGCCCCGGCTGGAAGCCCGGCCCGGACACCGGCGTCGTCGTCGCCGCGAAGGACGAGGCCGCCCTCGCCGACGAGGCCCGGCTGCTCGCGGGCGAGCTGCGGATCCCGTACCGGGGCACCGCCGCCGCCCGCCCCGGCGACGTCTCCCTCGCCCTCGGCGGGCAGGGCGGGGCCGAGTCGTACACGCTCGCCGTCCAGGGCGGCGGGGTCCGGATCACCGGACCGGGGCAGGCCGGGGTCTTCTACGGCACCCGCACCCTCAAGCAGTCGGTCCGCGCCACCGGGGCGATACCCGAGGGCGTGATCGACGACGCCCCGGCGAAGCCGCGCCGGGGGCTGATGGTCGACATCGCCCGCAAGTACTTCGACGCCGCCTGGATCGAGGCCCGCGTCCGCGAGATGGCCGACCTCAAGCTCAACGAGCTGGGCCTGCACTTCTCCGACGACCAGGGCTTCCGGATCGCCTCCGACAGCCACCCCGAGATCGTCTCCGCCCAGCACCTGAGCAAGGCCGAGGTGCGCCGGATCGTGGACCTCGCGGCGAGCCTGCACATCGCCGTCGTCCCCGAGATCGACTCGCCCGGACACCTCGGCGCGGTCATCGCCGCCCACCCCGGCCTCCAGCTCGTCAGCGCCACCGGCCGCGCCCCGCGCGGGGCCGTGGACATCTCGAAGCCCGCCTCCGCAAAGCTCGTCGACGAGCTGCTGCGCGAGTACACCGGCCTCTTCCCGGGCGCGTACTGGCACCTCGGCGCCGACGAGTACGTGGCCCTCATGGCGAAGGACCCCGAGGCCACCTACCCCCAGCTCGCCCGGGCGGCGACCGCGGCGTACGGCGCCTCCGGCCGGGTCCAGGACCTCGCCACCGGCTGGCTGAACGCCCGCGCGGCGGTGGTCCGGCCGACCGGCAAGGCCCTGCGCGCCTGGAACGACGGTTTCTTCGCGGGCGGGGTGACCAGCGCGGACAAGGACCTCCAGGTCGCCTACTGGACCGGCAAGGAGATCGGCGCCCGGCCGCCCCTCGCGTATCTGAGCGCGGGCCGCAAGGTGCTCAACTACAACGACGAGTACCTCTACTACGTCCTCGGGCAGCCCAACGACTTCACGTACCCCACCGGCCGGCGCATCTACGAGCAGTGGACCCCGCTCGTCCTGCGCGGCACCGCGCCGGTGCCCGCCCGCTACGACCCGCAGATCCTCGGCGGCAGCTTCGCCGTCTGGTGCGACCTGGCGAACGCGCAGACCCAGGCGCAGGTCGCCGACGGCATCCGGATGCCGCTGACGGCCACCGCGCAGAAGCTGTGGGACGCCAGGAAACCGGCACTGACCTGGGACCGCTTCCGGACCCTGGCGGGCCAGGTGCGCTGAGGCGCCGGGACCGGCGGTCCCGGCGGGGGCCGGCCGGTCCCGTCGGCGCCGATCAGGCGTTTTCCCGTGGACGCCGGTCTCCTCCGTCGCGGCCGTCCGGCCGCGCCGGCGCCTCGGGGAGGGGCGCCGCACGTCCCTGGGGGGATCCCGCTTCACATGCTCCGCGATCCCAACGGCCTGTCCTGGGCCGTCGTCTCGCTGCTCGGCGTGACGGTCCTCGCGAACGTCCTCAGCCTCTTCGCCACCGGCGCCATGCGCGGCGAGCTCACCGGCCCGCTGGCGGACCACCCCGACCCGGCCTTGTGCGCGGGGACGCTGGCCGCGGCCGCGGCCTGGACGGCGCAGAACCTGCTGCTCGTCGCCACCGGCGTGGTCTTCATCGTCTGGATGTTCCGGATCCGGGGCAACGCGGAGGTGTGGGCCGCCGACCTCCAGGGCCGCGCGAAGGGCTGGATGATCGCGGGCTGGGTCGTCCCGATCGTGTTCTTCTGGTTCCCGCGCGCCCTGATCGTGGACGTCTGGCGGGCGTCCCGGCCCGAGCCGTACGGCCCGGACCGAGGCGGCGAGCTCGTCCTGGTCAACTTCTGGTGGCTGTCCTTCCTCGCCACGGTGATCTCGTCCCGGGTCGGCTTCGCGATCTTCAACAGGGCCGACTCGACGGCCGACCTCGTGGAGGGCACGGGCTGGATCCTGGCCGGTGACGCCCTCGGCGTCGTCGCCGCCGTCCTCGCGATCCTGCTCGTCCGTCGTCTGACCTCTATGCAGCACCGGAAGGCGACTGGCATGATTCCGGCCGCGCAGTGACGGAAAAGTGACGGATTCACACCGCACGGCGCAGTAGTGGAAGTACTGCGTCCGCATCGGGTGGCGAGGAGGCGTCCATGACGTCCGCGACGAGCACGGGTCTGCCGGAACCGCTGGAACTGCTGGAACTGATCGAGCGGGCCGACGAGCGGAGCCTGGCCGCCGCCGGTCTCGCCTGCCTCGACCGCTGTCTGCCGCTGCTCGCGCCCGAGGGCGCCGACGCGCTGCGGCCCGTCTGGGCCTCGGTCGCGCGCGGCGACGGCGGTGCCTGGGCCGAGGCCGTCGGCACCGCCCGGGCGGAGCTGGGCGGCACCGGCACCGGCGGCGACGAGGCCGCCGGGCTGGTGCGCGGGCTGCTCGACACCGCCCCCGCCGGGTGGGCCGAGGGCCCGCTGCGGGAGTGGGCCGGGCGCTGCTCCGAGACCGCGCTGGCCGTGCACCGGCGCTACGACGCGACCGAGGGCGGTCCGCTGTACGCGGGCGAGCTCCGCCGCCAGCAGGCGGTGCTGGAGTCCGCCGCGCACGGCCCGACGGGGCTGCGCCGCGCCCGGGAGCTGTCGGCCGAGGGCGGCCGGGTGCTGCGGGCGGTCGTCTCGCGCCGGGCCCGTACCGCCTGAGGCCGCAGGGGCCGGCTCAGGACTCCTGGTCCGGCTCCTCGATCCGGAGGGAGGAGATCGCCTCGGCGATCTCCGTCTCGGCGAGGGCCTTGTCGAGGCCGAGCCCGGCCAGGACGCCCTTGCCGTCCTCGAACTCCAGGAGCGCCAGCAGGATGTGCTCGGTGCCCACGTAGGTGTGGCCGAGCCGCAGGGCCTCCCGGAAGGTGAGCTCCAGGACCTTCTTGGCGTCCGCGTCGAAGGGGATGAGCGCGGGCCGCTCCTCCGCCGCCGGCGGCAGCGCCGGGGTCAGGGCCGCGCGGAACGCCTCCGGGGTGACGCCGTGCCGGGTGATCCAGACGGCGGCGACACCCTCGGGCTCGGCGAACAGGCCGAGCGCCAGGTGGGCGGGGGTGATCCGGTCGTTGTGGGCCTGGTGGGCCTCGTTCTGGGCGCCCACGACGACGTTCCGGGCCCGGGGGGTGAAGCGGCTGAAGCCCGCGTTCGGGTCCATCTTCGCCGCGTCGCCGTCCTTGTCGTCCTTGGGGACGAAGCGCTTCTGCGCGGCCTGCCGGGTGACGCCCATGCTCCTGCCGATGTCGGTCCAGGAGGCGCCCGCGCGCCTGGCCTGGTCCACGAAGTGGCCGATGAGGTGGTCGGCGACCTCGCCGAGGTGGTCCGCCGCGATGACCGCGCCGGAGAGCTGGTCGAGGGCGTCCGGGTGGGACTTCTTGATCGCCGCGATCAGGTCGTCGAGACGCACGGGGTTGTTCACGCCGAGTGGATTCGTCATGGGTGCAACCCTAGGTTGACAGTCGTGGAGTGTCAACGGATGGTTGACAGTCGAGAGGTAAAAGAGAAGGGCGCCACGGCGAGAGGCGCCCGAAACGCAAGGAAAAGGAATGAAAAGGGCCGGAGAGGGTCCGGCAAGAGCCTGGGGAGGGACCCCGGGGAGGGACCCCGGAAAAGGGAAGACGACCGGGGCCGCCACCCCCCACAGGAGAGGCCCCGGTCGTCGTCCGCGGAGCCGCAGCACGGCCCCGTACTCCTAACAGCGCCGTGCGCGCGATTTCTGTCACACCCCGATCGCCCGCCCGGGCGGACAAGTTGCACGTTGGACAAAGAAGCGGACCCGCGTGGACGCGGCGCCTGAACAGGACGTAGCGTTCTGCTGCGCCCCGGGCGGCGTGGCGGTGCCGACCAGCCGCGATGGCGCGACGACGGACAGGTGTGGGGAGTGCTGGGGGACGACGCGGAGCTGACCGCCGCATTGCTCGCCGCGCAGGACGGTGACGAGGACGCCTTCCGCACCGTCTACCGCGCCGTGCACCCCCGGCTGCTGGGGTACATACGCACCCTCGTCGGCGAGGCCGACGCCGAGGACGTCGCCTCCGAGAGCTGGCTCCAGATATCCCGCGACCTCGACCGCTTCGCCGGGGACGCCGACCGCTTCCGCGGCTGGGCCGCCCGGATCGCCCGCAACCGCGCCCTCGACCACATCAGGATGCGCGGCCGCCGCCCCGCGATAGGCGGCGACGAGACCGAACTGACCGACAAGCCCGCCGACTCGGACACCGCGGGCGAGGCACTGGAAGCCCTGGCCACCGGCCGCACCATGCACCTCATCGCCCAGCTTCCGCAGGACCAGGCCGAGGCCGTCGTCCTGCGCGTCGTCGTCGGACTGGACGCCAAGGGCGCCGCCGACACCCTCGGCAAGCGCCCCGGCGCCGTCCGCACCGCCGCCCACCGAGGCCTCAAGAAGCTCGCCGAACTCCTCGGCGCCGCCGGTTCGGCGGGCCCGGAGGACCCCGAGGACCCCGACGCCGATCCCGCCGCTCCGCTGGACGCCGTACCTCCGCAGCGCGGCCGCCGCCCGGGGGCCGCCGCCCCCGGCGGTGTGACGCAATCGCGCGCGCGGACGCAGAAGGACATGTGATGGCCGAGGAGCGGTACCAGTGGCTCGACCAGGAGGCCGCGGAGCGGTTGCTGCGCGGCGAGCCGGTCGATCCCTCCCTCGACCAGGAGTCCCGCGCGCGGGCCGAACTCCTCGCGCGCGCCCTGGGAGCGGCCCGCACCCCCGTCGCCGTCCCCGGACCCGACGGCGAACTCCCCGGTGAGGCCGCCGCCCTGGCCGCCTTCCGGAAGGCCGCCGCCGAACGCGCCGCCGAGGCCGCCTCGGCCGGGTACGCCGCACCGGCCGCGCCGGGACCCGCGCCCGAGCTCGGCCCCGTACGCCTCGCGGCGGCCCCGCCCCGCCCCCGCCGGGGCCGCTCCCTGCGCTACGGGCTGGCCGCCGCGTTCGCCGCCGCCACCGTCGGCGGGGTCGCCGTCGCCGCCGGTACGGGGATGCTGCCGCTGACCGGCGAGCCCACGCCGGCCGGCACGGTCACCGCCCTCGACACCCCCGGCGGCGCGGGCTCCACCGGCCCCGCCGTCCCCGGCACGACGACCGGCGGCACGGGCGCCGCGATCCCGACCGTGCCCCTGGAGCGCGGCGGCACGGACGGCCCCGGAGTCACCGGCACCACCGGCGGGACGGAGAGCGCCACGGCGGGCACCGGTGACGACGGCGGAACCGGAGCCTCCCCGTCCCCGGGTACGCGGGACGCGGCCGGCGGCGAGAACGGCGAGCGGACCAGGACCTTGAGGGCCTGCCAGGAGTTCGAGGAGGGCCGGCTGGCCGAGAGCGGCCGCCGCCGGCTGCTCGGCGCGCTCCGCAGCGGCGAGACCGTCAAGGGCTACTGCGCCCGGGTCCTCTCCGGCCTGCCCACCCCCGGCGCGACCTCCACCGGCCGCGCCCCCTCGGGGAACGGCAAGGGCGACGGGGGCTCCAAGGGCGACGGGGGCTCCAAGGGCGACGGCGGCTCGGACGACGACAAGGGCGACCGAGGCGACGGCCACCACCCCGGCACCCCCGGGAAGCCGACGGCGAAACCGAACGGGAAGCCGGGCGGGAAACCGGGCGGAAAGCCGGGCGGGAACCCCGCCCAGCGGCCCGGCGAGCGGCCGGACCGGGACCGCGCGCACTCCTAGGTGTGACACTTTTCGACCCGTCGGCGCAGTACTCAATGAGCCGACTGGTCATCGGCGAGCGCACCGAGCCGGGGTTCCCCCCGTACCTTCGGCTCAGCGCACCCGGCGCGGGTGGGACACGTTCCCCCGGTCCCGCCCGCGCCCCTTCCCGCCTCCCGGCCTCTCGCCGCAGACGCGCGCCTACCAGTGCACGACGACCTTGTCGCCCGGCTTCACCTGGTCGAACAGCGCCGAGAGCTTCGCCTTGTCACGGACGTTGACGCAGCCGTGCGAGGCGCCGGCGTAGCCGCGGGCCGCGAAGTCCGCCGAGTAGTGGACGGCCTGGCCGCGGCTGAAGAACATCGCGTACGGCATGGGCGTGTGGTAGATCGTCGAGGTCCACTCGCGCGCCTTCCACTCGACCTTGAACAGGCCCTCGCGGGTCGGGGTGTTCTCCGAGCCGAAGCGCACGTCCATCGACGAGACGACCTTGCCGTCGATCATCCAGGCCAGCGTCCGGCTCTCCTTGCTGATGCAGAGCACCCGCCCGGTCATGCAGCGCGGGTCCGGGGTGTCCAGCTGGTTGGTGGTGGCCGGCTTGAGCTCGTCGGCGGTCGGCTCGCGCGTCATGCCGAGGAGCCGCTGCCAGGTCGTCTCGTCGACCGAGCCGGTCTGCGGCAGCTCCCGCTTCTTCTGGAAGGACTTCACCGCGCCGGCGGTCATCGTCCCGTAGAAGCCGGTGGGCGCCCGGTCGAAGTAGCCGGCCTGCCGCAGCCGCGCCTGGAGCTCGCGCACCTGCTCGTTCTCGTCGCCGTCGCCCATCA
The DNA here is from genome assembly GCF_055582325.1 of Streptomyces sp. NPDC042100. Lineage (NCBI taxonomy): Bacteria > Bacillati > Actinomycetota > Actinomycetes > Kitasatosporales > Streptomycetaceae > Streptomyces > Streptomyces sp. NPDC042100. The sequence continues at coordinate 651,771 of NZ_JBVJDK010000001.1, forward strand.
GCGCCTTGGCCGCGGACGAGGGGGAGCCGGCGGAGGCCGAGGGGGCGGGCTTGTCGTCCGAGGACGGGCTCGCGGAGGCGGTCACGGGCGCGGTCGTCGCGGTCGCGGAAGCCCCGCCGGACCCGCCGGACCCGCCCGTTCCGCCCGTACCGCCGGCTCCGACGGCCTGCGGGCCGCAGCCCGCGAGGAGGGCGACGGCTGCCGCGCCCAGGACCACTCTGCGTATGACGGACGTGCGCTTCATTCGATGTCCCCCGGGAAAAGTCGTGTGTATCGCAAGGGATGATTCCCGGCCGCGCGCGGTTGCGCACGTGACCGAATCGAGACGGGCATGCTGGGAGCGAGGGTTCTACGGCGACGGGTTGACGGAGGCACAGCACATGGCGCGCGAGTCGGAGTCGGGGCTGCCCATCGAGCCGGTCTACGGGCCGGACGCCCTCGCGGGCTGGGATCCCGCCGAGAAGCTGGGCGAGCCCGGCGGCCCTCCCTTCACCCGCGGCGTGTACCCGACGATGTACACCGGGCGGCCGTGGACCATGCGCCAGTACGCGGGCTTCGGCACCGCCGCCGAGTCCAACGCGCGCTACAAGCAGCTCATCGCCAACGGCACCACGGGCCTGTCGGTCGCCTTCGACCTGCCCACCCAGATGGGCCACGACTCCGACGCGCCCCTGGCGCACGGCGAGGTCGGGAAGGTCGGGGTCGCCGTCGACTCGCTCGACGACATGCGGGTCCTGTTCGAGGGCATCCCGCTCGACCGGGTCTCCACCTCGATGACCATCAACGCGCCCGCCGCCCTGCTGCTCCTGCTCTACCAGCTCGTCGCCGAGGAGCAGGGCGTGCCGGCCGACCGGCTCACCGGCACCGTCCAGAACGACGTGCTCAAGGAGTACATCGCCCGAGGCACGTACATCTTCCCGCCCAAGCCCTCATTGCGGCTGGTCGCGGACCTCTTCCGCTACTGCGGGGCCGAGATCCCGAAGTGGAACACCATCTCGATCTCCGGCTACCACATGGCGGAGGCGGGGGCCACGCCCGCGCAGGAGATCGCCTTCACGCTCGCCGACGGCATCGCGTACGTCCGCACCGCCGTCGCCGCCGGCATGGACGTGGACGACTTCGCGCCCCGCCTCTCCTTCTTCTTCGTGGCCCGCACGACGCTCCTGGAGGAGGTCGCCAAGTTCCGCGCCGCCCGCCGGATCTGGGCCCGGGTGATGAAGGAGGAGTTCGGCGCGGAGAACCCCAAGTCGCTGATGCTCCGCTTCCACACGCAGACCGCCGGTGTGCAGCTCACCGCGCAGCAGCCCGAGGTCAACCTGGTCCGGGTCGCCGTCCAGGGCCTGGCGGCGGTCCTCGGCGGCACCCAGTCGCTGCACACCAACTCCTTCGACGAGGCCATCGCCCTGCCCACCGCCGCGTCGGCCCGGCTCGCCCTGCGCACCCAGCAGGTCCTCGCGTACGAGACCGACGTCACCGCCACCGTCGACCCCTTCGCCGGCTCCTACGCGGTCGAGAAGATGACGGACGACGTGGAGGCGGCCGTGCTGGAGCTGATGGCGCGGGTCGAGGACATGGGCGGGGCGGTCGAGGCGATCGAGCGCGGCTTCCAGAAGGGCGAGATCGAGCGCTCGGCGTACCTCATCGCGCGGGAGACGGAATCCGGCGAGCGGGTCGTCGTCGGCGTCAACCGCTACACCGTCGACGTCGAGGAGCCCTACGAGCCGCTGCGGGTCGACCCGGCGATCGAGGCGCGGCAGGCCGCCCGCCTCGCCCGGCTGCGCGCCGAGCGGGACCAGGCCGCCGTGGACGCGGCCCTGGCGGAGCTGTGCGAGGCGGCCGAGGGCACGGACAACGTGCTCTACCCGATGAAGACGGCCCTCAAGGCGCGGGCCACGGTCGGCGAGGTCTGCGACGCGCTCCGCGCGGTCTGGGGCACCTACGTCCCCACCGACACGTTCTGACCGTCCGGCCCCCTACGCACCCGGTCTTCCGGCATACGAAACCCCTGGACGGATCCTCGCACCCGTGTGCGAGGATCCGCCTCATGCTGGGTGTCACCGATCTACCGACCTACCTCGCGGGACTCGTCCTCATCATTCTCCTGCCGGGGCCGAACTCGCTGTACGTGCTGTCCGTCGCCGCCCGCAAGGGCACCCGGACCGGCTACCGGGCCGCCGCCGGGGTCTTCACCGGCGACGCGGTCCTCATGACCCTCGCCGCCCTCGGCGCGGCCTCCCTGCTCCAGACCACCCCCCTGCTCTTCATGATCGTGAAGTACGCGGGCGCCGCCTATCTGGCCTGGATGGCGTACGGGATGCTGCGCTCCGCCCTCGCGATGTGGCGGGCCCGGCACGAGGCCCCCGCCGAGGAGGCCGCCGGGCCGGACACGGGCCCGGTGGAGCACCCGTACCGGCGGGCGCTGGTCATCAGCCTCCTCAACCCCAAGGCGATCCTCTTCCTGATCTCCTTCTTCGTGCAGTTCGTGGACCCGTCCTACGCCTACCCGGCGCTGTCCTTCCTGGTCCTGGGCACCCTGCTGCAGTTCGGCAGCTTCCTCTACCTGACCACCCTGATCTTCGGCGGCACCCGCCTGGCCGCCGCCTTCCGCCGCCGCAAGCGCCTCTCGGCCGGCGCCACGACGGCGGCGGGCGCCCTCTTCCTCGGCTTCGCGGTGAAGCTCTCGACCGCGGGCGCGTGACGGCCGCTTGACCCTCACACCATGTGAGGCCGTTCCGTAGGGGGCGTCATGTTCACCATCGGAGACTTCGCCCGGCACGGGCGGGTGTCGGTCCGGATGCTGCGTCATTACGACGCCATCGGACTGCTGCGCCCGGCCCGGGTCGACCCGCACAGCGGCTATCGCCTCTACGAGGCGGCCCAGCTCGCGCGGCTCAACCGCGTCATCGCGCTCAAGGACCTCGGCTTCACGCTCGACCAGGTGGGGTCGATCCTGGACGAGCAGGTGGGCGCCGAGGAGCTGCGCGGGATGCTGCGGCTGCGCCGGGCCGAGCTGGAAGAGGCGCTGGAGCGGTCCAGGGCCCTGCTCGCCCAGGTCGGCGCGAGGCTCCGAGCCATCGAGAGCGAGGGACGCATGTCCACGCAGGACGTCGTCGTCAAGAAGGTCCCGGCCGTGCGGATCGCGGAGCTGAGCGGGATCGCGGCCAGTTTCGGGCCGGAGCACATCACGCCGGTCATCGGCCCGCTGTACGAGGAGCTGTGCGGGCGGCTGGAGAGCGCCGGGATCACCGGGTGGGGGCCCGGCATCGCGTACTACGAGGACGCCGGGCGCGGCGACGGCTCGGTCCTCGTGCACGCCGCGATGACGGTGCCCGAGGGCACCGCCGTCGAGGGCCTGGAGGTGCGGGTGCTGCCCGGCATCGAGGAGGCGGCCACCATCGTGCACCGGGGTCCGATGGAGGCCCTGCTGCCGACCGCGCAGACCCTGGCGAGCTGGATCGACGCCAACGGCTACACCTCCGCCGGCTACGCCCGGGAGCTCTACCTGGAGTGCCCGGAGGACAAGGCGAAGTGGGTCACCGAGTTCCAGGAGCCGGTGACCCGGCCCTAGCCGCCCAGGGCTCGCCGCTTCAGCTTCAGGGCGCGGCGGGCCAGCCGGCGGATCCTCGGGTGGCGGGGGACCGGGAGGCCGCCGGGCAGGCCGAGCGAGGTGAGGCGGCGGCGGGTGAAGTGGTGCCGGGTGCGGGCCGCGAGCGGTCCCGACAGGTGCCGCACCGCCGCCTCCCGCAGGTCCGCCCGTACCTTCGGCTGCATCGCGAAGCCGACGGCGGCGACCAGCCCGGCGAGGTCCTCGGCGGCGGGCGGCGGCCCGTCGCCGTCCCCTTCCTCCAGGGCGGGGACCAGCGCGTCCACCAGGACCAGCGGGATCCGGTTGCTGTTCTGGTACGGGGTGAGCCGGGCCAGCAGCGGGCGGGTGCCCACGCGGGCGGCGGGGATCCCGTAGAAGGCGCTCGCGGTGAGCAGCGCGGTGGAGAAGCAGCCCACGACCAGCGCGGGCCGCAGCTCCCGGTACAGCACCTCGGCGAGCACCGGGCGGTCCAGCACGGTCAGCTCGGCGCCGAGCGCCTCCGCCTCCCGGACCAGCGCCCGGGACCAGGCGTCGGGCGCGGTCGGGTGCGGCTTGAAGACCAGGCGCCGGTGGCCGCGGGCGACGGCGCCGCGGACCATCCGCAGGTGCAGCTCGCCCTCCTCCTCGGGGGTGAGCAGCGCGAGCGCGGCGAGGTACTGGCCGAGCAGCAGCGCGGGGCCCTCCTCGCGGGCGGCGGGTCCGGCCAGCTCCTCGACGACCTTGGTGAACGCCTCGGCCGGCACGGTCTCGGCGACGGCGCCGAACTCGCCGAGCAGCAGCGGGGCGAGGCCGGGCACCAGGTCGAGGTGGAGCAGCCGGCGGACGCGCTCGCCGACCAGCGGGTCGATCTTGTTGCGGGTGGGGCCGTAGCTCATCAGGCCGTCCGCGTACACGTGGATCGCGGCGTCCGGGAGCAGCTGGGCGATCGTCAGGGCGGGCGCGACCTGGAGCGACTCCAGGACCAGCTCGATCCGGTCGGTGCCGAGCTCCCACAGCAGCCGCAGATGGCGCTGGAGCAGCGGCAGGTCGTCGGGGCGGGGGGGCCAGCCGGCCGGGTGCAGCGGCTCGATGACGGCGTTCCAGTCGAGGACGGCGTCGAAGCGCCCGCGCAGCCGCTCGAAGCCGGGCATCCGGTCGAGCGGGGTGGCGGTCTCGGGGACGGCGGCGTTGGTGCAGACGAGGAGCAGGCGCCGCTCGGCGGGCCGGAAGCAGCCGCTGTCGAGGGCGGCGGCGAGGGTGGCGGCGCCGTAGAGGGTGGAGGCGCAGAAGATCTGGGTGGTGCTCATGCCGCACCCGCCTCCTTCAGCGCGGCGGGGGCGGCGGGGGCGGCCGGGGCGGCGGGCGCGTGCGCGGCGGCGGGTCCGGGCCTGCGGCGCCGGAGCCGGCGCAGGGCGCCCGCGCGCTCGTCGCCCATCGCGGCGAGCGCCTCGCCGAGTACGTCCTGGGGGAGGCGGCGCAGCGCGCCCGCGCTCATCGCCCGCAATTTCCGCGCCACTTCCGGTTCGAATCGGGCCATGTTTCCGAGGTGATGGGAAATCACCGCGCAATAGGTGCGGACGGCCTTCGGGAGAAGCCGGTCCGCGTCCGGATCGCTCATTGTCTCCTCGATCACCTGGTCGAATGCGCGAAGGAAATCGAGTTGTCGTTCATCGCCGATCTGGGTGAGCGAGGTGGCGACCCCGCGCCGGTAGAAGATTCCCAGTTCACCGCTGACCGCGAAGGATTCCGCCTCCCGGTGCAGCCGCCAGATCCACGGCCGGTCCTCGGCCGTCCGCAGCCCGTGCGGGAAGTGCAGCAGCCCCCGGTCGAGCAGCCGCCGGCGGTAGAGCCCGGCCCAGGCGTACGGGTAGTCCACCGAGGTCGTCCGGTCCGCCGGGAGGATCGCGTCGCGCGGGCGCAGCACCTCCCCGCGCCGCCCCACCGGCACCCGCCGCACCGAGCGGCCCCGGCCGCTCACCCGGACGTGGTCGGTGCGCAGGAAGTCGCAGCCGAGCCGGTCGAGTTCGGCCACCAGCCGGGCGTAGAGGCCCGGCGCCAGCCAGTCGTCGCCGTCCAGGAAGGCCAGGTACTCGCCCCGGGCCGCGTCCAGGCCGGTGTTCCGGGCGGTCGCCAGGCCCTCGTTGCGCGCGTGCCGCAGGAGCACGGCCCCCGGCAGCTCGCGCGCGGCCCGTTCCAGGAGCTCGGAGGTCCCGTCCGTCGAACAGTCGTCGACCAGCAGGAACTCGAAGTCCTCGCGGGCGTTGGCGCGCAGGCTTCGGAGGGCGTCGGGAGCGTATGTCTGCACGTTGTAGAACGGCACGACGACGGAGAGCTTCACCACCCGGCCGACGCTAAGGGCCGCCCCGGCATTCGTCCTGACCGCGAGAGGGATGCCCGGTGAACACGAAGCGGCGGGCCCCTTAACCACCCCGGGCCGCCCCCTCTTCCTGTCCGTTTCCCGCAATGCGTCATGGTGCTGTTAACCCTTTGTTGCGGCCCAGTTGGGCCGCGAATCCCCCGGCCCTCCTAGCGTCCTCGACGTGCCATCACGTACCGATCGAGCGGCGCGCGTCGCCGTACTCGCCGATTCCGACACCCGGTGGAAATGGGGCGTCCTCACCGCCCGCAGAATCACCACCGGAAGCCCCGCGGGCCGGGCGTTCGAGGAACCCACCGGATTCGTCCTGCGCGGCCGGGCCACCCCCACCGCGCGGCAGCTCGCCGAGACCGGCGTGTCGGACACGGCCCCGCGCGAGGTGACGGGCGCGGAGTTCCTGCGCGAGGTGCGCGACGGCGGCTACGACGTGATCGTGCTCGCCCTCGTCGGCGGCACCGTCCGGGCCATGCTCCAGGGCCTTCGCGACCTCGGCGAGCTCGGCGGCCCCGCCTCCGGCCGGCGCCCGGTGATCGTCACCGGCTATGTCGGCGTCGTCTACGAGAAGCTCGCCGACGGCCTGCTGCTGCGCCACGGCGCCGACGTCGTCCTCGCCAACTCCCGCCACGACGCCGAGCGGTTCCGCGCCGTGTACGAGGGCGTCGGCGCGGGCGCCGAGTCCGTCGTCGAGGCGGCCCTGCCCTTCCTCGGCGGCGCCCCGCACACCCCGGTCCCCGGCCGCGACACCCTGGTCTTCGCCGCCCAGCCCTCCGTCCCGGTCACCCGGGCCGAACGCGCCTACGTGCTGCGCCGGCTGATCGGCCACGCCCGGCTGCGCCCCGGCCGCGAGGTGCTGCTGAAGCTGCGCTCCAAGCCGGGCGAACACACCACGCACCTGGAGGAGTTCCCGTACCAGAAGCTGGCGCGCGAGCTCGACGCCCCCGCCAACTTCCGCCTCCTGTACGGGCACATGGGCGAGGTCCTGGACCGCACCGACCTGCTGGTCACCGTCTCCTCCACGGCCGCCCTGGAAGCCCTGCACCGGCGGATCCCCACCGCGGTCCTCACCGACCTCGGGGTGCGCGAGGCGCTCGGCAACCACCACTTCCTCGGCTCCGGCCTGCTCACCTCCTTCGACCGGCTGGACCGGGGCGAGGCCCCGCACCCCGACCAGGAGTGGCTGGCCCGCCAGGGCGTCGCCGCCGACACCCCGTACGAGCGGGCCTTCGACACCGCCCGCGACCGGATCGCCGCGCTCCTCGACGGGCCCCCGCCGCCGCCCCTCGCCCCGTACTACACGGACGAGACCGCGGGCGGCTACCTGCCCGCCGTCCTCGCCCGCCACCGGCTCGACCTCACCGCGCCCGAGCCCCGCGAGAGCGGGGTGCGCCGGATCGTCCGCGAGGCGGCGCGCGGCGCCTACCGCCACGGCGTGCAGCGGGTGGCCCCCGTCATCCGCCGGCTGGGAGAGATCTGATGACACCGCAGCGGCCGACCGTCCTCGCCGTGATCCCCGCCCGGGGCGGCTCCAAGGGCGTCCCCGGCAAGAACCTGGCCACCGTCGCCGGGCTGCCGCTGGTCGCCCGCGCCGTCCGCGCCTGCCTGGCCGCGCCCCGGGTCACCGACGTCGTCGTCTCCACCGACGACCCCGGCATCGCCGAGGCCGCCCGCTCCTTCGGCGCCGAGGCCGTCCAGCGCCCCGCCGCGCTCTCCGGCGACGCCGCGAGCAGCGAGTCCGCCGTCCTGCACGCCCTGGACGCCTTCGAGGCCACCGGAGGCCGCCGCCCCGACGTCGTCCTCCTCGTCCAGTGCACCAGCCCCTTCCTCACCCCGGACGAGATCGACTCCGCCGCCGGCGAGATCACCTCCGGCGCCGCCGACACCGCCTTCACCGCCGCCCCCTCGCACGGCTTCCTGTGGCGGGCCGCCCCCGACGGCGCCACCGGCGTCAACCACGACAAGGCGCACCGGCCCCGCCGCCAGGACCGCGAGCCCGAGTACCTGGAGACCGGCGCCGTCTACGCCATGGCCGCCGAGGGCTTCCGCACCCACCGGCACCGCTTCTTCGGCCGCACCGCCCTCGTCGTCGCCGACCCCGCCCGGGTCCTGGAGATCGACGACCCGCACGACCTCGCGCGGGCCCGCGCCCTCGCCCCGCTGCTCGACACCGCGCCCGTCCCGTCGCTCGCCGACGTCGACGCCGTGGTCCTCGACTTCGACGGCACCCAGACCGACGACCGCGTCCACATCGACGCCGACGGGCGCGAGTTCGTCTCCGTCCACCGCGGCGACGGCCTCGGCATCGCCGCCCTGCGCGGGGCCGGCGTCCCGCTGCTCATCCTGTCCAGCGAGGCCAACCCCGTCGTCGCCGCCCGCGCCCGCAAGCTGCGCGTCCCCGTCCTGCACGGCGTGGACCGCAAGGACCTCGCGCTCAAGCAGTGGTGCGACGAGCAGGGCGTCGACCCGCAGCGGGTCCTGTACGCCGGAAACGACGTCAACGACCTGCCCTGCTTCCACCTCGTCGGCTGGCCCGTCGCGGTGGGCAGCGCCCACGACTCCGTACGGGCCGCCGCCCGCGCGGTCACCGAGACCCCCGGCGGCTTCGGAGCGATCCGCGAGATCGCCGCCTGGCTCCTCGGACCCGAGCTCCAGACCCGAGCCACCCGAGCCACCTGAGCCCCGACACCCCCCCGCACGCCGATCCCCTCGATCTCCCCGATCACCCGATCACCCGAAGGAACCCTCATGAGCTCCCGCCTCCGCACCCTCGGCAGCAAGACCGCAGGCCCGGGCCGCCCCGTCTACATCACGGGCGAGATCGGCATCAACCACAACGGCGACCTGAACAACGCCTTCGCGCTCATCGACGCCGCCGCCGAGGCCGGCTGCGACGCCGTCAAGTTCCAGAAGCGCACCCCCGAGATCTGCACCCCGCGCGACCAGTGGGACATCGAGCGCGACACCCCCTGGGGCCGGATGACCTACATCGACTACCGCCACCGCGTCGAGTTCGGCGAGGACGAGTACCGCGCCATCGACGCGCACTGCCGCAAGCGCGGCATCGACTGGTTCGCCTCCCCGTGGGACACCGAGGCCGTCGCCTTCCTGGAGAAGTTCGACGTCCCCGCCCACAAGGTGGCCTCCGCCTCCCTCACCGACGACGAGCTGCTGCGCGAACTGCGCGCCACCGGCCGCACGGTGATCCTCTCCACCGGCATGTCCACCCCGAAGCAGATCCGGCACGCCGTCGAGGTCCTCGGCAGCGACAACATCCTGCTCTGCCACGCCACCTCCACGTACCCGGCCAAGGCCGAGGAGCTCAACCTGCGCGTGATCCAGACGCTCCAGGAGGAGTACCCGAACGTCCCGATCGGCTACTCCGGCCACGAGACCGGCCTCCAGACCACCCTCGCCGCCGTCGCCCTCGGCGCCGCCTTCGTCGAGCGCCACATCACCCTCGACCGGGCCATGTGGGGCTCCGACCAGGCCGCCTCCGTCGAGCCCGGCGGCCTGACCCGCCTGGTCCGCGACATCCGCACCATCGAGACCGCCCTCGGCGACGGGGTCAAGAAGGTCTACGAGTCGGAGCTTGGCCCCATGAAGAAGCTCCGCCGGGTCCCGGGACTCGTCGCCGCATGACCGGGCAGCTGGCGTTCGTCGAGAGCCCGGTCCAGCTTCTGAACGTCCTGGAATGGGCCCACGCGGCCGCCGTCCAGGACCCGCCGCGCCTGCACGCGGTCCCGCCCCAGCCGACCCGCCGCACTCCGGTCCCGGCGGCCCCCGGCCAGGGCGCCCCCGGGCCCGGGGGCGGAGCCGGGACCCCGGCGGTCCCCGTGGCCGGCCCCGGCCCCGGCCCCGGACCCGCGGCCGGCCCAGGGCCCGCCGCGGGCCCCGCGACCGGAGGAGGCGACCCCGCCCGCCCCGGCGGCGACGAGGACCCCGCCCGCCCCGGCGGCACGGGTGCCGCGTCCGCCCTCGGAGCCCCCCGCGACCTCACCGTCGTCGTCCTCTCGCCCACCGACCCGATGTCCCGGGGCCAGCTGCGCCGGATGGCCCAGCTCGCCCGGGACGAGGGCGTCACCGTGAAGTGGCAGGACGCCCGCCAGGGCCGGGGCGCCCTCGTCCGCACCCTCCGGGAGCTCGCCGGGCCGCTGCGCACGGCGGACCGGGTGATCGTCGGGGACCCCTTCTCGCGCTACGTCCAGCTGCTGCTCACCCTCTTCGGCCCCCGCCGGGTCACCGTCGTCGACGACGGCACCGCCACCATGGAGTTCGCCGCCCAGCTCGCGCGCGGCGAGCGCCTGGTGCGCTGGCACCGGCGGGGCGGCCGGGGCCCGCGCGAACTGGTGCTCGCCCCGGTCACCTCGCTGGCCCGCCGCAAGCTCGCCCCCGGCCGGCACCGCACCGTGGAGATCTTCACCTCGCTGCCGGTCGAGCCCCCGCCGGGCACCACGGTGCTGGTCAACGACTTCTCCTGGACCCGGTCCCGGTTCGGCCCGCCGCGCCTGACCCGGGGCGCCGACCTGGTCGGCACCTCGCTGGTGGAGACCGGCGTCGTCGACCCCGAGGAGTACCTGCGGGCCGTCGCCGTGCTGGCCCGCACCCACGGCGCCACCCGTTACTTCGCGCACCGCCGCGAGAGCGCCGAGAAGCTGCACCGGATAGCGGTGGAGACCGGCCTTGAGGTGGTCCGCCCCGATCTGCCGCTGGAGCTGATCGCCCGCCGAGGCCCCATCGGGCGCACCGTCGTCAGCTTCCCGTCCACGGTCGTGCACACCCTGCCGCTGGCCCTGGCCGGCACCGGGGTGAAGGTGGCCGTCTGCGAGATCGCCCCCGAGTGGCTGCGGGAGAACGCCTCACCGCGCGCCCAGGGCTTCCTCGCGGGTGTCGCCGGGACCGCGACCCGCACCGAAAGGCTCGAATTCGGGTAAGCGTACCCACAGAGGGTGACCGTCATGCCCACGGAACGAGTTTTCTTTCCCCTATCGGGCTGAACTTTTCGTGATCAACGGGCAGTTGATCTCTCTGGGGGCCTACCCTTCAAAAGGTGAACCAGTTGAAGTCCCGTGAGCCCGGCCCCGACGCGGCGCCCGCAGCGCTGCCCGGAACGCTGTCCGACCCGCTGCGCCGTGAACTGATCGCGTTCCGCCGGGACTTGCACATGCACCCAGAGCTCGGCAACCAGGAGTTCCGCACCACCGCCGCGATCAGGAAGCGCCTGGAGGCGGCCGGTCTGGCGCCCCGGGTACTGGCGGGCGGCACCGGCCTGACCTGCGACATCGGCAGCTGGGACGGCCGGCGGCCGATGCTGGCGATCCGCGCGGACATCGACGCCCTCCCCATCCCGGACACCAAGTCCGTGGCCTACCGCTCCACCGTGCCCGACCGTGCCCACGCCTGCGGCCACGACGTGCACACCACCACGGTCCTGGGCGCCGGCCTCGTGCTCGCCGAGCTGGACCGGCAGGGCCGCCTCCCGGCCCCGGTGCGGCTGATCTTCCAGCCCGCCGAGGAGGTGCTGCCCGGCGGCGCCGCCGACGCGATCGAGGCCGGGGTGCTGGACGGGGTCGGCCGGATCATCGCCGTGCACTGCGACCCCCGGGTGGACGCGGGCCGGATCGGGCTGCGTGCCGGGCCCATCACCTCCGCCTGCGACCGCCTGGAGGTCACCCTCGACGGGCCCGGCGGCCACACCGCCCGCCCGCACCTGACCACCGACCTGGTCACCGCCGCCGCCCGGGTCGCCGTCGACGTGCCCGCGGTGCTCGCGCGCCGGGTGGACGCCCGCTCGGGCCTCTCCATCACCTGGGGCCGGATCGACGCCGGGCACGCCTGCAACGTCATCCCGCAGCACGCCGAGCTCTCCGGCACCGTCCGCTGCCTGGACCTGCCCGCCTGGCGCGAGGCGCCGGACCTGGTGCACGCGGCGATCGACGAGATCGCGGGCCTGCTCCGGGCGAAGACCACCATCGACTACGTCCGGGGCGTCCCGCCGGTCGTGAACGACCCGGTCGTCACCGAGCTGCTGCGGGACGCGATGGCCGCCCGGCGCGGCGCGTACGCGATCGAGGACACCGAGCAGTCCCTCGGCGGCGAGGACTTCTCCTGGTATCTGGAGCACGTCCCCGGCGCCATGGCCCGGCTCGGCGTCCGGGTCCCCGGCGACACCCGGGTGCGCGATCTGCACGCGGGGGACTTCGACGTGGACGAGGCCGCCATCACCGTCGGCGTGGAGCTCTTCACCGCCGCCGCGCTGCTCGACGCGACCCCCGGGACCGGTCTCGGACGCTGACCCCGCGAAGGGGGAACGGCTGGTTTTCGCAGAAGCCCCGAATACCGGGCATTAAGTACGACTTAATGCCCGGTCGCATCCGTTCCGCCGTCCGGCCGAGCCCCCGGCGTGTCGGTTCGGGGCCCGGCCCGTGGGCCCGTACCAGCGCGTATGACGGGCCGTGTCGGGCCGGACGCCGGGGGTGGTCGGTTGGCTGGTTCGCGTCGATCCGATAACGACTCATGAACGGGTCTTTAACTGACATCTACGCGCGTTACGATCGCCGCGAAACCAGCGCCGGAAGAGGCGCTTTCGGTCAGTCTCGAAGGGACCCTCCTCTTGCGCCGGATCACCAGGATCACCACGGTAGGCATCGCCTCCGCGGCCCTCGCCCTGTCCGCCACCGCCTGTGGCAAGTCGTCGACGGACGCCGGTTCGAGCCCCAGCTCCTCCGCGGGTGCCGCCAAGGCCGCCATCGCGTACGACATCGGCGGCCGTGGCGACCAGTCGTTCAACGACGCCGCCTACGAGGGCCTGAAGAAGGCCGAGGACGAGCTCGGCGTCAAGGGTGCCGAGGCCGAGCCGTCCGAGGGCGAGGGCGACGCGGACAAGGTGCAGCGTCTGACCGCTCTGGCCCGCGCCGGGAACAACCCGGTCATCGGCGTCGGCTTCGCCTACGCCCCGGCCATCGAGAAGGTCGCCAAGGCCTACCCGAAGACCACCTTCGGCATCATCGACGACACGTCGAAGACCGGCCCGAACATCGCCAACCTCGTCTTCAACGAGGAGCAGGGCTCCTACCTGGCCGGCGTCGCCGCCGCCAAGGCGTCCAAGACCGGCAAGGTCGGCTTCATCGGCGGCGTCGAGGTTCCGCTGATCAAGAAGTTCGAGGCGGGCTTCACCCAGGGCGTCAAGGCCACCAACCCCAAGGCCGAGGTGCTCACCCAGTACCTGACCCAGCCGCCGAACTTCGACGGCTTCGCGAAGCCCGACCTCGGCAAGGCCGCCGCGCAGGGCCAGCTCGACAAGGGCGCCGACGTGATCTACGCGGCCGCCGGTCTGGCCGGCTCCGGCGCGATCGAGGCCACCTCGAAGGCCGGCAAGTGGGCCATCGGCGTCGACTCCGACCAGTACAACCAGAAGGGTCTGGCCGCCTACAAGGCCAACATCCTCACCTCGGTCACCAAGGACGTCTCGGACTCCGTCTTCAACCTGATCAAGTCGGTCAAGGACGGCAAGCCGCAGACCGGTGAGATCCGCTACGGCCTCGCCACGGACGGCGTCGGCCTGGCCGACTCCAACCCGGAGTTCAAGAAGATGACCGACCTCATCGCCGCCGTCGACCAGGCGAAGAAGGACATCGTCGACGGCAAGATCACGGTCAAGACCACGCCGTAAGGCACTCGGGGCACGACCTGAGCCCGGGGCCCGGTCCCAGTGGCACCTTCCACTGGCACCGGGCCCCGGGCCCTGTCGCCCCTCTCCCGCACGGGTTTTCAATTTTCGGCAGCGCTACGCGTGTAGATGTCACACCGGCACGATAACTTCGCCCCGCCCTGCCCCTCCGCTCCCGCTCCTTCCGGCCAAGGAGAGTGCGCCATCAACGCGTCCAGCCCCCCTGCCGTCGAACTCCACGGCATCACCAAGCGTTTCCCCGGCGTCGTCGCCAACAGGGACATCGCCATCACCGTCCGCAAGGGCACCGTCCATGCCCTCATCGGCGAGAACGGTGCGGGCAAGTCCACCCTGATGAAGATCCTCTACGGGATGCAGAAGCCGGACGAGGGCACCATCGCCATCGACGGCGAGCAGGTCACGTTCGCGAGCCCGGGTGACGCCATCGCGCGCGGCATCGGCATGGTGCACCAGCACTTCATGCTCGCGGACAACCTCACCGTCCTGGAGAACGTCGTCCTCGGCGGCGAGAAGCTCTACGGCATCGGCGGCAAGGCCCGCCGGAAGATCCAGGAGATCTCCGACGCGTACGGCCTCGGCGTCCGCCCCGACGTCCTCGTCGAGGACCTCGGCGTCGCCGACCGGCAGCGCGTGGAGATCCTCAAGGTCCTCTACCGAGGCGCCAAGATCCTCATCCTCGACGAGCCGACCGCGGTCCTCGTGCCGCAGGAGGTCGACGCGCTCTTCGACAACCTGCGCGAGCTCAAGGCCGAGGGCCTGACCGTCATCTTCATCTCGCACAAGCTGGGCGAGGTGCTGAAGGTCGCCGACGACATCACGGTCATCCGCCGCGGCACCACGGTCGGCACCGCCGACCCGAAGACCGCCACCACCAAGCAGCTCGCCGAGCTGATGGTCGGCACCGAGCTGCCCTCGCCGGAGACCCGCGAGTCGACGGTCACGGACATCCCCATGCTGACGGTCCAGGGCCTCACCCTGGTCGAGTCCGGGGCCGCCGCCACCGCGCCGCTGACCACCGCCGCCCCCGCCGACCCGGCCACCGTCGTGGACGTCCACGACGAGGCCGTCGCCGGCCGCAGGCTGCTGGACGACGTCGCGTTCACCATCCACAAGGGCGAGATCCTGGGCATCGCCGGCGTCGAGGGCAACGGCCAGACCGAGCTCATCGAGGCCCTGATGGGCATGAACAGCCCCGACGCGGGCGTCATCAGCCTGGACGGCACCGACATCTCCAAGGCCTCGGTCCGCAAGCGGCGCGAGGGCGGCATCGGCTACATCCCCGAGGACCGGCACCGCCACGGCCTGCTCCTGGAGGCCCCCCTCTGGGAGAACCGCATCCTCGGCCACGTCACCGAGGCGCCCAACTCTAAGCGCGGCATCCTCGACCCGAAGGCCGCCCGCGAGGACACCGAGCGGATCGTGCGCGAGTACGACGTGCGCACCCCCGGCATCGAGGTCACCGCGGCCTCGCTCTCCGGCGGCAACCAGCAGAAGCTGATCGTCGGCCGCGAGATGAGCCACAACCCCAAGTTCCTGATCGCCGCCCACCCCACCCGCGGTGTGGACGTCGGCGCGCAGGCGCAGATCTGGGACGCCATCCGCGACGCCCGCCGCGAGGGCCTGGCGGTGCTGCTGATCTCCGCCGACCTGGACGAGCTGATCGGCCTGTCCGACACGCTCCGCGTCATGTACCGAGGCAAGCTGGTCGCCGACGCCGATCCCGCCACCATCACGCCCGAGGAGCTGGGCTCCGCCATGACCGGCGCGGCCACCGGCCACCTCGAAGGCGCCGAAGAGCACCCCGAAGACGGTGACGCCCGATGATGAAAATCGACAAGGACAAGCTGATCATCGGGGCCGCCGGTCCCGTGCTCGCCCTGGTCACCTCGTTCGTCCTCACCGTGCTGGTGCTGCTCGCCACGGGTCTCGACCCGATCGAGCCGATCCAGCTGATGATCGAGAACGCGGGGTTCTCGGACGTCCAGGTCCTGATCATCAACCAGACCGGGATCTACTACCTGGCGGCCCTGGCCGTGGCCGTCGGCTTCCGGATGAACCTCTTCAACATCGGCGTCGACGGGCAGTACCGCCTGGCCGCGATGATCTCGGCCGTCGTCGGCGGCGCGGTCACGCTGCCCGGTCCGCTGCACATCCTGCTGATCGTGCTGGTCGCCATGCTCACCGGTGCCGCCTGGGCCGGTGTCGCGGGCATCCTGAAGACCACCCGAGGGGTCTCCGAGGTCGTCTCGACGATCATGCTCAACGCGATCACCACCGCCCTGGTGGCCTGGCTGATCCTGCCGAAGAACTTCGGCGTCCAGCCGGCCGGCTCCAACAACCTCACCACCGGCGACATCGCCGAGTCCGGCTGGTTCCCGGGCATCGACATGGGCGAGGGCAACGGCACGATCTACGGCTTCACCTTCGTCGCGCTCGCGCTCGGCGTCGTCTACTGGTTCGCGCTCAACCGCACCAAGTTCGGCTTCGACCTGCGCGCCACCGGCGCCAGCGAGTCCGCCGCGCAGGCCAGCGGCGTCGACGCCAAGCGGATGATCCTCACCACGATGCTCATCTCGGGCGCGCTGGCGGGCCTGTCCGGTATGCCGACGCTGCTGGGCGAGACCCACACGTACAGCCTCGACTTCCCGGTCGGCGTCGGCTTCACCGCCATCGCCATCGCCCTGCTCGGCCGCAACCACCCGGTCGGCATCCTCTTCGCGGCGCTCCTCTTCGCGTTCCTGGACAAGGCGTCGAGCTCGCTCGACACCGCCGGGTACCCGAAGGAGATCACCCAGATCATGCAGGGCATCATCGTGATCGCCGTGGTCGTCTCCTACGAGCTCGTCCGCCGTTACGGCCTCCGCCGCCAGCAGCAGAAGGTCGGCGAGCAGCTCGCCGCCGGCGGTGCCATCAAGACCGACAAGGAGGTGGCGGCATGAGCACCGGCACCGTCGCCAAGCCGAGCGCCGCGCCCAAGAGCGCCGGGCGCCGCAAGCTGACCTGGCCCTGGATCCTGCTGATCGTCGCGGCCGCTCTCGTCCTCTTCTCGCTGGTCCGGGTCGTCTCCGGGGCCTCCGACCTCACCTCCGTCGGCCAGGTCTCCGGCGCCCTCCAGCTCGCCGTGCCGATCGGCATGGCCGGTCTCGGCGGTCTGTGGGCCGAGCGCGCGGGCGTCGTCAACATCGGTCTCGAAGGCATGATGATCCTGGGCACCTGGTTCGGTGCCTGGGCCGGCTACCAGTGGGGTCCGTGGACCGGCGTGCTCGTCGGCGTCCTCGGCGGCGCCATCGGCGGTCTGCTGCACGCGATCATCACCGTGACGTTCAACGTGAACCACATCGTCTCCGGTGTGGCGATCAACATCCTGGCGGTGGGCTTCACCCGCTACCTGTCGAACTTCACCTTCGCCGAGGCCGACGGCGGCTCCTCCAAGCAGTCCCCGCGCATCGACGAGATCACCCAGATCACCGTCCCAGGGCTCTCCGACTGGCTGCAGGACCTCCAGCAGAGGCACTGGTTCCTGATCTCCGACATCGCCGGCATCCTCGGCGGTCTGGTCACCAACCTGTCGCTGCTGACCGTCGTCGCCATCCTGCTGATCCCGGCCACCTGGTGGCTGCTGTGGCGGACCTCCTTCGGCCTGCGGCTGCGCTCCTGCGGTGAGAACCCGGTCGCGGCCGAGTCGCTGGGTGTCAACGTCTACAAGTACAAGTACATCGCCGTCACCGTCTCCGGCGGTCTGGCCGGTCTCGGCGGCGCGTTCCTCGCGATCGTCGCCACCGGCATCTACCAGGAGGGCCAGACCGGCGGCCGGGGCTACATCGGTCTCGCCGCGATGATCTTCGGCAACTGGATGCCGGGCGGCATGGCGATGGGCGCCGGCCTGTTCGGCTTCACCGACAGCCTCAAGCTGCGCGGCGGCGCCGAGAACGTGCACGCCCTCCTGCTGCTGGTCGCGCTGCTGCTGGTGATCGCCACGCTGTGGCAGCTGTACAAGAAGAAGTACGTGGTCGCGGGCATCTCCGCCGCCTTCGCCGTCGGCTTCTTCCTCTGGTACGCGTTCACCGACCAGGTCCCGAGCCAGTTCGTCGACGCCGCCCCGTACGTCACCACGCTGCTCGTGCTGGCCCTGTCGGCGCAGCGGCTGCGGATGCCGAAGGCGGACGGCCTGCCCTACCGCAAGGGCCAGGGCAAGTGACGACGCCCCTCGCGGAGTCCGGCTGGGAGGCCCTGCGGGAGGCGGCGCGCGCGGCGATGGCCCGCGCGTACGCCCCGTACTCGGGCTTCCCGGTCGGCGCGGCGGCGCTCGTGGACGACGGGCGGACGGTCTCCGGCTGCAACGTGGAGAACGCCTCCTTCGGCCTCGGGCTGTGCGCCGAGTGCGGCCTGGTGTCGCAGCTCCAGGCCACCGGCGGCGGCCGGCTGACGCACTTCGTGTGCGTGGACGGCAGCGGCGGCCCGCTGGTCCCGTGCGGTCGCTGCCGGCAGCTGCTGTACGAGTTCGGGGGCCCCGAGCTCGTCCTGGAGACGCCCGCCGGCCTGATCACGCTGGCGGAGATGCTGCCGCAGGCCTTCGGCCCGGAGCACCTGAGCAAGTAGGACGCAGGAGCGGCCCTTCCGTCACCATGGAGGGGCCGCTCCGGCCTTCCCACCGGTATCACCCTCTAGTCACCCCTCTATGCGCGTAGAAAGAGGCTCCACCATGGACGTCATCTCCGTCATCCGCACCAAGCGGGACAAGGGCGAGCTGAGCCCCGAGCAGATCGACTGGGTCATCGACGCCTACACCCGCGGCGAGGTCGCCGACGAGCAGATGTCCGCCCTGGCCATGGCGATCCTGCTCAACGGCATGAACCGCGACGAGATCGCCCGCTGGACCGCGGCGATGATCGCGAGCGGTGAGCGCATGGACTTCTCCTCCCTCTCCCGCCCCACCGCCGACAAGCACTCCACCGGCGGCGTCGGCGACAAGATCACCCTGCCGCTCGCCCCGCTGGTCGCCGCCTGCGGCGCCGCCGTGCCGCAGCTCTCCGGCCGGGGCCTCGGCCACACCGGCGGCACCCTCGACAAGCTGGAGTCGATCCCCGGCTGGCGGGCGCTGCTCTCCAACGAGGAGATGCTGCACGTCCTCGACACCACCGGCGCGGTCATCTGCGCGGCGGGCGACGGCCTGGCCCCCGCCGACAAGAAGCTGTACGCGCTGCGCGACGTGACCGGCACGGTCGAGGCGATCCCGCTGATCGCCTCCTCGATCATGTCGAAGAAGATCGCCGAGGGCACCGGCTCCCTCGTCCTCGACGTGAAGGTCGGCACCGGCGCCTTCATGAAGAACATCGCCGACGCCCGCGAGCTCGCCTCCACGATGGTGCGGCTCGGCACCGACAGCGGCGTGAAGACGGTCGCGCTGCTCACCGACATGTCCACCCCGCTCGGCCTCACCGCGGGCAACGCCCTGGAGGTCCGCGAGTCCGTGGAGGTCCTGGCGGGCGGCGGTCCCCAGGACGTCGTCGAGCTCACCATCGCCCTGGCGCGCGAGATGCTGACCGCGGCCGGCATCACGGACGCCGACCCGGCGAAGGCCCTCGCGGACGGCTCCGCGATGGACGTCTGGCGCCGCATGATCCGGGCCCAGGGCGGCGACCCGGACGCGACCCTCCTGGTCGCCCGCGAGCAGCACGTCCTCACCGCCCCGTCGTCCGGCGTCCTGACCCGCCTGGACGCGTACGACATCGGCATCGCCGCCTGGCGCCTGGGCGCCGGCCGCGCCCGCAAGGAGGACCCGGTGCAGGCCGGCGCGGGTGTCGAGCTGCACGCCAAGCCGGGCGACACGGTCACCGCGGGCCAGCCGCTGCTGACCCTGCACACGGACACCCCGGAGAAGTTCGACTACGCCCTGAAGTCCCTGGACGCCGCCTGGGACATCGCCCCGGCGGGCACCTCCTTCACTGCGAACCCGATCGTGCTGGACCGCATCGCCTAGGCACAGGCCCCTGACACGTCGGGGCGAACGGGACCGGTGGACACCCACCGGTCCCGTTCGGCATGCCGGCACCGTTCGGCCTCACTCCCGACACGAGCGCGTTCCCCTTCGGGTGACCAGCAGCCCCACCAGCTCCCGCATGTCCTCGAAGACCACCGTGCCCGGTCCCGCCAGCCGGGGCGCGGCGGTCAGGCCGCCCGCGTAGCCGAAGGCCCGCATCCCGGCCGCGCGGGCGGCCGCGACGCCGTACGGGCTGTCCTCCACGACGGCGCAGCGCTCCGGCGGGACGCCCATCGTGGCGGCGGCGTGCAGGAAGAGGTCGGGGGCCGGCTTCGGGCGGGCCACGTGCCGGGCGCTGAAGATCCGGCCCTCGAAGCGGTCGAGCAGCCCGGTCCGGGTGAGGTTGGCGCGGATGCTCTCGGGGCTGCCGTTCGACGCGAGGCAGTAGGGCACGTCGAGCGCGTCGAGGACCTCGGTGACGCCCTCGACGACCGTCAGCTCCGCGTCCAGCGCGTCCTCGTACCGCTGCCGGAACGGGCGCTGCCAGTCCGCGTCCAGCGGGCGCCCGGCCCGCTGGGACACGAGCTCGGTGAGCCGCCCGTGGGAGACGCCTATGAAGAGCTCCGCCATCTCCTCCTCGGTGAACTCCGCGCCCACCTCGGCGAAGACCTCCCGGTCCACCCGGCAGTACACCCGCTCGCTGTCGACCAGAACACCGTCGCAGTCGAAGATCACCAGTTCGGCACGCGCAAGAGTCATGGGCCGAGCCTAAGGGGCGCCCGGAAGCGCCCCGCGATGAGTTGGGGGGCCGGTGAGGGTCCACCCTGGTGTGGACAGTCTTCGCACACTCGAACTGCGGCTCACCGGCCGCCCCGCCCCGGAACAGGTCGCCGGGCTCTGCGCGCTGCTCGCCGCCGCCGAGCCCGCCGACGTCGTCTGCGAGCTCGCCGGGCTCGACCCGCCCGGCGGCCTCGCCGCCGTCGACGCCGTGGCGCGGCTGCGGCTCGCCGCCCTGCGGCGCGGGCACCGGCTCACCTTCCGGGGAGCCGGGCCCGAGCTGCGCTCCGTCCTCGGCCTGGTCGGCCTCGGGGGACTGCTGTGCTGATCAGGCGGGCAGCCGCGCCGGCAGGTCGAACAGCGGGAACCAGCGCTTGGTGTCCAGGAAGAAGTCCATCCCGCCGACCTTCCCGTCGTGCAGCTGGAGCACGATCAGCGCCCACGGGGCGAAGCCGCCCTCCGGGTCCGGGTGGTAGTGCGCGAAGGCCGGCTGCCCGTTCGCCACGGTCGGCACCAGCTTCGAGCCCCGGCAGACCTCGCCGACGCCCAGCATCCAGCCCACGATGTCCTCGTGGCCGCGCAGCCACAGGTCGTAAGGCGGCATGGACATCGTCGCGTCCTCGTGGAGCAGCGCGGTCAGCGCCTCCATGTCGTAGCCCTCGAAGGCCGCGACATAGCGGTCCAGCAGCGCCTTCTGCTCCTCGTCCAGCGGATTCGCCGCGTCCGAGGCGGCCGGCGCCTGCTCGGCCAGCGTGGCGCGGGCCCGCTGGAGCGCGCTGTTGACCGAGGCGACGGTGGTGCCGAGCAGCTCGGACACCTCGACCGCCTTCCAGGCCAGCACCTCGCGCAGGATCAGCACCGCGCGCTGCTTCGGCGGCAGGTGCTGGAGCGCCGCCACGAAGGCGAGCCGCACGGTCTCGCGGGAGACCGCGGTCTCCGCCGGGTCCGCCACC
Organism: Streptomyces sp. NPDC042100; assembly: GCF_055582325.1. Lineage (NCBI taxonomy): Bacteria > Bacillati > Actinomycetota > Actinomycetes > Kitasatosporales > Streptomycetaceae > Streptomyces > Streptomyces sp. NPDC042100. The sequence continues at coordinate 673,107 of NZ_JBVJDK010000001.1, forward strand.
GAGGGCAGCACCCGCCCGTCCGGCACCGGCTCCAGCCAGGTGATCTCGGGGCGCTCGTTCAGCCGGGCCTGGGCGACCGGGGTGGGCTCCGACAGGTCCATCGGCCGGGCCCGGCGGTTGCCCGCGCTGAGCGAGTCCAGGCACACGTTGGTCGCGATGCGGTAGAGCCAGGAGCGCAGCGAGGAGCGTCCCTCGAAGGAGTCGAGCGCGCGCCAGGCGCGCACCATGGTGTCCTGCACCGCGTCCTCCGCCTCGAAGGCGGAGCCGAGCATCCGGTAGCAGTAACCCGTCAGCTCCGTACGGTACTTCTCAAGGTCGTCGGTCAGCACGTCCGTCATCGGTCCACCCCACTCGCCCCTCACCGGCACCGTGGTCCGGGGCCGATGAGGGGAAGCTACCGCAGGGCACCGACAGCGCGGGGCCGTCCTGTGTCACGTGCCCGGCTTGCGCCCGTACACGTACACGTCGTCACCGTTCCTGAGCAGGTTCCAGTAGGCCTTGGCGTCGGCCGACCGCATGTTCACGCAGCCGCCCGAACCCGGCGGGTTCCACATGGACTTGGTGGTCGAGTGGAAGGCCTGGCCGCCGTCGAAGAACTGGGCGTACGGCATCGACACGTTGTACAGCGTCGACCAGTGGTTGATGTTGCGCCAGTAGATCTTCTTGGCGCCGGTCCGGGTCGGCGAGGCCGCCTTGCCGGTGCGCACCGGCACCGGTCCGTACTTCAGCCTGGCGCCGTCCTGGATCCAGCTGAGCTGCCGGGTCAGGTCCACGCAGGCGATCCGGCCCTTGTTCGTCGGGCACTTGCGGTCCTTGTTGGGATTGGTCCCGGCGGCCCGCTGCGCCAGCATCGTGGACATGGTGCGCCAGGTGACCGTCCCGGCGTAGCCCGCCGAGGGCGTGATGCCGTGCTTGAGCTGGAAGTTCTGGATCGCCTTGCAGTCGGCGGACGACTGGCGCCCGTCCACCGGCCGGCCCAGGAACTTCTCCACCTGCTTCTGGTACGGGCCGGCCGTCGCGTTGCAGGACGCCGCGGCCGCGGGCGCGGCGCCGAGTGCCACCGTCGCCGGGACGACCAGCGCGGTGACCGCGAGGCCGATGCCCGCTCTCCTCCGTATCGCCTTCATATCTGTCAACTCCCCCTTGAGTCCTGTCCTTTACGACGCTCGGGGGAGTCGAACAGTTGCGGTGTCCTAGCAGGCGAGACCGAGCCGGTCGGCCTCCGCCCGGCGGGCCTCGACGCGCGCGCTGTGCGTGCCGCAGAGGGTGACCGAGACGACGCCGAGCACCGCCACCAGACCGATCGCGACGGTGCCGGCCCAGCCGCCCGCGTGGAAGGCGATCGCGCCGAGCGTGCCGCCCGCGCTGCTGCCGAGGTAGTACGCGGACTGGTACAGCGCCGAGGCCTGCGCGCGGCCCGTCTTCGCGGTGCGGCTGACCGAGGAGGAGGCGACCGCGTGCCCGGCGAAGAAGCCGGCCGTGATCAGCACCAGGCCCGCGAGGACGGCGGGCAGCGCGTCGGCGAGCGAGAGCAGCAGGCCCGCCGCCGTCGTGGAGACGGCCAGGTAGAGCGCCCCGCGCCGGCCCATCCGGCCGACCAGCTTCCCGGCGGCGGCCGAGGAGACCGTGCCGACCAGGTAGACCAGGAAGATCGAGCCGATCACGCCCTGCGGCAGCGAGAACGGGGCCTCGACCAGCCGGTAGCCGATCACCGTGTACACGGCGCCGAAGACCGTCATGAACAGCGCGCCGATCAGGTACAGCCGCCTCAGCAGCGGGTCCGCGAGGTGCCCCCGCACGGTCCGGCCGAGCGCCCTCGCGTTCAGCGGGCCGGGCGTGAAGTGCCGGGCCTTGGGCAGCAGCAGCCGGAAGGCGACCACGCAGACCACCGAGAGCAGGCCGACGGCCGCCAGGCCCGCCCGCCAGCCCCACAGCTGGGCGGCCCAGCCGGTGACGACCCGTCCGCTCATGCCGCCGATGGAGTTGCCCGCCACGAACAGGCCGATCGCCGCGATCAGCGCCTTCGGCCGCACCTCCTCGGCGAGGAAGGCCATCGCCGAGGCCGGCACGCCGGCCAGCGCCGCGCCCTGCACCGCGCGCAGCGCGATCAGGACCTCCAGGCTGGGCGCGAAGGGGACGAGGAGGCCGACGCCGACGGCCACCGCGAGCGAGGCCGTCATCATCGACCGCCGCCCGAAGCGCTCGGACAGGGCGCTGAGGGGGAGCACGCACAGGGCGAGCGCGCCGGTCGCGGCGGAGACCGTCCAGGAGGCGGCCGACGCGGTGGCGCCGAACGCGGCGGAGACGGCCGGGAGAAGGGCCTGGGTGGAGTAGAGGAGGGCGAAGGAGGCCACTCCCGCGGCGAACAGCGCGAGGTTCATCCGGCGGTAGCCGGGGGCGCCGGGGGAGAGGCGGGAGTCGGCGGCCGGGCTGGTGGCGGCCGCCTTGGTACTGGCGGAAGGCATGGTTCGAACGTAGGACCGCCCGTTTCATGCGTCCAATGCACGAATCTGCTGTAATCGTTCCCATGCCGCATGAGTACAGTTCAGGGCCTCGCCTGTCATCGAACAGTAACGAAGAAGACATGGGACCGGTGCTCGCGCCGAGGCTCGCGTACTTCGCCGCGGTCGCCCGGCACGAGCACGTGACCCGGGCCGCCGCCGAGATGGGCGTGCCCCAGTCGACCCTCTCGCGGGCCGTGGTCCGGCTCGAACAGGACCTCGGCGTCGCCCTCTTCGCCCGCCGGGGCCGCACGGTCGCGCTCACCCCGGCGGGCCGCCGCTTCCTGTACGCCGCCGAGCGGGCGCTCGCCGAGGTCGCGAAGGCCGCCGACTCGGTGCGGGCCGACGCGGATCCCGCCGCGGGCCGGGTCGCCTTCGGCTTCCTGCACACCATGGGCTCCGAGACCGTGCCCGGCCTCATCCGCGCCTTCCGGGTGGACCACCCCAAGGTCCGCTTCAGCCTCGTCCAGAACTACGGCGAGGCGATGATCGAGCGGCTCCGGGCCGGGGAGCTCGACCTCTGCCTGACCTCGCCGGTGCCCGACGCCCCCGACCTGGTGGCCCGCCGCCTCGACGAGCAGCGGCTGCGGCTGGTGGTCCCGGACGACCACCGCCTCGCGGGCCGCAAGCGGATCCGGCTGGCCGAGGCGGCCGACGAGACCTTCGTGACCCTGGAGCCGGGGTACGGGCTGCGCCGGATCACCGACGACCTGTGCGCCCAGGCCGGGTTCACGCCCCGGATCGCCTTCGAGGGCGAGGAGGCCGAGACCCTGCGCGGCCTGGTCGCGGCGGGCCTCGGCGTCGCCCTGCTGCCGCCGCCGGCGGTCGCCCGCCCCGGCGTCGTCGAGCTGGGCGTGACCTCCCCTCGGGCGGTCCGCGAGATCGGCGTGGCCTGGCTCGACGGGCACCCGGACACCCCGCCGGTGGCCGCGTTCAAGAAGTTCCTGCTCGCCCAGCGGGGCACTCTGCTGCCGGAGTGACGAGAGCGAAAAGGATCGACGGGAGCGAAAGGAACGACGGGAGCGAAAGAACGACGGGAGCGACGGGAGCGGACCTTCAGCGGAGCGAGCGTCCGAAGCCCGCCGCCAGCGGCATCCGCAGCCCCAGCGGCGGCGGCGCGGCCATCGCGTCGGCGAGCGGCCGGCTCGGCGCGTGCGCGAAGAGCGCCGACCGTACGAAGTCGGCCGCCAGGTTGCCGACCTCCTCGTGGTACTGGCGCAGCGCGTGTCCGTCGGCGTGCACCTCGAAGCGGCAGGTGTCCCGGTTGGACTTCTTGGCCCGCTCGGCGAAGCGGTAGGACAGCTCGGGGTCGGTCCGGGAGTCGTTGGTGCCGTGCACGATCAGCACCCGGCGGCCGAGGAGCTGACGCACCGGCTCCGGCTCGGCCGCCCGGTCCTCCTCGGGCAGCCAGGGCGCGAGCGCCAGTACCGCCGACACCGCCGGGTGTCCGGCCGCCCGCAGCGCCGCCCGGGCGCCCATGCCCCGGCCCAGCAGGCAGACCGGGACGTCGCCGTAGCGGCGGACCGCCTCGGACGCCGCCCAGTGCGCGTCCTCGGCGAGCTGCGCGTCCGTGCCGTTCCAGCCGCGCCCCCGGTAGCGCACCACGTGCGCGACGAGGCCGTCGGCCCGGCCCGCGCGGGCCAGCCGGCGGGCCAGCGGGAGGGTGCCCGCGTGGGCGAGCGGGGACGGGCCCCGGGCGGAGGAGGGCTCGCCGTCGGGGAGCAGCAGGACCACCCCGCCCGCCTCCGTGACCGGGTTCGTCGCTCCTGCGGGCCGCCCGAGCCGGGGTCTCCGGGAGCCGGCCGTCCCTACGAGTGCGTAGTGCGCCATGACGGAACAGTCTCAGAAGCGGAGGTGTACGCCATCCGTACGCGCGATCACTGTTACATATCGTCCGGCGCGTCTTCTCGGGCGAACGGCCGCCCGTCTCACGTCCGTTCGAAGCAGTGGACGCCGCCGACCGTGACGAAGCCACGCCGCTCGTACCAGTGGCGGGGCCAGTCGTCGGCCAGGGCGATGAGGAAGCGGGTGGGGCAGCCGGCCTCGTCGGCGAGGTGCAGGGCGGTGTCCAGGACGGCGTTCGCGTGGCCCTGCCCGAGGTGGTCCCCGTCCGTGACGAGGTCCTCGATCTGGGCGATGCCCGCGGCCGGGTCCAGGTAGAGGTCGGCCCAGGAGGCCGGTTCACCGGTCTCGTCGAGGGAGGCCAGGAAGCGGACGTCGTCGGTGCCGCGCAGGCGGGCGGAGCGCCGTTCCACCAGGGTATCGATCGCCTCGTCCGAGACGTCCGGCAGGAAGCGCCGCCAGCTCGCGGCGACCGGCCCGCGCAGCGCCGGGAGGCCGACCTCGCGGGCCCCGCCGTGCGCGGGCACCGGGCCGGTGTGGCGCATCAGAACCGTGCGGGTGAGGCTGTATCCGGCGCGGGCCATCGGCTCCGCGCAGGCGTCCCCGGTCGCCCCGTCGAGCACGTACACCGCGCGGTGCGGCAGTCCGGCCAGGACCGCGTCCACGACGCCGGGCAGCGCCCCGGGGTCGGTCGGCCCGTCGATCAGGACGTGGTTGTTCCCGTGGGACAGGGTGAACGCGTCGTCGAGCGCGGCGAAGCCGCCGGGGACGGGGACCGTCCGCTCCGCCTGCCGACGGGTGAACGCGGAGACGAAGGCATGGATCCGGGGCAGGTCGGAGGGGGCGGCGGGGGAGCTCATCGGCCCAGGCTAGGCCGCCGCCCCGCCGCCCGCACCGGAGTTTCCGACGGTCCGTCCGCTGCCGAAAGGGGCGCGCTCTACGCGCGTAGGCGCTACAGTGCGGAAATGACGAGCCAGATCCCCAGCATCCCCGCCGCGGACCAGATCCGCCGTGCCCCGAAGGTGCTTCTCCACGACCACCTCGACGGTGGACTGCGCCCCGGCACGATCATCGAACTCGCCCGGGCCCAGGGCTACGAGAGCCTTCCCGAGACCGAGCCCGACAAGCTCGGCACCTGGTTCCGGGAGGCCGCCGACTCCGGCTCCCTGGAGCGCTATCTGGAGACCTTCGCGCACACCTGCGCCGTCATGCAGACCCGTGAGGCGCTGGTCCGGGTCGCCGCCGAGTGCGCGGTGGACCTCGCCGAGGACGGCGTCGTCTACGCGGAGGTCCGGTACGCCCCCGAGCAGCACCTGGAGGGCGGGCTGACCCTCGAAGAGGTCGTCGAGGCGGTGAACGAGGGCTTCCGTGAGGGCGAGCGCCAGGCCAGGGCGAACGGGCACCGGATCCGGGTCGGCGCCCTGCTCACCGCGATGCGGCACGCCGCCCGCGCCCTGGAGATCGCCGAGCTCGCCAACCGCTACCGGGACACCGGGGTCGTCGGCTTCGACATCGCGGGCGCCGAGGCGGGCTTCCCGCCCACCCGGCACCTGGACGCCTTCGAGTACCTGAAGCGGGAGAACAACCACTTCACGATCCACGCGGGCGAGGCCTTCGGGCTGCCGTCGATCTGGCAGGCCCTCCAGTGGTGCGGCGCCGACCGGCTCGGCCACGGGGTGCGGATCATCGACGACATCGAGGTCGCCGACGACGGCTCGGTCACCCTCGGCCGGCTGGCCGCGTACGTGCGGGACAAGCGCATCCCGCTGGAGATGTGCCCGACCTCCAACCTGCAGACCGGCGCCGCCGACTCGTACAAGGACCACCCCATCGGGCTGCTCCGCAAGCTGCACTTCCGCACGACGGTCAACACCGACAACCGGCTGATGAGCGGCACGAGCATGAGCCGGGAATTCGAATTCCTGGTCGAGGCATTCGACTACACGCTCGACGACATGCAGTGGTTCACGGTCAATGCGATGAAATCAGCGTTCATTCCTTTCGATGAACGCCTCGCAATGATCAATGACGTGATCAAGCCGGGCTATGCGGAGCTCAAGTCCGAATGGCTGTTCCAGCAGACCGCCACGACCAGCGACTCTTCCCGTCAGGCGGGCTGAGCACCCCTTCCAGGATGATCATCGGAGCGGCCGGGCCCACCACGCCCGGCCGCCTTCCGGTGTTTGCGGCCGGGCCTTTCGCTGATTAGTTTGCGTAGCCACTCTGCATTCCCCACTGAGATTCCTGAGGACGATTTTCTGATGAAGCAGTCTGCCGCCAAGACGCTCGGTGTCGCCGCTCTCGGTGCCGCTTTCGCCGCTGCCGCCGCCGGCACGGCCTCCGCCACCGCGCTGCCGCTCGTGGGCACCGACGCGCTCGGCACGGTCACCAGCGTCGTGCCGCTCGGCGAGGACGTGACCGACCTGCCCTCCGGCGTCGCCGAGACCCTCGGCGCCGGCCAGAACGCCCTCAACCTCGGCGCCGAGCAGGGCGTCGGGACCGTCCCGCAGATCGCCGACCAGGCCACCAAGGCCCTCCCGCCGGTCACCGACCAGGCCACCAAGGTCCCCATGGACGGCGTCCAGGCCGGCCTCGCCCACACCCCGGCCGGCCAGCTCACCGGTCTCCTCGGCGGCCTCCCGGTCGGCCAGCTCACCGGCGGCCTGCCCACCGGCGGCCTCGGCCTCCCGGTCTGATCCGGCCCCGCACCGCTCGCACGCCTGAGGGCGCCCCTCCCCGACCGGGAGGGGCGCCCTCAGGCGTGCGAGCGGATACCGGCCGGGCGGACCGGCGGCTACCAGGAGGTGCTCGACGACTTCTCCGCCGGCAGCAGCACCCACAGCGCCAGGTACAGCAGGAACTGCGGCCCCGGCAGCAGACAGGACACCACGAAGATCACGCGCATCGTCGTCGAGGAGATGCCGAAGCGCCGTGCCAGCGCCGCGCACACTCCACCGATCACGCGTCCTTCACGGGGGCGGGCAAGTGCGGCCATGGTGGGCTCCTTCGGAGTCTCGCGGGGGCCGCTCGTCGGCCCCCCGATGTGACTCCATCCTCGCCCGGCACCGGGGGACGAAGCGTCGGTCTACGGGGCGATCCCGACCCTGGGAATCGTCGGGGTCGCCCCCTGCGGGGAACGCGCCGGTCTCCTCCCCGAGGAGGAGACCGCCCCCGACCTGCGGCGCAGCCGCGCCCGCCCGGCCGGGACCACCAGCAGATGGGCGAGTGCCACCCCCGCCGTGTTCAGCAGCACCGAGTCCACGTCCACGACCTGTCCCGGCACCGCCGTCTGCAGCAGCTCGACCGTCACCGACAGCAGCGCCCCCGCCGCCGTCGTCCGGGCCAGCGAGGCCCACGGGGAGACGCACAGCCGCCCGTCCGCCATCGGCAGCAGCACCCCGAGCGGCGCCAGGAGCAGCAGCTCCCCGCCGATCCGCCGGACCGCCTCGGCCGCGCCGAGCGCCAGATCGCCTCTGATCCCGGCCAGCGGGGTGAGGTTCGGCGCCATCACCCAGGCCACGTCGCGCGGGCGGAGCGCCACCCAGGCGACCAGCAGCAGATGGGCGAGGAGGAGGACGAACCCCGCCACGCGCACGACCACGGCGGCACTGCCGCCCGAACCGTCGGAATCACCCGAACCTTGACGCTGCACGCCCCCCAAGACGCGCGCTCCGGCGGAATCGGTTCCGGCCCCCCGAAGCCCGAGGTCAGCGACGGGCCGCGGCCCGATGAGGAAGCCCGCCCGGCCGCCGGCCGCTCAGGACGCGGCCGGCCCCGTCTGGACCGTCTGCACCGCCGAGTCCGGGCGCTCCTTCAGCTCCTGCGTGCACCGGTAGCGCCTCGGCTCGTACGGGCCGGGCCCGCCCAGCACCACCGTGTTCCCGCCCGCGCCCGCCGCGCTCTCCGCGAAGGTGCACACGATCTGCGCGAACGCCGTCGGCGGCAGGTCCTCCGGCTGACGGCTCAGCCGCAGCGTGCCCTTCGGGTCGCCCCGGTGCCCGGCGGCCACCACCAGCGGCCCCTTCACCGCCGTGGCGAACCCGGCCTGCCGCTCCTCGTCCGAGGGCTCCGTCTCCAGCTGCGTCAGCAGCGCCGACGCCGTGCGCACCGGATCGCCGACCGTCTTCTCCTCCGGCAGCGGCGAGCGCCGGTCCACCCGCTCCAGCTGCGCCCCGCAGAGCAGGTACACGCGCAGCGGCACACCGGGCACCCCCGGCGCGGACGACTCGTCGGTCACGTTGCACGGCACCCGGGTGGGCGCGGCGCCCGCGTCCACCGGCACCGAGGTGGTCCGGATCCCGCAGCCCGACAGCAGCCCGGCGGCCAGCACCGCGCCCGCCGCGAGCAGGGCACCGGCACCCGTACAACGACGTCTCAACGCTCCTCCTCGCCCTGACTGCTGCGGGTCTGCAGCTCCCGCGCGATCCCGGAGGCGTCCCGGGGCAGCCGCAGCACGAACACCGCGCCGTCCACCCGCCCCTCCGCGTCGGCCGAGTTGGCGGCGGTGATGGACCCGCCGTGGATCACCGCGTTCTCCATCGCGATCGACAGGCCGAGGCCGCTGCCCTCGGACCGGGGCCGGGAGGCGCTCGCCTTGTAGAAGCGGTCGAAGACGTGCGGCAGCACCTCCTCGGGGATGCCGGGCCCGTGGTCGCGCACCGCGATCACCAGGTCCTCGCCGGTCTCCGTCTCCTCGGTGCGCACCGAGACCCGCACCGGCGAGCCGCCGTGCTTGAGCGCGTTGCCGATCAGATTGGCCAGGATCACGTCGAGCCGGCGCGGATCGAGCCGGGACACGATCCCGCGCTCGGCGTCCAGGTCCACCGCGTCCAGCCAGGCCCGGGCGTCGATGCAGGCGGTGATCTGGTCGGCGATGTCCACGTCGTCCAGGACCAGCCGGGCGGTGCCCGCGTCGAACCGGGTCACCTCCATCAGGTTCTCCACCAGGTCGTTGAGCCGCCGGGTCTCGCTGACCACCAGCGCGACCGCGGGCGCGATCATCGGGTCGAGCGAGTCCTGCTCGTCCTCCAGGACCTCGGTGACGGCGGTGAGCGCGGTCAGCGGGGTGCGCAGCTCGTGCGACATGTCGGCGACGAAGCGGCGGCTGGCCTCGTCCCGGGCGCTCATGTCCGCGACCCGCTTCTGCAGCGATTCGGCGGCGCTGTTGAACGTACGGGACAGATCGGCCAGTTCGTCGGTGCCGGAGACCTGGAGCCGGGTGTCCAGCTTGCCCTCGCCGAGCTGCCGGGCGGCCTCGCCGAGCCGCTGCACCGGCCGCAGCACCGTGGCGGAGGCGACCTGCGCGAGCAGCACCGAGCCGATCACCGCGAGCCCGGTGGCGATCCCGAGGGACCAGCCGAGCGAGTTGAGGTCGGCCTTCTCCGCGGCGAGCGACTTGAACATGTAGCCGGTCGGCCCGCCGCCGTCGATCGTGGTCCCGCCCACCAGGTACGGCGTCGACCCGCGCTGGGTCCGCTGCCAGAACAGGTGGTACGGGAAGGCGTTGGCGTCCGTCACCGGCCGCTTGGTCTCCACCGCGGTCTGCAGGGTGCGCGGCACGTCCGCGAGCGTGAAGGCGTCCGGGTCGGAGGCGCCGACGATCGGCTTGCCCGCGTCCCGCTCGCCGATCAGCAGCACGCTGTAGCCGGCGCTGCCGCTCGCCATCTGCTCGGCGGTGCGGCGCAGCTCCTCCTCGGTGGGCCGAGGCGGCAGCGTCGCCGCCCGGTTCTGCATCTCCTGCCGGAAGTCGTTCAGCGCCCCGTTCTGGGTGCGGGTCAGCACCGCCTCGCGGTTCAGCCAGTACGCGATCCCGGACGCCGCCGCGGCGGCGGTGAGGGCGACGAGGGCGAACACGACGACGAGCCGGAGCCGCAGGCTGGTGAGCCGGAGCCCCGCGATGATCCCTTTGCTCACGCAGGGACGTCCAGCCGGTAGCCGACACCCCGGACGGTGCGGATCAGGGTCGGCGAGGACGGCACGTCCTCGACCTTGGCCCGCAGCCGCTGCACACAGGCGTCCACCAGGCGCGAGTCGCCCAGGTAGTCGTGCTCCCACACCAGCCGCAGCAACTGCTGCCGGGACAGGGCCTGTCCGGGCCGCCGGCTCAGCTCCAGGAGCAGCCGCAGCTCGGTCGGGGTGAGCTGGAGGTCCTCGCCGTTCTTCGTGACGGTCATCGCGGAACGGTCGATGACCAGCGAGCCGAAGCTGGCCGAGTCGGTGGACTCCCGCTCGCCGCGGCGCAGCACGGCCCGGATCCGGGCGTCGAGCACCCGGCCCTGCACGGGCTTGACCACGTAGTCGTCGGCCCCGGACTCCAGGCCCACCACCACGTCGATGTCATCGCTGCGGGCGGTCAGCAGGATGATCGGCAACTGGTCCGTACGCCGGATCCGGCGGCACACCTCGAAACCGTCGATGCCGGGCAGCATCACGTCCAGCACGACCAGGTCGGGCCGCTGCTCCTTGAGGAGCTTCAGGCCGTCCTCTCCCGTCGCCGCGGTGGCCACACGGTGGCCCTGGCGTGACAGGGAGAGTTCGAGGGCCGTGCGGATGGCGTCGTCGTCCTCGATCAGCAACAGGAAAGGCACGGCCTCATTCTGTCCCATCAGGCCGTCCGGGATCGACCGTCCGGCCGGAGGGCCTTTCGACCCCCCGCCTGTGACACGCCTGTGACAGTCGGGGGACACCCCCATGAAGTGGGCCGGGCAGGCTTCTCGACATCAAGGACCTACGGACTCCAACCGACGGGGGGCGCGGAATGAACGCACTGCACAGCACCACCTCAAGCGCAGTTGTCACGCGCCTCCACGACGTCACCCGGAGTGCGGAGAAGTCCGGCGCGGTGAACGGACGGGGGTGCGTTCGCAGCGTCGGGCGTCAGCACAAGGCGCCGTACATGGTCGCCGTGGCTGACGGGGCAGCGGTGTACGGGGAGGTCACGGGGGAGCGCTCCGCCCGTGCGGAGGCGGGGGACGCCGAAGCGGCGTTCACGGCCTACGTCCAGGAGCGCCGGGCCTCCCTGTACGCCACCGCCTATCACCTGACCGGCGACCGCTTCGAGGCGGAGGACCTGCTGCAGAGCGCGCTGTTCTCCACCTACCGGGCGTGGGACCGGATCAGCGACAAGGCCGCGGTCGGGGGCTACCTGCGGCGCACGATGACCAATCTGCACATCAGCGCCTGGCGCCGCCGCAAGCTCAACGAGTACCCGACCGAGGAGCTGCCGGAGACGGTGGGCGAGACGGACGCGATGCGGGGCACCGAGCTGCGCGCGGTCCTGTGGCAGGCCCTGGCCCGGCTGCCCGAGCTCCAGCGCACGATGCTGGTGCTGCGCTACTACGAGGGCCGTACGGATCCGGAGATCGCGGAGATCCTGGACATCAGTGTCGGCACGGTGAAGTCGAGCATCTGGCGCTCCCTGCGGAGGCTGCGCGAGGACGAGGTGCTGAGCTTCGGCCGTGACGAGGAGGAGTCCTTCGGCGAGCTCGTCGCCTGAGGACGGTACGGGGGTACCGACGGGGGAGAGCACGGGGGAACACGGGGGACCGTACGGGGGTACGGGGGAAAACGGCGAGGGCCGGACAGGATCGGGGGATCCTGTCCGGCCCTCGGCGCGTGTACGGGGGCGGACCCGGGTCAGCGGGTCGCGGGGGTGCGGCAGCGGCCCGCCGCGGCGGCGGCCAGCCGGCCCAGCGCCTCGTCCTTGCCGCACGGGTGGGCGCCCAGGGCGGCCTGGCGGGCGACGATGGAGCGCTCGGCGCGCATCAGGCGCCAGCCGCGGCGCAGCAGCATCGGGACCGACTTGCGGCCCTCCTTGAGGTCGCGCAGCAGCCGCCGGCGGAAGGTCGTGGAGGGGCGCCCGCGCAGGCAGAGCGCGTCGGCCAGCACGCCGAGCTCGCTGCACCGCGCGACGATGTCGGCGGCGAAGATGCCCTCGGCCACGAACAGCGGGGTCCGCTCGATGTCGAGGGTCTCGTGGTCGACACGGGAGCTGGTGGCGATGTCGTACACCGGGACGGCGGTCCGGCCGCTGCCGCAGAGCTCCACGATCGCGGCGACGGCCGCGTCCCCGTCCCAGGAGCGTGGGGAGTCCCAGTCGACGTCCGCGCTGCCCTCGACCAGCGGCAGCGAGGGGTCGCCGGCCTCCTTGTAGAAGTCGTCGAGGCGCAGCACCGGGAGGCCGGTGACGGCGGCGAGGGACGACTTGCCGGAGCCTGAGGGGCCCGCGAGCAGGACGACGCGGGTCGGGATCGGTTGGGAACTCACGGGACACCAGTGTGAACCATTACCCCGTAAAGGGGACCACCGAGACGGCCCGTTGGTATCGAGCATCACACCTCCACTACTGTCCGTACCCGCTCTCTCACTCTCCGGAAGGATCTTCATGGCGCGTCACGCAGAATCCAGGACCCCCCGCCGCGGTGCCCTGCTGAAGGCCGGTCTCACGGTCACGGCGGCCGGTGCGGCCATGCTCGGCATGGGCGGCGCGGCCCAGGCCGCCGAGGCCCTGCCGGTGCCGCTGCCGGGCGACTCGCTCACCCAGGTCGACGGCGCCGCCGCCCTGGAGGGCGTCGGGCACGGGGTGGCGCCGCTGACCCGGCTCCAGCTCGACCCGCTGGCCAACACCGGCGTGGACCCGCTCGACAACGGGCTGGGCACCCAGGTCGCCGACTTCAAGCCGGTCGGCACCAACCTGCTCACCGACCACGTCACCAAGGGCGGGGCGCTGGCCGACCTCCCCGTGGCGGGGCCGCTGACGCAGTCGCTGCTCCCGTAGACGGCCGACGCCCCCGGCGCGGCCTCGGGGGCCGTGCCGGGGGCGTCGGGGGCCGGTGGCTCAGTACGAGGAGCCGGAGGCGCCCAGCGAACCCGTCGGGTGCCAGACCGTCTTGGTCTCCAGGAACGCGGTCATGCGGTCCGTGCCGGGGGACGCGGTGAAGTCCTCGGCGCGCGGGCGCAGCACCCGCTTCAGGTTGTCCGCCGCCGCGATCTCCAGCTCGCGCGCCAGGTCGGCGTCCGCGCCGGTGAGGTCGATCGCGTTGACGTCCTGGTGGGCCGCGAGGTGCGGGCCCATCTCGGAGGCCTTGCCGGAGAGCAGGTTGACCACGCCGCCGGGCAGGTCGGAGGTGGCCAGCACCTCGCCCAGGGACAGGGCGGGCAGCGGGGCCTTCTCGCTGGTGACGACGACCGCCGTGTTGCCGGTCGCGATGACCGGGGCGATCACCGAGACCAGGCCCAGGAAGGACGAGTCCTGCGGGGCGAGGACGGTGACGACGCCGGTCGGCTCCGGGGTGGACAGGTTGAAGTACGGGCCCGCCACCGGGTTGGCGCCGCCGACGACCTGGGCGATCTTGTCGGTCCAGCCCGCGTACCAGACCCAGCGGTCGACCGCCGCGTCGACGACCGCGGCCGCCTTCGACTTCGACAGGCCCTCGGCCTCGCCGACCTCGCGGACGAACTGGTCCCGGCGGCCCTCCAGCATCTCGGCGACGCGGTAGAGGATCTGGCCCCGGTTGTACGCGGTCGCGCCGGCCCAGCCGCCGAAGGCCTTGCGCGCGGCGACGACCGCGTCACGGGCGTCCTTGCGGGAGGACAGCGGCGCGTTGGCCAGCCAGTTGCCCTTGGAGTCCGTCACCTCGTACACCCGGCCGCTCTCGGAGCGGGGGAACTTGCCCCCGACGTACAGCTTGTAGGTCTTGAAGACGCCAAGACGGGTCGCGTCAGACATCGAGGTAGGCCTCCAGACCGTGACGGCCGCCCTCGCGGCCGAAGCCCGACTCCTTGTAGCCGCCGAAGGGCGAGGTCGGGTCGAACTTGTTGAACGTGTTGGCCCAGACGACCCCGGCGCGGAGCTTGTTCGCGACGGCGAGGATGCGGGAGCCCTTCTCCGTCCAGATGCCCGCCGACAGGCCGTACTGGCTGTTGTTGGCCTTGGCGACGGCCTCGTCGGGCGTACGGAAGGTCAGCACGGACAGGACCGGGCCGAAGATCTCGTCGCGGGCCACCGTGTGCGCCTGGGTGACGCCGGTGAAGAGCGTCGGGGCGAACCAGTAGCCGGCCGAGGGGAGCTCGCAGGGGGCGGACCAGCGCTCGGCGCCCTCCGTCTCGCCTCGCTCGACGAGCGCGGTGATCCGGGCGAGCTGCTCGGCGGAGTTGATGGCGCCGATGTCGGTGTTCTTGTCGAGCGGGTCGCCCAGGCGCAGGGTGCCGAGGCGGCGCTTGAGGGAGTCCAGCAGCTCGTCGTGGACCGACTCCTGGACCAGCAGGCGCGAGCCCGCGCAGCAGACCTGGCCCTGGTTGAAGAAGATGCCGGTGACGATGCCCTCGACGGCCTGGTCGATCGGGGCGTCGTCGAAGACGATGTTGGCGCCCTTGCCGCCCAGCTCCAGCGTCACCTTCTTGTCGGTGCCCGCGACGGAGCGCGCGATGGCCTTGCCGACCGCGGTCGAGCCGGTGAAGGCGACCTTGTTCACGTCCGGGTGCCCGACCAGGGCCGCGCCCGCGTCGCCGTACCCGGGAAGGATGTTGACGACACCCTTGGGCAGGCCCGCCTGGCGGCAGATGTCCGCGAAGAACAGCGCGGAGAGCGGGGTCGTCTCGGCCGGCTTGAGGACGACCGTGTTGCCGGCCGCGAGGGCCGGGGCGATCTTCCACGCCAGCATCAGGAGCGGGAAGTTCCACGGGATGACCTGGCCGGCCACGCCGAGCGGGCGCGGGTTCGCGCCGTAGCCCGCGTGGTCCAGCTTGTCGGCCCAGCCCGCGTAGTAGAAGAAGTGCGCGGCGACCAGCGGGAGGTCCGCGTCGCGGGTCTCCTTGATCGGCTTGCCGTTGTCCAGGGTCTCCAGGACGGCCAGCTCGCGGCTGCGCTCCTGGATGATCCGGGCGATCCGGAAGAGGTACTTGGCGCGCTCGGAGCCGGGCAGCGCCGACCACTTCTCGAAGGCCTTGCGGGCGGCCTTCACGGCGCGGTCGACGTCCTCGGTGCCCGCCTGGGCGACCTCGGACAGGACCTCCTCGGTGGACGGCGAGACGGTCTTGAAGACCTTGCCGTCGGCCGCGTCGACGAACTCGCCGTCGATGAACAGGCCGTAGGAGGGCGCGATGTCGACGACGGACCGGGACTCGGGCGCCGGCGCGTACTCGAATACGGATGCCATGTCGATCAGTCCACCGTCACGTAGTCGGGGCCGGAGTAGCGGCCGGTCGCCAGCTTCTGGCGCTGCATCAGCAGGTCGTTGAGCAGACTGGAGGCGCCGAAGCGGAACCAGTGGTTGTCCAGCCAGTCCGCGCCGACGGTCTCGTTGACCAGGACCAGGAACTTGACGGCTTCCTTGGTGTTGCGGATGCCGCCCGCGGGCTTCACGCCGATCTGGACGCCGGTCTGGGCGCGGAAGTCGCGCACGGCCTCCAGCATCAGGAGCGTGTTGGCGGGGGTGGCGTTGACCGCGACCTTGCCGGTCGAGGTCTTGATGAAGTCCGCGCCCGCCATCATGCCGAGCCAGGAGGCGCGGCGGATGTTGTCGTACGTGGAGAGCTCGCCGGTCTCGAAGATCACCTTCAGCCGCGCGCGGTCGCCGCACTCGGCCTTGACCGCGGCGATCTGCTCGTAGACCTTCAGGTAGTGCCCGGCGAGGAAGGCGCCACGGTCGATGACCATGTCGATCTCGTCGGCGCCCGCGGCGATGGCGTCGGCCGTGTCGGCCAGCTTCACCGGCAGCGCGGCGCGCCCGGCCGGGAAGGCGGTGGCGACCGAGGCGACCTTGACGCCGGAGCCGGCGAGCGCGGCCTTGGCGGTGGCCACCATGTCGGGGTAGACGCAGACGGCGGCGGTGGTCGGCGAGGTGCGGTCGGTCGGGTCGGGGTGGACGGCCTTGGCGGCGAGCGCCCGGACCTTGCCCGGGGTGTCCGCGCCTTCGAGCGTCGTCAGGTCGATCATGGAGATGGCCAGGTCGATGGCGTGGGCCTTGGCCGTGGTCTTGATCGAGCGGGTACCGAGGGACGCGGCGCGCGCCTCCAGGCCGACGGCGTCGACGCCGGGCAGCCCGTGGAGGAAGCGGCGCAGCGTGCTGTCGGACGCGGTCACGTCGGCGAAAGCGTGTGCTGCGGGTGCAGTGGTGGGCATGGTCACCAGTCGAGCATATCTACGCGCGTAGCGACCTGTACAGGGGCCTGCTCGGACGAGCGCCCGAAAGCCCAGGCGGGCGCGGGGGAGCGGGGCTCCGGGTGAGCTCCGTCACGTGCCCCCGGCACGTCCCCCGGCATGGCACCCGGCATGACGCCCGCACGTCCCCCGGCATGACACCGTCATGCCACGGGCATGGCTCCGGCAGGACACCGGCCCGAGCCGCCTGAGCCGAACGGGGAGCCCTGAGGCACAATCGGGCGCATGACGACCCCCGAGCCGCCCGCCCCGCAGCCCTCCGAGCCCGCCCACGCCGACCAGGTCTTCCGGTCGCCGCTCGGCATCGCGGGCGGGGTCACGCTGCTCGTCATCGCCGCGCTCCTCGGCGGCGACTCGATGCTGCGCGGCGAGGGCCGCGTCCCGTGGATGGCGCTCGCCGGGCTGGTCCTCGTGGTCCCGCTGATCGTCGCCTTCACCATCCGCCCCGCCGTCTTCGCCAACGAGGAGCGGCTGCGGATCCGCAACCCCTTCCGCACCATCGCGCTGCCCTGGGGCACCGTCGCCGACCTGCGCGCCGGCTACTCCAGCGAGGTCCTCACCCGCGAGGGCGCCACCTACCAGCTGTGGGCCGTCCCGGTCTCGCTGCGCCAGCGCAAGCGCGCCGCCCGCAAGGCCGCCCGCGCCTCCCAGGACGACCCGCACGGGCGCACCTCCGCCACCGCGGACGTCACCGACCGGGCCTCCCGGGTCGCCCCCAGCGACCAGACCGTCGCCGACCTGCGCGACATGGCCGAGCGGCTCGGCGACCGCCCCGAGGCCCAGGGCGCCCCCGCCGTCCGCTGGGCGTACGAGGTGCTCGCCCCGGCCGCCGCCGGACTCGTTCTCCTCGTGGTCCTCTCCGCGACCGGCTGAGCCCCCGGAGCGCGCCCGGCCGAGCCTCCCGGGAGCGCGCCCGGACGCGCCGGGCCTACGGCGGCCCCGGCCACACCAGCAGCATGTGCGCGCCCAGCCACGCCGACGACAGCGCCGCCGCCGCCAGCACCAGGGTCCGCGCCGCCGGGCGGGCCCGGGCCAGGCCCGCCGCCAGGGGGAGCAGCAGCGGGAAGCCCGGGAGCAGGAAGCGGGCCCGGGGGAAGTAGACGCCGCCGCTGCCCAGCACCACCAGCAGCAGCACGCCCGAGAAGACCAGCAGCGGCAGCGGCTGCCGGTCCGCGAGCGCCAGCAGGAACAGGCCCGCCGACGCCACCAGCACCAGCGAGACCACCACCAGGAACAGCGAGGGGGCGCGGGCGTAGACCAGCACGCCGCGCAGCACCCGCAGGGTGGTCGCCCCGCCGTCCCACTCGTTGGTCCACCGCCGCTGCACCGCGAAGTAGCCGTCCCAGCGGCCCAGCCGCGCCCCCACCCAGGCCACGTAGCCGAGCCAGCCCAGCGGTGCCGCGAGCGCCGCCGGCCAGGCCCGCCGCTCCCCGCGCCGCACCGCCAGCAGGGCGCCCGCCGCCACCGCGGCGGCCACCGCGACCCCGGTCGGCCGGGTCAGCCCCGCCGCCACCGCCAGGCCCGCCGCCCACGCCCAGCGCCCGCGCAGCACCGCGTACAGCGCCCACGCGGCCAGCGCCGTGAACAGCGACTCCGTGTACCCCATCCACTGCACCGCCGCGACCGGCAGCGCCCCCCACAGCACCGCGAGCAGCGTCCCCGTACGGCGTCCGTGCAACCGGTCGCCGACGGCGAAGACGCCCCAGGCGGCCGGCAGCGAGCAGCCCCAGGCCAGCACCAGGCCCACCGAGGCGGCCGAGCCGGGGGCGACCGCCGACAGGGCCCTGACCAGCAGCGGGTACAGCGGGAAGAAGGCCAGGTTGTCGTGGTCCCCCGGGGGGCCGAGGGCCCGGTCGTAGCCGTGCGCCGCGATGTCCAGGTACCAGCCCGAGTCCCAGGAGGTCGCCAGCGTCGGCCACACCCCGTGGCCCTTCAGGTGCGCCCAGCGGGCCAGCACCAGCAGGCCGAGCAGCCGCACGGCCAGATAGCCGAGCAGCGCCGGGGCCGCCCGCCGCAGCGCGCCGGCCAGGGGGCCGGGGAACGCGCCCGGGAGCGGGCCGGGCGGGCGGCGGGGCAGCAGCCGGGGCAGCCGGCGGGGCGGCGGCGCGGGCCCGCGCGCGGCGGGCACGGCGGGTACGGCGCGGCGGGGGGTCTGCCGGGAGGGCACCGGGGGCACCGGGTCACCCTCGCCCCGGCCGTCCCCGCGCGGGGCGCGGGTTAGGTCACCTGCCGTACCCGGTTCACCCGAAGGGGGAGCCCGGCGGGAGGCGGGCCGGGGCACGCGGGCCGGGGACGCCGGAGGGCCCGTACGGAAACGATTCCGTACGGGCCCTCCGGGGCTCCCGCCGTTACAGGCCCGCGGCCTCGGCCAGGTCCTTCTTGAGCGCGGCCAGCAGGTCGGCGCCGGTCGCGCGGGCCGTCGACAGCTCGCTCGCGCCGCCGACCGGGACCACGACCTCCAGATAGCACTTGATCTTCGGCTCGGTGCCGGAGGGGCGCACGATCACCCGGGCCTTGTAGTCGCCCTCCAGGTGGTAGCGCAGCCCGTCCGTCGGGGGCAGCGACTCGGTGCCCTTCGACAGGTCCTCCGCCGAGACCACGGTGAGGCCCGCGAGGCGCACCGGCGGGTTCTCGCGCAGCGCCGCCATCGCGTTCGCGATGATGCTCAGGTCGCGCACCCGCACCGAGAGCTGGTCCGTGGCGTGCAGCCCGTGGGCCACCGCCAGGTCGTCCAGCAGGTCCGTCAGGGTGCGGTCCCGCTCCTTGAGCTCCGAGGCCAGCTCGGCGACGAGCAGCGCCGCCGTGACGCCGTCCTTGTCGCGCACGCCCTCGGGGTCGACGCAGTAGCCCAGCGCCTCCTCGTAGCCGTACCGCAGGCCCTCGACGCGGGCGATCCACTTGAAGCCGGTCAGCGTCTCCTCGTAGCCGACACCCGCCGCCTCCGCGATCCGGCCGAGCAGCGAGGACGACACGATCGACTCGGCGAACACGCCCCGGGCGCCCTTGTGCACCAGGTGCGCGGCGAGCAGCGCGCCGACCTCGTCGCCGCGCAGCATCCGCCAGCCGCCCTCGGCGGACGCGTCCGGCACGGCCACCGCGCAGCGGTCCGCGTCCGGGTCGTTGGCGATCACGAGGTCCGGCTCCGCCGACCGCGCCGTCTCGAAGGCGAGGTCCATGGCCCCCGGCTCCTCCGGGTTCGGGAACGCGACCGTCGGGAAGGCCGGGTCCGGCTCCGCCTGCGCGGCGACCAGCACCGGCGCCGGGAAGCCGTGCCGGGCGAAGGCGGCCGTCAGGACGTCCTTGCCGACGCCGTGCATGGCCGTGTAGACGGTCCGGGCGCCGCGCGGGGAGCCGGGGGTCAGCACCGCGTCCGTACGCGCCAGGTACGCCTCCAGGACCTCGTCGCCGAGGGTCTCCCAGCCGGACTCGGGGCGCGGCACGTCGGCCAGCGCGCGCACCGCGTCGATCTCGGCGGCGATCTCCACGTCGGCCGGCGGGGTGATCTGCGAGCCGTCGCCCAGGTACACCTTGTAGCCGTTGTCGCGCGGCGGGTTGTGGCTCGCGGTCACCTCGACACCGGCGACGGCGCCCAGGTGCCTTATGGCGTACGCCAGGACGGGCGTCGGCAGCGGGCGCGGCAGCAGCGCGGCGCGCAGCCCGGCGCCGGTCATCACGGCGGCGGTGTCGCGGGCGAAGTCCGCGGACTTGTAGCGGGCGTCGTAGCCGATGACGACGAGGCCGCCGCTCTCGCCCTTCGCCTTGAGGTACGCGGCGAGGCCGGCGGCGGCGCGGATGACCACGGCGCGGTTCATCCGCATCGGGCCGGCGCCCAGCTCGCCGCGCAGGCCGGCGGTGCCGAACTGGAGCGTGCCGGCGAAGCGCTCGGCGAGCTCTTCGGTCGCGCCGGCGTCGAGGAGCTTCGCGAGCTCCTCGCGGGTCTCGGCGTCGGGGTCCTCGGCGAGCCAGGCGTGGGCCCGGGCGAGGAGGTCGTCTTCCTGCGTCACGGTGTGCCTTTCGGGGCGATGGCGGCGGGTGGGCGGCGGGGCGGTGCGGGGTGGGCCGCTGGAGCTGTTCCCCGCGCCGTCCCCTCCCGAACCGGGGCCGTGCCCCGGACCCCCGGTCACGGGAGGGGCGGGGGAAGGGGCCCGGCGGGCCGGACCCTCCCCCGCGAGCCGGGGGAGGCTCAGATGCGGTCGAGCACGCGGGTCAGCAGCTCGCCCATGCGGGCGGCGGAGTCGCGGCCGGCCTGGAGGACCTCTTCGTGGTTGAGCGGCTCGCCCGACAGGCCCGCGGCCAGGTTGGTGACGAGGGAGATGCCCAGGACCTCGGCGCCCGCCTCGCGGGCCGCGATGGCCTCCAGGACGGTGGACATGCCGACCAGGTCGCCGCCCATGACGCGGACCATGTTGATCTCGGCCGGGGTCTCGTAGTGCGGGCCGGGGAACTGGACGTAGACGCCCTCCTCCAGCGTCTCGTCGACCTCCTTGCACAGCGCGCGCAGCCGCGGCGAGTACAGGTCGGTGAGGTCGACGAAGTTGGCGCCGACGATCGGCGAGGCGGCCGTCAGGTTGAGGTGGTCGCTGATCAGGACCGGCTGGCCGGGGCGCATGCCCTCGCGCAGGCCGCCGCAGCCGTTGGTCAGCACGACGGTCTCGCAGCCCGCGGCGACGGCGGTGCGCACGCCGTGGACGACGGAGGCGACGCCGCGGCCCTCGTAGTAGTGGGTGCGGCCGAGGAAGACCAGGGCGCGCTTCTCACCGATCTTGTACGAGCGGACCTTGCCGCCGTGGCCCTCGACGGCCGGCGGCGGGAAGCCGGGGAGCTCGGTGACCGGGAACTCGGCCTCGGGGGCGCCCAGGGCGTCGACGGCCGGAGCCCAGCCGGATCCCATGACCAGGACGACGTCGTGCTTCTCGACTCCGGTCAGCTCGCGCAGGCGGGCGGCAGCGGCCTCGGCGGCCTCGTACGGGGTGGCAGTTGCGTTCACTGACTCTCTCGCCTCGGGGAGGGGGGTCCGAGGGGAGCCCCGGACGGATTTGCTACGCGCAGCAGCCTAGCCGGAGAATCCCTACGCGCGTAGATGACGTTGCGGACGGACCTGCGATCGTTGTCTTGTCGTTTCCGACGAAGACCGCGACGGAGGGTGAGCCGGAGATCACCACGAACGGCGCGGCGACCCGCGCGGCGCATCCCGCGCCGACGCACGCGACGACGACAGGGCCGACGGGGCCGACGGGGCCGACCGGGCCGAAGCCGACCGCGACGGCCGACGGGCCGGGGCGCGCGCCGGCGCCCGGTGTCAGCACGGGCGCTTGCGCAGCTCCATCACGTAGTCGTGCGGCGCCCCGGCGGACTCCGCCGCGTCGGCGACCTCGCCCAGGTAGCGGGCGGACGGCAGCCCGCCCTCGTAGGCGTTCAGCACGTACACCCAGGCCGGCTCCTCGCCGTCCAGGGTGTGCACCCGCACCCGCATCCGCCGGTAGATGTCGAGGCCGACGCCCTCCCAGCGGTCCAGCGAGTCCTCGTCCATCGGGGCGATGTCGTACAGCGCGACGAAGACCTGGGAGCGCGGCGCCTCCACGATGGTGGCCAGCGCTCCCTCCCACCCCATCTGCTCCCCGCCGAAGGTCAGCCGCCAGCCGTTCAGCCAGCCGGTGCCGCGCAGCGGCGAGTGCGGAGCGCGGCGGGTCATGAGCCGCGCGTCGAGGTTGCCGGCGTAGGCGGCGTAGAGCGACATGGGTCCGAGGGTACGGGAGGGTGCGGGGTGCATGACGAAGCCCGTGGTAGGGGGCCCGTCGGCGACGGCCCCCGGAGCCGGTGACCCCCGGGTACGCCCCCGCCGCGTGCCCGCCGGGCGGGTACGGGAGAATGGGGTACGCACTTGAAGCGTGCGGGACAATGGCGTACGCACTGCATCCCCGCGGGGCGACCCCCCGGCAGAACGAGAGCGCGAGGCGTAGATCCCAGTGACCCGGATCGTGATCATCGGCGGCGGACCCGGCGGCTACGAGGCGGCCCTCGTGGGCGCCCAACTCGGCGCGGAGGTGACCGTCGTCGACTGCGACGGCCTCGGCGGCGCATCCGTCCTGACCGACTGCGTCCCCTCCAAGACCCTGATCGCCACGGCCGAGGTGATGACCACCTTCGACTCCTCGTACGAGGAGCTGGGCATCATCGTCGCCGACGACACCCCGCACGTGGAGCAGGCCGCCCGGGTGGTCGGCGTGGACCTGGGCAAGGTGAACCGGCGGGTGAAGCGCCTGGCGCTGGCCCAGTCGCACGACATCACCGCCTCCGTCACCCGGGCCGGCGCCCGGGTGCTGCGCGGGCGCGGGCGGCTCTCCGGGCGGCAGGCCATGGACGGCTCCCGCCAGGTGATCGTCACCGCGGCGGACGGCAGCGAGGAGACCCTCACCGCCGACGCGGTCCTGATCGCCACCGGCGGCCACCCGCGCGAGCTGCCCGACGCCCAGCCGGACGGCGAGCGGATCCTGAACTGGACCCAGGTATACGACCTCGGGGAGCTCCCCGAGGAGCTCATCGTGGTCGGCTCCGGCGTCACCGGCGCCGAGTTCGCCGGCGCCTACCAGGCGCTCGGCTCCCGGGTCACCCTGGTCTCCTCCCGCGACCGCGTGCTGCCGGGCGAGGACCCCGACGCCGCCGCCGTCCTGGAGGACGTCTTCCGCCGCCGGGGCATGAACGTCATGGCCCGCTCCCGCGCGGAGTCCGCCAAACGGGTGGGCGACCGGGTCGAGGTCACCCTGTCGGACGGCCGGGTCATCTCCGGCACGCACTGCCTGATGGCCGTCGGCGCCATCCCGAACTCGGCCGGGATGGGCCTGGAGGAGGCCGGGGTCCGGCTGAAGGACTCCGGCCACATCTGGACCGACAAGGTCTCCCGCACCTCCGCCCCCGGCGTGTACGCGGCCGGTGACGTCACGGGCGTCTTCGCGCTCGCCTCGGTCGCCGCCATGCAGGGCAGGATCGCGATGTACCACTTCCTGGGCGACGCGGTGGCCCCGCTGAACCTGAAGACGGTCTCCTCCAACGTCTTCACCGACCCGGAGATCGCCACCGTCGGCTACACCCAGGCCGACGTGGACGCGGGCAAGATCGACGCCCGGGTCGTCAAGCTGCCGCTGCTGCGCAACCCCCGCGCGAAGATGCAGGGCATCCGGGACGGCTTCGTCAAGATCTTCTGCCGTCCGGGCACCGGCATCGTGGTCGGCGGCTGTGTCGTCGCCCCCCGTGCGAGCGAGCTGATCCACCCGATCTCGATCGCGGTCGACAACAATCTGACCGTCGAACAGATCGCAAATGCTTTCACCGTGTACCCCTCCCTGTCGGGCTCGATCGCGGAAGTGGCACGGCAGTTGCACACCCGAAAGACCGCGGGCGAGGCGTAACGGTCCTGTCCGGACCCGGCCGGAACCCCTCCCGCCTGCGGGAACGGTTCGCCGGGTCGGACAACCCCCGGCAACTCGGGACAACGGCGGGGTCTCCCATACCACTTGGGGACCCCGCTTGTGTGCATCTTCTGCAATTCGGCGCATAGTGCTGAAAATCATCGGCCGGTCACGTTACTGTCAGTTTCGTGTTCGCTGCAGAACGTCGCCAGTTGATCCTCGAAATGGTGCGCGCCAATGGAGCCGTGTCGCTCCGCGAGCTCGCCCGCGTCGTCCAGACCTCAGAAGTGACCGTACGGCGAGACGTGCGGGCGCTGGAGGCAGAAGGACTCCTCGACCGCCGCCACGGCGGTGCGGTGCTGCCGGGCGGATTCACACGCGAATCCGGATTCCCGCAGAAATCCCATCTCGCGACCGCCGAGAAGACCGCCATCGCCGACATGGCCGCGAGCCTCGTCGACGAGGGCGAGGCCATCGTCGTCGGCGCCGGCACCACCACGCAGGAGCTGGCCCGCCGGCTCGCCCGGGTGCCCGGACTCACCGTCGTCACCAACTCGCTGCTGGTCGCCCAGGCCCTCGCCCACGCCAACCGGGTGGAGGTCGTCATGACCGGCGGCACCCTGCGCGGCTCCAACTACGCGCTGGTGGGCAGCGGGGCCGAGCAGTCGCTCCAGGGGCTGCGGGTCTCCCGGGCCTTCCTGTCCGGCAGCGGGCTGACCGCCGAGCGCGGCCTGTCCACCTCGAACATGCTCTCCGCGAGCGTGGACCGGGCGCTGGTGCAGGCGGCGGCGGAGGTGGTGGTCCTCGCCGACCACACCAAGCTGGGCACCGACACCATGTTCCAGACGGTGCCGACCGACGTGATCACCCGGCTGGTCACCGACGAGCCGCCCGCCCACGACGAGCGCGCCGCCACCGAGCTCCAGGCCCTGGCCGACCAGGGCGTGCAGATCGCGGTCGCCGGCGCGGGCCTGGGCCACGGGGGCGACCAGCACCCCCCGGGCGGCCGCCCGCGCCGTGACGTCCCGTTGCCGGGACAGCGCGGCCGGGTCCCGGCCGGACAGTTCCGCGGCGGTCCGGGCGGTCCGGGCGGCCTCGGCGAGGTGCTCGCCCCCGAACGGCCGGTGCGGGTCGCGGACATGCGGCGGCGCTGAGCGGGCGCACGGCGGGGCCGCCGGAGCCTGTGGGCTCCGGTGTCGCTGTCGCTGTCGCTGTCGCTGTCCCTGTCGGCTGTCGGCTGTCGGCTTCGCGCTGCCTGCTGTCCGCGCTGCCCGTTGGCGGCTGTCCGCTGTCCGCTGTCCGCTGCCCGCTGCCCGCTGCCCGCTGCCCGCTGTCCGGCGGCGCCGTCGCTCAGTTCGTGATGCCGTGGACCGCCAGGGACAGCAGCCGGTCCGCCAGCTCCGGGTCCTCCGGTGAGCGCTCGGCGGCCAGTGCGATCGCGTTCGTCAGCTGGACCAGGTCGCCGATCGCCACCTCCGCGCGGACCGCGCCCGCCCGCTGGGCGCGCACGAGCAGCTCGCTGCCCGCCGCCCGTAGCGGCTCCCCGCACGCGGCCAGCGCCGAACTCCGGTCCCGGGAGGCCGACATGAGGGCGATGGCCAGCCCCCGGTACTCACCCGCGTGGGCGATCAGGGCGCGCAGCCACGCCACCAGCGCCGCCCGGGGCTCCGGCGCGCCCGCCAGCTCCGCCGAGTGGCGCAGCAGGGCCGCCAGGGCGTCCTGGAAGACGGCGCCGAGCAGCGCCTCCCGGTTGGGGAAGTGCCGGTAGAGCGTGCCGATGCCGACCCCGGCGCGCCGCGCGATGTCCTCCAGGGACGCGTCCGTCCCGTGCGCGGTGAACGCGGCGCGGGCCTCGGTGAGCAGCCGCTCGTGGTTCCGGCGCGCGTCGGCACGCATCCGTACTCCTTGGGCCGGGGGGCGGGTGACACGAAGGGCCCGCGGGCGGTCGTCGCCCGGGGCCCTTCGTACCGTACCCCGCGGTCCGGGGCCCGGTTTCAGTCCTTGATCTCGCAGATCGCGGCGCCCGAGGTGATCGAGGCGCCGACCTCCGCCGAGAGGCCCTTGACCGTGCCGGAGCGGTGCGCGTTCAGCGGCTGCTCCATCTTCATGGCCTCCAGGACGACGATCAGGTCGCCCTCCTTGACCTCCTGGCCCTCCTCGACGGCCACCTTGACGATGGTGCCCTGCATCGGGGACGCGAGGGTGTCGCCGGAGGCGGTCGGGCCGGACTTCTTCGCGGCGCGGCGCTTCGGCTTGGCGCCGGCGGCCAGGCCGGTGCGGGCCAGCGTCATGCCGAGCGAGGACGGGAGGGAGACCTCCAGGCGCTTGCCGCCGACCTCGACGACGATCGTCTCGCGACCGCTCTCGTCCTCGTCCGCGTCGGCGCCGGCCGGGGCGAAGGGCTTGATCTCGTTGACGAACTCGGTCTCGATCCACCGGGTGTGGATGCGGAACGGGTCGGCGGTGAACGCCGGGTCGACCACGACGGCCTGGTGGAAGGGGATGGCGGTGGCCATGCCCTCGACCTTGAACTCGGCGAGCGCGCGGGCGGCGCGCTGGAGGGCCTGCTCACGGGTGGCGCCGGTGACGATCAGCTTCGCGAGCAGCGAGTCCCAGGCCGGGCCGATGACCGAGCCGGACTCGACACCGGCGTCCAGGCGGACACCGGGGCCGGTGGGCGGGGCGAAGAGGGTGACGGTGCCGGGGGCCGGGAGGAAGTTGCGGCCCGGGTCCTCGCCGTTGATGCGGAACTCGAAGGAGTGGCCGCGGATCTCGGGGTCGCCGTAGCCGAGCTCCTCGCCGTCGGCGATCCGGAACATCTCGCGGACCAGGTCGAGGCCGGTGACCTCCTCGGTGACCGGGTGCTCGACCTGGAGGCGGGTGTTGACCTCCAGGAAGGAGATCGTCCCGTCGAGGCCGACCAGGAACTCGACGGTGCCGGCGCCGACGTAGCCCGCCTCCTTCAGGATGGCCTTGGACGCCGCGTACAGCTCGGCGTTCTGAGCCTCCGACAGGAACGGCGCCGGGGCCTCCTCGACCAGCTTCTGGTGGCGGCGCTGGAGGGAGCAGTCACGGGTGGAGACGACGACCACGTTGCCGTGCGAGTCGGCGAGGCACTGGGTCTCGACGTGGCGCGGCTTGTCCAGGTAGCGCTCGACGAAGCACTCGCCTCGGCCGAAGGCGGCGACGGCCTCGCGGACGGCCGAGTCGTAGAGCTCCGGCACCTCTTCGAGGGTGCGGGCGACCTTCAGACCACGGCCACCGCCGCCGAAGGCGGCCTTGATCGCGATCGGCAGGCCGTGCTCCTCGGCGAAGGCGACGACCTCGTCGGCGCCCGAGACCGGGTCCGGGGTGCCGGCGACCAGCGGGGCGCCCGCGCGCTGCGCGATGTGGCGCGCGGCGACCTTGTCGCCGAGGTCGCGGATGGCCTGCGGCGGCGGGCCGATCCAGGTGAGGCCGGCGTCGAGGACGGCCTGGGCGAACTCGGCGTTCTCGGAGAGGAAGCCGTAGCCCGGGTGGATCGCGTCGGCGCCGGAGTCGGCCGCTGCCTGGAGCACCTTGGCCATGTCCAGGTAGCTGGTGGCCGGGGTGTCACCGCCCAGGGCGAACGCCTCGTCGGCCGCGCGGACGTGCAGAGCGTCCCGGTCCGGATCGGCGTAGACGGCTACGCTGGCGATCCCGGCGTCCCGGCAGGCCCGGGCGACGCGGACAGCGATTTCGCCACGGTTGGCGATGAGCACCTTGCGCACGATGGCTCCCTCCTTGAAACAAGCTGAGTTTAGGGACTGCCGACACGGCCTTTCGACCCGTCCCCAGTGGTGAGCTTGCCCACACGGAGCGTGATACCAGGCCTGCTCGGGTCGTGAAATCCCTTGTCGCACCACGGTACGCAGGGTTTCTTTACGGCACAGTAGCCCCGAGGTGTGGCGCAGGTCTCTGTTCGCGTGACCAGTCGCCAAACGGGTTTCTTTGTGGGGTCCCTACGAATGGCTCATCCATTCTTTGCCCGAGCGGCGTCCGTCCGTCCGGCCGCGCGAACCCTTGTCCGGGGATTTACTGGCCAGTAGCCTTCGCCCTGTTGTTCGTACCGGAGGTAACAGCCGTGTTCAGGGGGTGGCCGAGGTGGCCCGAAGACCGATAGCGCTCGTGACGGCCGCCGTGCTCTTCCTCGAAGCGCCCGGGATCGTCGCCCTCAACGCCGTGATGGCGCGCTTCGTGAAGGCCCAGTCGATGTCCCTCGACGGGCTCCACCCCGACGCGATGTACGCCGGCACCTGGGCGCTCGGCCTCGGCTCCGGGGCGCTGCTGCTGCTCTGCGGCCTCGTCCCGCTGATCGCCGCCCTCCGCGACCGCCGCCCCGGCCGCGCGGGCCGGGCCCTGCTGATCGGCTGCGCCGTGGTGCACGGCGTGCTGGGCGCGGTGACGGTCGGTCTGCTGGGCTGGGGGGCCTTCGCCTTGATGATGCTCGTCGTCGGACTGATCGTGCTGACCCTCGTGGCGTACGGGGAGCCCAAGGCGGCCGAGAAGGGGGCCCCGGCTCCCGCCTGAGGCCCCTGACCTGAGGCCTCAGACCTGAGGCCCCGCCGCAGCCCCCCCGCCCCGGCCTCAGGCCCAGAGGTCGGTGATGGAGACGTCCAGCTTGGCCAGCAGGGTGCGCAGCAGCGGCAGGGACAGGCCGATGACGTTGCCCGGGTCGCCGTCGATGCCCTCGATGAAGGGGGCCGAGCGCCCGTCGAGCGTGAACGCGCCCGCCACGTGCAGCGGTTCGCCGCTGGCGACGTACGCGGCGATCTCGGCGTCGCTCGGGTTGCCGAAGCGGACGACGGTGGAGGCGGTGGCCGACTCGTAGCGCTTGGCCGCCGTGTCGTACACGCAGTGGCCGGTCTGGAGGATGCCGACCCGGCCGCGCATCGCGTGCCAGCGGGCGGTGGCCTCGGCGGCGTCGGCCGGCTTGCCGAGGGCCCGCTTGTCGAGCTCCAGGACCGAGTCGCAGCCGATGACCAGCGCGCCGGCGGCCTCGGGGCGGGCGGCGACGTGGGCGGCCTTGGCCTCGGCGAGGGCGAGGGCCAGTTCGGCCGGGGTCGGGGCGTGCGTCTTGTCCTCGTCGACGCCGCTCACGATCACCTCGGGGGCGAGCCCCGCCTGGCGGAGCAGCCCGAGGCGGGCGGGGGAGGCGGAGGCGAGGACGACACGGCGGCGGTCAGCAGTCATGGGGGCAGCGTAGCGAGCGCCCCGGGCACCCGCCGCGCCGATCGGCGCGGCCTCAGCGCCCGCCGAGCACGAGCATCAGCACCACCATGGCGAACCCGAGCAGCACGCCCGCGCGGCGCAGCATCGCCTGCATGTCGCGCATGTCCTTCGGCGGCTCGTTCTTCGGGTCGGACCACAGCATGGTCCCGATCCTGCGGCCCCGGGGGCCCGGCGCGCCTGAGTACGGGTACTCAAGTCGGGCCCCCGCGGCACGGCTCAGGCGGGCCAGGCGGACCGCGCCCAGGCGCGCGGGCCCGGCCGGTGGCGCGCCTCGCGCGCGATGCGGGCGGGGTCCGACCAGCCCTCCGGGGTGCGCGGGCCGCCGCCCGCGACGGCCGCCGCCGCCGTGGCCGCGGCCCGGGCCTGGACCACCGCCAGTGCGGCGGCCAGCTCCTCGGGGGTCGGATTGCCTCGTACGACTCTGATCATGCCGGTGTCCCTCCCAGCGATCGGACGGCGACTGGACAGCGTTCTAGAGCGGGATGTTGCCGTGCTTCTTCGGCGGCAGTGATTCCCGCTTCGTCCGCAGCTGACGCAGGCCCTTCACGATCTGCGGGCGGGTGTCGGACGGCGGGATCACCCCGTCGATGTAGCCGCGCTCGGCCGCGATGTACGGGTTGAGCAGGGCGTCCTCGTACTCCTGGATCAGCCGGGCCCGCTCGGCGTCCGCGGTGCCCGCCTCCTCGGCCTCCGCGATCGCGCGGCGGTGCAGGATGTTGACCGCGCCCTGCGCGCCCATGACGGCGATCTGCGCGGTCGGCCAGGCCAGGTTGAGGTCGGCGCCCAGGTGCTTGGAGCCCATGACGTCGTAGGCGCCGCCGAAGGCCTTGCGGGTGATGACGGTGATCATCGGGACGGTGGCCTCGGCGTACGCGTAGATCAGCTTCGCGCCGCGCCGGATGATGCCGCCGTACTCCTGGTCCACACCCGGCAGGAAGCCCGGCACGTCGACGAAGGTGAGGACCGGGATGTTGAAGGCGTCGCAGGTGCGCACGAAGCGCGCGGCCTTCTCGCTCGCGTCGATGTCGAGGCAGCCGGCGAACTGCATCGGCTGGTTGGCGACCACGCCGACCGGGAAGCCCTCGACGCGGCCGAAGCCGGTCAGGATGTTCGGCGCGAACATGGCCTGGGTCTCCAGGAACTCGCCGTCGTCCAGGACGTGCTCGATGACCGTGTGCATGTCGTACGGCTGGTTCGCCGAGTCCGGGATGAGGGTGTCGAGCTCGCGGTCCTCGCCGGTCGCCTCGGTCTCGGCCGTCTCCGGGAAGGCGGGCGGCTCGGAGAGGTTGTTCGAAGGCAGGTAGGACAGCAGGGACTTGACGTACTCGATCGCGTCCTTCTCGTCGCCCGCCATGTGGTGCGCGACGCCCGAGGTGGTGTTGTGGGTGCGCGCCCCGCCCAGCTCCTCGAAGCCGACGTCCTCGCCGGTCACGGTCTTGATGACGTCCGGGCCCGTGATGAACATGTGCGAGGTCTGGTCGACCATCACCGTGAAGTCGGTGATCGCGGGCGAGTAGACCGCGCCGCCCGCGCAGGGGCCGACGACCAGCGAGATCTGCGGGATGACCCCGGAGGCGTGGGTGTTGCGGCGGAAGATCTCGCCGTACATGCCGAGCGCGCTGACACCCTCCTGGATGCGGGCGCCGCCTGAGTCGTTGATGCCGATGACCGGGCAGCCGGTCTTCAGCGCGAAGTCCATCACCTTGATGATCTTCTGGCCGTAGACCTCGCCGAGGGCGCCGCCGAAGACCGTGAAGTCCTGCGAGAAGACGGCCACCGGACGCCCGTCGACCGTGCCGTAGCCGGTCACGACGCCGTCGCCGTACGGGCGGTTCCGCTCCAGGCCGAAGTGGGTCGACCGGTGCCGGGCCAGCTCGTCCAGCTCCACGAACGAACCCTCGTCGAGCAGCAGGGCGATCCGCTCGCGCGCGGTCAGCTTGCCCTTCGCGTGCTGCTTCTCGACCGCCCGTCCGGAACCGGCGTGCGTCGCCTCGCCGATCCGGCGCTGCAGGTCCGCGATCTTGCCCGCGGTCGTGTGAATGTCGATCTCGTCGTGCTCTGCCGGCTCGGACATCGGGATGCGGCTCCCTGCCTGGTCACGGGGGGTTCGTTGACTACGAATGGGCTACTGCTGAGCTACTGACCCGTAGCGTATCGGCGCCGATACGGTTCGGCAGTGCGGCGTTTGCCACACCTACGCTGGCTTGCATGACGTCCTCCCAAGGCTCCGCGGGACGCTGGTCCGACCTCGACCGGCCGCCGCTCAACGCGCCCGCCCTGCGCCACGCGCTCGTCCGCCCCGACGGGCTGTGGACCTCCCTCGACGTGGTCGAGTCCACCGGCTCCACCAACACCGACCTGGCCGCCCGCGCCGACGCGCTGCCCGAGGGCGCGGTGCTGGTCGCCGAGGAGCAGACCTCCGGGCGCGGCCGGCTCGACCGCACCTGGAGCGCCCCCGCCCGCTCCGGGCTCTTCGTCTCCGTGCTGCTCAAGCCGGACGTGCCCGTGCACCGCTGGGGCTGGCTCCCGCTGCTCACCGGCGTCGCCGCCGCCACCGGCCTGTCGAAGGCCGCCGGGGCCGACCTGACCCTCAAGTGGCCCAACGACCTGCTGGTGCGTGTCGGCGGCGAGGAGCGCAAGACCGGCGGCATCCTCGCCGAGCGGGCCGGCGCCGACGGCGTGGTCGTCGGCCTCGGCCTCAACGTCAGCCTGCGCCCGGACGAGCTCCCCGTCCCCACGGCCGGCTCCCTGCTCCTCGCCGACGCCGTCTCCACCGACCGCGACACCCTGCTGCGGGCCGTCCTGCGCTCCCTGGAGCAGGGGTACGGGGCGTGGGTGCGGGCCGGCGGCGACCCGGACGCCTCCGGGCTCCTGGCCGCGTACGAGGAGCGCTGCGCCACCCTCGGCCGCCGGGTCCGCGCCGAGCTGCCCGGCGAGCGGACGCTGGAGGGCGAGGCGGTCGGCGTGGACGGCGACGGACGCCTGGTCGTCGCCACCGAGGGCGGCGGCACCGAGGCCGTCGCGGCGGGCGACATCGTCCACCTGCGCGCGGCCGGCTGACCCGGCCCCGGACGCGCGGCGCGCCCGAACCGGTCGGTCACCCCGGGTGGCGGCCGGTTCGGGCGTGAGCCAGCACACACCTGCCGTATCGTGGAGCCCGATTCGTGGGGCGCGGTCGTGAGCGCCTTCCACGCGACAGAACGGCAGGACAGTGGGCAGGGAACGGGCAGGAGGCGGCCGGTGACCGTCGACGACGCGAGCGGCGGCGGTACGGCCGAGCCGGCCGTACCGGCCGCGGCGGACGCACCGGACGCACCGGCCGGGACCTCGGGCCCCCCGGGGACCCCCCCGGCCCCGGAAGCGCCGGAACCCTCCGCGTACCCCACCCCCCACCACGTCGTCGACCACACGGCCGAGCCGAGCGACGACCCCCTGGCGATCCGCCTCGAACAGCTCATCCTGGGCGCCGACCGCCGCTACACCCCCTTCCAGGCCGCCCGTACCGCCGGCGTCTCCATGGAGCTCGCCTCCCGCTTCTGGCGCGCCATGGGCTTCGCCGACATCGGCCAGGCCAAGGCGCTCACCGAGGCCGACGTCCTCGCCCTGCGGCGGCTCGCCGGTCTCGTCGAGGCCGGGCTGCTCAGCGAGCCGATGGCCGTCCAGGTCGCCCGCTCCACCGGGCAGACCACCGCGCGCCTGGCCGAATGGCAGATCGACTCCTTCCTGGAGGGCCTGACCGAGCCGCCCGAGCCCGGCATGACCCGCACCGAGGTCACGTACCCCCTGGTCGAGCTGCTCCTGCCCGAGCTGGAGGAGTTCCTGATCTACGTGTGGCGCAGGCAGCTCGCCGCCGCCACCGGCCGGGTCCTCGTGCAGGCCGCCGACGACGAGGAGATGGTCGACCGGCGGCTCGCCGTCGGCTTCGCGGATCTCGTCGGCTTCACCCGGCTCACCCGCCGCCTGGAGGAGGAGGAGCTCGGCGAGCTCGTCGAGGCCTTCGAGACCACCTGCGCCGACCTGGTCGCCGCGCACGGCGGCCGGCTCATCAAGACCCTCGGCGACGAGGTCCTGTACGCCGCCGACGACGCCGGGACCGCCGCCGAGATCGCGCTGCGCCTGATCGAGACGCTCAGCCACGACGAGACCATGCCCGCGCTGCGCGTCGGCATCGCCTTCGGCACGGTGACGACCCGGATGGGCGACGTGTTCGGCACCACGGTCAACCTGGCCAGCAGGCTCACCTCGATAGCCCCCAAGGACGCCGTCCTGGTCGACAGCGCCTTCGCCGAGGAGCTGACCAGGACCGGCGAGGCGCCGGTCTCCGAGGCCAAGGCGGCCGAGGAGGCCGCCCGCGCGGAGCGCGAGGGCGAGCGTGCCGCCACGTACCGCTTCGCGCTCCAGCCGATGTGGCAGCGGCCGGTCCGCGGACTGGGCGTCGTGGAGCCCTGGCTGCTGGGGCGCCGTCCGACCTAGGATCCCGGTGAACAGTCGTTAACCGGGAGGGCGTGCGGTCATGGCGGAGCAGTCGGAAGAGCGGTCGGAGCAGCGGTCGGAAGAGCGTTTCGGTGAGTTCGTCGCGGTCCGCAGGGAGGGATTCGTCGCCGAGCTCGTCCTCGACCGGCCGAAGGCGATGAACGCCGTCTCCTCCGAGATGGCCCGCTCCCTCGGTGCCGCCTGCGCCGCGCTCGCCGCCGACCCGGCCGTCCGGGTCACGGTGCTGACCTCCTCGAACGACCGGGCCTTCTGCGTCGGCGCCGACCTCAAGGAGCGCAACTCCTTCAGCGACGCCGACCTGGTCCGGCAGCGGCCGACCGCCCGCGCGGCCTACACGGGCGTCCTGGAGCTGCCCATGCCGACCGTCGCCGCCGTACACGGCTTCGCCCTCGGCGGCGGCTTCGAGCTGGCGCTGGCCTGCGACGTGATCGTCGCCGACGCGACCGCCGTGGTCGGCCTGCCCGAGGTCTCCGTGGGCGTGATCCCCGGCGGTGGCGGTACGCAGCTGCTGCCGCGCCGGGTGGGCGCGGCCCGCGCGGCCGAACTGGTCTTCACGGCCCGCCGGGTGGAGGCCGCCGAGGCGCGCGAGCTGGGCCTGGTCGACGTGCTGGCGGAGGACGCCCGGACCGGCGCCCTGGAGCTGGCCGGCCGGATCGCGGCGAACTCGCCGGTCGGCCTGCGCGCGGCCAAGAAGGCGATGCGCCTGGGCCAGGGGCTGGACCTGCGGGCGGGCCTGGAGGTCGAGGACGCGGCCTGGCGCTCGGTGGCCTTCTCGGGCGACCGGGCGGAGGGCGTGGCGGCGTTCAACGAGAAGCGGAAGCCGAACTGGCCGGGGGAGTGACGGGGCCGCCGCACCCCTGACCTGACCCCTATTTGTCCCGATTACGTCATGATTTTCACTATATGTAACTTTCCGTGACGTCTCGAAAGGGAAAATGGATCAAACCTCCCTAAGCTGGAGGAATGGGTGAGGACGTGCGGCTGCGGGCCGTGGTGGCGCTGGCGCAGGCGATGGCGGCGGCGCACACCCCGCGAGAGTTCTGGAGGGCCGCGGCGCTGGGCGCCTGCGAGGCGCTCGGCGGCAGCTTCGCGGCGCTCTCGGTCTGGGAGCGGGACCACGGGCGCCTGCGCGTCCTGGTGAACGCGGGGGAACGGGCGGTCGGGGAGGAGGAGTTCCCGGACTCCGAGACGTATCCCGTGCACCAGTTCCCGGAGATCACCGAGTTCCTGCACGAGCAGTGGGCGGGCGGCGGCGAGCCCGACGCCTGGGTGGAGACCGCCTCCGACACGGTGCGGACCGGCCGGGTCGCCGGG
The DNA here is from genome assembly GCF_055582325.1 of Streptomyces sp. NPDC042100. NCBI lineage: Bacteria > Bacillati > Actinomycetota > Actinomycetes > Kitasatosporales > Streptomycetaceae > Streptomyces > Streptomyces sp. NPDC042100. The sequence goes on from NZ_JBVJDK010000001.1 coordinate 708,074, forward strand.
CTGCGGCGGCGCGGGCGCGGCTGCTGCGTGGTCGCGCCGATCGTGCTGCACGGGCGGGCCTGGGGCGAGCTGTACGTGGCGCGGCGGGCCGGGGAGGTGTGCTTCGACCGGGACGACGCGGACTTCGCGACGGTGCTCGCCGCCGTGGTCGCCGCCGGGATCGCGCAGTCGGAGCGGCTGGAGGAGGTCCGCAAGCTCGCCTTCACCGACCCGCTGACCGGGCTGGCCAACCGGCGGGCTGTGGACACCCGGCTCGACGAGGCGATCGAGCGCTACCGGGCCGACGGCTCGGTGGTGAGCCTCGTGGTGTGCGACCTCAACGGTCTGAAACGCGTCAACGACACGCACGGCCACGCGGTCGGCGACCGCCTGCTGGAACGATTCGGCTCCGTACTGTCACGGTGCGGGGCGCGGCTGTCGGGCGCGCTGGCGGCCCGCCTGGGCGGCGACGAGTTCTGCCTGCTCTCCGTGGGCCCCGGCGCCGACGAGGTGGTGGCCGTCGCCGAGGAGCTGTGCGTGCGGGCGGCGGAGCTGGAGCTGGGCGAAGGGGTGGCCTGCGGAGTCGCCTCGACCGGCGACCCGATCGGCCCGCTGAAGTCGGCCCGCCGGCTCTTCCGGCTCGCGGACGCGGCGCAGTACCAGGCGAAGGCGGCCCGCTCCCCGAAGCCGGTGGTGGCGGGCCGCGACGGCACGGTCATCCGCCTGGCGGACGCCCCGCCGGGGGCGCGGGACCGCCGCCGCTTCCGGGACGCGCCCCCGGTGTAGGGGCGGCGGCGCGATGCCTCTTCCGGGCGGGTGCGGGGCCGGGGGCCTACCGGCGCCCGCCGAACGTCCACGCGTACACCTCGACGGCGGCGTACCCGTCCGCGCTCAGGACCGAGGCCGAGCACGAGGAAGAACGCCCCCTCGGACCGGTCCCCGGGGAACTCCCCCATGGTCCGCCCCCCGCCCGTCCAGCCCTTTCCGTCCGGCCCACTCCCTCCGGCCCACTCCCTCCGGCCCACTCCCTCCGGCCTCGTCCCTGCGGCCTCGTCCCTCCGGCCCCGCCCGCCGGGCCCCGCCGACGGGCCGGTCGGCGTACCTGTCGCCGTACCTGTCGGCGGGCCGGGCGGGCTACGGCGAGGCAGACTGGGACGGGCCGGGCCCACGTCACCCGGTAAGGGGCTGATAGCCGTCGAGCCGGTGACCGGTCCCCTAGTGACAGGTCACTCTTCAGTCCGTAGGGTGCTGAATATGGATATGCAGACTGTCGTCCTTGGGACGTCCGGCACCACCCCGCAGGACGTCATCGACGTCGCCCGCCACGGCGCGCGCGTCGAGCTGTCATCCGAGGCCGTCCAGGCGCTCACCGCCGCGCGCGCCACCGTGGACGCGCTCGCCGCGAAGCCCGAGCCGGTCTACGGCGTCTCCACCGGCTTCGGCGCCCTCGCCACCCGGCACATCGGCCACGAGCTGCGCGCCCAGCTCCAGCGCAACATCGTCCGCTCGCACGCCGCCGGCATGGGCCCGGCCGTCGAGCGCGAGGTCGTCCGCGCGCTGATGTTCCTGCGCCTGAAGACCGTCGCCTCCGGCCACACCGGCGTCCGCCCCGAGGTCGCGCAGACCATGGCCGACCTGCTCAACGCGGGCATCACCCCGGTCGTCCACGAGTACGGCTCGCTCGGCTGCTCCGGCGACCTCGCGCCGCTCTCCCACTGCGCCCTCGCGCTCATGGGCGAGGGCGACGCCGAGGGCCCCGACGGCGTCGTCAAGCCCGCCGGCGAGCTGCTCGCCGCCGCCGGCATCGCCCCCGTCGAGCTGCGCGAGAAGGAGGGCCTGGCCCTCCTCAACGGCACCGACGGCATGCTCGGCATGCTGGTCATGGCCCTCGCCGACCTCGACACCCTCTACAAGTCGGCCGACATCACCGCGGCCCTCTCCCTGGAGGCCCTGCTCGGCACCGAGAAGGTGCTGGAGCCCGAGCTGCACGCCATCCGCCCGCACCCGGGCCAGGCCGCCTCCGCCGCCAACATGCTCGCCGTCCTCAAGGGCTCCGAGCTCACCGGCCACTTCCAGAGTGGCGAGGCCCCCCGCGTCCAGGACGCCTACTCCGTGCGCTGCGCCCCCCAGGTCGCCGGCGCGGGCCGGGACACCATGGCGCACGCCCGCCTGGTCGCCGAGCGCGAGCTGGCCGCCGCCGTCGACAACCCGGTCGTGCTGGCCAACGGCGAGGTCCGCTCCAACGGCAACTTCCACGGCGCCCCCGTCGCGTACGTCCTCGACTTCCTCGCCATCGCCGCCGCCGACCTCGGCTCCATCGCCGAGCGCCGCACCGACCGGCTGCTCGACAAGAACCGCTCGCACGGCCTGCCGCCCTTCCTCGCCGACGACGCCGGTGTCGACTCGGGCCTGATGATCGCCCAGTACACCCAGGCCGCGCTGGTCAGCGAGATGAAGCGGCTCGCCGTCCCGGCCTCCGCCGACTCCATCCCCTCCTCCGCCATGCAGGAGGACCACGTCTCCATGGGCTGGTCCGCCGCCCGCAAGCTGCGCACCGCGATCGGCAACCTCAACCGGATCATCGCCGTCGAGCTGTACGCGGCCACCCGAGGCATCGAGCTGCGCCACGGGCTGACCCCCGCCCCCGCCTCCCGCGCCGCCATCGAGGCGCTGCGCGCGGCCGGGGTCCAGGGGCCCGGGCCGGACCGTTTCCTCGCCCCCGACCTGGCCGCCGCCGACGCGTTCGTGCGCGAGGGCGCCCTCGTCGCCGCCGTCGAGCCGGTCACGGGACCGCTCGCGTAGGGCGTAGGCCGCCCGCGACGCGTACGCAGCCCACACCGCGTACGCACACAAGGCGCGCCGCGTACGTACGCCAGGCGCGCCACGCACGCCACGACAGCCGCACGGAGCCTCGCCCCGTGCGGCTGTCGCGTGTGCTCAGGAGGACCGGTCGCCCCGCCGCATCGCCAGCGTCACGAAACCCGCGCCGACCCCCAGGAACGCCGTCCCGCCCAGCAGGTACGGGGTGGTGTCGAAGCCGCCGGTCTCGGCGAGCCGGGAGTCCTGGTCCGCCTCGGTGCCGGTGGTTCTGCCCCCGTCCCCCAGGGGCCGCTCGTCCGTGGCGTTCGCCGAGGGGACGAACCACAGGGCGCACAGGAGGGTCCCCGCGGCGGTGGCGGTGAGCAGCGGGCGTCGGGCGACGGACACGGTGTGGTGATCCCCCTTGCGGAAACCGCGAATTGGCCGGTGGGGCGATGCTAATGAACACACCGGGTCGCGGGAAAGCCGAGGCCGTCCGGCGCTCTACGCTCCGGCCATGAGCACATCCGAGACATCACGCTATGTACGCCTTCGGGTCGACCTGGTCCTGGAGATCGACGCCCCCGAGACCCTGACCGAGGCGGCCGAGGGCCGGATCGCCGCCGACACCTTCATGCCCGAGGAGGAGCGGAGCCACGCGCGGGCCGCCGTCGCCGAGGACAGCGCCGAGGCCCTCGCGTACCTCGTCGAGCCCTACGACCTGGTCGGCACCGTCCCCGGCGTCGAGCTCGTCCAGGCCTCCTGGAGCAGCGAGGAGATCGAATACGACCCCGATGCGATGGAGTGGGACCTCGAGGACGAAGATGGTGCGCGGGAAGACGACGAGGACCGCGCCTGACCCCGGACGACCCGCGCCGCGGGGCCCCGGGACGGCGGCGTCCCGGGGCCCCGCGGCGTATCCGCGCCGGGGCAGGGAACCGGATCCTCCGCCGGTGCGTGTCGGACAGTGGTGCCCGTAGTGGTCTTCCCCACAAACCCACCGGTAGCGGAACCGGAGGGCAGACATGGGTGTTTCAGTAGGAAGTCAGGAATCGGCGGCGATGGAGAAGCGTGTGATGACGGACGGCAAGCGTCGTAAGAGCCTGGCCGCGGCGGCCGCGGTACTCGGCGGCGTGCTGGTGCTGACGGCGTGCAACGACGGCGACAAGGGCAGCGCCTCCGACGCCTCCCAGAGCGCCCAGTCGCAGGCCCAGGTCGACGAGGCAGCCGCGCAGAAGACCTCCAAGGCGCAGATCACCATCGCGCCGAAGAACGGCTCCCAGAACGCGTCGATCAACAACGACGCCAAGGTCACCGTCACCGACGGCAAGCTGACCGACGTCAAGATGACCACCGCCGAGGGCGCCGCCGTCGAGGGCCGTATATCGGCCGACGGCCTCAGCTGGGAGCCGACCGGGCAGCTCAAGCGCGCCACCGTCTACAAGATCGCGGCGACCGCCCAGGACACCGCCGGTCTGGAGGCGCACGAGAACGCGTCCTTCACCACGGTCTCCCAGGCCAACAGCTTCATCGGCAACTTCACGCCGGAGGACGGCTCGACCGTCGGCGTCGGTATGCCGGTCTCGGTCACCTTCAACAAGGCGATCACCGACAAGAAGGCCGTCCAGGGCGGCATCAAGGTCTCCTCCAGCTCCGGCGAGGAGGTCGTCGGCCACTGGTTCAACTCGCAGCGGCTCGACTTCCGCCCCGAGAAGTACTGGACCGAGAACTCCACCGTCACCCTGAAGCTCGACCTCGACGGCGTCGAGGGCGCGAAGGGCGTCTTCGGCGTCCAGCAGAAGACGGTCACCTTCAAGATCGGCCGCAACCAGGTCTCCACCGTCGACGTCGCCACCAAGACGATGACCGTGAAGCAGGACGGCAAGACGATCAAGACCATCCCGATCTCCGCCGGCTCCCCGGAGAACACCACCTACAACGGGCAGATGGTGATCTCCGAGAAGTTCAAGGAGACCCGGATGAACGGCGCCACCGTCGGCTTCACCGACTCCGACGGCAAGGGCGAGTACGACATCAAGGACGTGCCGCACGCCATGCGCCTGTCCACGTCGGGGACCTTCATCCACGGCAACTACTGGGGCTCCCGCTCGATCTTCGGCTCCGTGAACACCAGCCACGGCTGCGTGGGCCTCGCCGACGTCAAGGGCGCCGGCGACCCGAACCAGCAGGCCGCCTGGTTCTACGACAAGTCGATCATCGGCGACGTCGTCATCGTCAAGAACTCCAAGGACAAGACGATCGCGCCCGACAACGGCCTCAACGGCTGGAACATGAACTGGTCCGCGTGGAAGGCCGGCTCCGCCGTCTGATCCGCCCGCACGCGTGAGGAAGCGGCCCCCTCGGACTCCGGTCCGAGGGGGCCGCTCTCCTTGAGCCCGCCGCTACTTCCGCACGTCCGCGGCCTCGTCGTGCTCGTCCACGCCCCACTGCGCCAGCAGCCGCAGCGCGTCCGCCGAGGGCGAGCCCGGCTCCGCGTGATACGTCACCAGCATCAGGTCCGGGTCGTCCCCGGACACCTTCAGCGACTCGTACGACAGGGTCATCTCGCCCACCAGCGGATGCCGCACCCGCTTCGTCCCGTGCCCCTTGTCGGTCACCGTGTGCGCCGCCCACAGCGAGCGGAACTCCTCGCTCCGGACCGAGAGTTCGCCCACCAGCGCCAGCAGCTCCTGATCGTCCGGGTGCAGCCCCGCGTACAGCCGGAGCACGCTCACCACCTCGATCGCCTTGCACTCCCAGTCGACGTACAGGTCGCGCGCGTTGGGGTCCAGGAAGACCAGCCGGGCCATGTTCCGCTCGCGCGGCTCCCAGGCCGCGAAATCGCCCATCAGGGCCCGCGCCATGCGGTTCCAGGCCAGGATGTCGCCGCGCCGCCCCAGCACGAAGGCGGGCACGCCCTCCATCGAGTCCAGGAGCTGCCGCAGCCCCGCCCGCACCTTCTGCGGACGCGCGACGGCCGCCTTCTGCCGCTTCTTCACCGTCGGCTTCGCCAGGTGCGTCAGATGCGCCCGCTCCGTGTCGCTCAGCCGCAGCGCCCGCGCGATCGAGTCCAGCACCTCCATGGACACATTGCGCCCGTTGCCCTGTTCGAGCCGGGTGTAGTACGCCACCGACACCCCGGCGAGCTGCGCCAGCTCCTCCCGGCGCAGCCCCGGCACCCGCCGGTGCCGCCCGAACTCGGGCAGCCCCACGTCCTGCGGCTTCAGGCGCGCCCGGCGGGAGCGCAGGAATTCGCTGAGTTCCGCACTGAGGTCCATGTCTCCCCAGTATTCCCGCCCGGGGCCGCGGACGCGCGGACGAACCTGACCCTGCCAGTGGTAGGCACACCGGACATAGGCCGGGCAGTGGTCTGGGTAACGGCGCCCGGATCCGGCAGGCTTGCCGCCATGACCACGACCGTCTCCGCTTACGCGGCACCCGCAGCCAACGCCCCGCTGGAGCGCACCACCGTGCCGCGCCGGGCCGTCGGCGCACACGACGTCCTCATCGAGATCAAGTACGCCGGCATCTGCCACTCCGACATCCACCAGGCCCGCGACGGCTGGGGCGAGGGCATCTTCCCCATGGTGCCCGGCCACGAGATAGCCGGCATCGTCACCGAGGTCGGCTCCGGCGTCACCCGGCACGCGGTCGGCGACCGCGTCGGCGTCGGCTGCTTCGTCGACTCCTGCCGCACCTGCGAGTACTGCGAGCGCGGCCTGGAGCAGTACTGCGCCAACGGCGGCACCAGCACGTACAACGCCCTCGACCAGCACGGCGAGCCCACCTACGGCGGCTACTCGACCCACATCGTCGTCGACGAGAACTACGCCCTGCGCATCCCCGAGGGCATCTCCCTCGACGCCGCCGCGCCGCTGCTGTGCGCCGGCATCACCCTCTACTCGCCGCTCGCCCACTGGCAGGCGGGCCCCGGCAAGAAGGTCGCCATCGTCGGCCTCGGCGGCCTCGGGCACATGGGTGTCAAGATCGCACACGCGCTCGGCGCCGAGGTGACGGTGCTCAGCCAGTCCCTGAAGAAGCAGGAGGACGCCCGCCGGCTGGGCGCCGACCACTACTACGCCACCAGCGACCCGGCGACCTTCGAGACCCTGGCCGGCAGCTTCGACCTGGTCATCTCCACGGTCTCCGCGCCGCTCGACTTCGACGCCTACCTGAGCCTGGTCAAGACCGACGGCGCCCTGGTCAACGTGGGTGCGCCCGAGGAGCCGGTGAAGGTCAGCCTGTTCTCGCTGATCGGCGGGCGCAAGACGCTGGCGGGCTCGATGATCGGCGGCATCGCCGAGACCCAGGAGATGCTCGACTTCTGCGCCGCCCACGGCCTGGGCTCCGAGATCGAGGTGATCTCCGCGGACCGGATCAACGAGGCGTACGAGCGGGTCATCGCCTCCGACGTGCGCTACCGCTTCGTGATCGACGCGTCGACGATCTGACGCGCCGGCCGGGAGCCGGGGGCCGGGACCCCGGCTCCCGGCCCCCGCCTGGGCATGACCTTCCGGGTCATCGACCCCGGAGGCCGTGCCCGGGCACGCTGTCCCCATGACGACGACGCAGCGGCACCAGCCCCCGAAGACCCCCGCCCCCGCCTACGCGATCGGCAACCTGCGCCCGAAGCCCGTCCTCGACGAGGAGGTCTTCGACTACATGGAGCGCATCCAGGACACCCTGGACCCCTTCGGCGGACGCTTCCTGGTCCACGGCGCCCCCGAGCGCGAGGTCCGCGAGGGCGAGTGGCCCGGCGCCGTCGTGATCATCGCCTTCCCGAGCCTGGCCGACGCCCGGGGCTGGTACGACTCCGAGCCCTACCAGGCTCTGATACCGCTCCGCACCCGCCACATGACCGGCGACGTCCTCCTGATCGACGGCCTCCCCGAGGGCTACGCGGCGGCGACGACGGCGTCGTACCTGCGCTCCGCCGCCTCGGCCTGATCCCGCGCCGTCTACGATCCCCTGAAGAGGGGGAGTGAGCGCGATGGCGGGAACGGGGGCCTGTTCACAGGCTCCCCGCCGATGCCCGCGCCGCTGCTCGCGGTGCTCGCCGTCACGACGGCCCTGGTCACCTGGATCTGCTGGCGGCGCGAGGGGCCGCTGCGCCGCCTGTGGGCGGGCGGCGGGCCGCGCGACCGGGCCGCCGCCCTGGCGGTCCAGTGCGGCGGCCTCACCTTCGCGGCCGGGTACGGGCTGGGCGTGCAGCCGCTGTGGGCGGCGGGCTGGACGCTCGGCGCCGGCGCTGGCCTCTACCTGCTGCTCGCGGCCCGCGCCGACACCGCCTAGGAGGACGTCACTCCGCCGCCGCCACCCCGATCGGGCACGACACGCCCGTGCCGCCGATGCCGCAGTAGCCCGCCGGGTTCTTGTCCAGGTACTGCTGGTGGTAGCCCTCCGCCGGGTAGAAGGGGTTGCCGTCCGCCGGGAGGAGCTCCGTGGTGATCGTGCCGTAGCCCGAGCCGGTCAGGACCTTCTGGTAGGCCTCGCGCGAGGTCTCGGCCGAGGCGGCCTGCTCGGGGGAGTGGGTGTAGACGGCCGAGCGGTACTGGGTGCCCACGTCGTTGCCCTGGCGGAAGCCCTGGGTCGGGTTGTGCGACTCCCAGAACAGCTTCAGGAGCCGCTCGTACGAGACCTTCGACGGGTCGAAGACGACCCGGACGACCTCGGTGTGGCCGGTGAGGCCCGAGCAGACCTCCTCGTACACCGGGTTCGGCGTCGGGCCGCCCTGGTAGCCGACGAGGGTCGTGTACACGCCCTCGGTCTGCCAGAACTTGCGCTCGGCGCCCCAGAAGCAGCCCAGGCCGAAGTCCGCGACCTCCAGGCCCTCCGGATAGGGGCCGAGGAGCGGGGTGCCGAGGACGGTGTGCCGCTCCGGGACCGCGAACTCGGGCTCCGGGCGCCCGCGCAGGGCCTGGTCGGCGGTGGGGAGGACGGGGGTGCGGGACAGGAACATCGGGCATCTCTCCTCGACGGTCGTGGGGCTCCCCTCACAACAACGAGGGCCCCCGGCGGATTCCCGCCGGGGGCCCTCGCCTCGTACGAGGCCGGGTCAGCGCGCCAGCGTCGCCGGGCTGCCGCCGTTCGACTCGTAGCCCGCCACCGCCAGGTTCCGGTACACCGTGTACTCCAGCGCCGGGTCCCCGCTCAGCGTCCACGGCAGCGCGCCCACGTAGCCGTCCACCCGCACCAGCAGCCGCATGGCCTCCTCCCAGCGCTCCGCGCGGATCAGGAAGTGCACCAGCAGGTGCCGGACGTGCGCCAGCATCGGGTCGTCCTCGCGGGCCGAGTGCGCCGCGTACAGCGCGCCCTCCATCGCCTTCGACACCACCGCCGTGCGGTAGTAGTCCTGCACGATCACCAGGTCCGGCTGGTGCTCGAAGACCGCGAACAGCGGCAGCGCCGCCAGCAGCGAGCCGCGCGGGGCGCGGGCCGCCGCCGCGGTCGCGAAGTGGTCCGCCTCCTCCCGCGAGCCGTGCCACTTCTCGCACCAGTAGTGCAGCGCCGCCAGATGCGCCCCCATGTGCTGCGGCGCCCGGTCGATCACCTTCGCCCACAGCTGGTCGAACTGCTCGTGGGTGTCGCCGAGCCCGCGCGCGACCGCCAGCTCCGAGAGGTACGGGACGGGGTCGCCCGGCGCCGCCAGCGCGGCCTGGCCGCACGCGGCCCGCGCCTCCTCCAGGATGATCCGGAAGTCGTCCGTGCCCGCCGCCGAGGACCGCCACGCCTGCTGCACCAGGAACTCCGCGTACACCTGCGCGCAGCCCGGGTCCTTCGGGTCGTCGGCCCGCCAGGACCGCAGCCACGCCCCGCCGACACCCGGCCGCTCGGCCAGCTCCAGGGACGCGGCGCCCGCGAAGGCCTGGACCCGCTGCCAGCGCAGCTCGCCCTCCTTCGCGGTGCCCTTCAGGAGCTGGGAGGCGGCCCGCCAGTCCTGGGTCGCCTGCACGACGTCCAGCACGTCGAGCAGGTCGCGGTCGGGGCCGGGGAGCCGTACGTCCTGCTGTTCCTGCCGGAGGAAGCCGTACGCCTCCGGGTCCGCCGCATCGGGGGCGCCGGGCGCCACCTGCCGGATGCCGCCGCGGCGCCGCCGCAGCACGTAGGGGCCCAGGACGCCGAAGAGCAGCCCGAGCGCGATCAGGAACCACAGAATCTCCATGCGTCCATTGTCCAGGACGCCCGCTGGGACATACGGCGGCGGCGGGCGCCTCCCGGCACTACGCTCCTGACCATGAGCGACCAGCACTCCCACCAGAACTTCGAGACCCGCGCCATCCACGCGGGCAACACCGCCGACCCGCTGACCGGCGCGGTCGTCCCGCCCATCTACCAGGTGTCCACCTACAAGCAGGACGGCGTGGGCGGGCTCCGCGGCGGCTACGAGTACAGCCGCAGCGCCAACCCGACCCGGACCGCCCTGGAGGAGAACCTGGCGGCGCTGGAGGGCGGCCGGCGCGGCCTCGCCTTCGCCTCCGGCCTCGCCGCGGAGGACTGCCTGCTGCGCACCCTCCTCGTTCCCGGCGACCACGTGGTCATCCCCAACGACGCGTACGGCGGCACCTTCCGCCTCTTCGCCAAGGTCGTCGAGCGCTGGGGCGTGGACTTCTCCGTCGCGAACACCTCGGACATCGAGTCCGTGCGCGGCGCGCTCAACGAGCGTACGAAGCTGATCTGGGTCGAGACCCCGTCGAACCCGCTGCTCGGCATCACCGACATCGAGGCCGTCGCCGGCGTCGCCCGGCAGGCCGGCGTGAAGCTGGTCGTCGACAACACCTTCGCCTCGCCCTACCTCCAGCAGCCGCTGGCGCTCGGCGCGGACGTCGTCGTGCACTCCCTCACCAAGTACATGGGCGGCCACTCCGACGTCGTCGGCGGCGCCCTGGTGACGGCCGACGAGCAGCTCGGCGAGGAGCTGGCCTACCACCAGAACGCGATGGGCGCCGTGGCCGGCCCCTTCGACTCCTGGATCGTGCTGCGCGGCATCAAGACGCTCGCCGTCCGCATGGACCGGCACGCCGAGAACGCCGGCAAGATCGTCGAGATGCTGACCCAGCACCCGAAGGTCACCCAGGTCCTCTACCCGGGCCTGCCCGAGCACCCGGGCCACGAGGTCGCCGCCAAGCAGATGCGCAACTTCGGCGGCATGATCTCCTTCCGCGTCGAGGGCGGCGAGGAGGCGGCGGTCGAGGTCTGCGACCGCGCCAAGCTGTTCACCCTGGGCGAGTCCCTCGGCGGCGTCGAGTCGCTGATCGAGCACCCGGGCCGGATGACCCACGCCAGCGTCGCGGGCTCCGCCCTGGAGGTCCCGGCGGACCTGGTCCGCCTGTCCGTCGGCATCGAGAACGCCGACGACCTGCTCGCCGACCTGCGCGAGGCGCTCGGCTAGGACGGGCCGGGGGAAGGGGCCCCGGCCGTCCGGTCCGGGGCCCTCACCAGCCTTCGAGCGGCGGCGTCGTCCCGGCCGGCGGGGCCTCCCAGGGCCGCACCACCGAGGCCCAGACGACGAAGGCCGCGACCGCGAGGGCGAGCAGCGCCCACCCGGCCCGCCGCAGCGCCCGGTCCCGGTGCAGCAGCCGCACCCCCCGGGCCGCGGCCCGCGCGGCGAGGTCGCGCGGCACGCGCGGGTGCCCGCTCTCCAGCATCCGGCGGACCTCGTCCTCCTTGTGCTCGTGCCGGTTCACGAGGCGGCCCGCAGCGCGGTGACGGACCGGGCGCAGACCGCCCGCACCCGCTCCTCCGGCAGCCCGAGCAGCGCCGCGGTCTGCTCCTCGGCCACCCCCTCGTACAGCCGGAGCACGACGATCAGGCGCTCCTGCGGGGTGAGCGCGGAGAGCACCCCGCCGAGGCCCCGGTGGTACCGCCAGGCGGTGCGGGCGAAGCGGGTGGCCAGATCGGCGCGGGTGACCTCGTACGGATCCTCGCCGCGCAGCCTGCCCCACTGGACGTACGTGTGGGCGAGGGCGGCGGTGAGCAGCGCCTGGGCGCGCGGGTTGCGGTGCGCGGGCTCGGTGGTGAGCAGGGTCGCGGTCTGCAGCAGCCGGCCCGCCGCCCCGGCGACGAACGCGTCGAACTCCCGGGTGCGGTAGGCGTGTTCACCGCTCTGCCCGCTCCGGTCGGCCGGGCTGGATCTCCGCTCGCGCACCTCCTCATATGAGGCCAGCGCGCGCCCGGGGTCAAGACTCCGGCGCGGACTCCGCAGGGGCGGCGGGCTCCTGGACGACGGGCAGCCCCGACTGGCGTGCGGAGAGGGCCGAGTTGAAGCGCGTGAGCAGGGTGGTGAAGGATTCGCGCTCCTCGGGTGTCCAGCCCTCGGTGACCTCCGCCATGAGCTGCCGGCGGGAGAGCCGCACCTCCTCCAGGCGGGCCTGCCCGCGCGGGGAGAGCTGGAGCACGACGGCGCGCCCGTCCTCGGGGTGCGAGGTGCGCTTGACCAGGCCGGTGTCCACGAGCGGGGCGACCTGGCGGGTGACGGTGGAGGAGTCGATGCCCATGCCGGCGGCGAGCGCCTTGACGCCCATGGGCCCTTCCTGGTCGAGCCGGTTGAGCAGCAGGTACGCGGCCCGGTCCATCGAGTTGCGGAGCTGCCCGGTGCCGCCGAGCCGGGTCTGCTCGGCCCGTCTGGCGAAGACGGCCACCTGGTGCTGGAGGGCATCGAGGAGGCCGGGGTCAAGCTCTGTCGTCATGTCCTGAGATGTGGGCATGGCTGTGGGGGCTCTCTCGTGCGGTGGTCGGTTGGTGGGGGACAGAGTACGCGGACCCGCGCGGGTCCGTACCGGCGCTGCGCGATCCGGTCGGGAACGGGATCCCGGCCGGGCGGGGCAAGGGCTCGCCGGGCGGCCGGAGGGCGTGTGAACTGCGAAACTCGATGTAAATGACCTTCCGTACGCCAGACCCCTTTCAGCGCCTGATCCTCGACGATGTGCGCGGGGCGCAGAAGATGCTCGCCGGGGTGGCCCGGACCACCGCGCTGGAGTCCAGCCGCCACCTCTCCTCGCTGGTCGGGGCGCCGGTCCACCTGAAGTGCGAGAACCTCCAGCGGACCGGTTCCTTCAAACTGCGCGGCGCGTACGTGCGGATCGCGGGGCTGCGGCCCGAGCAGCGGGCGGCCGGGGTGGTCGCCGCGTCGGCGGGCAACCACGCGCAGGGCGTGGCGCTGGCCTCCTCGCTGCTCGGCGTGCACTCCACGGTCTTCATGCCGGTCGGCGCCCCGCTGCCGAAGGTGGCGGCGACCCGGGAGTACGGGGCGGACGTGCGGCTGCACGGGCACGTCGTGGACGAGACGCTGGCGGCGGCGGAGGAGTACGCGGCGCGGACCGGCGCGGTGTTCATCCACCCCTTCGACCACCCGGACGTCATCGCGGGCCAGGGCACGGTCGGCCTGGAGATCCTGGAGCAGTGCCCGGAGGTGCGGACGATCCTGGTGGGGGTCGGCGGCGGCGGGCTGGTGGCCGGGATCGGGCTCGCGGTGAAGTCGCTGCGGCCCGACGTGCGGGTGATCGGCGTGCAGGCGGAGGGGGCGGCGGCCTATCCGCCGTCGCTGGCGGCGGGGCACCCGGTGGCGGTGGAGTCGCCGGCCACGATGGCGGACGGGATCCGGGTGGGGCGGCCCGGGGACGTGCCGTTCGAGCTGGTCCGGGAGTTCGTGGACGAGGTCCGCACGGTGACGGAGGACCAGCTCGCGGCGGCGCTGCTGCTGTGCCTGGAGCGGGCGAAGCTGGTGGTGGAGCCGGCCGGGGCGAGCCCGGTGGCGGCGCTGCTGGCCGAGCCGCGGTCCTTCGGGCGGGGGCCGGTGGTGGCGGTGCTGTCGGGCGGGAACGTGGACCCGCTCCTGATGCAGCGGGTGCTGCGGCACGGCATGGTCGCCGGGGGCCGTTATCTGAGCCTGCGGGTGAAGGTGACCGACCGGCCGGGCGCGCTCGCGACGCTGCTCGCGGTGCTGACGGTGGTGGACGCCAACGTGCTCGACGTGGGCCACGTGCGGACCGACCCGAGGCTGGGGCTGACGGAGGTGGAGGTCGAGCTGCACCTGGAGACCAAGGGCCCGGAGCACTGCGCGGAGGTGGCGGAGGCGCTGCGGGACGCGGGGTACACGGTGCTGGGCTGAGGCGGGGGCCCGGGTGTCCGGGTGTCCGGGTGTCCGGGGGCCCGGGTGTCCGGTTGTCCACAGGGCTTGTGTGTCGCGATGTATCGCGTTAGCTTGTGGTCCGAGGTCGAGTGGTCCGCGTCACATATTCACTGGGCGCGGCCCGCCCGCCGTCCCTAGACTTGGACGGAAGCGCTTGAATCCGGCCAGAAGTGACAAGAGAATCCCGCCAAACTCGCTGGGAGAACCCACATGCACGGCGCGATCCACGCCGAGGGTCTGGTGAAGACCTTCGGCGACGTACGAGCTCTCGACGGGGTGGACCTGGACGTGCCCGAGGGCACCGTCCTGGGCCTCCTCGGACCGAACGGCGCGGGCAAGACCACCGCCGTCCGCGTGCTCACCACCCTGCTCCAGCCCGACAGCGGCAGGGCCGTCGTCGCCGGGATCGACGTGCTCAAGCATCCCAACGAGGTGCGGCGCTCCATAGGCCTGTCCGGCCAGTTCGCCGCCGTGGACGAGTATCTGACGGGCCGGGAGAACCTCCAGATGGTCGGCCAGCTGTACCAGATGAGCGGCAAGGCGGCGAAGAAGCGGGCCGGCGAGCTGCTCGACCGCTTCCACCTCGCCGACGCCGCCGACCGCCCCGCCAAGACGTACTCCGGCGGCATGCGCAGGCGCCTCGACCTGGCCGCCGCCCTGGTCGTCTCGCCGCCCGTCATGTTCATGGACGAGCCCACCACCGGCCTGGACCCGCGCAACCGGCAGGCCCTGTGGGAGGTCATCCAGGAGCTCGTCGCGGGCGGCACCACCCTCCTGCTCACCACGCAGTATCTGGAGGAGGCCGACCACCTCGCCCACGACATCTGCGTCGTCGACCACGGCAAGGTCATCGCCCGCGGCACCTCCGACCAGCTCAAGGCCCAGACCGGCGGCGAGCGCGTCGAAGTCGTCGTGCACACCCGCGCGATGATCCCGCCGGCCCGCGAGGTCCTCGCCCGCCACGGGGTGGCGGGCATCGGCCGGGGCGAGGTCTCCGTGGAGGACCACACCCGCCGGCTCACCGTCCCGGTCTCCGGCGGCGCCAAGCTGCTCGCCGAGGTCATCCGCGAGCTGGACGCCGTCGGCGTCGAGATCGACGACATCGGACTGCGCCGCCCCACCCTCGACGACGTCTTCCTCTCCCTCACCGGCCACACCGCGGAGGGGACCGAAGACGACCCCGACGACCCCGACGACCTCGGCGGCTCCGGAGGCGGCGGTGGCGGTGCCGGCCGTGAGCGCGCCAAGGTGACGGAGGCGGCCTCGTGACCACCCTCACCGACACCGCGCCCCGCCCCCGCTCCAAGCCGCGCGGCGCCGTCGCCCAGTCGATCCACGACTCGCTGGTCGTCACCAAGCGCAATCTGATCCGGATGATGCGCATCCCCGAGATGATCATCTTCGGGCTGATCCAGCCCGTGATGTTCGTGATCCTCTTCACGTACGTCTTCGGCGGCTCGATGCAGATCGGGAACACCACCGACCCGGACGTCTACAAGAACTTCCTGATGGCCGGCATCTTCGCCCAGACGGTCACCTTCGCCACGGCCGGCGCGGGCGCGGGCATCGCCGACGACATGCACAAGGGCCTCATCGACCGCTTCCGCTCCCTGCCGATGGCCCGGGGCGCCGTGCTCACCGGGCGGACCCTCGCCGACCTGGTGCAGACGGCCCTGACCCTCACCGTCCTCGCGCTCGTCGCCCTGCTCGTCGGCTGGCGCCCCGGCTCGGACGCGCCGACCAACTTCGCGAAGGTCATGGCCGGCTTCGGCCTGCTGCTCCTGCTCGGCTACGCCTTCACCTGGATCGGCGCGCTGATCGGGCTGTCCGTGCGCACCCCCGAGGCGGCGACCTCCGGCGGACTGATCTGGCTCTTCCCGGTCACCTTCATCTCCAACGCGTTCGTGGACTCCAGCAAGCTGCCCGGCTGGCTCCAGCCGGTCGCCGAGTGGAACCCGTTCAGCGCCACCGTCCAGGCCTGCCGCAAGCTCTTCGGCAATCCCGGCCTGTCCACCTCCGACGCCTGGCCGATGCAGAACCCGGTGTGGGCCTCGCTGATCTACTCGGTCCTCATCGTGGTGGTCTTCCGCACGCTGTCGGTGCGCAAGTACCGGTCGGCGGCGGTGTGACGGGCGCGCGGGCGGTCGTGCGGGCGGGCGCGAGGGCGGGCGCTCGGGTCGCTCAGCTCGCCGAGGGGAGATAGACGGAGATCACCAGGCCGTCGGAGAAGGGCACGAACACGGCCCCTCCGGCGGCCAGTGCCGGTCCGGGGGTCAGGGCGCTCTCGCTGACGCCCTCGGGCACGGTGGCCGCCGAGACCGGGATGTCCTCCGTCCGCGCCGGAGGTCCGGCCGCGGGGAACGAGGTCACCTGGTTCTGGCCGGTGGCCACCACCCGGTCTCCGGCGAAGAACGCCTGGGTCGGGTCGGCGCGGAAGGCCATCGCCGTCGCGAGCCACCGTTCCCGGCCGCTCGCCAGGTCGTAGGCGACCATCTCCTTGTCGTTATCGGTCCGGCCGAGCGTCACCGCCACGGTCCCGTCCGCCCGCACCGCCGGGGTGCCCGTGATCCACCGGCCCGCGCCCAGGGTGCGCTTCCGCTTCAGGGTCCGCGCGTCGAGCACGGGCATCCCCCGGTCCTGGTCGCCCGGGCAGAGCACGGAGTCCCCGTGCACCACGATCTCGCCGCACTCGATCCCGGCCGCCGCGCGCGCCGACTCCTTGCCGGTGAGGGCGTCGAGCGCCACCGGTGTCGCCACGTGGACCGGTACGTACACCCGGCCCCCGCCCGCCACGGGCTGTTCCGGAATGGCGTCGAGCGGGGTCCGCCACAGCTCCCGGCCCGCGCCCTTCCCGTCGAGCCGAACGGCCGCCACCAGCCCGGTGCCCCGGCCCCGCCGGTCGAGGTACGCGGAGTAGAGCACGCCGTCGAGCAGGTCGGACCCCTTGATCGCCCAGTCGCTCCCGGGCGCCGCGATCTCGCCCCTCCGGCGCCCGTCCTCAAGTCCGTACGCGGTGATCCCGGTCGGGCCCGTGACGTACGCGGTGTCGCCGACCACCGCCGGGTGCCCCGCCGAGGACGGCTGCCCCGGCGCGCCGGGCGCCTCCCGTCCCGGCACCGACCACAGCCGGGTGCCGTCCGCCGCCCGCAGCGCCACCGCCGCGCCGCCGGGGCCGACGCAGAGCAGCACCTTCGGGGCGAGCGAGCACGTGTCCGTGCCCGGATCCGTCTTCGCGGTCCACGGTGACCAGCCCGCCGGACGCGACGCCCGGTCCGTGCCCGCCGTCCCGTAGTCGCCGGTGTGCCCCGCGCCCCCGTACGGCAGGATCACCCGGCTCAGCGTGCTCGGCGCCGCCGGTCCGGGGGCGCTCGTGGACGGTGCGGAGCTCCCCGACGCCCCCGGCCCGCCCGCGCCGTCCTGCCCGCCGCCGCCCCGGCCGAGGAACACCACCCCGGCCGCGGCCACCACGGCCACCGCCACCACGGCCGCCGAGACCGCCGCCCAGGGCCGCCGGCGCGGCGCGGGCCCCGGGGCGGCGGGCTGGTAGCCGACCGCCGTGGGGGAGTACGGCACCACCGGCGCCAGCGTCGGCAGCTCCGCCACGCCCGCCCCCGACGCGGCCTCTTCGCCGACCACCCGCGCGGCCTCGCCGTACGAGGCGAGCAGCGACAGCACCCCGGAGGGCCACGGGAAGACCTCGGCGGCCTCGGCGGCGGCCTCCTCCGCCGAGCCGCCGACCGACGGCCCCGACGGCCCCGACGGCCCCGACGGCTCCCCAGGCCCCAGCAGCTCCACCAGCTCCGCCGCCGAGGGCCGCCCGGCCGGGTCCAGCCGCAGGCACCGCTCGACGACCGGCCGCAACTCCGCCGGAACGCCGTCGAGTTCGGCCTCGGCGCGGCTGATCCGGTAGATCACCGCCGCCATCTCGTCGTCGTGGAACGGCCCCCGCCCGCTCGCCGCGAACGCCAGCACCGCGCCCAGGCAGAACACGTCCGACGCGGGCACCACGGCCCGGCTGCCGGTCAGGTGCTCCGGCGACATGAAGCCGGGCGAGCCGACCACCAGCCCCGTCGAGGTCAGCGCCGTAGCCTCGAAGGCCTGCGCGATGCCGAAGTCGATCAGCTTCGGCCCGTCCGCGCCGAGCAGCACGTTCGCCGGCTTCAGGTCCCGGTGCAGCACCTGGACGCCGTGCACGGCGTCCAGCGCCCGCGCCAGGGTGGCCCCGAGCGCCCGCGCCGCCGCGACCGGCAGCGGCCCGGACCGGACGACGGCCTCGGCGAGCGAGGGACCGGGCACGTACTCGGTCGCCAGCCACGGCACCGCCGCCTCCGCGTCGGCGTCCACGAGCCGCGCCGCGTAGGGGCTGTCCACCGCCCGCGCCGCCGTGATCTCGCGCCGGAAGCGGGTCCGGAAGTCCGCGTCGGCGTCCAGGTCCTCGCGCACGGTCTTCACGGCGACCATCCGGTGCGGATCGGCCGTCGGCGCGTCCGCCCGGCAGGCCAGGTGGACCTCCCCCATGCCGCCCGCGCCGAGCCGGGCGAGCAGCCGGTAGGGGCCGACGAGCCGCGGGGGTCCCGCGGGGAGTGCTTCCAGCACGGCGAGGCGCCTTTCCGAAGGTCTCAGCGGGGGAGCGCGACCGAGGCGACGACGCCCTGGTCGTAGACGAGGTAGGCGAGGCCGCCCACGGGCAGCACGTCGGGGGCGCGCAGCCGCCGGGCGTAGAGGTAGCCGATGCTCGGGTCGTACTCCTTCCCCTCGACGCGCGCTCCCGGCGCCCCCGGCACCGGGGTGACCTTCAGGTCCCCGGGCCTGCCGTCCGCGCCGATCCGCACGGTGTACAGCGAGGTGTAGTCGCCGAACACCACCTGGTCGCCCGCGAGCAGCGGCGCCGAGGAGGCCTGGGAGCGCCCGGCGGGCGAGGCCTTCGCCGCGTACGAGCCGAGCTCCTTGCCGTCGCGCGGGTCGAAGAGCTTCAGGCCGCCCTTCGCGCCGGCGGACCCGGCCGCCAGCCGGTCGGTGGCGAAGGCCGGGACCACCCCGCCGGGCGGCGCCGGCAGCGTCTTCCTGACCTTGAGCGTCGTGGCGTCGAGGAGGTGCGCGCGTGCCGTGTTGCTGTTGTGGAAGGTGTCGACGCAGTACGCGTCCGCCCCGAACACCCGGATCTCCTCGCAGGCGCGCGCGGCGTCGTCCACCTGCCCGCGGATGGTCCCGGTCTTCGCGTCGTACGCGACGAGCCCGCCGTCGCTGAGCACGTACACGAGCCCCTTGGCGTAGGCGACGGGGCCGAAGTTCCGGGACTCGGCTTTGGACAGGACGATGTTGTTGAGCCCCTTCGTCCACAGCCGGCGCCCGTCGGTGAGGGAGTAGGCGAAGACGCTGACGTGCTCGCCGGCGTTCTGGTCGTCCCCGGTCTGCGCGGCGACGAGGACCACGTCGTCGGCGACCAGCGGGCGGCTGCGCTCGCCCTGCTCCGCCTGGGCCGCCGCCTTCCACTTCACCGCGCCGCTGCGCGCGTCCCGGACCTGGACCTCGCCGCCGAAGGCGAGCACGGCGACCCCGTCGTGGACGACCGGCCGGGTCGCCTCCTGGGCGATGAGGACCTGGCCGGTGGGGCTGATGTAGCTGTCCTGCGGGGCCCGCTCGTTGCCCGGATCCACCGCCCACAGCCTCTTCCCGTCCGCCGGGTCCAGTGCCTCGTACCGCCCGTCCGTCGTCCGGCACACCAGCGCCCGCTCGTTGCCCGAGCAGCCGAAGGCGGGCGCCGACAGCTTCGCGCGCCAGGGCTTCCAGCCGGCCGGGCGCTGGGCGGCGTTCTGCGGGACGAAGCCGGAGGCGTCGGCGAGGCCCTGGTCGTCGACGCCGGGCGCGCGCGGCCCGGCGGGCGCCTTCGGCGCGGCGGTGACGGGCTTCTCCGGGGGCGCGGGCTCCGGCCACAGCAGGTACGCGCCGAGCCCGCCGCCCAGGACGGCGAGGGCGGCCACGGCGGCGACCAGGGCGCGGCGGCGGCGCTTCGGCGAGGCGGGCGCGGGCGCGGGTGCCGGGGCCGGGCCGGTGGGCGCGACGGTGGGCGCGAAGTGCAGTCCGGGCGGCCCGGAGGTGACGACCGGGGCGGTGACCGGGACCTCCAGGAGCGGGCCGCCGGAGGCGACGAGCCGGGCGAGCTCCGCCCCGTACTCCCCGATGTGCTCGCGGACCGCGACCGGCCACCGCGGCGCCTGCCGCTCGCCGCCGAGCAGGCCGATCAGGACCTCGGGGGCGGGCCGGGCGGCCGGGTCGGCGGCCAGGCAGGCGCCGACGGCCTCGCGCAGCTCGGCGGGGAGCCGCGTGAGGTCGGGCTCGGCCTGGACGATCCGGTAGAGCACGGCGGCGACGGGGCCGTCGCCGAACGGGTCCTCGCCGGTGGCCGCGTAACAGAGGAGGGAGCCGAGGCAGAAGACGTCGGAGGCGGCGGTCACCCTCCGGGCGCCGGCCACGTGCTCGGGGGACATGAAGGAGGGGGTGCCGACCATCAGGCCGGTCGCGGTCATGGTGGTGGCGCCCTGGGCGCGGGCGATGCCGAAGTCGATCAGGCGCGGCCCGTCGACGGCGAGCATCACGTTGCCCGGCTTGAGGTCGCGGTGCAGCACCCCGGCGGCGTGCAGGTCGGCGAGGGCGCGGGCGACGCGCGCGCCGAGGGCGCGGACGGCGTCGGACGGCAGCGGCCCCGAGCGGCGGACGGCCTGGCCGAGGCTGGGTCCGGGGACGTACGCGGTGGCCAGCCAGGGCACCTCGGCGTCGGCGTCGCCGCCGACGGGTGCGGCGGCGTGCGGGCTGCGGACCATGCCGGCGATCCGGATCTCGCGGCGGAAGCGCTCACGGAAGGCGGGTTCGCCGGCCACGTCCCGGCGCACCGTCTTGACGGCGAAGAACTCGCCGGACGCGCTGTCCAGCCGGGCCAGGTAGACCTCACCCATGCCGCCGGCGCCGAGCCGGGCCAGCACCTCGTACGGGCCGATCCGCCGCGGCGCGCCCTCGCGCAGAACTCCCAGCACCTGCCCCGCCCCCCTCGTATGGCCTGCCGCCGCAGATCATTGCATGGGCATGGCGAAGGGCCGGCCCCTTCCGGGAGACCGGCCCTTCGCGCGCGTGGATCGGGTGGATCAGCCGCTGTACGGCTTCGCCGCGAGGATCTTCACCGTCGCCAGCTTGCCGTTGGGCAGCTCGTACTGGGCGTCCTCGCCGGCCTTCTTGCCGTTGACGCCGATGCCCAGCGGGGACTGCGGCGAGTACGTCTCGATGTCGCCGCTCGCGTACTCGCGGGAGGCGAGCAGGAAGGTCATCGTGTCGTCCTCGTCGCCGTCGAAGGCGATCGTCACGACCATGCCCGGCTCGACGACGCCGTCGTCCGCGGGGGCCTCGCCGACCTTGGCGTTCTGCAGGAGCTGGGTGAGCTGGCGGACCCGGAGCTCCTGCTTGCCCTGCTCCTCCTTGGCCGCGTGGTACCCGCCGTTCTCGCGCAGGTCGCCCTCCTCGCGCGCCGCGGCGATCTTGGCCGCGATCTCGGTACGCGCGGGACCAGACAGGTACTCAAGCTCGTCCTTGAGCTTGTTGTACGCCTCCTGGGTGAGCCAGGTGACGTTGTCGCTGGTCTGGGTCACAGGTGCTCCTCGTAGGTACTGGGAATACAAAGCATCGCCCTACACGGGAAGGACGTCCCTTCCCGGGCGGGCGAAACCACGAGCCTAACAATGAGTGGCGAAAAGCGGGAGGACATAAACCGTGGGGTTCGCGTCACCCCAGGTCACCGTGGTGACCCGCCGGGGCTCGTCCCCGGCTCCCTACCCACCGCTACCGCGCCGTACACCCCAGGAGCTCGGCATTGGTGGCCTTCGCGGTCGTACGGATCGAGTAGACCGTGTCCTGGCGGGTGGCGGAGCCCTCGACGGGGACGTCCTTGCGGCCGACCTCGGTGCCGTCCTCGGAGCGGGAGCGCAGCGTGCAGACGCCGGTCGCGTCGGCGTCCTTGCGGATCTCCAGGTGGACCTGGACCTCGGTGTCGCTCACCACGTCGAACTTGATCATCTCGGCGCTGATCTTCGTACCGCCGACGTAGTGCCAGCCGAACCAGCCGATCATGGCCAGGAAGAGGGTGCCGAGCACGGCTCCGGCGATCTTGAGCTTCCGGTCGGCCCGCTCGTCCGCGGAGCGGCCGTACCGCCCCTCGGGAAGCTGCTCACGCACCGCGCTCATGGTCGTCCTCTCGCCGCCGGAATCCTCGGCCACGGGGCCGGAATTTTTCCCACCCCCGATTCCGTCACTATAGAGACCTCCCTAGGCGACGAATCACTGAGGACCGTGTCTTGACTGAGCAGCTGCGACTGATGGCCGTTCACGCCCACCCCGACGACGAGTCGAGCAAGGGCGCGGCGACGATGGCCAAGTATGTGTCCGAGGGGGTGGAGGTCCTCGTGGTGACCTGCACGGGCGGCGAGCGCGGCTCGATCCTCAACCCCAAACTCCAGGGCGACCCGTACATCGAGGCGAACATCCACGAGGTGCGCCGCAAGGAGATGGACGAGGCCCGCGAGATCCTCGGGGTGGAGCAGGACTGGCTGGGCTTCGTGGACTCGGGGCTGCCCGAGGGCGACCCGCTGCCCCCGCTGCCGGAGGGCTGCTTCGCCCTCGCGGACGTGGACAAGGCCGCCGGCGAGCTGGTCCGCCGCATCCGCCGCTTCCGGCCGCAGGTCATCACGACCTACGACGAGAACGGCGGGTACCCGCACCCCGACCACATCATGACCCACAAGATCACGATGGTGGCCTTCGACGGCGCGACCGACACCGAGAAGTACCCCGAGGCGGAGTTCGGCCCGGCCTTCCAGCCCCAGAAGCTCTACTACAACCAGGGCTTCAACCGCCCCCGCACCGAGGCCCTGCACCAGGCCCTCCTGGAGCGCGGCCTGGAGTCCCCGTACGGGGAGTGGCTGGAGCGCTGGAAGGAGTTCGAGCGCAAGGAGCGGACGCTGACCACCTTCGTGCCCTGCTCCGAGTTCTTCGAGACCCGCGACAAGGCGCTCATCGCCCACCGCACCCAGATCGACCCCGACGGCGGCTGGTTCCGGGTCCCGATGGAGATCCAGAGGGAGGTCTGGCCGACCGAGGAGTACGAGCTCAGCAAGTCCCTCGTCGCCACATCCCTCCCCGAGCAAGATCTCTTCGCGGGCATCCGCGAGAATGCCTGACATGAGCGCACATCTGGCACTGACCCAGCTTGTCCCCTTCGCCGCCGAAGAACTGGACAAGAACAAGGTGACCCCCGGCGTCCTCGGGTTCGTCGTCTTCGCCGTGCTGGCGCTGGCCGTCTGGGGCCTGATGAAGTCGATGAACCGCCACATGCACAAGATCGACTTCACCGAGGCCCCCGACCCGGCCACCGCCACCCCGGCCACGCCCGCGACGAAGAAGTAGGGGCGACAGCAGGAGGGGCGCCAGACGCAGGGGCACCCCTCCCGAAGCGGGCCCCGGCCGTCGGCCGGGGCCCGCTTCGGGACGCTTCCGGGGCCGCCCGCCGGGACTCGTCCCGACGTCCGCCCGGTGTCAGGGCAGCTCCACCCCCATCACCTCGCGGGCCCCGCGGCCCGGCACCATCCCCAGGGCCCAGGCCTCCCAGGCCGGGGCGGGGGAGGCGGCGCGGTCCAGCACGTGGGCGTACGCCGCCGCGCAGTCGGCCACGCGCGGGTCGCGGGACGGATGGCGGGCGGCGGTGAGGGCGGCCAGCTCCTCGCGGGCCGCCGCCGGGTCCGGCAGCAGCGTCACGCGCAGGAAGGCGGCCCAGTCGGCGCCGCGCCGGTCGCCGTACCCGGCGAACAGCCGGGCCGCCTCCCCGCACAGGTCCAGGGCCTGCGCCGTGCGCCCGTTGCCCGCGTCCACGATCGCCAGCTCCAGGCAGGTCCACGCCTCCCCGTGGGCCGCCCCGACACGGTGGAAGTCCGCGCGCGCGTCCATCAGAAGCTGCCGGGCGAAGCCTGAATTGCGCAGATTGCCGGTCTGCGCGGCCCGCTGGTCCCGCGTCACCCGGCCCGAATGGTGACGGGCGCACGCCAGCCCGTAGACGTCCCGCATCCGCGAGAACATCGTCCGCGCCCGCTCCAGCTCCCGCACCGCCTGGTCGCCCTCGCCCCGCTCCTCCAGCGCGTGCCCCAGGTAGTACAGCGTCCACGCCTCGCCCCGCGCGTCCTCCTGCTCCCGGTGCCGGACCAGCGCCTGCCGCAGCCCGTCCATCGCCGCCGCCGGATCCCCCGCGACCAGCCGCGCCCGGGCCAGCTGCGTCAGCGCCCACGCCTGCCCGCGCCCGTCATGGGTGCGCCCGTACTGCTCCAGCGCCAGCCGCAGCTCCTCCTCCGCCCGCTCCGCCTCACCCGTACGCAGCCACACCTGGCCCCGCTGGAAGTGCGCCCACGCCTCGCCGTGCAGCGACTCGCTCTCCCGGTGCAGCGCCAGCGCCCGGTCCAGCAGCGCCAGCGCCTCCGCCAGCTCGCCCCGGTCCCGCTCCACCGCCGCCAGCGCGTGCAGCGTCCAGCCCCGGTCCGCCGCCAGCGACTCCGGCTCCTGCAGGGCCAGCGCCTCCCGCAGCCGCGCCGAGGCCTCCCGCAGACTGCCCTGGTGGTGCAGGGTGATGCCCAGCGAGCACAGCGCCAGCGCCGCCCCCGCGTCCTGATGCGCCTCCTGGTACAGCGAGACGACCGAGGCCAGCGTCGTCCTGGCCTTGTCCAGCTCACCCAGCTGCCGGGCCGCGATGCCGGTCCGCCACTGCACCGAACGCGACAGCAGCCCCTGCCCCACCGCCTCCGCCAGCTCGTTGATCTCACCCAGCCGGTACAGGTCCCCGCGCAGCAGGCAGTGGTCGCACAGCGCGCCCAGCAGGTCCAGCACCGTCTGCTGGTCCACCCCCTCCGCGTGCCGCAGCGTCGCCGTGATGAAGCTGGACTCCTCGTCCAGCCAGCGCAGCGCCGCCTCCAGCGACCCGAAGCCGTGCCCGCCGAAGCGGGCCGCCCGGTTGACCCGGGTCGACATCTTGCCGTCGACCATCCGGATCACCGTGTCCGCCAGCTCCGCGTAGTCCCGGATCAGCCGCTCCTGCGCCGCCGCGATGTCCGCCTGGTCCTCCTCCTCGACCAGCCGCGCCGCCGCGAAACCGCGCACCGCGTCGTGCAGCCGGAACCGCTCCCCGCGCACGTGGTCCAGCAGCCCCGCCCCGGCCAGCTCCCGCAGCAGCCGCGCCCCCTCCGCGTCCGACGCCCCCAGCAGCGCCCCCGCCGCGGCCGCCCCCAGCGAGGCCCGCCCCGCCAGCGGCAGCCGCCGCAGCAGCCGCCGCCCGTCCTCGCCGAGCGCCGCGTACCCCGCCGTCAGCGCCCGCTCCACCGGCCCCGCGTCCGCCCCGGCCGCCCCCAGCAGCTCCGCCACCGTGCCCGCCGGGCGCCCGCCCAGCAGTGCCCCGGCCGCCCGCAGCGCCAACGGCAGCCCCCCGCACAGCTCCCTCGTCCGCGCGAAGCCCTCCGCGTCGTACGGCCCCCGGGCGCCCTCCGCCGCGCCCAGCAGCTCCTCCGCGCCCGCCGCGTCCAGCGCCGCCACCGGCAGCGCGTGCACCGAGGCCGGCACGTCCGCGCCCAGCTCCAGCGGCTTGCGGCAGGTCACCAGCACCAGACTGTCCGAGCGCTCCGGCAGCAGCGTCCGCACCTGCTCCGCGTCCACCGCGTCGTCCAGCACCACCGTCACCGGAAGCCCCGTCAGATGCTGGTGGTACAGCTCCGCGAGCCGCCGCACCTGCTGCTCCGCCGAGGCGCGCTCCCGGAACAGCAACTGCTCGCGCGGCGCCCCCAGCCGGTTCAGCAGGTGCAGCAGCGCCTCCCGGGTGGCCAGCGGCTTCTCGCCCCGCGTCCCGCCGCCCCGCAGATCCACCACACACGCCCCGCGGAACTGGTCCCGCAGCGCGTGCGCCGCCCGCACCGCCAGGGCCGTACGACCCGAGCCCGGCGCCCCGTGCAGCATCACCACCGTCGGCCGCGTCGTCGTCGCGGCCCGGCCCTCCTGCACCCACTTGCTGATCTGCCCCAGCTCGCCCCGCCGCCCGGCGAACACCCCCGCCGGGTCCGGCAACTGACCGAACGACTGCTCCAGCACGCTGCGCCGCCGGGCCGCCGCGCTGCGGTCCGCGCCCCGCAGCCGCTCGACCACCTTCTGCGGCGGCTGCCCCGCCGTGCCCCGGAGCACCCGCTGCTGCTCCAGGAACGGCCGCACGCCCCGCACCTCCAGCGCCGTCAGCCAGCGCAGCCGCAACTGCTCGGCGCCGCCCGGCCGGCCGAGGTCCCCGGCCCTGCGGTGCGCCGCCGCCCGCCGCTCGACCCCCGCCTTCAGCGCCGTGGCCGCCGCCCCCGCCACCGCCACCACGGCGCCCGCGCCGAACGCGGTCCCGGCGGCGGTGCCCAGCGCGAGGTCCCCGCCGACCGCGGCCAGCGCGGCGACCCCGGTGATCAGCGCGGGCGTACCGAGCTCCACGGGCCCGGCCGTCCCGGCCGCCCCGTCCTCACCCGCCTCGACCGCCGCCAGATACGCCGCGTACTCCTCCGCGGCCGGGGCCGTGATCGCGGCCAGCGCGGCCCGCCCGCGCCCCAGCAGCGCCTCGCCGTCGACGCGGCCCCCGGAGCGCCGCACCTCCGCCGCGACGGCCTCCTCCCACAGGCGCTCCGCCTCGGCCCGGTGGCTGTCCCGCATCCCCGTCCCCCTCCGCCGGCCGGGAGTTCCGGCCCGAACTGTCCGAGGACAAGTGTCCTGCGGGACGCCCCTCGGCGCGAGGGAGCGGTGCGAACGTCCAGTGATTGCAAGGGAGTCGGCCCCCACTCCCACCCAGTCGAACGACTGCCCGACGAGCTCCCGTCCGATGGCGTTCATGTGCCGAATACCGCGTCCGGGTGACGCGCCGGAACCAATCCCTACCGAGGCAGTTGATCAGGTCGCTTCGGTCAACACGGAGCAGTTCCGGGCCATCGAGCTCAAGAAGGAAGATCTCGTGATCAAGAAGGTTCTTGCCACCGCTGCGGTTGCCGCCTCCGTCGTGGGCATGGGTGCGTCGACGGCCATGGCTGCCGGCAACGACGGCGGCAGCGCCAACATCATCGGCAACCAGTCGAAGCAGTCCATCGGCAGCAACTCCACCGGTGGCTACATGAGCCCGAACTTCGGCCTCATCAACGGCGGCGTCCTGCACTGCTTCGACGTGCAGAAGGTCGAGGCGCAGGTTCCGATCGGCGCCCTCATCGGTGTTCCGATCGCGGTCCAGGACGTCCTGGGCAACCCGATCTCGAACCAGACCTGCACCCAGAACTCCGTGCAGCAGAAGGGCGACGACGCTCTGTCGCACATCCTGGGCGAGGTCCTCTCCCAGAACGGGAACGTCGGCGGCTGACGCCAGCTTCTCGCGTGAAGCGGCCCCGTTCCTCGCATTCGACCTGCGAGGAACGGGGTCGCTTCGCATCTATCGATGCCCCGCCCGCCCCACCCGCACCCCCGCCCGACCGTGGCGCGCGGACGGGGCTCCGCCGTATCGCCCCCCGATGCGCGAGGATGGCCCCATGGCGAACCGACTGGCCCATGAGACCTCCCCCTACCTCCTCCAGCACGCCGACAACCCCGTCGACTGGTGGCCCTGGTCGGCGGAGGCCTTCGAGGAGGCCCGGCGCCGCGACGTCCCCGTCCTGCTCAGCGTCGGCTACAGCTCCTGCCACTGGTGCCACGTCATGGCCCACGAGTCCTTCGAGGACGACGGGACCGCCACGCTCGTCAACGAGCACTTCGTCGCCGTGAAGGTCGACCGGGAGGAGCGGCCCGACGTCGACGCCGTGTACATGGAGGCCGTGCAGGCGGCCACCGGGCAGGGCGGGTGGCCGATGACCGTGTTCCTCACGCCCGACGCCGAGCCCTTCTACTTCGGCACCTACTTCCCGCCCGAGCCCCGGCACGGGATGCCCTCCTTCCCCGAGGTCCTCGAAGGCGTCGCGCAGGCCTGGAGCGGGCGGCGCGAGGAGGTCGCCGAGGTCGCCGGGCGGATCGTCAAGGACCTCGCCGGGCGCTCCCTCGCGTACGGCGGCGACGGCGTGCCCGGGGAGGCCGAGCTGTCGCAGGCGCTGCTCGGGCTCACCCGCGAGTACGACGCGAAGCACGGCGGCTTCGGCGGCGCGCCCAAGTTCCCGCCGTCGATGGTGCTGGAGTTCCTGCTGCGCCACCACGCCCGCACGGGAGCCGAGGGCGCCCTCCAGATGGCCGTCGACACCTGCGAGGCGATGGCCCGCGGCGGGATCTACGACCAGCTCGGCGGCGGCTTCGCGCGCTACGCCGTGGACCGCGCCTGGGTCGTGCCGCACTTCGAGAAGATGCTGTACGACAACGCCCTGCTCTGCCGGGTGTACACGCACCTGTGGCGGGCCACCGGCAGCGAGCTCGCCCGCCGGGTCGCCCTGGAGACCGCCGACTTCATGGTCCGCGAACTGCGCACCCCCGAGGGCGGCTTCGCCTCCGCGCTCGACGCCGACTCCGACGACGGGACCGGGCGGCACGTCGAGGGGGCCTACTACGCCTGGACGCCCGCGCAGCTCGTCGCCGTGCTCGGCGCGGAGGACGGCGCGTACGCCGCCCGCCACTACGGGGTCACCGACGAGGGCACCTTCGAGCACGGCTCCTCCGTGCTCCAGCTTCCGCAGGACGCCGGGGTCGCCGACGCGGAGCGGATCGCCGGGATCCGGGACCGGCTGCTCGCCGCCCGGGACGAGCGGGCCCGCCCCGGCCGCGACGACAAGATCGTCGCCGCCTGGAACGGCCTCGCCATCGCCGCGCTCGCCGAGACCGGCGCCCTGCTCGACCGTCCCGACCTGGTCGAGCGGGCCACCGAGGCGGCCGATCTGCTGGTCCGGCTGCACCTCGGCGAGGGCGCGCGGCTGACCCGGACCTCCAGGGACGGGAACGCGGGCGGCAACGCCGGGGTGCTGGAGGACTACGGCGACGTCGCCGAGGGCTTCCTCGCGCTCGCCTCCGTCACCGGCGAGGGGGTGTGGCTTGAGTTCGCCGGCTTCCTGCTCGACATCGTCCTCGACCAGTTCACCGCCGAGGGCGGCGCGCTCTACGACACCGCGCACGACGCCGAGCGGCTGATCCGGCGCCCCCAGGACCCCACCGACAACGCCACCCCGTCCGGCTGGACCGCCGCCGCCGGCGCGCTCCTCTCGTACGCGGCGCACACCGGCTCCGCGCCCCACCGGGCCGCCGCCGAGGGGGCCCTCGGCGTGGTCAAGGCGCTCGGCCCGCGCGCCCCCCGCTTCATCGGCTGGGGGCTCGCCGTCTCGGAGGCGCTGCTCGACGGGCCGCGCGAGATCGCCGTGGTCGGCGCCCGTGACGACGACGGCTTCCGTGCCCTGTGCCGTACCGCGCTCGACGCCGTCACGCCCGGCGCGGTGCTGGCCTTCGGTCCGCCCGACGGCGAGGAGTTCCCGCTGCTCAAGGACCGTCCGCTGGTGGGCGGGGCCGCCGCCGCGTACGTCTGCCGGCACTTCGCCTGCGAGGCGCCGACGACCGATCCGGCGGAGCTCGCCCGCGCCCTGCGGGGGTGAGGGGCTGAGGGAGGGCGAGGGGGCGCGGGCCCCCTCTCCGCTCACTTGCAGAGCAGTTTGTCGCCCGTCACCGGCCGGTAGTCGCCCAGCCCCTGCGGGATGTCGCTCGTCGGCCTCGGGTGCGGCTTCGGGAGCGGGCGGTCGGTGCGCAGGGCGCCGAACACCTCGGCCGCCTGGTCGTCGTCCCAGGCCAGGGTGGAGCCCACGTCCTCGATGTCCTCGTTGAACCCGGCGATCGGCACCGTCGCGAACTGGGTACGGGCCGGGGTGACGTTCCGCAGCCGGCCCGCGAGCGTCACCAGCTCCGGCACCGAGATCCCGCGCTCGGCCTTCGCCGTGCCCCGCAGGGCCGCCGCCAGGGCCCGCAGCGCCTTCGGGTCGCGCAGCAGCCCGTCCCGGACGTTACGCAGGGTGTTCGCCACGAAGAGCTGCTGCTTCTGGATGCGCCCGAAGTCCATCTTGCCGTCGGCGCGCCGGGAGCGGACGTACTGGAGCGCCGGTCCGCCGCGCAGCGGGGTGGTGCCGGCGCGCAGGTCGATGCCGGTCACGGGGTCCTTGAGCCGGGTCTTCGTACAGACGGGGACGCCCTTGTCGAAGTGGTTCACGGTGTCCATGAAGCGCCGGAAGTCGATCTCCAGGTAGCGGTGCACGGGGACCCCGGTGGTGGCCTCGGCGATCTCGATCGCGAGGCCCGGTCCGCCCTCCGACCAGGCGTGGTTGATCTTGGCGAGGTGGGCGTCGTGCTCCTCGCCGGTGCGCCGGTCCACGTGGCCGGCCGGGAAGGTGGTGAGCGAGTCGCGCGGCAGGCTCACCACGCTCACCCGGTCGTTCTTCGCGGAGACGTGGACCAGCATGATCACGTCGGTGCAGGCGCACTCGGCGCTGCCGAGCCGGTACTTCTCCCTCTCCTGGGCGGTCACGCCCGCGCGGACGTCGGTGCCCACCACGAGCAGGTTGAGGCCGTACTTGGGGGAGGGCAGGTCGGAGGGGGCCAGCGCCAGCGAACCGGTGGCGAGCGCGACCAGGGCCGTGGACAGGAGCACGAGGCGTCCTGGGCGGGGGAATTTCATGGCGAAACGTTAAATCGGACGCATTCGCACACAGGTACGCGACGCGACATGGACAGGACGAATCACTCCGCTGCGGAGGCTGTGCCATGATTCCGGGACCACACCGGAAGGAGCGATTATGGCGCCCGAACCCGGGAAATGGGAGCGGATGGCCTTCATTCCGAAGAGCCGATATGTGGCCGACCCGCAGCCGGCCGACCGGGAACCCTTCCCGCTCTACTCCTCGCTGGCCAGGCAGTGGACGCAGGCCGGGCGGGCGGTGCCGGGAGTCCCCGACCGCGAATGGGAACGGCTCACCCGGACGCCGATCTGGCCGCATTGA
Organism: Streptomyces sp. NPDC042100; assembly: GCF_055582325.1. Lineage (NCBI taxonomy): Bacteria > Bacillati > Actinomycetota > Actinomycetes > Kitasatosporales > Streptomycetaceae > Streptomyces > Streptomyces sp. NPDC042100. The sequence goes on from NZ_JBVJDK010000001.1 coordinate 739,007, forward strand.
ACACCCGGACACCCGGCCACCCGAATGCGCGCATTCGGGGGAAGCGTTGGAGTGAATCGCGGGAGTGCGGCGCCGCGTCGGTTTCCTTTTCTCGGTGGATTCGTTGGGGGAGTGTGCAGCGGAGAACCGTCTTCGCCGTAGGAAAGGATCCAGACGAAATGAAGTGTAAGAAGGCTGCCGCCGTCGTCGCCGGTCTGATCATGGCCCTGGGCGCCGCTACCCCGGCGATGGCCGACGCCGGTGCCGAGGGTATCGCCGTCGGTTCGCCGGGCGTCCTCTCGGGCAACGTGGTCCAGGTCCCGGTCCACGTTCCGATCAACGTCTGCGGCAACAGCGTGAACGTCATCGGCCTGCTGAACCCGGCCGCGTTCAACACCTGCATCAACGCCTGACGTTCGGGTACGGCAAGGGGCCGGCCCCGGGGAGTGTCCACCACGTTCCCCGGGGCCGGCCCTCGTCTGTCAGCGGGACGCGGCCACCGCCCGCTCCTCGCCCGAGCGCGGCCGGCCCACCCGGCCGCCGCCCGCCCGCAGCCGCTGGCGCACCCCCTTGACCAGCCGGCCCGCCGTGTAGCCCGCGCCGAACACGAAGCGCATCGAGGGCCCGTACGAGGGGGCCGTCAGCAGTCCGGCCAGGAACAGGCCCGGCATGGAGGACTCGAACTGGGCCCCCACCTCGGGCGCCCCGCCCGGCCCGACCCGGCGCAGCCCGTCCCGCAGCGCGGGGGCGAGCACGTCCGCCCGGTCCAGGCTCGGCACGAAGCCGGTCGCCGCGATGACGTGGTCCGTCTCCACCGAGCCGGTCCCGTCCGGGCCCGCCACGTCGAGCCGCAGCCGCTCGTCCGCCGTCACCGTCGCCGCCGTCACCCGCTGCCCGAGCCGTACGTCCCCGACGGCCGCGAACCGCTCGCGCAGCCACCAGGCGCCGGCCGGGCCGAGCGCCGAGTCGAAGATCCGCTCGCGGGTGGCGGCGGGCAGCCGCCGGAAGATCCCCGGGGTGTCCGCGTACAGCCGGTTCTGCCAGCCGCAGCCGAGCCCCGTGTGCGGCGCGCGCAGCGACCGCCAGGCGCCCCGGTCCAGGGCGGGCGGCACGGTGTTCCAGTTCAGCCGGTCCGAGCGGGCCAGGATGCGGACCGCGGCGCCCTGTTCGGTGAGGATCGCGGCCGTCTCCAGGGCCGCCTGCCCGGCGCCGATCACGGTGACGTCCCGGCCGGCGAAGGCGTCGAGCTCGCCGTGGTGGCTGGAGTGGGTCACGTACCGGCGGGGCAGTCCGCGCAGCGGGCCCGGCACCTCCATGAAGGGGAGCACGCCGACGGCCAGCGCGACCGTGCGCGCCCGGAGCGTCTCGCCGTCCTCCGCCGTCAGCTCGAAGCCCACCCCGTCCGGGCCGGGCGCGACGCGCGAGATCAGCCGCTCGTCCAGCTCCGGCACCGCCTGGCGGGCGAACCAGTCGCCGTACGCGGCGAAGAAGCCGACCGGCAGCGGCACCCCGTGCTCGGCGCGGACGCCCTGGGTGGCCGCATAGGCGTCGAGCCCGTACGCGCCCCTGGGGTCGGAGAGGTGCGAGGCCCACGGCTCGGACTTGAGGAACATCGCGGAGGGCATGGCGTGCCAGGACTCCATCGGGCGCCCGAAGACGCGCAGGTTCAGCCCGTGCGCCGCCGCGTGGGCGGCCACGGACAGACCGTAGGGTCCCGCGCCCACAATCACCAGGTCGTACATCGTCTGTGTTCCGCCTTCGTCGTTCCGTGAGAGGGAGAGGGAGATAGGGGGAGAGAGGGAGAGAGGGTGGGAAATGAGGGGTGGTACGGGGAGGGGGCGGGGGTCGGGACGCCGGTGTCCGCTCAGTGCTGGGTCATCTGGCCGGACCGGGTGCGCGACGGCGGCGGGGACGACAGTTCGTCGGCCGGGCGACGGACGCGTCCGGCCCGCAGGTTCCGGCGCAGCGACAGCAGGCCCTTGCGCAGGGTGTGGGAGAGCCAGGCCCGCAGCATCGCGAAGGCCGGCGCGAGGTCGTCACCCGCGAACCAGGCCGTCTCGATCCGCTCGCCGCGCGGCCGGGAGGCGCCGGGCTCGGCCGCGTACCGGCGGCGCGGCGAGGCGAGGACGGACAGGGTCGCGTAGTTCTCGACGACGAAGCGGCGCCCGAACGCGGGGGTGTGCGCCGGGACCGCCCGCCCGGTGAGGTCGAGGTGCATCGCGCGGACCACGTCGAGCCCGTCCCGGTCCGCGAAGAGCCGGAACTGGGCGCCCGGCCGCGGGTTGAAGTCCAGCAGGTGGTAGGCGCCGGTCGCCCGGTCGAGCCGGAAGTCCAGGTCGCACACGCCCCGGTAGCCGAGCGCGGCCAGCAGGTCGCGGGCCATCGTGTCCACGGCCGGGTTCGCGCTCCAGCGGCCGACGGCGGTGAGCCCGGCCCCGTCGGGCCAGGAGCGCTCCTTGCGGCCGGTCGCCCCGGTCGCGCAGCCGCCGGCGGAGTCCACGTACCCGTGGAAGAACCAGTCGAGGTCGCGGCCGGCCGGCAGCAGCTCCTGGAGCAGCAGCCGGCTGCCGGCCTGCGGGGTGCGCGCGTACAGCTCCCTTACCTCGGCGAGCGAGCCGACGATCGTGGTGCTGCGCAGCCCGCCGCCGGGCGGCAGCAGCCAGGGGCGGCTCCACTTGGCGATCACCGGCAGCCCCAGCGACCAGGCCATGGCGGCGGCCTCGTCGGCGCTGGAGGGCAGTTCGGTACGGGGGTGGGGGAGCGACAGGGCCCGGCAGGTCTCGGCGAGCTGGGCCTTGTCGGCGACCCTGGTCAGCTGTTCCGGCGACTGGTCGGGCAGCAGATAGCGGCCGGCGAGCTCGGGGCGGCACTCGGCGAGCGACAGGGCGGTGATGTCGTCGAGGGGCACCAGGACGGCGGGGTGCTCGGGAGCGCCGGGCAGCCGGTCCGCGATCCGCAGCAGCAGCCGGGTCAGTTCGGCGGGGGACGGCTCGGCGGGGCGGGCGTGGGCGCCGTGCAGATAGCGGGACCGGACGACCGGACTGGTGAGCGACTCGACCACCGCGTGGACCGGGATGCCCGCCCGTCCCAGGGACCGCGCCGCGCCGAGCGTGCCGTGATGAAAAGGGTTCGGGTCGAGCCGCACAAGGACCGCGGGGACGCGGCTGTCAAAACTCGGCACGGCATGTCCTTCGTCTCGGGGTGCCCCAACTGGGGGATGAAGAATCCTCTAATGGACTATTGATCAGATCCAAGCCGAGTTCTCGGTCGGCTCATTAGGAATACTTTCGGAGTATCAGACTGACGGACCATCAAACGGCGTGAGGAAGAAGGACCTGCCATGGCGAACCGAAAGAGTCGGGCTTCGAGAGCGTGGTTGGGGGTGTTCACCGCCGGTCTCCTCGCCTCAGGTTCTGTCGTGCTGTCGTCCCCCGCTCGCGCCGCCGAATCCGTAACGACCCGGGACCCCCAACCGACTCTGTCGGGCGCCATGGGCGCCTTCCTGGCGTCGGGTCCGACCGGGGTGGCCCGGATCGCCCAGCTGGAGCGCTGGCTCGGGGGCCACGAGCTCCGGGTCGGGCACACCTACCTCCCCGGCGACCTCTGGTCGAACATCGAGGGCCCGACCGGCTTCCTGGACGCCTGGGCGGACTGGCGCAACCAGCGCACCGACCGCCTGTTCGTCCTCAACGTGCCGATGCTGGAGCGCAACGAGGCCGGGGTCTCCGACTACGAGGTGCGCCGCCAGCTGCAGTTGGGCGCGGCGGGGTACTACGACCACCACTTCCGGAAGCTGGCCGAGAAGCTGGTGGACCTGGGGGTCCCGGACACCGTCGTCGTCCTCGGCTGGGAGATGAACGGCACGACGTACACCAGCCGGTGCGGGCCCGACCCGACGTCCTGGAAGAAGTACTGGACCCGCATCGTCACCGCGATGCGCTCCGTGCCGGGGCAGACCTTCCGCTTCGACTTCAACCCCAGCCGGGGCCGGGACGCCGTTCCGTGGACCGAGTGCTACCCGGGTGACGACGTCGTCGACATCATCGGCATGGACTCGTACGACCAGCCGGCGAATTCGACTTTCGAGCAGCACGTCAGCGAGCCCTACGGGCTGCAGGCGCAGGTCGATTTCGCTGCCCAGCACGGAAAGCGGATCTCCTATCCGGAATGGGGTCTGTTCCGGAACGGAGACAACCCCGAGTACATGAGGCGGATGCTCGAATGGATGAGGCAGCACAAGCCGCTTTATCACACGATCACCGATTACTGCCCGCACGGCGTCTGGCAGTGCGACGACAATCCGAAGTCGTCGCAGGTGTTCCGGCAGGCGCTGTACGGGGTCGAGCCCCAGGTCCCGACCGAGCCGACGGAGCCGACGGAGCCGACGGAGCCGACGGAGCCGACGGAGCCGACGGAGCCGACGGAGCCGACGGAGCCGACCGAGCCCACGGATCCGACCGAGCCGACCGAGCCCACGGACCCGACGGTGCCGACGAAGCCCACGGTGCCGACGAAGCCGACCGTGCCGACGAAGCCCACGGTGCCGACGAAGCCGACCGTGCCGACGAAGCCGACCGTGCCGACCAAGCCCACGGTGCCGACGAAGCCGACCGACCCGACCAAGCCGACCGACCCGACCAAGCCCACGGACCCCACGGTGCCGACCAAGCCGACGGACCCGGTCGAGCCGACGGACCCGACGGTCCCGATCCCCAAGCCCGAGCCGAAGCCGGAACCGAAGCCCGAGCCGAAGCCCGAGCCGAAGCCGGAGCCCAAGCCGGAACCGAAGCCCGAGCCCAAGCCCGAGCCGAAGCCCAACTGCTGGACCGTGAACCTCGGTTCATGGGTCGAGAGCTGGATCGGCGGGCCGGTCTGCGTCCCCAAGGACTCCTGGAAGGAGTCTTGGAAGGACACGGTGAAGGAGTCCGTGAAGGAGTCCGTGAAGGAAACCGTGAAGGAGTCCGTGTCCGGGACCGGTGGCTGGGCCAACGGGCTCGGTGTCGACTGGAAGGGCGCGCTGAAGGGGGTCTGGCCCTTCTGACCCCTGCCCGCGGCCGCGGGCGCCGCACGGCGGTGGAGCTCATCCTCCGCCACCGTGCGGCGCCCGGCCGGGCAGCCGGCCCAGCGCCCGCCCCAGCCACTCCCGCTCCCGCGCCTGCCCGGCCGCCCAGCGCCGCCCCGCCGCCGCGCCCGCGCGCAGCCACAGCAGCGGCGCCGCGCTCCGTACGCCCAGCATGAGCCGCTGGTTGGGCACGGTCTCGGGACGCCAGTGGTGCTTGTACGGCTCGGTGCCGCGCAGCATGCTCAGCGTCGCCCGGCCGCTCGCGCTGGTCTCCCGCGCGCCGTGCCGCAGCAGCATCGTCGCCACGTCCACCTTGCGCGCCCGCAGCGCCGGGTCCGCGCCGTACAGGTAGCCGCCCGCGAGCCGCCGCGACATCAGGGTCAGGTCGGCCGCCACCACGTCCCCGGCCAGCCGGAACTCGGTGACCATCGCGTCCCCGCACTCCACCATCGGCCGCACCGCCCGCGCCAGGTGCTGGGCGAACCGCTCGCTGGTGTGCTCCACGGTCACCCCCCGCCCCCGCCACTGGAGCTGGTGCAGCGTCAGCAGCCGCTCCAGCGCCGCCGGGACCTCCGGCGCCGCCACGATGTGCTCGTCGATGCCGAGCGCGTCCAGCTTCCGCAGCTTCGCCCGCACCCGCTGGGCCTTGCCCGACGGGATGCGTTCCAGCAGGGCCTCCATCGGTACGGCGGGCAGCTCCAGGCACAGCGAGTCCGCCAGCCGCCGCCGGGGGCCGCGCCACGCGTCGAAGACCCGCTCCGCCGCCGCGCCCGGCCGGACCTCGCGCAGGTCGATCAGGCCGCCGCGGGCCGCGCCCGCCAGCGCCGCCGCGAGGGCCGGCACCGCGTCCGGGCAGGCGTCGTCGAGCAGCACGTCCGTGAAGTCGGTGATCGTGCCGCCGAGCTGGGTCAGCACCGGCAGCGGCCCCGGGGCCCGCATCAGCGGTGCCGCCGCGACCAGCGTGCCGTCCGCCCGCCGCACCAGCACCACCCGCAGCGCCCCCGGCCGCCCGTACGAGAGCCACCAGGAGTGCAGCCAGGCGTGCGACTGGAACGGCGTCGCCGTCGCGCAACGGGCGTACAGGGCGGCCCACTCGGGGCCGAGCCGGCCGAACTCCGCCGCGTCCCGGCAGACCTCGGCGGACAGGGATCTGCCGCTCACACCGCCTCCGGTTCCGGCTGCTGCGCCACCGCGGGACCCGGCACCGAGGCGCCCTGCCGCGAGTGGCGCGCCTCCGCCCGCGCGGCCCGCTTCGGCCGGACCAGCAGCACCAGCCCGCCGAGCAGCCCGCCCGCACACGCGCCGACCAGCGCCGACAGCGGAGCCGACGGGGACACCGGCGACACCGGCTTGGTCGCGCGCGAGAACTGCACGACCTTCACGCCTGTGTTGGAGGCGACGTGCGAGCTGTCCAGGACCAGCGCGCGGGCCACCCCGTCGGCCATCGACACGGCCTGGGCGGGCTTCGCCGAGCGGGCCGTGATCGAGATCATCGGCGCGTCCGGCGAGGTCGCCGCCTGCACGCTCGCGCGCAGCGTGTCCGCGGACACCCCCGCCCACACCTGCGCGTCGCCCGTCACCGCGATGTCGGTGGCGACCCGCCCGTACGCCTGGGCGAAGCCGAGCGCCGACGCAGGGTCGGACTTCTCGGCGGGGACGACGATGACGTAGCTGGTCGCCGCGTACTGCGGGGACTTCAGGGCGCCGTAGCCGCCGCCGAGGGCCGCGCCGGCGAGCACGGCGGCCGGCAGCACCATCCAGCGGGCGGGGGTGAGGAACGCGGGACGTGGCGGGTTCGTGGTCTTCGTGGTCATGGTGCTCAGCTCTCACTTCACGGGAAGAGGGGTGCCGTGGACGGCCTGGTCGTAGAGGGACAGCAACTTCCGGGCGCTGTGCGCGATGTCGTAGTGGCGGGCGGCCTCGGGCTGCGGCAGCCGCTCCGCCCCGGCGGCGCGCAGCTCGCGCAGCGCGCCGATCAGCTCGGGCACGGACGCGCCGATCCGGCGGGCGCCGGGCGCCGCGTCCGCCGGCAGGTCGTCGACCGCGGGACAGGCCACGTACCGCACCGGCAGCCCCGCCGCCAGCGCCTCGACGACCGCGAGTCCGAAGGTCTCGTCGGGGGAGGTGGACACGAACACGTCCATCGCCGCCAGCAGCGAGGGCAGATCGGGCCGCCCGCCCGCCGGACCGGCCGGCGGGTCAGGGAACGCCCCGGCGAGCAGCACCCGGTCGGCGGCCCCGCACTCCTCGGCCAGCCGCAGCAGCTCGGCCCGCCGCTCGCCCTCGCCGACCAGCAGCAGCCGCGCCTCCGGCACCGAGGCCACCGCCCGCACCAGCCGGTCGAAGCGCTTGCCGGGCGCCAGCCGCCCGACCCCGCCCACCACGAACGCGTCGGCGGGCAGCCCGAGCGCCGCCCGGGTCAGGGCCCGCGCGCGCGGGTCGAAGGCGAAGCGGTCCGACTCGATGCCGTTCGGGACCACCCGGATCCGGGCCGGGGCCACGCCCCAGTCCGCCAGCCGCCGGGCGACGCTCGGCGAGACGGCGACCGTGGAGGTGCCGAGCCGCTCGGACGCCAGGTACAGGGCCCGGGTCCCGGCCGACAGCGGGCGCCCCTCGATCTGCGCCTCGCCCAGCGAGTGCTCGGTCGCGATGACCGGGCGGACCCCGGCGAGCCGCGCGGCGGCCCGGCCGTACACGCAGGCCCGGTAGAGGTGGGTGTGCACGAGGTCGTAGCCGCCCTGCCGGATGAGCCGGGCGAGCCGGGGCAGCGCGCCGAGGTCCCGGTTGCCGGTCATCCCGAGGTGCGTCACCGGGGTGCCGTCGGCCTCGATCCCCTCGGCCACCGCCCCCGGATTGGTCAGCGTCACCACCCGGCCCTGGACCGGCAGATGGCGCAGCAGCAGCCGCAGCTGCTGCTCGGCGCCGCCGATGCCCAGACCGGTGATCACGTGCAGCACCCTCAGGTCGGCGCGGGCCCCCGCGCTCACGACAGCAGCGCCGGGGCCGGGCCGCCCTGCGCGGGCACCAGACCGGCCGGCCGCCTGCGCCGCAGCGGGTGCAGCAGCCGCTTCGCGGTCAGCCGCCAGGAGGTGTCGGCCTCGCCTACGTGCACCCGCGGCAGCGCGAGGACGCCGGACAGCGGGCCCGGGTCGATGGCGCAGGCGTAGCGGTAGCCGGCCTCGCGGACGGCGCGCACCACCCTGGTGTCGGCCTTCCCGTACGGATAGCAGAAGCCGTCCACCGGATCGCCGGTGATGTCCTCGATGAGCTCGCGGCTGTGCCGGGTCTCGGCGAGCAGCGCGGCCTCGGCGACGGCACCCGCCTCGCCGGGACCGGCGGCCGTGTCGGCGAGCGCGACCAGGTCCACGTGGCGCAGGCCGTGCGAGCCGATCTCCATGCCGGCGGCCGCGGCCCGCCGGATGCCGTCCTCGTCGAGCAGCGGCTTGCGCGGGCCCCGTTCGTCCCAGGCGTTGTCGCCGCCGAGCCGCCCCGGCAGCACGTACACGGTCGCGGTGAAGCCGTGCCGGCGCAGCAGCGGCACCGCCGATTCCAGGAAGTCGGCGTAGCCGTCGTCGAAGGTCAGCCCCACCAGGCCTCGGGCGCGCCCCTCGGCGGCGGCGGCGAGCAGCTCCCGCACGGAGACCCCGCGCAGCCCCCGGTCGCCCAGCCAGTGCAGTTGCCGGGCGAACCGCACGGGCGAGACCGTCACCTGGTACGGATCATCGGGGCTGTCCGCGATCGAGTGGTACATCGCCACCCACAGGGGTGGCTTCGGCAGCAGTCGACGCAGTGCGACGGCGGGCATGGGGGGTCCTTCGGCAGGCGGATCGGGGGAGGGGCGGAATCTCGGGCGCCTTGGCGGCGCACGCGACGAACAGCAGGAACACGCCGACGACGACGAGCGCGGCGACGGCGACGGCGAGCACCGGCGACCCGATCAGGACGGCGCACAGCCAGCCGGCGCCGGTGGCCCAGGCGCCCGCGGTGGTGAGCCGCAGCAGGCCCTCGCCGAGGCGTGGCACGTCGATCGGGACGGACTGGCGGTGCGCGCCGAGCAGCAGCATCACGGCGGTCACGGTGATGCCGAGCGCGTTGGCGCCGGCGATGCCGACCGCGCCCCACAGGTGGGCGAGGACGGTCCCGGCGAGCCCGGTCACCGCGAGCCCGGCGCCCATCGCGGCGGCCGGGTACCAGAGCGGGCGGGCGGCGGAGAAGTAGCAGCGGACCAGGGCGCCGACCATGGTCTGGCCGAGCAGCCCGAGCGCGTACACCCGCATCACGGCGGCGGTCGAGGCCGTGTCGGAGGCGTCGAACGCGCCGCGCTGGAAGAGGATCTCGACGATCTGCGGGGCGGCGGCGATCACGGTGGAGGCGCCGACCAGGACCACGACCGAGGCGAGCAGCAGGTCCCGCTCGACCCGGCGCCGGGCCGCCTCCGCCTCGCCCGCCGCCAGGGCGCGGGCGACGACCGGGAAGCTGACCGTGCACAGCATCAGGGAGAGGATCATCGGCATCTGCGCGATCTTCTGCGCGTAGTTCAGATGCGAGATGGCGCCCGCCGGGAGCGGCGAGGCCAGGAAGCGCTCGATGAGGATCTGCGACTGGCGGGTCAGCGCGAAGACGACGACCGGCGCGATCACCCCGAGCACCAGCAGCCGCCCGTCCCCGGCGGGTACGGGCGTGGGCTCCTCCTTCGGTACGGGGCGGCTGCGCAGCTCCCGGACCAGCGAGGGCGCCTGCACCAGCACCATCAGGAAGCCGCCGACGGCGACCCCGGCCGCGGCGGCCCGCACCCCGAAGGGCTCCCGGAGCACCAGGATGGTGCCGATGATGCCGATGTTGTACGCCACGTAGATCGCGGCCGGCGGCAGGAAGGAGCCGTGCGCGCGCAGCGCGGCCGAGCAGTAGCCGGCGAGCGCGAAGGAGAGCACGCAGGTCGCCGTCAGGCGCGTGCAGTCGACGGCGAGCCGCGGGTCCGGCAGGCCCGGCGCCAGCGCGGACACCAGCAGCGGCGCGGCGGCCACGAGCACGGCGGAGACCACGGCCACGGAGAGCACCAGGCGCGGCAGCGTGGCCCGGACGAGGGCCCGCACCGGGTCCCCGAACAGGCTGCCCGGACGGCGGGCCAGCGCGCGGGAGAACGCCGGTACGAGGATCAGCGCCATCGCGTCCTCGATGAGCAGCGTCGAGGCGAACTCCGGCACCGTCCACGCGACCAGGAACGCGTCGGTCTCCGCGCCCGCGCCGAAGTACCGGGCCAGGATCTGGTCCCGTACGAGTCCGAGCACGGCGCCGACGGCGGTGAGCGCGGCCGTCACGAACGCGGCCCGCAGCAGGAAGCGCCCGGAGCCGGCGGCGGCCGGGCGGCCGCCCTTCCGGCGCGCGTGCCGGCCGGTGCCGGTCGTGGCGCGGGCGCCGGAGGCCGCGGCGGGGGAGGGAGCCTCCTGCGGCCGCCAGCCCTGCTCGGCGGAGGGCGGCGGCACCGGCCGCGCGGCGGACTCCAGGGGGCGGGCGCCGCCGGCCAGCGGGCGCCCGCCCAGCAGCGACGGACGGCCCTCGTGCTCCGCCGCCGGTGCCGTCTCGTGCCCCGCCCGGCGCCCGGTCCTCGCGGCGGCGCCCCGGTGCGCGGGGCTTCCGGCCGCGCGGGCCGCCCGCCCGGCGACCGCCGCGGCGTGCGCGCCCGGCGCCCCGGCCAGGGCCCACGCCCCGTGCCCGCGCCCCGGCGGCAGCCCGCAGAGCAGGTCCAGCGTGTCCTCGACCGAACCGGCGGCGCTCCAGGGGTCGACGACGGGGGAGCCGGGCACGCCGGGACCGCCGGGCACGCCGGACGCCGTCGGACCCCCGAGGGGTCCGGCCGCGTCCCGCGTGCCCCGCGTGCCCCGCTCGCCCCGCCCGTCCCCGGGCCTGGGCCCGTCCGGCGGCGGCACGCACAGCGCGTCCTCCGGCGGACCGGCCGTCCACGGGTCCGCGCCGCCGCCCGCCGGGCCCGCCGGGGCGCCCGGGCGTCCGCTCGCGGGCGTGCCCCGGTCCCGCGCGCCCGAGAGCGGGGCGGGCGGGACCGGGGCGGTGTCCGTCGGGTCCGGCGGGCCGGACCACGGGTCACGCACGGCGCACCTCCGCCAGCGACCACCAGGCGGCCAGGCCGAGGACGACCGACATCAGGACCGTCGAGGGGCCGCCGATGTCCGCGTAGAAGAAGTCGATGAGCTGCCAGGCCAGCAGCCCGACGGCGACCAGCGCGCAGTCCGCGCCCCGGCGCCGCCGCCGCAGCGCCGCCACCAGCAGCGCGGCCCAGCTGCCCGCGAGGGCGAGCAGTCCGATCAGGCCCTGCTCGCTGAGGACCAGCAGGTACATGTTGTGCGGCGACAGCAGCGGCTGCCGCTGGAAGACGGCGCCGGCGCCCGCCGTGTCGCTGCCCGAGGACAGCGCCAGCGAGGCGTTCGAGTCGCGGTACGCGGGGAAGCCCTTGAGGCCCACGCCGGTCAGCGGCTCGGCGCGCCACATCCGGCCCGCCGCGGCCCACATCGTGTACCGGTCCGTCACCGACTGGTCCGGCGCCCCGGCGACCTGCGTGATGCTGGTGACCCGCTCCTTGACCATGTCCGAGCCGATGCCGAGCCCGCCCACCAGGACCACGCCCAGCGCGCCCGCCACCAGCGCCACCCGCCCGGCCCGCCGGATCCCCGACAGGAGGAGCTGGACGGCCACGGTCAGCACGGTCGCGATCCAGGCGCCCCGGCTGAAGGAGAGCACCAGCGGCACGAACAGCAGCCCGGCGCAGACCAGGGCGGCCGTACGGGCCCGGCCCGCCGTGCCGCCCAGCGCGAGCCCGGTCGCGATGACCAGCCCGTACGCGACGACGGTCGCCATCCCCATCACGTCGGTCGCCCCGAAGGTGCCGACCGCGCGGATGTCCGCGCCCTGGTAGGAGGCGCCGGTGCCGGTCAGGAACTGCACGACGCCCACCCCGCCCTCCAGCAGCGCCAGCGCGACCAGCGCCCACGCCACCACCGCGAAGTCGCGCCGGTCGCGGATCAGCAGCAGCACGGCGGCCGGGACGAGCACGAAGATCTGTACGTAGCGGGCCACGCCCGGCAGGCTGGCGCCCGGGTCGTTGGAGGTGATCGCGGCCAGGCAGATGCCGAGCACCGGCAGCCCCAGCACGACCGCCGCCGCCCGGCTCAGCGGCCGGGCCCCCGAACGCACCACCCGCACCAGGCAGATCAGCACCAGCAGCCCGGAAGCCGCGTCGGCGACCGTGCCCGTGCCGCCGGTCCCGCCCTGCGCGCCACCCCCGCCGCCCGGCACGAGCAGCAGGGCGATCACCGCGAGCACCGGCGACAGGGCCCCGGCCCGGCGCGCCCACTCCCGTACCCCGGGGGCGGCCGGGGAGGTCCGGCCGCCGGTCCCCGGCAGCGAAACGGCCGTCGCCATCGTCAGCTCCCCGTCGGTCGCACGAGCCCGGCCGCCGTGCGCAGCAGAATGCACACGTCCTGCCAGAGCGACCAGTGGTCGATGTAGTGGTTGTCGAAGCGGCAGCGGTCCTCGATCGAGGTGTCGCCGCGCAGTCCGTGCACCTGGGCCAGACCGGTGAGCCCCACCGGCATCCGGTGCCGGGCCGCGTAGCCCGCGTGCACCCGGCTGAACTGGGCCACGAAGAAGGGCCGTTCGGGCCTCGGCCCGACCAGGCTCATGTCGCCGCGCAGCACGTTCCACAGCTGCGGCAGCTCGTCCAGCGAGGTCTTGCGCAGGAAGTGCCCGGCGGCGCTCATCCGGCGGTCGTCGGCGACGCTCCACCGGGTCGCCGACTCCGTCTCGTCGGCCGGGCGCAGCGTACGGAACTTCAGCAGCGTGAACAGGCGCCCGTTCTGGCCCACCCGCTCCTGCCGGAACAGCACCCCGGGCCCGTCCGCGAGCCGCACCGCCAGCGCGCACAGCAGCAGCACCGGCAGCGCGACCGCGAGCGCCGGGGCGGCCAGCGCCACGTCCAGGGCCCGCTTCGCGGTCAGCCCGCGCCGCTCCCCGACCGGCACCAGACGGTGGCTGCCGTAGCCGTACAGGTGGTCGCCCATGGCGCCGGGGCGCGGCTCGCCGCCGACCCGCCAGGTGATGCAGCCGTACTGCTGGAAGAGCGTCACCAGGCCGTCGTCCGGGGTGAGGAAGACGGCGTCGCGGACGGTGTTCTGGATGACCGCCCGGTGGATCTCCTCGGTGCCGGTGAGCACCGGCAGCCCCCGCTCGCCGTCCGTCCGCCCGGCCACCAGGCCCACCGGCCGGATGCCGTACTCCGGGTGCTGCGCGAGCGCCGCGGCGAACCGCCGGGCCGCCGCGGGCGCCCCGACCACCAGCGCCGACCGGGGGTGCGCCCGGACCGTCCGCCGGCGCCGGGCGTGCACGAGGCCGCGCACCGTCACGACGGCCGCCAGGTGCGCGGCGTACGCCCCGCACAGCCGCAGCGGGCCGATCGCCAGCGCCGGGGCGTACGCGGCGACCGCGGCGGCCGTCACGCACCAGGCGACCCCGGCGCGGGAGGCCAGCGCGGGCAGTTCGTCCAGGGGCCCGGTGAGCGGGGCGGCCGGGCGGTAGAGCCCGGCCCGGCCGTCGAGCAGCACGACGAGGCCGACGACCAGCAGCGAGAGCTCCCAGCGGCGGTGCGCCACGGACAGCGCGCAGACCGCGAGCAGGACGGCGACCGCGTCGGCCGCCAGCAGCGGCACGGCGGTGGACCGCCGGCGGGCCGGGCGCCGCGGCGGCAGCGTGACCCGGTCGGCGCCGCCGCGCGGCGGCGCCAGGGAGCCGAGGCCCGCGAAGGAGCCCGCCGAGGGCCAGGAGCCCGGCGAGGAGGGAAGGCTGGTGCTTTCGGTAGTCACTGCGCAATCGGCTCTCTGTGCTGCGTGCACCGCACTCCGGCCAGTTCGCGGTAGAGCTCCGCGACGGCCGCGCCGGTGCGCCGCACATCGAATCTGCTGAGTACGTGCTCGCGGGCCTCCCGGCCCAGCGAGCGCCGCAGCCCGGGATCGCCGAGGAGGCGGCCGAGCGCGGCGGCGAGGGCGGCCGGGTCCCCGGGCGGGACCAGACAGGTCTCCTCGTGACCGGGCGGCAGGCTCTCCCGCGCCCCGTCCACGTCGCCGACGACCACCGGCCGCCCGCTCGCCATCGCCTCCAGGGGCGCGAGCGCCATGCCCTCCCAGCGGGACGGCAGCACGACGAGGTCGGCCTCCCGGTACCAGGGGGCGGTGTCGGCCACGGCGCCGGCGAAGCGCACCGAGGGCCCGGCGGCGGCCCGCAGGGCCTCCCCGTCGGGGCCCTCGCCGACCAGGACGAGCCGGGCGCCGGGCACGGTGTCGAGCACGGCGGGCCAGGCGGCCAGCAGCACGTCCTGCCCCTTCTGCCGGCACAGCCGCCCCACGCAGACGACGAGCGGCCCGGCCGTCCCGTCCGCGCCCGGACCGGGCTCCGGCTCGGCGGGCGCGAAGCGCACGGCGTCCACCCCGTTGTGGATCACCGCCCAGGAGGCCCGCACCCCGGCCGCCTCGCCGGTGCGCCGCTCCGCCTCGCTCACGCAGACGATCCGGTCGGTCCAGCGGGCGGCCCAGCGCTCCCAGCGGCGGGCGAGCGCCTCGGTCGTCCCCTCGACCGCCTCGAAGGACCAGGCGTGCGGCTGATACACCGTCGGAACCCGTCCGCGCAGCGCGAGCCGGGCGCACAGCCCGGCCTTGGCGCTGTGCGCGTGGACGAGCGCCGGGCGCGCGGTACGGAGCAGCCGGCCGAGCTCCCGGGTCTCGCGCAGGGTCCCGGGACCGGGGTCCCGGCCCGCGCGCCAGGCGTACGTGTCGGCGCCCTCGGCCTCTACGGCCGCGGCGAGTTCGGTGCCGGGCGGGCAGGCCACGGCGACCCGCAGCCCGTCCGCCCGCTGGGCGCGGACCAGGTCGGTGACGACCCGGGCGACCCCGCCGTCGCCCGGCTGGACCGCGTGCAGCACGTCAGCGCCGGGCGCCGGCCCGTTCGACCCGCGCCTGGAGGAAGAGCGCGCCGAGCCAGACGGTGTCCGTCCGGGTGCCGACGCGGATGTGGAAACGATCGGCCCCATGGCGCAGCGCCCCCCGCAGATCGAAGACGTCGGAGTCGTACCCCAGGGTGTTCTGATGAGCGGGCAGTCGTTCCATCCGACTTGTTCCCGATTCCGTGATGCTGGAGTTCATCACGTCGTCCGCGGAATTCGCGGAATCGGAGAGCCTGCTCCGCCGGACGGTCTTAGCCCGTTCGGATTCCACCGCGAGGTAATCCCCGGAAGTCCCTCGGTCGCCGTCATAGGCGACAAGTCCGAGCGAGCCGTCGGCTCCCTCGGGAATGCGGTCCTTGCCGAGGCCGACCGGGATTCCCAGCTCGCGGTTCTTCGGACCGAGCGTTTCGAAACCGTCCCATACGGCCAGTCGGCGCAGCGGCTCGTCGGCCTTCTCGTACGCGGCGACCAGCGTCCAGCCGCCCCAGCCGCCGACGGCCGAGCGGCCCATGGCGACGTTGACCTGGGCGACGGTCCACAGCCCCGAGCGGGCCGAGCGGACGAGTTCGGTGACGTCGGCGCTGGCCTGGAAGGCGTCGGCGCCGTCGCCGGTCCGGTGACCGGTGGCGGTGTCGGCGAGCAGCGCCTTGTAGTCGCCGCCGGGCTCGGCGATCAGCACCCGCCCGTTGTCCTTGGGGGGTTTCTGCTCGCCGACGCGCAGGTTGCCGCCCCAGTAGAGACGGGCCCAGGTGACCCGGGCGCCGTCGGGGACGCGCAGCTCGGCGCTGCTGGAGTTGTAGGTGTTGGCGTCGTCGTCGACGTCCACGTACCCCATCGTGGCGTCGTCGTTGACGGACTCGGTGCCCAGCGTCCCCTTGGCCGAGGCGTTCGCGGCACGGACGATGCCGCCGTGCAGCACGGCCTGGTACCTCGGCGCGAAGGGGAGTCGGGTGGCTTCCGAGGGGGGAGGGGCGACGGCGGATGCGGCCGGGAGCGCGGCGGAGAGGGCCGCGCACGACACGGCGCAGAGCACGCCCCGGCGTACGGCATGAACCGCTGAATTCCGCATACAGGTTCTCCACTTTGATGAGAGAAGGAAGGGAAGACCCGTGTAGACCGGGAGAGAGGAAGGTGTCGTCCGCGCAAAATGCAAGAACGCGTGACGGGACCGGAAGCAACGTTCGGGAACGTTATAACCCCCACGGCGGGCGATAGTAAGCATTAGATGCTCACAAACGCTAACTTCCGTATCCTTCCGGCCGGTTCCTCGTTGAGCGTGTTGCCCCTTTCCAGGCGCGGTCACTCGAATGACCCTCCTATGGCCCAAAGATCGGTTGAACGTCACCCGTTCGGGAGAGCAACCGATGAATTCCCGGGCCGTTGTTGAAGGAGCCGGGCTGAACCGTCCGCGCCGACCTCGCAGGCAGATCAGCCCGCGTGGAACCCGTCGCTTCCCATCGATCGAGGAGATCCTCTTCATGTCCCGTATCGCGAAGGCCGTCGTCCTGTCCCTCGGTGCCGCCGCCGCCGTCGCCGGCACCGCCGGTGTCGCCGCCGCCGACGCCGGTGCAGAGGCCGCGGCCATCGGTTCCCCGGGCGTCCTGTCCGGCAACGTCGTGCAGGTCCCGGTCCACGTCCCGGTCAACATCTGCGGCAACACCGTCAACGTGATCGGCGCCCTGAACCCGTCGTTCGGCAACACCTGCATCAACGCCTGATCTCGCACGCCGGATCGTGGTCCTTCCGAGGCCGGCGCGCCACCCCCGCCAGGGGTGGCGCGCCGGCCTTTCGCCGTCTGCTCACTGGGTGGTGACTCGTTCGGACGCACCCCCGTGCGCCGTCCGGTGCAACGGCGTACGCCCCTGGGAGGGGCAGGTCGGAGGCTGGATTCACTCGAACGGAGACGTGGCGCTCAGTAGTTCTGCGGTTGCGTACCGCTATACCCGCAGGCACGGTGAGGGGGCAGTTGTCCGACGCATAAGGAAAAGGAACACATATGCGTCCCCACGCAGTACCCCGCCTCACCGTCCTGGCGATATCCGCCGCTCTCACCCTCGGCACGGCGGGACCCGCCCTCGCCGACGAAGCCACTCCCGCCCGTCCGGCCACCCACGCCGGCAGCAGGGCACCCCTCCCCGACGCCGCCGCCCTCCTCGCCCAGGCCGAAGCCCTCGGCGACCTCGGTTCCGTGAGCACCCCGGTCACCGAGCTGATCACCGCGGCGCTCAAGGCCGACGACGGGCAGTTGCCCGCCGCCGACGCGGACACGCTCAAGAAGAAGATCGACACCGCCGTGGACGCGGCGAAGGGGGCCGCCCCGGCCCCGGTCCCCGAGGTCCCGGTCCCCGGGACCCCCGCGGTGGACCCGCCCGCGGCCCCGACCCCGGCCGCCGGCCTCCCGGCCGTGCCGACCCCGGCCGCCGGCCTCCCGGCCGTCGCCCCGCCCGCCGCCGGACTTCCCGCCGTCGCCCCGCCCGCCGGGCTGCCCGCCGTGGGTACGCCGGCCGGGCTGCCCGTCGCGGCCGGGGTCCGGGCCGCGGCGCCCGCCGACGTCGTCGCCGACGCGCTCGCGGGTGTCCAGACGGCGGTGGCCGGCCTGCTCGCCGCCGTCACCTCGGGTGACGCCGGCAAGGTCGTCCCGCAGGTCACCTCGACCCTGACCTCGCTGGTCAACCTGGCCGTGGCGACCGTCCTCGGCAGCGGCCTGCCCGCCCCGGACCTGGCGGGGCTGCCCGCGCTGCCGAGCCTGGCCGCGCCCGGACTGCCGGTCGAGGCGCCCGTGAAGCCACCTGTCGACACCGGCGACACCGGCGTCACCGGCGTCACCGGCGCCCTGCCGGTCAAGCCGCCGCTCCCGGTGGGCTGACCGTCCGCCACGAGGCCGTGCCCGCCCGGGATTCCCGGGCGGGCACGGCCGCTCGCGGGTCATTCCATCGGTAGATCGCACCGGCCCGCATCATTCGGGTGCAGTGTCGAGAATTCCCCCCTCCTGGAGTTTCCGGCGGGCGCACGCCTCGTTACAGAGGCAGAAAGACGCACGGGAATCTCCCAAGAAGCCTGTGCGGCAGGCCAGTTGCCTGCGCCGACACGTGCACGCCAGAAGGAAGGACCCTATTCATGAAGCCCACCAAGGTGGCCGCGGTCATCGCCGGTTCCGTCATGGCCCTGGGTATCGCCGCGCCCGCGATGGCCGCGGTTCCCACCAGCCTGGACGGCGGCCTCGGATCGCTCACCGGTGAGGGCCTGAAGTCCGACGCGCTCAGCAGCACCACGGACGGCTCGCCCGTCCAGAAGGTGACCGAGACCGCGGGCCAGCTCAACCAGGTCGGCAAGGGCGGCGCCGGCTCCCTGCTCGGCGGCGTCCCGCTCGGCGGACTCGCGGGCTGACGGACTGTCAAAGTCCCTCGCGGTACCCGGCCCTGGCGGACCTTCCCCGCCGGGGCCTTCCCGTGTCTCCCTTTTGAGTCCGATTGAATGATTTTCGGATCACGCGTCGCGTGGGGTCGCCCCTGCGCGGCGCCCGCTCCATACGCTCTCGCCATCCCCAAGCCGTCGCACGGCGGGGTACCCGGGCCGGTCGGAGCGAGGGGGGATCCTCGCCGGTCTCCCCTTTCCAGAGGAAGAGCGGTATGCGATCCATCATCACCAGGAAAATGCTGACCACCGCGGCGGCGACCGGCATTCTCTCGCTGACCGGCGGCTTCGCCCTCATGGCGAACTCCACCGGCGCCGCGGCTGACTCGCCCGGTCCGGGCGGCCACCCCCGGATGCCCGCCGCCGCCGAGGTCTGCGGCGACCACGCGCACCTCGGGGCGATGGGGGCGGCCGTCAGCGAACTGTGCGCCAAGGCGGTCACGTCGGCCGCCGACGACCCCGAGGGCTACGGGGACGACGAACCCGGTGGTTACGGGGACGAGGGGCACCCGCCCGGCGACCACCCGACCCCGCCGGGAGACCACCCGACGCCGCCCGGCGACCACCCCACGCCGCCGGGGGACCACCCGACCCCGCCCGGCGACCACCCGACCCCGCCCGGCGGCGAGACCCCGCCGCCCACCAACCCGGACGAGCCGGGGGAGTGCGAGTACGGGCACCCCGGGCCCGACTGCGGGCCGAGCACCCCGCCGCCCACCAACCCCGACGAGCCGGGCGACTGCGAGGACGGCCAGACGGGCCCCTGGTGCACCCCGGGCGGCGAGACCCCGCCGCCCACCAACCCGGACGAGCCGGGGGAGTGCGAGGACGGGCACACCGGGCCGTACTGCGAGCCGGGCGGCGAGACCCCGCCGCCGACCAACCCCGACGAGCCGGGCGACTGCGAGGACGGCCAGACCGGGCCCGACTGCACCCCGACCACCCCGCCGCCGGGCGGCCCGACCCCGCCCGGGCACACCAACCCGCCCGGCCACCCGACCCCGCCCGGGGGTGAGACCCCGCCGCCGACCAACCCCGACGAGCCCGGCGGCCCCACCACCCCGCCCGGCCAGCCGCCGCACCTGCCCGACACCGGCAGCGACTCCACCGCGCTGATGGGCGCCGCCGCGATCAGCGCCGCGCTCCTCGTCGGCGGCAGCGTGATGTACCTGCGCGGCGGCCGGCTCGTCCGCGGCCGCCACTGAACGGCCCGTACGGCAGCCAAGGCTGACATCCGGTCAACCGGGGCCCGCACCGCTCACCGGTGCGGGCCCCCGGCGTTGCTGCACTCAGGGGAATCTCGTCACGTTCCCCGCCCCGGACTCGTTCGCAGGACATGAATCTGCGCTCTCACGCCGCTCTCGGCCTCCTGGCCACCGCCTTCGCCTCCGCCGCCCTGGCGACCCCCGCCGCCGCGGACGCTCCCGTGGTGGTCCCGCTCCAGGGGCTCGAGCCGGTGCTCCCGATGGACGCCCCCACCCTGGAGACCGGTGTCCCCACGCCGGTCCCGGGCGCGCCCACCGGCTTCCACCAGGGTGTCGGCAGCCTGCCGGACCTCACCCTGCCCCGCATCCCGCTCGACAGCACCCTGTCGCGGACCGACATCGCCGCACCGCTGCCCGAGGTGCTGCGGGACAGCGAGCCCGGCACGGCCGAGCTCACCAGCCCGCGGTCCGAGATGAACGCCGTCACCCCCGGCGCCACCGTGGGCAACGTGCTCGGCGCCCCCCGCCCCGGGGAGATCCTGCCGGGCCTCAAGGCCCCCGAGGTCGGCGTCCTCACCCCCGCGCTGAACGGCGCGCTGGACCCCCAGCTCGGCCTGGCGCCGTAGCCGGCCGGACGGCGTTCCTTTGTACGAGCGTTGACCAGGCGGGTGAAGACACGATTCTTCCCGCCACCCGAGGGGTCACCGCTCGTTGCAGAGGAAGGCTTGTCGCATGGCCGCGGCCCGCGGGTCCCGGTCCTTTCCGCCGTAATCCGACGGCGGGCGGACGGGTGATTCGCGGGCCATCTCCTCCGTCTTCTCCCCTGTGGTCTCCATTCGGAGCAATGGCCGTGACCCGCACGCCGTTTCGCCGTTGAAGAACCACGTGACCGTGATTCTCGCGGTCGCTTTCCACGTTCAAGGAGCTCTTCATGTCTCGCATCGCGAAGGCCGCCGCTGTCCTCGCCGGCACGGGTGCCGTTGCCCTCAGCGGAGCCGGCATGGCCGTCGCCGACTCCGGCGCCGAGGCCGTCGCCGCCCACTCCCCCGGTGTCGCCTCCGGCAACGTCGTCCAGGTCCCGGTCCACGTCCCGGTCAACCTCTGCGGCAACAGCGTCAGCGTCATCGGCCTGCTGAACCCGACCTTCGGCAACCAGTGCGCGAACGTCGACGGCGGCCACGGTGAGGGCGGCTACGGCGGCTGAACCCCGCCCCGACGGAGTCCCCCCGGCCCGATGGGCCGGGGGGACTCCGTCATGCGTAGCGGTAGATGCCGCTGTGGTCGAGCAGCTCCGCCGGGGTCACGTTCCACGGGCCGAGCCGCTCGTTGAGCGAGACCACCTTGCGGTACTGCGGATCGCCCAGCGGCGGCGGGTCCTTCGGGAGGTAGCCGGCCCCCGGGTTGCGCTGCTGCCAGCGCGACCAGAGCAGGTCCACGAAGGAGTGGTGCAGCCAGAACACCGGGTCGTTGACCGAGGCGCCGCCGAGCATCAGGCCGCCGACCCAGCGGTGCACCCGGTTGTGCAGCCGGTAGCGGGCGTTGCCCTGGCCGCCGCCCCAGCCCTCCATCCCGTTGCGGAAACCGGAGGAGCTGGTCGAGTTCCACGGCGACACGTCGTACACCCGCTCGCCGGTGACCTCCTCCACCTGTGCGGCCGTCGGCAGCGTGATCGGGTCGCGGGGGCGCCCGAAGTCCCGGGTGAGGAAGGCGCCCTCGGTCATGTTCTGCTTGACCGTCCAGCGCCCGCCCGCGTACGCGAAGGGGCCGGTCATCACCTGGAGGTCGCCCCGGCGCCCGTTGCCGCCCATGAAGTCCTCGCCCCACAGGGAAGCGGCGGGCGTGTTGTCGCGGGTCCAGTCCCAGTAGGGCACGGTCACCGAGGGGTCGATCCGGCGCAGCGCCTGCTCGAACTCCAGCAGGAACCTGCGGTGCCAGGGCAGGAAGCTCGGGCACATGTGCGCCTCGCGGCGCTTGCCCTCGCCGTCGGCGACGTAGTGGTCGATGTGGGTGCGGACGAAGTCGTCGTATCCGCCGGTCCGCTTGAGTTCGAGGACGGCGGAGACGAAGCGCTTGCGCTCGGCGCTGGTCAGGTCGCGCTGGTTCTTACGCGTGTACGCCACGCGGGCTCCCTCCCGGGTGGGCGCCGTGGGCGGCGGCGAGCCGGGACAGCCGGGCGGTGCCCAGCCCGTCCACGGCCGCGCGGACGGCCGCCAGCGGCGTCGGACAGGACTCGTAGTGGTCGATCGGGGTGACGAAGCCGCCGTCGGCGCACCGCATCAGGTGCAGCGGCCGGCCGTCGACGAGGGCCAGCGGCTCGCCGTCCGGACCGGGGAGGCCCTGGATGCGCCGCCCGGCGTACATCTCGTCGAACAGGGCGGCGGATGAGGCGGGGGCCGCGGCGGGGCCGGCGGCGGTCGCGGGGCCGGGGCGGGCGGGCCGGGTCGGTTCCCTCGCCGCGATCCTGGCCAGTGCGCCGCCCGTGAAAGCGGTGACGGCCAACGCGAGGAGGGACCGCAAAGCGGCACGACGCGGAACGATCATGTGCGATCTCCTGAGGTCGGCTGATGCCCTCTGGGCACAACGATGTAAACCGCGGTTCGTTGCGCCGGAAATGCGGTCGGTTGGAATGTCGGCCGAATGAGTGAATTCGGCGCAGGGGGGCCGGTGTTCGTCCCCTAGCATCCGGAACCATGACCACTTCCAACGTCCTCTCCGCGGAGCACAGCGCCCACACGATGGGAACGCTCAGCGTCATCTCGTGGACCCTCGGGCCCACCGACGACATGCCCGCCACCCCGTTCCTGATGGTGTACTCGGTCGGCGACGGCCTGCACGGCCGCGAGGCCGGCGAGGCGGAGCTGCGGGAGACCCTGGAGGGCATGGGCGTGCCGATCGGCGACATCGTCGTCGACGCCGGCCAGGAGCGCGGGATCGGGGCCCACCTGCTCGTCGAGGCGGAGCGCGCGGTGCTCACGCTGCCGTTCATGAACGCCCAGGTCCCCGTCTCGGCGGACTGGCAGGCGGCGGCGTACGAGACGGGCCACGTCATCGTGAAGGTCCCGGTCGTGCCGTGGCCGGACGCGGAGCCGGGCGCCCCGGTCGACGAGGACCGGCTGAAGGCATTCGTCTCCGCCGACGACGTCGTGCGCAACACCGGTCACGTCGCGGTGCCGGTCAGCCGGATCCAGGGCTGAGCGGACGGGGGGCGGCGTCATGGCGACGGTGAACGTACGGGGAGCGGTACCGGGTCAGCGGCAGCAGCAGGAGGACGGGCGGACGGGCGGAGCGGGGACCGGCGCGAGCCGGGCCTTCGCCTGGATGCTGATCGTGACGGGCGCGGCCGGTGTGCTGTCCGGCTGGGTCATCACGATCGACAAGTTCAAGCTCCTGGAGGACCCGGGCTTCCAGCCGGGGTGCAGCCTCAACCCGGTCGTCTCGTGCGGCAACATCATGAAGAGCGAGCAGGCGGCGGTGTTCGGCTTCCCGAACCCGATGCTGGGGCTCGTCACGTACGCCGTGGTCGTCGCGGCGGGCGCCGGGATCCTGGCCGGCGCCCGCTACCGGGGCTGGTTCTGGCTCGGGCTCAACGCCGGGATGCTGTTCGGGGTCGGCTTCTGCACCTGGCTGATGTACCAGTCGCTGTACGAGATCAACTCGCTGTGCCTGTGGTGCTGTCTGGCCTGGTGCGCGACGATCACGATGTTCTGGTACGTCACCGCGCACAACGTGCGGCACGGGTCGCTGCCCGCGCCGGCCGCCGTGCGGGGCTTCCTGGGCGACTTCACGTTCGCGCTGCCGGTGCTGCACATCGGGATCATCGGGATGCTGGTCCTGACCCGCTGGTGGGAGTTCTGGACGAGCTGACGTGCGCCTTCCCCTCTCCTCCTGGCCGCGAGTGGCGCTGACGCTGCTGCTCGCGGCCTGTTTCGCGCTTCTGCCGCCGCACGGGGGGCTCGCGCCGGGCGGCCGGGCGGCTCCGGCGGACCCGGCCGTGCCGCCACCGCCGTCGCCGGGGGTGCCGGCCGGCTTCTTCACCGGCTCGGACGAGGCCGGGGTGCGGCGGATCGCCGGGGTGGAGCGCTGGCTGGGCGGGGCGCCGCTGAGCGTGGGCCACACCTATCTGCCGGGCGACCGGTGGTCCAACATCGAGGGCCATCCGGCGCTGTTCGAGCCGTGGGCGCGCTGGAAGGAGGAGCGGCCGGGGCGCCTGTTCGTGCTGAACGTGCCGCTGCTCGACCGCAGCGAGGCCGGTCTCGCCGACGGGGAGGTGCGGGCGGGGCTGCGGAGCGGGGCGGCCGGGGCGTACGACGGGCACTTCCGGACGCTGGGGGAGCGGCTGGTGCGGTACCGGCTGGCGGACGCGGTGCTGGTGCTGGGCTGGGAGATGAACGGAACGACGTACAGCCATCGCTGCGGTCCCGACCCGGAGTCCTGGAAGGCGTACTGGCGCCGGGTGGTGGGGGTGCTGCGGGAGGTGCCGGGGCAGCGCTTCCGCTTCGACTTCACGCCGAGCCGGGGGCTGGACGCGATCGCCTGGCCGCGCTGCTACCCGGGGGACGCGTACGTGGACGTGATCGGGATGGACGCGTACGACCAGCCGGCCGGGCTGTCCTTCGAGGAGCAGGTGACCGAGCCGTACGGGCTGGCGCACCACGCGGCCTTCGCGGCGGCGCGCGGCAAGCCGGTGTCGTTCCCGGAGTGGGGGCTGTTCCGCAACGGGGACAACCCGGCGTACGTGCGGGGGATGCTCGACTGGTTCGCGCGGCACCGGCCGGTCTACCAGACCTTCACCGACTACTGCCCGCACGGGGTGTGGGGCTGTGCGGAGAACCCGGCCTCGGGCGAGGTGCTCAGGGGCGCGCTGGGGCGGGCGGGCGGAGCGTCAGGCCGGCCTTGAGGGTGTCGACGGTCCGGTCGAGGAGCGGCACGAGGTCGTCGCCCTGGCCGTGCTCGGCCCAGTGCAGGGTGGCCTCGCGCAGGGCGCCGAGGACGGCCGCGGTGAAGACCCGCACCTCCAGGTCGTCGGGGGCGCGGCCGGTGCGCTCGGCGACGGCCCGGGAGAGCCGCCGGCCGCTCTCGGCGGTGGTCTCGGTGAGCCGGGCGCGGATCGCGGGGATCTCGGTCATCAGGCGGGCCCGCAGCCGGATCTCCTCCGGCTCGTGGGTGAGGGCGGCCGAGACGGCGTCGAGGACGACGGCCCGCAGCGACTCCAGGGGCTCCTCGCCGGCCGGGCGGGCGCGCAGCCGGGCTTCGAGGAGGGCGTCCTGGTCGTCGGTGAGGAGGATGTCCTCCTTCACCGGGAAGTAGCGGGCGACGGTCGAGGGCGAGACCTCTGCCGCCGCCGCGATCTGCTCGACGGTGGTGGCCTCGTACCCCTGCTCGACGACGAGCCGGAAGGTGGCGCGGCGGATCGCGGCGCGGGTTCTGAGCTTCTTGCGCTCACGCAGGCCGGGGCGCTCGGGGGTGGGGGGCATGGCCGTCATTGTGCCCGGCCGGGCGGGCCCGCCGGGTCAGGAGTGCTGGTACGCGACGAGCGAGATGCCCACGTAGTGGACGATGAACGCGGCCAGGGTCAGCGAGTGGAAGACCTCGTGGAAGCCGAACCAGCGGGGTGAGGGGTTGGGGCGCTTGATGCCGTAGATCACGCCGCCCGCGCTGTAGAGCAGGCCGCCGACGATCACCAGGACGAGGACGGCGATGCCGCCGGTGCGCATGAAGTCGGGCAGGAAGAAGACGGCGGCCCAGCCCATCGCGATGTAGCAGGGCGTGTAAAGCCAGCGGGGGGCGCCGACCCAGAAGACCCGGAAGGCGATGCCGGCGGCGGCCGCGGCCCAGACCGCCCACATGAGCGGGCGGCCGGTGGAGTCCGGGAGCAGCAGCAGGGTCAGCGGGGTGTAGGTGCCCGCGATGATCAGGAAGATGTTGGCGTGGTCGAGGCGCCGCAGCACCGCCTCGCCGCGCGGGCCCCAGTTGCCTCGGTGGTAGAGGGCGCTGATGCCGAAGAGCAGGCAGGCGGTGAGGACGTAGATCCCGCAGGCGATCCGGGCGCGGGGCGAGTCCGAGAGGGCGACCAGGACGAGTCCGGCCACGATCACCGCGGGGAACATGCCGGCGTGCAGCCAGCCCCTGAGGCGCGGCTTGAGGGGGAGCGGCGTGAGTTCCGGCGTGGCTGCAGTCATGACACCGAATGCTACCTACGCCTCCGTAGGTACCGGATATGAGTGGCGATGCTCACGTGTGAGGCCCTCTGGACATATGGGCGGTAGCATCGGATGATCAAATGAGTGCGGTCGGCACCGGATGAGCGCCTACGACGCATCCGGGTCGCAGCCCCCAAGGGGCAGACATCTTCACAAACCCCTCAACAAGGAGCAATCGTGGCGCGCGACAACGCGGCTCCCTCCACCGTCCCCACCCAGCACAAGGAACTGATCTCGTGGGTCAACGAGATCGCCGAGATCACTCAGCCCGACCGGATCGTCTGGTGCGACGGATCCGAGGCCGAGTACGAGCGCCTGTGCGAGGAGCTCGTCGCCAAGGGGACCTTCAAGAAGCTCGACCCGGTCAAGCGCCCGAACTCGTACTACGCGGCCTCCGACCCGACGGACGTCGCGCGCGTCGAGGACCGCACCTTCATCTGCTCCGAGAAGGAGGAGGACGCGGGCCCGACCAACCACTGGAAGGCCCCCGCGGAGATGAAGGACCTCTTCGCCGGTGACCAGGGCATCTTCCGCGGCTCGATGAAGGGCCGGACGATGTACGTCGTCCCGTTCTGCATGGGCCCCGTCGGCTCCCCGCTCTCCGCCATCGGCGTCGAGATCACCGACTCCGCCTACGTCGCCGTCTCCATGCGCACCATGACCCGCATGGGACAGGCCGTCCTCGACGAGCTCGGCACCGACGGCTTCTTCGTCAAGGCCGTGCACACGCTGGGCGCGCCGCTCGCCGAGGGCGAGGCCGACGTCCCGTGGCCGTGCAACTCCACCAAGTACATCTCGCACTTCCCCGAGACCCGCGAGATCTGGTCGTACGGCTCCGGCTACGGCGGCAACGCCCTGCTCGGCAAGAAGTGCTACGCGCTGCGCATCGCCTCCGTCATGGCGCGTGACGAGGGCTGGCTCGCCGAGCACATGCTGATCCTCAAGCTCACCCCGCCGCGGGGCGAGGCGAAGTACGTGGCCGCCGCCTTCCCGTCCGCCTGCGGCAAGACCAACCTCGCCATGCTGGAGCCGACCGTCCCCGGCTGGACGGTCGAGACCATCGGCGACGACATCGCCTGGATGCGCTTCGGCGAGGACGGCCGCCTCTACGCGATCAACCCCGAGGCCGGCTTCTTCGGCGTCGCGCCCGGCACCGGCGAGCACACCAACGCCAACGCCATGAAGACCCTCTGGGGCAACTCGGTCTTCACCAACGTCGCGCTCACCGACGACGGCGACGTCTGGTGGGAGGGCATGACCGAGGAGGCGCCCGCCCACCTGACCGACTGGAAGGGCAACGACTGGACGCCGGAGTCGACGACCCCGGCCGCCCACCCCAACGCCCGCTTCACCGTGCCGGCCGGGCAGTGCCCGACGATCGCCCCCGAGTGGGAGGACGTCAGGGGCGTCCCGATCTCCGCGATCCTCTTCGGCGGCCGCCGCGCCTCCGCCGTGCCGCTGGTCACCGAGTCCTTCGACTGGAACCACGGCGTCTTCCTCGGCGCCAACGTGGCCTCCGAGAAGACCGCCGCCGCCGAGGGCAAGGTCGGCGAGCTGCGCCGCGACCCCTTCGCCATGCTGCCGTTCTGCGGCTACAACATGGGCGACTACATGGCCCACTGGGTCAAGGTCGGCGCCGACAAGGACCAGGCCAAGCTGCCGAAGATCTACTACGTGAACTGGTTCCGCAAGAACGACGCCGGGAAGTTCGTGTGGCCCGGCTTCGGCGAGAACAGCCGCGTCCTCAAGTGGATCGTCGAGCGCCTCGACGGCAAGGCCGAAGGTGTCGAGAGCCCCATCGGCGTGCTGCCGACCCGGGAGTCCCTCGACACCGACGGGCTCGACCTCCCCGAGGCCGACCTGGACTTCCTGCTCACCGTCGACAAGGACGTCTGGCGCGAGGAGGCCGCCCTGGTCCCCGCGCACCTGGAGACCTTCGGCGAGCACACCCCGAAGGAGCTGTGGGACGAGTACCGCGCGCTCGTCGAGCGCCTGGGCTGATCCCGTAGCGGCATCCCGAAGACTCGTGGTGGGCTGCCCCGAAACACCGCCCTGACCAGTGGGGTCACGACGGTCCGCCACGACGCATCCGGCCCCCGGAGCCCCCTCACGGCTACGGGGGCCGGCGCACGTCCCGGCTCCCTCGGCGTGGTCAGCGGCCCCGGTCCTCCAGATAGCGGGTGTGGGTCTCCTGGCGCCGCACCTCCGCCTCGTGCAGCGCCTCCGCGACCGTCCGCAGCTCCGTGTGCAGTGCCGTGAGCTGCCGCTCCAGGTGCCGCTCCGGCGGCTCCTTGCCCGGCACCGCCCGGTCCCACCAGCGGCTGCGCACGAAGGCGTCCACCGCCTCCGGCACGTCCTGGCGCACCGCCCGCCCCAGCAGCCGCAGGTGCGCGGACTCGCTCACCCAGCCCGGCTCCAGGAGTGCGCCCAGCAGCGTGTCCAGCTCCGTCAGGCGCCCGTGCGCGGCCGGCGGCAGCTCCACCTCCGCGAGATAGCCGCGCAGCGTCGCCAGGTCCGCCCGCAGCGCGTCCAGCTGCTCGGCCGGGTCCGGGAAGCCGGGCGCAGCCGGGCGCTCGGGCGGGGCGATCAGCGCCCCCGCCCCGTACAGGCCCGCGACCACCAGTGGCCACAGCGGGCCCGCCGCGCCGGTCAGGGCGAGACCCACCCCGGCCAGGCCGGCCACGCAGCCCGTGAGGTTCTTGCGGGACTCCGCGTACCGCAGCAGCCGGTCACTGATAGCCACGGATCTCCTCGAAGGCTCCGTCGAGCGAACCCCGGGTCGCGTCGAAGAGGCGCCCGCCGGTCAGCTCGGCGATGTGGGTGAGCGCGGACCGGTCGGAGTCGCCGAAGAGGATCGGGAAGACCGGGGTGCGCTTCTGGGCGGGGGTGAGCTCCGCGTAGAAGGAGTCGAAGGCCTCGGCCGGGTCGCCGTCGGTGTTCTCGCCGTCCGTCATCAGCACGATCGAGGTGAAGGCGCCGTCCGAGGCGTCGGCGCCGAGGCGCGCGTACGCCTCCTTCAGGCTGGAGTAGATCGCGGTGCCGCCCGAGGCCGACAGCCGGCCCGCGTCCGCGCGCAGCGCGTCGAGCGCGGTCTTCGGGGCGGCAGGGTCGACCGTGCGGGTGGTGACCTCGGCGCCCTTCACCGAGGAGCCGAAGGGCATCAGGGTCACCTCCTCGCGGTCCCGGAAGTCCCCGGTCAGCTGTGCCAGCGCGGCCTTCAGCCGGTCCAGCCGGGCGCCCTCCATCGAGCCCGAGGTGTCCAGCACGTAGACCGTGCGGGAGGGGCGGCGCAGGGTGTTGTCGTACGCGTCGAGGAGTCCGTCGGCGACCGCCCGGCTGCCGGGGAAGGGCAGTTCGCGGCGGGGCCCGGCGGCGAGCCGGGACGCCGGGGCGACACCCGGGACCACCGGGCGGCGCAGGGTCCGCTCGGTGATCAGGCGCTGGACCTCCGGGGAGCGCAGCCGGTCCGCGAGCCGGCGGGTGGCGTCCCTGGCCTCGGGGCGCGCGGCGGTGAGCGAGGTCAGCGGGTAGTCGGCGGTGACGACCCCGTCGGCGGGGCGGATCACGGTGAGCTCGCCGGGCATCGACAGCAGCACCGACTCGTAGTTGACGAGTGCGTCGACGTCGGTCCTGCGGGTGTAGGCGGTGGCGAGCCAGCCGGAGGAGCCGGAGGTCAGCTTCTGCCCCGCGAAGAACTCCCTGAGCTTCGGCGTGGCCGCCTTCACGTCCCGCTCGGTGAGCGCGGACTGGGCGCCCGAGAGGCCCGAGGCGACGGAGACCAGCGCGGCGAAGCCGGAGTTGGAGCGCTTCGGGTCGGTCATGCCGTAGCCGAGCTTCCCGTCGGCGACGGCCCGGTGGAGCTGGGCCCAGGTGACCTTCGCCGGGTCCCAGCCGAGCCGGGCGACGGCGGCGGGCCGCACCCCGACGGCGACCGGGGAGGCCATCACGGGGGTCTCGCCGGTGATCCGGCGGGCGGTGTCGGGGCGCAGCCGCAGATAGGCGTTGGACGACAGCCAGACGGCGTCGAACTCCTTGTCGGCCTCGCCGGACGCGATCCGCCGGACGGCGTCGAGGGTGCCGGTGTAGGTGGGGCGCACGGTGACGCCGGTGGTCTTGCGGACCTCCTCCAGGACCGGTGCCATGTCGGCGAGTTCGGAG
Organism: Streptomyces sp. NPDC042100; assembly: GCF_055582325.1. NCBI lineage: Bacteria > Bacillati > Actinomycetota > Actinomycetes > Kitasatosporales > Streptomycetaceae > Streptomyces > Streptomyces sp. NPDC042100. The sequence goes on from NZ_JBVJDK010000001.1 coordinate 769,028, forward strand.
GAGGCGAGGATCCGCAGGGTGCCGGGGCGGTAGGCGCGGTCGTCCGGGGCGGGGCCGTCGTGGGCGGCGCCGCCCGCACAGCCGGTGGCGGCGAGGGCCAGGGCGAGCGCGGCGGTCAGGGCGCGCAGGGCGCGGGCGGGTGCCGGGGCGCGTGCCGGGGTTCTCATCCACGGCCTCCTTCGAGGATCCCGGGCCCGCCGTCGGCGGCGCGGGTGCGCTCCAGGTGCGCGCTCGCCGTGCGCAGTTCGGCGCCGAGCGCGTCGACGGTCTGCGCCATGGACTCGGTCGCCCGGATCTTGTACGTGTCGATGGCGTCGAGCGTCGAGTAGATCTGCCGGAAGGCGTTGCGTACGGTCTCCAGGCCCACCGCGGGCTCCGCGGCCAGCCGCTGGATGTCGCCGGACTGGCCGGAGAGCGCGTCCGCGTTGTGCTGGATGAGGCTCTCGGTGGCGCCGCGCAGGGCGGTGACCTGCTCGGTGACCTTCTTCTGGTGGTCCAGGGCGGAGGCCAGCATCACCGCGATCCGCAGCGCCGTGACGGTGGTCGTCGCGGCCCGCTCCACGCCCTTGATGAGCTCCTCGTTGTTGCGGCGGACCACGTCCATCGCCAGATAGCCCTGGGCGCAGACGGCGAGCTGGGTCAGCAGGTCCTGGTGCTTCTGCCGGAGCGGGAAGAGCACGTCGGCGCGGAGCGCGTCGGCCTCGGCGGGGTCGCCGGTGCGGGCCAGGCGCTCCTCGACGGCGGCGTCCAGCGCCTCGGTGAGGACCGCGTACTCCTGGAGCCGGCCCATGGTCTCCCACAGCCTGGCCCGCTCGGTGCGCAGGGCCGCGTTGTCCCGGCGCAGTTCGTCCTTGCCGCCGTCGAGGGCGTCCAGGATGCGGTCGAGGGTGGCCTTCGAGGAGGCGTACCGGGCGAGGTGGTCGCGGACCCGGTTGCCGCCGGGCAGCTTGGCCAGCAGGCCCCGGACGCCCTTGGCGGCGGTGTCGCGCGGGTCCAGGTCCTCCACGGTGCGGCGCAGCGCGACGAGCGAGTCGCCGACCCGGGAGGCCGGGTCGCCGCCGCCGGAGCCGAGGGAGCGGACGGTGCGGTCCAGCATCCGGTTGGACTGCTGGGCGGCGGAGCGCAGTTCGCCGCCGCCGAGACCGGTGATCTCGTCGATCCGGCCGGCGAACTCGGGGGAGCGGGCGTCGAGTCCGGCGAGCGAGCCGACGTACTCGTCGGCGCGCCGGGCCATCTCGGCGCGGACCGTGTCGTCCACCGGGACGAGCGTCTTCGCCTGTTCCGCGCGGACCGGGGCGACCGGCTCGGGCGGGGTGAGGACGAGCGGGCCGTCCGGTGCGCTGGGCGTGGTCATGGAGTGTCCCCCTGGTCGCGGGCCCGCAGGGCCATCCGGTGCAGCACCGCGGAGGTGGGCACGGGTGCCTGGCGGACTCCGGTGAGCGTCTGGTCGAGATAGCCGGTGAGTCCGGCGGTGGCGGCGGTGAACTCGGCGGGGGCGCCCTGCGGCCGGAAGCCGTGGCGGACCGCGAGCCGGCGCAGTTCCGGGTCTTCGGAGAGGAGCTCGCCGAGGGTCCGGCCGGCCTCGGTGAGCGGGACGAGGGTGTGGTCGCTGCTGACGGTGGTGTCGGGGTAGAGCACGACGAGGTCGCCGGGGTCCCGCTTGGCGATCAGCTGGGCGGCGACCTGCGACTCGTAGACGAGGACCAGGGGGTTGCCGACGCCGCTGACGAAGTCCCGGAAGGGGGCGTCGGAGCTGGACTGCTGGGCGCCCTGGACCTGGATGAGCTTGCGCAGCAGCGGGGCGGTGCGGTCCACGGCGGCCCGGTCCCCGGCCACCCGGCCGCCGTCGGCGACGTAGCTCGCGGCGGCCAGGTAGAGGGCGCCGGAGTTGGAGGACAGCGGGTCGGTGGTGGTGACGAACAGGGTGCCGCTCAGTTCGGCGTGCCCGGCGGAGCCCTTGAGCTGCTGCCAGGTGCGGTCGGCGCGGGCGGCGTCGAGATAGGCCGCCATGCGCAGGGTGCCGGTGCGGCCGCCGGGGCCGAGCGCGGCGAGCCCGTTGGCGGCGAGCACCTTGGCGGCGGCGCTGTGCGCGACGACGACCAGCGGCGAGTAGAAGGGCCGCAGCGGGGTGCCGCTCGCCTTCGTCCGGGCCTTGATCTCGTCGGCGGGCGCCTTGGCGGACGGGAAGGCGAAGTCGTAGCCCTTGAGGGGCAGCCGCTCCATGTCCCAGGACCCGGAGGTCTCCGTCCGTACGGTGAGGCCCTTGGCGGCAAGGGCCTTCACGACCTCGGGATCGGCGAAGAACTCCGCCTTCTCCGACCCGATCACTCCTCGCACGGTCTTCGTTGCCGTGCCCTTGTCGTCCTGGTCGCCGCCCGTCACGAGGACGGCGGCCACGCCGCCCAGGAGCAGGACGGCGAGGACGATTCCCAGAATGCGTCTCACGCGGGCAGCGTGCTCGCGGAAACCCACATTCCAGGGGGAGTCGGGTGTACGGGGGGTGAAGCCACGATCCCGGTAGGGAACCGGACGGGTGACGTCCGGGCCGGGGCGGCCGGAAGGGAGGGGTGGCGCCCGGGGCGGTGTGGCGTCCGGGGTGGGTGGCGTCCGGGGCGGTGTGGCGTCCGGGGTGGGTGGCGTCCGGGGTGGGTGGCGTCCGGGGTGGGTGGCGCCCGGTCCGCGCGGTGTCGTGGCCGCGCGGACCGGGGCCGTCAGGGGGCGCCGACCAGGGTTTCCCCGGTGAGCGCCGCGGTGTGCGCGTCCATGCGCTCGGCGGCGAGGATCGCGGCGGCCGTGTCGGCCCGGGAGGCGGCGACGACCAGGGCGCGGCCCGCGAGGGCGTGCGCCCTGCGGTGCAGCGCTTCGGCGGGGGAGCCGCTGAGGCCCGCGTGGCGCGCGGGGGGCGCGCCGCGGAGCCGGGCGACCTGCCGGGCGATCAGCTCGCCGGCCTCGCCGTCGCCGAGCTCGTCGGTGACGGCGAGCAGGGCGGCGAGGTGTCCGGCGAGCTGGATGTCCAGCTCCTCCTCGCGGGAGCGGTGCGGGTACGCGGTGTGGTCGTCGTCGGCCATCCGGTGGACCGACTTGGTGCGGATCGGTTCGTACATGGGACGGCCTCCTGATTGCTCTGGAGGCATCCTAGCTTAGATTCAATCTAAAGTTGAGTGCTGTCCGAATCGGGTCGGGGTCGATCCGCCGGACCGGCCCTAGTGCTGGCCGTAGCCGTCCAGGAAGGTGCCGATCCGGGTCACCGCGTCCGCCAGGTCCGGGGCGGCGGGCAGGGTGACGATCCGGAAGTGGTCCGGCTCGTGCCAGTTGAAGCCGGTGCCGTGCACGACCATGATCTTCTCGGCCCGCAGCAGGTCCAGGACCATCTGCCGGTCGTCCTTGATCTTGTAGACGTTCGGGTCGAGGCGCGGGAACAGGTACAGCGCGCCCTTCGGCTTCACGCAGGTCACACCGGGGATCGCGGTCAGCAGCTCGTACGCCGTGTCGCGCTGCTCCAGCAGCCGCCCGCCCGGCAGCACCAGGTCCTCGATGGACTGGCGGCCCTGGAGCGCGGCGGCCACCGCGTGCTGGGCCGGCATGTTGGCGCACAGGCGCATGTTGGCCAGGATCGTCAGCCCCTCGATGTACGAGGAGGCGTGGTGCTTCGGACCGCAGACCGCGAGCCAGCCGGAGCGGAAACCCGCCACCCGGTAGTTCTTGCTCATCCCGTTGAAGGTGAGGACGAGGAGGTCGGGGGCGATCGCGGCGGTCGGGGTGTGGGTGGCCCCGTCGTAGAGGATCCTGTCGTAGATCTCGTCCGAGCAGACCACCAGGTTGTGGCGGCGGGCGATGTCCGTCAGCGAGCGGAGCATCTCGTCGTCGTAGACGGCGCCGGTCGGGTTGTTCGGGTTGATCAGGACGAGCGCCTTGGTGCGGTCGGTGATCTTCCGCTCGATGTCGGCCAGGTCCGGCATCCAGTCCGCCTGCTCGTCGCAGCGGTAGTGCACCGCGGTGCCGCCCGCGAGCGAGACCGCCGCCGTCCACAGCGGATAGTCCGGCGCCGGGACCAGCACCTCGTCGCCGTCGTCGAGCAGCGCCTGCATCGACATCTGGATCAGCTCCGAGACGCCGTTGCCGAGGTAGATGTCCTCGACGGAGAGCGGGATGCCCTTGGTCTCGTAGTGGCTCATGATCGCGCGGCGGGCGGACAGCAGGCCCTTCGCGTCGCCGTAGCCGTGCGCGTCGGCGAGGTTGCGCAGCACGTCCTCAAGGATGGCCGGGGGGCACTCGAAGCCGAAGGCGGCCGGGTTGCCGGTGTTGAGCTTGAGGATGCGGTGGCCCGCTGCCTCCAGCCGCATCGCCTCTTCGAGCACCGGGCCGCGGATCTCGTAACAGACGTTGGACAGCTTCGTGGACTGGATCACCTGCATGACGCGAGCTTACGGCCGGGCCGGTCGGCGTGCCCCGTGTTCTGTGCCACGTCGGGGCGGGGGCACCCGGGAGAGTGACGGGGGCGGGCCGGGACGCGGGTAGGTTGGTCCGTCATGTGGGTTTTCAGTACCGCCGGGTGCCGGTGGCTCGGGGCGGCCGGAGCGCTCGCCGTCGCCGTCGGCGGCTGGGCCGCCGGAACCTTGCCGGAGCGCGGCGGCTGGGGCCTGTGGGAGCCGCGCGGCTCCGCCGTCACCGTGGCCGGCGCCGTCCTCGCGTACCTCGGCCTGACCCTGCTCGTCGCCGCCTGGTGGCGCTACGGGCGCCTGTACGCCGACGGCGCGCGGGACCGGATCGGCGTCACCCTCGCCTGCTGGACGGCGCCGCTGCTGCTCGCGCCGCCGCTCTACAGCGCCGACGTGTACAGCTACATCGCCCAGGGCGCGATGGTCCTCGAAGGCCATGACGTGTACGGGGCCGGGCCCGCCGTCCTCGGCCCCGGCGAGCTCGGCTGGGACGCCGCCGCCAGCGTCGGCGGCCACTGGACCGACACCCCCGCGCCCTACGGGCCGGTCTTCCTCGTCCTCGCGCAGGCGGTCGTGAAGCTCACCGGCGGCGCCGTCGTGCCCGCCGTCCTCGGGATGCGGCTGATCGGAGTCGGCGCGCTCGCCCTGATCGTCTGGGCGGTCCGCGGGCTCTCCGACGGGCGGCCCGGCGCGCTGTGGCTCGCCGCGCTCAACCCGCTGCTGCTCATCCACGTCGTCGCCGGGACGCACAACGACGGGCTCATGACCGGCCTCATGCTCGGCGGCCTGCTGCTGGCCGTGCGCGGGCGGTGGGTGGCCGGCAGCGTGCTGGTCGGGCTCGCGGTCATGGTGAAGTCGCCGGCCGCGGTGGCGCTGCTGTTCGTCGGGATCCTCGTGGCGCGGCGCGCCGGCGGGGGCGTCCGGGGCGTGCTGAAGGGGCTGCTGCCCGGGGCCGTCGCCGCGGCGGTCGCGGCGGGCGCGACGGTGGCGGCCGGGACCGGCTTCGGCTGGCTGCGCACCCAGAGCGTGGCCGGGACCATCCACACGGCGCTCTCCGTCACCAGCGACCTGGGCCTCGGGCTGGGGCTGCTCGTCGCGGACGACCCGGAGCCGGTGAAGGCGGTCGTCCAGAAGCTGGGCCTGCTGGCGGCCCTCGGGATCATCGCGGCGCTGGGGTGGCGGGTCTGGAAGGGCCGGACCGACCCGGTGCTCGGCCTCGGCCTCTCCCTGCTGGCGCTGGTCGCGCTCTCGCCGATGGTGCAGCCCTGGTACGCGCTGTGGGGGGTCTGCGCGGTGGCGGCGGTCGCCTGGGACGGGCCGTGGGGGCGGTGGCTCGCGGTGCTCTGCGGGGCGCTCGCCTACGAGACGGCCCCGTCGGGCCGCACGCCCTGGTACGGCTTCGCCCTGATGGGGCTCGTGCTGGCGGTCGGCGCGGTGTGGCTGCGGCGGACGGCGCCCCCGGGCGGGGGCCTGCCGTCCGTCCCCGCGCCGCGGGAGCGCCGCCGCGGTGACGTGGGGACGGACGCGGGGACGGACGCCGGGACGGACGCCGGGACGGACGCCGGGACCGGGACCGGGGCCCGGGGGCGGCGGCTGCCCTGGGTCAGCCGGTCGTCCTCCTGACCGAGCGGCCCGCCAGGACGTCCGTGCGCTTGCCGTCCTCCATCACGAACCGGCCGTCGATCAGGACGTGCGGGATGCCGGTCGGCAGGGTGCGGGGCGCCGCGTACGTGGAGCCCGCCGCGACCGTCGCCGGATCGAAGAGGACCAGGTCCGCGCGGTAGCCCTCGCGGACCAGGCCGCGGTCCGGCAGGCGCAGCCGGGCCGCCGGGCGGGAGGTCAGGTGGGCGACGCACTCCTCCAGGGACAGCACGCCCTCCTCGCGCACGTACCGGCCCAGGTACTCCGGGAAGGTGCCGTAGGCGCGGGGGTGCGGCTTGGCGCCCTGGAGGATGCCGTCCGAGCCGCCCGTGTGGACCCGGTGGCGCATGATCGCCCGGACGTTCTCCTCGTGGCCCACGTGCTGGAGGATCGTCGTGCCCAGCCGGTCGGCCAGCAGCAGCTCGCGGGCGGCGGGCCAGCCGGACACGCGCCGGCCGACGGAGCCGGCGAGCGCCGGGTCCGTGACCCCGGAGATCTCGATGGTGTCCCATTCGACCGGCACCCCGTGGCAGCCGTCCGAGCCGAGCTCCTCCAGGTGGTGCCGGATCCGCTCGGCGGTCGCGTCGTCGCGCAGCCGGTCCAGCAGCGCCTCCGGGCCGCCCTCGTGCGCCCAGCTCGGGAGCACGGCGACCAGCGTCGTGCAGCCGGGGGTGTACGGGTACGTGTCGAGGCTGATGTCCGCGCCGTCGGCGAGCGCCGCGTCGAGGAGGGCCAGCAGCTCCGGCGCCCGCCCCTCGTTGACGCCGAAGTTCATCGTGGCGTGGGCCAGGTGCAGGGCGCAGCCCGCGTCCCGGGTCAGCCGCACCATCTCCGCGTACGCCTCCAGGGCGCCCGCCCCGTAGGAGCGGTGGTGCGGGCAGTAGTAGCCGTCGTGGGCGGCGACCACCCGGCACAGCTCGGTGAGCTCGGCGTCGGGCGCGTACATCCCCGGCGTGTAGGTGAGGCCGGAGGACATGCCGACCGCGCCCTGCTCCAGGCCCTCGGCGACCAGCCGCCGCATGTGGTCCAGCTCGGCGTCGGTGGCGGGCCGGTCGTCCCAGCCGACGGCGTGCATCCGGACCGTGCCCTGGGGGATCAGGTAGGCGGCGTTGACGGCGATGCCCTGCCGGTCGAGCCGGTCCAGGTACTCGCCGACGGTGCGCCAGTCGAAGTCGATGTCCGAGCCGTCGCCGTTCCAGCCGGCGATGGCGCGGCGGACCTCGGCGAGGGTCCGGTCGTCGACCGGCGCGTACGACAGGCCGTCCTGGCCGAGCACCTCCAGGGTCACGCCCTGCGCGGCCTTGGCGCTGTGGTCCGGGTCGCGGAGCAGCGCCAGGTCGCTGTGGGCGTGCATGTCGATGAAGCCGGGGGAGAGGACGAGGCCGTCGGCGTCGACGACCCGGCGGGCGGTGGGGCGCTGGCAGCCGGCCGCCGCGCCCTCCTTGACGATCGCGGCGATCCGGCCGTCGGTGACGGCGACGTCGGCGCGGTAGGACGGCGCGCCGGCGCCGTCGACGACCTCGGCGTCGCGGAAGACGAGATCCATGGTCGGGGCTCCTCTCGGCGGCTCAGAAGAAGGTGCGGACGTAGTCGACGACGGTGCCGTCCGCCTCGACGAGCGGGATCAGCTGCCACTTGTCGAAGGCGGTGCACGGGTGGGAGAGGCCCATCCCGATCCAGTCGCCGACCTCGACGTCGGCGTCCGGGCCGGTGCGCAGCCAGCCGTGCTGGTCGGACAGGCCGGTGACGGTGACGCCGTCGGCGGGGCGGATCTCGCCGGTGCGGGCGTCGCGGACCACCTGGGCCTCGGGGAGGTGCAGGTCGTGGGCGGCGTCGCGCTTGCCCGCGTTGGTGAAGGCCTGCTCGGGGGTGGGGCGGGAGACGACCTGCGCCCAGAGCCGGAAGGCGGGCTCCAGCGCGCCCTCCTCGGGGACCCGGTTGAAGGGCGTGAGCTCGCGGTAGTGGCCGGAGTCGTGGCTCACGTAGGCGCCGGAGCGCAGCAGCTTCAGGACGGGCAGGGAGAGCGCGGGGATCTCGGCGAAGACCTCGGCGACCGTGTCGAACCAGGCGCTGCCGCCCGCGCTGACGACGATCTCCCCGACGGCCGGGCCGAAGCGGCCGGCCTTGTCGAAGTCGGCGGCGAGCGCGGTGAGGCGGCGCAGCCAGGCGCGGACCTTCTCCGGGTCGGCGCCGGGGACCTCGCCCTCGTAGCCGGCGACGCCGACGAGCCGGAGGGTGCCGGCGGCCGCGACGGCGTCGGCGACGGCGGCGCAGTCGGCCTCGGTGCGGGCGCCGGTGCGGGCGCCGTCGCCCGCGCCGAGCTCGACGACGACGTCGACGGGGCGGCGGGCGGAGGCGGCGCGCAGGGCCTCGTCCATGAGCTCGACGCCGCGCACCGAGTCGACGTAGCAGACGAAGCGGAAGTCCGGGTCGGCGTCGAGCTCGCCCGCGAGCCAGCGCAGCGCGACGGGGTCGACGACCTCGTTGGCGAGGAAGATCCGGGCGATGCCGTGGGCGCGGTAGACGCGGGCCTGGTGGGGGACGGCGGCGGTGATGCCCCAGGCGCCGTGGGCGAGCTGGCGCTCGAAGAGCTGGGGGGCCATGGAGGTCTTGCCGTGCGGGGCGAAGACGAGGTGGTGGCGCTCCGCGTACTCCTCCAGGAGGCGCAGGTTGTGCTCGACGGACTCGGCGGAGAGGGCGAGGACGGGGGTGGTGAAGCCGCCGGTGAAGAGGTTGCGGCGCTGGGCCGCGAGCTCCCGCACGGTCAGTCCCGCGGCGTCCGGCGGCAGGGCCTTGAAGCGGTGGTCGACGACCTCGTTCGCCAGGTCCGGCATGGGTCCTCCTCCTTGAGGGTTCCGGCGCGAAAGGCGTTGCTGTTGCACTCTCTGCAACGCCCGTTGCGCATATCGCTTAAGGCTGTCTAACATCCGGGCCAAGGCCGGGTCAATGCGCCCGGAGTCGAACCGCCCCCGCCGCACCAGCGTGAAGGAGCCCGAAGGTGACCGGAACCCCGCCTCCCGCGGACGAAGCGCCGGAGGTCGTCTGCCTCGGCGAGTCCATGGTCACCTTCGTGCCCGAGCGCCCCGGGCGCCTCGCCGAGGTGCCCTCCTTCAGCCGCGCGATCGGCGGCGCCGAGTCCAACGTCGCCTGCGCGCTGGCCGCCGCCGGACACCGCGCCAAGTGGGTCGGCCGGGTGGGCCGGGACGGCTTCGGGGAGCACCTGGTCGAGGCGATCGGGGGGTACGGGGTCGACGTCACCGCCGTCCGGACCGACCCGCGCCGGCCGACCGGCGTCTACTTCCGCACCGCCACCGACCGGGCGAGCGACGCGCACGAGGTGGTCTACTACCGGGCCGGATCCGCCGCCTCCGCGATGTCGCCCGAGACCGTGCCGTACGCCTCCGTCGCCGACGGGCGGATCCTCCACCTCTCCGGCATCACCCCGGCGCTCTCCGCCTCCTGCCTGGCCCTCGTGCGCGAGCTCAGCACGCCCCGGCCCGGCCGGCCCCTCGTCTCCTTCGACGTCAACTTCCGTCCCGGGCTGTGGGACGACCCGGCCGAGGGCGGCCGGGTACTGCTGGAGCTGGCCCGGGGCGCCGACCTCGTCTTCGTCGGCGCCGACGAGGCGGAGGACGCCTGGGGCGTGGGCGAGCCGGACGCGATCCGCGCGCTGCTGCCGGAGCCCGCGGTGCTCGTGGTGAAGCGGGGCGCCGAAGGGGCGACCGTGTTCGAGCGCGGCGCCGTGCCGGCCCCGGGGGCCGCCGGTGCCGGTGCGCGCGAGGCCGCCGCGCCCGATCTCGTCGTCTCCGTCCCCGCCCCCCGGGTCGACGTCGTCGCCCCCGTCGGCGCCGGGGACGCCTTCGCCGCCGGGTTCCTCTCCGGGACGCTGCGCGGGCTCGGCACCGCCGCCCGGGTGCGGCACGGGCACCTGACGGCCGCCGCCGCGCTCACCGTCCCCGGCGACCTCGCCGAGCCGCCCCGGCGCGCCCGCGCCGACCGGCTCGCCGCACTCGACGACGCCGCCTGGGGGAGACTGCACCTCGGCCCCGGGTGGACGGGGGACGACCAGGAGGTACGTACGCCATGAGCCAGACCGTCGACCGCGCGCTCAGTATCCTGCCGCTGCTCGCACAGGGGCCCGCCGACCTCGGGCAGGTCGCCGACCGGCTCGGCGTGCACAAGTCCACCGCCCTGCGCCTGCTCCGCACCCTGCACGAACACGGGTTGGTCTACCGGCAGCAGGACCAGCGCTACCGCCTCGGCGCCCGCCTCTTCGCGCTCGCCCAGGAAGCCGTCGAGAACCTCGACATCCGCGAGGTCGCCCACCCCCACCTCGCCGCCCTCAACGGCCACATCGGCCACACCGTCCACCTCGCCGTCCACGAGGAGGGCGAGGTGCTCTACATCGACAAGGTCGAGAGCCGCTACCCGGTCCGGATGTACTCGCGCATCGGCAAGCCCGTCGCCCTCACCGTCGCCGCCGTCGCCAAGCTGCTCCTCGCCGACCTCTCCGAGTCCGAGCGCCGCTCCCTCGCCGGAAAGCTGGACTACCCCCTGTACACGCCCCGTTCGACGCCCAACGCCGCCGCCTTCCTCAAGGAGCTGGCGACCGTGCGCGAACAGGGCTGGGCCACCGACCTCGGTGGCCACGAGGAGTCGATCAACTGCATCGCGGCGCCCATCCGAGGCGCGGACGGCCGCGTCGTCGCCGCCATGTCGGTCTCCGCGCCGAACGTGGTGGTCACCGCCGAGGAGCTCCTCACCCTGCTCCCGCTGGTGCGCCGCACCGCCGACGACATCAGCCGCGACTACTCCGGAAACACCACCAGGAAAGACAGTTAGGAAACGGACCGCATGACCGAGAAGACCGCCCTCGTCCCCGCCACCCACACCGCCCCGCCCGCCAAGTTCTCCCACGGCGTCAAGAAGGGCAACATCCTCCAGGTCGCCGGCCAGGTCGGCTTCCTGCCCGCCGTCGAGGGCCAGCCCCCGACGCCCGCGGGCCCGACCCTGCGCGAGCAGACCCTCCAGACCTTCGCCAACGTCAAGGCGATCCTCGAAGAGGGCGGCGCGAGCTGGGACGACGTGATGATGATGCGCGTCTACCTCACGGACGTCGACCACTTCGCCGAGATGAACGAGATCTACAACGCCTACTTCGAGGAGCAGGGCCTCAAGGCCCCCGCCTCGGCCCGCACCACGGTCTACGTCGGCCTGCCCAAGGGCCTGCTCATCGAGATCGACGCGCTGGCGGTCCTGAGCTGACCGTTCCGCTCCACCTGCCGTCCCGCGGCACGGCGTTCACCAGGGAACGCCGTGCCGCACCCCGCCCTGCCCGGAAACGAGACACGGAACCCCCACAGAACCGAGGTCCCCCTCCATGAGCCTCACCGCCTTCGCCGCCGACGCGCCCGCAGTCCCTCCTCATACCGGCGGCCTGCTCAACCTGATACCCGGCACCGCCGGCCTGCTGACGGTCGCCCTGCTCGGTATGGCGCTGCTGCTGTTCCTGATCATCAGAGTCAGGCTCCAGCCCTTCGTGGCCCTGCTCGCCGTCTCCATCGCCGTCGGTCTCGCCGCCGGTCTCTCGGTCACCGAACTCTTCGGCACCGTCCAGAAGTCCGCCGCCGCCTCCGTGATCCAGGACGGCATGGGCGGCGTCCTCGGCAGCGTCGCCATCATCATCGGCCTCGGCACCATGCTCGGCGCGATCCTGGAGGTCTCCGGCGGCGCCGAGGTGCTCAGCACCCGGCTGCTCGGGCTCTTCGGAGAGAAGCGCGCCCCGCTCGCGATGGGCCTCACCGGCCTCATCTTCGGCATCCCGGTCTTCTTCGACGTCGGCATCTTCGTCCTCGCGCCGATCGTCTACGCCGCCGCCAAGCGGTCCGGGAAGTCGATCCTGCTCTACTGTATGCCGCTGCTCGCGGGCCTCTCGATGACCCACGCCTTCCTGCCGCCGCACCCCGGCCCGGTCGCCGCCGCCGGCCTGCTGCACGTCTCGCTCGGCTGGGTCATCTTCATGGGCGTGGTCGTCGGCGTCCCCGCCGTCCTCGCCGCCTGGGCCTACGCCGCCTGGATCGGCAAGCGCATCTTCGTCGAGGTCCCGCAGGACATGCTGGACGCCGCCGAGGAGGCCAGGCGCCGGGTCGCAGAGGAGCGCGAGGGCACCTCGGAGGCGCCCGTACCACTGAGCACCGTGCTCTTCATCATCGGCACGCCGCTGGTGCTCATCCTCGCCTCGACCTTCTCCTCGATCGCCCTCGACCCGTCCACCCTCCGCTCGGTGGTCGAGTTCTTCGGCAACCCCTTCGTCGCCCTGACGATCGCCCTGCTCCTCGCGTACTATCTGCTCGGCATCCGGCGCGGCTGGAGCCGCAAGTCCCTGGAGCAGGTGTCCACCTCGTCCCTGAAGCCGGTCGGCAACATCCTGCTCGTGGTCGGCGCGGGCGGCGTCTTCGGCGCGGTCCTCAAGGCCAGCGGGGTCGCCCAGGCCCTCGCCGACACCTTCGACGGCGTCGGCCTGCCGGTCATCGTGCTCGCCTACCTGATCTCGCTGGTGCTGCGGGTCGCCCAGGGTTCGGCCACCGTCGCCATCGTCACCACGGCCGGCATCGTGCTCCCGCTCGTCGAGGGCGGCGACCACTCGCAGGCCTTCCTCGCCCTGGTCATCATGGCGATCTCGGCGGGCTCGATCTTCGGCTCGCACGTCAACGACGGCGGCTTCTGGATGGTCTCCCAGTACTTCGGCATCTCGGAGCGGGACACCCTCAAGTCCTGGACGGTCCTCGAATCGGTGCTGTCCCTGGCCGGGTTCGTGATCGCGGCGGCGCTCAGTCTGGTCGTCTAGCCGGGCAGCCGGGCCCACTTGCCCCGCTCACAGCATCGTCGGCCATACTTCCCCCGTGGAGAAGAACTCAGGAACCAGCAGCATTCCGCCCCTCCAGGGCGCCGCGGCCGATCCGGCGTTCGTCCCCGGGATCACGGGGCCACGCCCGGAGGCGGCGGCCGGACCGGTGGCGACGGACGAGGCCCTGGAGGCCCTGGAGACCTCGGAGGCCGGTGAGGCATCCGAGGCCGCGGAGACCGTCGAGGACGCCGTGCCCGAGGGGGCCGACGCGCCCGAGGAGGCCGACGCGCCCGAGGGGCCCGTCTTCGAGGCCGCCGACCGGCGGGCCCGGATCACGGCCGACGGCTCGGGCGTGCGGCTCAGCCTCGACGAGGAGGAGTGCGAGTTCCGCTGGGACGAGATCGGCGCGGTCGAGACCGCGTCGGGGCGCTTCGGCAAGCGGTTCACCGTCACCGTGCACACCCCTGACCGGCGCTGGTACCCGATCGAGATCGACGCGCCGGCCAGGGGCCGCGTCGCGGAGTGGGAGTCACAGCTCGACGCGGTGCTGGACGCCTACTTCGACGAGGACGCCAAGGCCGGCTAGCAGTACTGCGCGGCCTTGCCGATCGAGCGGTACATGCAGTCGCTGTTCTCCAGGAGCTGGAGCACGGCGTCCTTGTTGCGGCTGGTCTCCCGCTCGATCACCTCGTCGGGCGGGTAGAAGCCGCCGCTCCAGGAGTCGGTCGGGTACATCTCGAAGGTGTACGCGAAGATCTTCTGCGTGCCCCACAGGTAGTCGTCGATCGACCCGTCCGTGATGTACAGGTCGCTGGACTGCTCGGGGGTGTAGCCGTTGCTCGCCGCCATCTTCTTGCCGACCGCGGCGAAGGCGTCGCGGTCGTCCTGGGTCATGCCCGTGGCGGTGTCCGCGGTGGTCCAGCCGAAGGGCCACAGCACCAGTTCGCTGTAGGTGTGGAAGTCGATGCCGGTCTTGATCTGCTGCTTGCCGCCGACGACCCGGGAGCGGACGAAGTCGGCGACGACCTTCACCTCGGGCGCCGACTCGGGCGCCGCGCCGCGGTAGGTCTCGGAGCTCTTGGAGCTGGAGGAGCCGCCGCAGCAGCCCCACTTGTAGTCCCAGTTCCGGTTGAGGTCCGTACCGACGTACGTGGAGCCGGAGTTGGGCTGCCGGTTCTTGCGCCAGCTGCGGTAGGAGCCGCTGGCGATGTCGTACTCGCCGCCGTCCGGGTTGAGGTCCGGCACGATCCAGATCTCGCGGTTGTTCACCATGTCGGTGACCCGCGCGTCCGAGCCGTAGCCGGCGCCCAGCTCGCGCAGCAGGTACAGCGCCATCTCGACGGTGAGGTGCTCGCGGGCGTGCTGGTGGGCGGTGAAGAGGACCTCGGGCTCGCTCTCGTCGGTGCCCACGTTGTCGCTGACCTTGATCGCGATGATGTCGCGGCCCTGGTACGTCTTGCCGATCACCCGCTTGCTCATGATCGAGGGGTAGGCGGCGAGGCGCTGGTCGATCTCCGCGTTCATCTCGGCGAAGTTGTGGTACTTCGCGTCGGCGGACGGGAAGTCGAGCGGCCCGAGGGCGCTGGCGGCGGACTTGCCCCGGTCCGGCGGCGCGGGCAGGGCCACCGGCCGGTAGCCGAGGCTCTTGAGGTGCGCCGCCTGCTGGGCGTTGCCGCTCACGACGACGTGGCCGGCGTCGACCTCGTCGATGGAGACGCCGGTGGCGGCGAGGGCGGTGCGTTCGGCGGGGGTGGCGGGTCCGGCGATCTCGTACTGCCGGATGACCTCCTCCCCGCCGCGGGCGGCGGCGGTCGGCGCCGGGTCGGCCCCGGCGGGGGTGGCGAGCGCGGAGAGCGGCGCCGCGAGGGCGAGCGCCAGGAGGCCCGCCAGCGCGGCGGACCTTCTTCCGCGGATACGAAGTCGCATGCTGTCTCCTGGGTGGGGAGTGTGGGGGAGTGCGACAGACGGCCGTGCGGTGCTGACATGGTGCGGCCGTGACATGGACCGGTCAAGGCGTGGGGTTCGGCCACATTCTTCCGGCCCCGGACCCGGGAAACGGCGCAGCGCCGCCGGGGGAGCGGCGGCGCTGCGGGGCGTTTTCCCCCGAAGGGGTTACGGGGGGCGGTGCGGCTACGGCAGGCCGTGGACGTGCGGGCCGACCGCGTTCGACCAGGCGTTGCCGGCCGTCGCGTCCCAGTTGGTGGACCAGGTCATGGCGCCACGGATGCCGGGGTAGGTCTGGGCGGGCTTGAAGCTGCCGCAGGAGGTGCCCTTGGCGAGGCAGTCCAGGGCGTTCTTCACGATCTGCGGGTCCACGTAGCCGCTGCCCGCGCCGCGGGTCGAGGCGGGCACGCCGAGGCCGACCTGGGAGGCGTCGAGGCCGCCCTGGAGCTGGATGCAGGCGAGCGCGGTGAGGAAGTCCACCGAGCCCTGGCTGTAGACCTTGCCGTCGCAGCCGAGCATCGCGCCGCTGTTGTAGTACTGGGTGTTGATCACCGTGAGGATGTCCTTCACGGCGAGCGCGGTCTTGAAGTACTCGGTCCCGGTCGACTGCATGTCGATGGTCTGCGGGGCCATCGTGATGACCAGCGAGGAGCCCGCCTTGGCGGAGAGCTGGCGCAGCGCCTTGGTGAGGTACGTGGAGTTGATGCCGTGCTCCAGGTCGATGTCCACACCGGTGAAGCCGTACTCCTGCATCAGGGCGTACGCGCTGGTGGCGAAGGCGGTCGCGGAGGCGTCACTGTTGATGGTGACGTTCCCCTTCTCGCCGCCGACCGAGAGGATGACGGACTTGCCGGCCGCCTTCTTCGCCGCGATGTCGGCCTTGAAGTCGGCGACGGAGGCGTAGCCGACCGCCGGGTCGAGGTTGAAGGCGAGCTGTCCGGCCGTCGTGGTGGAGTCGGCGAAGGAGACCGCGATGATGTCGTACTGCGCCTGGACGTCCCGCAGCTTCTGCTTGGCGGCGCCGTTGTCGAAGTTCTGCCAGTAGCCGGTCACCGCGTGCTTGGGCACGGCCGGGCCGGGGCCCGGGTCGGTGGGCTTGGCCGTCTTCACGGAGACGGCGGCGGACTTGGCGGACTCCCCGGCGGCGTTGGTCGCGGAGACCTGGAACTGGTACGTGGTGTCGGCCGTCAGCCCCGCGACGGTGGCCGAGGCGCTGTTGACCGTGGTGGCGAGGGCGCCGTCCTTGTAGACCTTGTAGGCGGTCGCGTTGGAGACCGCGCCCCAGGTCAGCGGGACGGACGTGGTGGTGGGCGCGCCCGCGGCGAGTCCGGCGGGGACGGCCGGGACGGTCGGCTGCGGGTCGGTGCCGCCGCCCCCGTCCGGTCCGAAGACGCTCACGTCGTCGACGGAGTAGGCGGCCGTGCCGTACCAGCCGTGCGTGTAGACCTGCACCGAGGTGGTGTTGGCGCCGGTGGTGAAGGTGGTGGTCAGCTGCTTCCAGCCGGCGCTGTCCGGCGTCCAGGTGGAGACGTCGGTGGTGCCGGTGCCGCTCGCGCCGAGGTACGCGTAACCGCCCTGCACCCACGCGCTCAGCGTGTACGTGGAGCTCGGCTTCACGGTGACGGTCTGGCTGCACTTGGCGTTGTCGAGGCCGGCCGGGGCGGCCCGCAGGGCGCCGGCGCCGGTGCGCACCGGCGAGGTGACGACGGTGCCGCTGCCCGCGGAGCAGGTCCAGTTGGCGAGGCCGTTCTCGAATCCGGCGTTCTTGGCCACGTTGACGTCCGCGGCCTGGGCGGTGCCGGTGCCGCCGACGAGGACGAGTCCGGCGCCGACGGCGAGCGCCAGGGCGGCTCTGGTGGTGCGGTCCACTTGCTGCCTCCGGGTGGGGGAGTGGGGGAGTGGGGGGGGCGGGGATGAGGCGGGGATGAGGTGGGGAAAGGCGGGGATGAGGCGGGGAAAGCCTGAGAAAGCCTGGGAGACGCGGGGAAAGGCGGGGCAGGGGAGGCCGTACGCCTTCGTACGGAGGTGCGGAACGGTGGCCACCGTCGGGGGAACAAGCTGGTCCAGACCAATCGGGTTGTCAAGACCTCTGGCAGGAGCCGCAGTTCAGGACGGCCCCGCCGAGGGCGTCCGAGGGCCGAGAAAGTGACGGAGCTTGAAGGATTGTCTGTTCACCACCCCGGGGGACGTGGATAAAGTGCAGAGGCGTGACGCTGCGAACGCAGCATGTAGTGGTCAGTGAGGGATCGGGGGAGCCCGCGTGCCGACAGCGATTGCGGTCACCAGCCCCGATCTGGTGCTGCCGCCCACCGACCCGGCGACCCCGCCCGCCGCCGTGCTGCCCGGACCGGAGGCCCGGTCGCTCGACGCCGCCCTCGCCGACGTCCAGCTCCTGCTGGACCGGCACGGGCACGTCGTCGTGGTCTGCCCCGCCGCCGCGTCCCCGGCCACCGAACAGCGCCTGCACACCGTCCGCGCGCTGCTCGAATCCGACCGGATCGCGATCGTCCGGACCACCCTGCCGCCGCTCGGCGCCGCGGTCCTCGTCCGCCAGCTCCGGCAGCTCTCCGGCTGTGACTTCAGCCCCGGCGTCCTCGCCTCCGCCGCCCGGCTGCTCGCCCACTACGTCTACGCGGGCGCCGTCCTCGGCTCCGTCGCCAAGCTCGACCGCGTCCCCGTCGGCCTGACCTCGCACGTCAAGGGCTGGCTGCCCGGCGCCCAGTTCGGCGTCCTCGCCGGACCCTCGGCCGAACTCGTACGCGTCGGATCGGGCGCCGACACGCTCACCGGGCCCGAGTTCACCACCGACCTCGTGCTGGCCCGGGGCCAGCTCCAGAGCGACTGGCCGGCCACCGTCCTCGCCCCGCGCTGGCAGGTCCGCGCCGTCCAGGAGACCGCGCTGCCCGAGTCCTCGCCCCGCTGGTGGGGGACGCCGAAGCTGGTCGAGTTCGCCGCCCATCTGGCCGACCTGCCCGTCCTCTACCAACTGGTCGCCTCCGTCCGCCGGGAGACCTGCCACTGGTGCCGGATGGAGCTCATCGGCGACCGCTGCGGCTTCTGCGCCGCCCCGCTGCCCTCGGCCGAACCGCCCCGGGCGACCGCCCCGGCGCCCCGCTAGCCCCGTGCCCCGCCGCTCATGCCCCCGCCCCCGCCCGTGTCCCCCGCCCGCCCGTCGCGCCACACGTCCACGATCGAGGTAGTACGGCCATGAACTCCCGCCAGCGCCGTGGTGTCATCCTGCTGCTCCTCTCCGTCCTGTGCGCCCTCGGCGCCTTCGCCGGCGTGCTCTCGGTGATCGGCGACGTGAACTCCAAGGTCGGACCCGAGGTCACCGCGTACCGCGTCAAGGACGACATCCAGCCGTACACCCCGCTCGGCCCCGGCCGGTTCGAGAAGATCACGATGCCCGAGCGCTGGCTTCCGGCCACCGCCGTCACCGACCTCGCGCAGACCGAGGGCAAGATCGCCGTCACCACCCTCAAGGCCGGCTCGCTCCTCCAGAGCGACATGATCGTCAAGCGCCCGGCGCTCGAACCCGGCCAGCAGGAGATCGCCATCATGATCGACGCCGCCACCGGCGTGGCCGGCAAGATCACCCCCGGCGCCACCGTCAACATCTACGCGACCTTCGCCGGCGAACGCGGCGGCCAGGCCGCCCAGTCCAAGATGATCGTCGCCGGGGCCAAGGTCATCGACGTCGGGCAGCTCACCGCCCTCACCCCCGACCGCGAGGACCGCAACCGCGCCACCGAGGCCGTCCCGATCACCTTCGCGCTCTCCACCGTCGACACCCAGCGCGTCGCCTACGCCGAGTCCTTCGCCGAGCACGTCCGCCTCGCCCTGGTCGCCCCCGGCGGCGGCACCGCGCCCGACGCCCGCGACCGCACCTACACGCTCGACAAGGACAAGTGAGGCCCGGATGACCACCAGGATCCTGCCGGCGGTCGGCGACGCGGACGCGGCCCGCGCGGTCACCACCCTCATCGGACAGCTCCCCGACGCCGAACCCGCCGCCCCCGTCACCGACTCGACCCAGCTCGTCGACACCCTGGCCCGGCTCGCCGCCGACTCCCTCGACGAGCTCCCCGAAGTCGTCCTCGTCCACGAGCGGATCGGCCCCGTGCCCGCCCTGGAGCTGATCCGCGAGGTCGCCCTGCGCTTCCCCGCCGTCGGCGTCGTGCTCATCACCGCCGACGCCAGCCCCGTGCTCTTCTCCGCCGCCATGGACTCCGGCGCCCGAGGCCTCGTCACCCTCCCGCTCGGCTACGAGGAGCTCGCCAGCCGCGTCCAGGCCGCCGCCCAGTGGTCCACCGGCGTCCGCCGCCACCTCGGCGCCGGGACCGAGGCCCTCACCGGACCCGGCGGCCGGGTCGTCACCGTCAGCGGCGCCAAGGGCGGCGTCGGCACCACCGTCACCGCCGTCCACCTCGCCCTCGCCGCCCGCGCCTCCGGCCACACCGTCGCCCTCGTCGACATGGACCTCCAGGGCGGCGACATCGCCTCCTACCTCGACGTGCAGTTCCGCCGCTCGCTCGCCGACCTCGCCGCCGTCGACGACATCTCGCCCCGGGTCCTCCAGGACGCCGTGTACGTCCACGAGACCGGCGTCAGCCTGCTGCTGGCCCCCGCCGAGGGCGAGCGCGCCGAGGAGGTCACCGACCGCTCCGCCCGCCAGATCGTCAGCGCCCTGCGCAGCCGCCACGAGATCGTCGTCATCGACTGCGGCACCCACCTCGACAGCGCCGGGGCCGCCGCCGTCGAGATGGCCGACACGGCCCTGCTGGTCACCACCCCCGACGTCGTCGCCGTCCGGGCCGCCAAGCGGGCCGTCCGCATGTGGGACCGCCTCCAGGTCCGCAAGCCGGAGGAGACGACCCTGCTCGTCAACCGGCACCAGCGCTCCGCCGAGATCCAGCCGCCCCTGGTCCAGAAGATCACCGGTACCCGGATCGCCGGCGTCACCGTCCCCGCCCACTTCAAGGAGCTCGCCGCCGTCGTCGACGCGGGCCGCCTCCACGACCTCGACGCCCGCTCCACCGTCAAGCAGGCCCTGTGGGCGCTCGCGGGCGAACTGGGCCTGGTCAAGACCGGCGCCCCGGCCCAGGGCAAGGAGCTGGTACGGGGCGGGGAGCGCGGCGCCCTCGGGCTGCGGCGGCGCGGGGCGGGCCGCTGACATGGGACGCGCCGCTGACATGGGACGCGCCGGGCGGGACGACAGGGGGCAGGTGGCCGTCGAGTTCGTCGGGATGCTGCCCCTGATCCTGCTCACCCTCGTGCTCCTGTGGCAGTGCGTGCTGATCGGCTACACCTTCACCCTCGCCGGGAACGCGGCCGATGAGGGCGCCCGCGCCGGGGCCGTGGACGGCGACTGCGCGGCGGCGGCGAAGCGGCACCTGGACGGGGCGTGGGCGGCGAAGGCCACGGCCGACTGCGGGCGGGACGGCGGGCTGTACCGGGCGACGGTGAAGCTGCGCGTGCCGGTCCTCTTCCCGGGCGCGGTCAGCTTCCCGTTCGACGTGACCGGCGAGGCCGGAGCCGTATGGGAGGGGGAGGGACGATGAGACGACGGCCGGCGAGCCCCCTGTGCTCGTGGTGGGCCCGGCGTACCCGGCCGCCCCGGCCCGTTCGGACCGGCGGGCGGGGCCTCGCGCGACGGCCGCGCGACCGGGGCCAGGTCGCCGTCGAGTACCTGGGCTTCCTGCCGCTGCTGCTCCTCGTCGGCCTCGTCGGCGTGCAGTTCGGCATCGCCGCGTACGCCGCCCAGCAGGCGGGCACGGCCGCGCGGGCGGCGGCACGGGCCGCGAGCGTGGACGACCCCGACTCCGTACCCGGGCCGCAGGCCGTGGCGAGGGCGTCGGTCAGCGGCTGGACGGCGAGCCGCATCACGGGCGTGGAGGTGTCCGGCGGGACGGCCACCGTGACCGTCTCCATCCCCTCCCTCATCCCCTTCGCGAGCTTCGACCCCGTGTCAAGGACCGCCGTCATGCCCCTGCCCGACGCCCCCCAGGAGGACCGGCCGTGAGTCTCAGGTCCCGTATCGGCCACCCCGAGGAGACCGGCGCCGCGGGCGGCGGCCGGGAGGACGGACACCTCGTCGCGTCCTTCCGGGCCAAGCTCCTGGAGGAGATCGACCTCACCGAGATGTCCGCGCTCGCCGCCGCCGAGCGCCGGGCCCGTCTGGAGCGGGTCCTCGGGCACATCATCAGCCGCGAGGGCCCCGTCCTCTCCACCGCGGAACGGGCCCAGCTGATCCGGCGCGTGGTCGACGAGGCGCTCGGGCTCGGCGTCCTCGAACCACTCCTCGAAGACGCCTCCATCACCGAGATCATGGTCAACGGCCCGGACCAGATCTACATCGAGCGGGCGGGACGCGTCGAACTGCTGCCGCTGCGCTTCGCCTCGCACGAGCAGCTGATGCAGACCATCGAGCGGATCGTGTCCACGGTCAACCGGCGGGTGGACGAGTCCAACCCGATGGTCGACGCCCGGCTGCCCTCCGGCGAGCGCGTCAACGTCATCATCCCGCCGCTCTCGCTCACCGGCGCCACCCTCACCATCCGCCGCTTCCCCCGCGCGTACACCCTGCACGAGATGGTCGGCCTCGGCTCCCTGGACGAGCAGATGCTGCTGCTCCTCTCCGGGCTGGTCCAGGCGAAGTTCAACATCATCGTCTCCGGCGCCACCGGCACCGGGAAGACCACGCTGCTCAACGCCCTGTCCGGGCTGATCCCCGACGGCGAGCGGGTCATCACCATCGAGGACTCCGCCGAACTCCAGCTCCAGCAGTCGCACGTGATCCGGCTTGAGGCCCGCCCGCCCAACATCGAGGGCCGGGGCCAGGTCACCATCCGCGACCTGGTCCGCAACTCGCTGCGGATGCGCCCCGACCGGATCGTGGTCGGCGAGGTCCGAGGCGGCGAGACCCTGGACATGCTCCAGGCCATGTCCACCGGCCACGACGGCTCGCTCGCCACCGTGCACGCCAACTCGGCCGAGGACGCCCTGATGCGGCTCCAGACCCTGGCCTCCATGTCGGAGGTCAAGGTGCCCTTCGAGGCGCTGCGCGACCAGATCAACAGCGCCGTCGACGTCCTCGTCCAGCTCACCCGGCACCCCGACGGCACCCGCCGGGTCACCGAGATCGCGATCCTCGCCTCCGACGGGCGCGAGCGCTACCTGCTGGCCACCGTCTGCCGGTTCCTGGCCCAGCCGCTGGCGGCCGACGGGCGGGTGTACGGGGAGTTCGTCTACCACCCGCTGCCGCGCCGGGTCGCCCAGCGGCTGTACATGGCCGGGCAGCCGCTCCCGCAGGCTTTCGGGGTGGCCGCGCACGAGGAGCAACTGGCCGTGCGGGAAGCGAAGTAGGCGCAGTAGCCGAAGCGGGCGTAGTACGTGAAGTAGCCGAAGTAGACGTAGTGCGCGAAGTGCGTGAAGTAAGCGAAGCAGGCGAAGTAGGCGAAGGCGTAGAGGGAAAGGATGACCGACGTGAATCCGACGCTGCTGACCGTGGGCGCGACGCTGGTCTGCTGCGTGCTGGCGGTGCTCGGCATCCGGACGTACGCGAGCGGGGCCGCCCAGAAGGCCGCGCTCATCGCCCGCCTGTCCGCCGACGCGGGCGAGGGCGGGGACGGCGGTCCGGGCGGGCGTCGCCGTCCGTTCCGGGGCCTGGACCGGCGCGTCCGGCGCACCGCCTTCGGGCGGCGGCTGGAGCGGCGTATCTCGGCCACCGGGCTCGACGTCACACCGGGCGAGTTCGTGGCCGCGATGACGGCGACGGTCGTCGTCCTGTGGGTCGTCGGCCAGGCCCTGCTCTCCCCGTTCTTCGGCCCGATCTGCGGCTTCCTCGGGGTGTGGGTGGCGATGGGCTTCCTCAACTGGCAGCGGCAGAAGCGGATCGAGAAGTTCATCAACCAGCTCCCCGAGCTCTCCCGCATCCTCGCCAACGCCACCCAGGCCGGACTCGCGCTGCGGATGGCGCTCTCGCTCGCCGCCGACGAGCTGGAGTCCCCGGCCGGCGACGAGCTGGAGAAGGTCGCCCAGCAGCTCGCCGTCGGCACCTCGATCGACGAGGCGCTCGGCGAGCTGGCCGAGCGGCTGCCCTCGCGCGAACTCGTCGTCCTGGTCACGACGCTGGTCCTGGCGAACCGGGCGGGCGGCACCGTGGTCTCCTCGCTGCGCAACCTCACCGACACGCTGGAGGAGCGCAAGGAGACCCGGCGCGAGGTCCGCACCCAGCTCTCGCAGGTGAGCCTCACGGCGTACGCGGTGCCGGTCATCGGCGTCGGCTCGCTGCTGCTCATCGACAACATGCAGCCCGGTGCGCTGGACCGGATGACCGGCTCGGGCCTGGGACAGCTCGCGGTGGTGATCGCCATCGCGCTGTACGGGCTCGGCTTCGTCGCGATCCGCCGCTTCTCGAAGATCGACGTGTAAGGGCGTGTGACGACCGTGGACCTCCTCCTCGCCCTGCTGGCCGGGCTCTCCGTCGCCGGTGTCTGCTACGGCGTCCGGCTCTACCGCGCGGACGCCAAGCTGCCCTCGGACCTCCAGCTCGCCCTGGAGGTCGGCGCGACCCGGACCGGGGCCGTCGACTCGCTGGTGGACCGGCTCGGGATGCGCTGGTCGCCCGCCGTGCTGCGGCTGATGGGGCCCAAGCGGGTCAGCTCGGTGCGGCGCCGGATCGACCTGGCCGGCAACCCCGGGGGGCTGACGATCGACCGGTACGGGGCGCGGCGGGCCGTCTACGGCTTCCTCGGGGTGTTCGGCGGGCTGCTGATGCTGACCAGGGGCTCGTTCCTGGTCGCGGTGCTGCTGTTCGCCTTCGGCGCGTTCTGGACCGAGGTGGGCATCTGGTCGGCGGTGCGGATCCGCAAGGACCAGATCGAGCGGACCCTCCCGGACTTCCTGGACGTGCTCGCCGTCGTCGTCTCCGCCGGGCTCGGCTTCCGGCAGGCACTGGAGCGGGTGGCGGAGCGGTACGAGGGACCGTGGGCGGACGAACTCCGCATCACCCTGCGCCAGATGGACATGGGCGTCAGCCGCCGCCAGGCCTTCGACGAGCTGCGGCGGCGCAACGACTCGGAGCAGGTGGCGCAGTTCGTCACGGCGCTCCAGCAGGGCGAGGAGCTGGGCGCGCCGATCGTCGACACGCTGATCCAGATCGCGAACGACATGCGGCGCACCGACGCGCAGAACGCGCGGCGCAAGGCGGCGAAGGCGGTGCCGAAGGCGACGATGGTGATCACGACCCTGATGGTCCCGGCGACGATGATCCTGCTGGGCGCGGGCCTGTTCCTCGGCACGGGCACCGACTTCGGCTCGATCACGGGCGAGTGAGGGCGGGTGAGAGACGCGATGAGAGTCCTGGTGGTGAGCGCGAACCCGGTGGTACGGGCGGGCCTCACGGCGCTCCTCGGGCTGAGGGTGGTGGCCGTCGCGGAGTCGCCGGACGCCCGCGAGACCGTGGCGACTGCCCGCCGCACGGCCCCGGACCTGATCCTCCTGGACGCCGCGACGGCCCCGCCGGCCCTGACCGCGACGGCGCCGGTCCTGCTGCTGGCCCACCCGGGGGCGGGGGTGCCGGAGGGGGTCGCGCACCTGGTCCACGGGGCGTTCACGGTGGCGGAGCTCTTACGGGTGATGCGTGCGACTGCACATGGCGGCGGAAGCTCAACTGTCTCGAACATATTGCGTTTCAGGAATCCTGCTTCGCATGTGCAACCAGATGTGGGACGCTTCGGCCTGAGTGTGAGGGAGGCGGAGGTGATGGACCTGATCGCGTCGGGCATGACGAACCAGCAGATCGCCGCCAGCTGCTCCATCTCGGAGAAGACGGTGAAGAACCACATCAACCGCATCTTCGCCAAACTCGACAGCGCCACCCGTGGCGAGGCCATCGCCTCCTGGCTCGGCACGAGGACGGCGTCATGACTACCCACCGTGATTGGGCCTACGGACCCTGTGAACATCCCGCCCCGGAGGCGTACCCTGCCCGCGTCGCCGGACACGGAGGGGAACACCATGAACGACGCACTGCTGAGGCTCCTGACCAAGGCCCGCGTACAGGCGAGCAGTTGGTCGAGCAGGCGCGGGGACCGCGGGCAGACGGCGGTGGAGTACCTGGGGATCATCGTGGTGGTGGTGGCGATCGTGGTCGCGATCACGGGCACGAGCATCGGCCAGGACATCAAGAACGCGATCTCCAGGAAGATCGGCGAACTGACGGGCG
Organism: Streptomyces sp. NPDC042100; assembly: GCF_055582325.1. Lineage (NCBI taxonomy): Bacteria > Bacillati > Actinomycetota > Actinomycetes > Kitasatosporales > Streptomycetaceae > Streptomyces > Streptomyces sp. NPDC042100. The sequence goes on from NZ_JBVJDK010000001.1 coordinate 794,127, forward strand.
GCGGCGGCGGCCAGGGCGGCGGGCACTAGCCGGCCGCCCGGCGGGCGACGCGGGCCAGGCCTTTCCCGTCTACGTGGCGGTGATCGCCGGTCTGCTCTTCCTGGCGTTCGTGTACTTCGCCGTCGGACAGGCGGCGGCCACCCGCAACGGCGGGCAGACCGCGGCCGACGCCGCCGCGCTCGCCGCGGCGCAGGACGCCCGGGAGCAGCTTCGGGACGGCTGGCTCGACGTGATCCTCGACCCCGGCGCGTGGGGCGGATACCTGCGGGGCGAGGAGTACGACGCCGGGCGCGCCTGCGAGCGGGCGGACCTCTTCGCGTCGAAGAACGGCGCGGAGCTCTGGGACACGGGGTGCACCCCCCTGGAGTCCGGCTTCCGGGTGCGGATCCGCACCCTCGAAGCCGTGGGCCTGCCGGGGGCGGCCAAGCAGCACGCGGTGGCGAGCGCGACCGCCGTGCTCGAACCGCGCTGCGTCTTCGAAGAGCCTCCGCCCACGCCTCCGCCGACGCCCAGCACCCCCACACCCACCGGCACGGCGACGCCCGAGCCGACACCCACGCCGAGCCCCGAACCGGAACCCATCACCGGCCTCGTCTGCGACGGCGTCGAGTGGACCATCGACCCCGAGCGCCCGAGGCTGCCCGACGCGGCTGACCTCTTCTCCGTCCGACTGGCCGACTGACGAGCGAAGGACCCTGTTCTGATGAGTGTGCGGCACGCAAAGAAGGCCGGAAGAGGGATGGCCGCGGTGGTCATCGCGGCCGGACTGGCACTGGGTCTCGCAGCCTGCGGCGGTGAGGAGAAGCCGCCGCAGGGCAAGCCCGGGGCGACCACGAGCGCCCCGAAGAGCGGCGGCGGAGACTCCCGGCCGCAGTCTGAGGAGCCCGCCGAGCCCATCGCCGTCCTCAAGGGGCAGGAGGGCCTGGAACTCTCGGTGTTCGAGGCGAAGCGCGACCGTGGCGGCTTCCTGACCGTCAAGGGCAGGCTGACGAACAAGTCCGATGCCATGGGCGTCATCCCGGCCCAGCTCGGCGGCGACGAGACCGAGATCATCAAGCACGGCAACTCCCTCGGCGGCGCCACCCTCGTCGACTCCGTCGGGAAGAAGCGCTACTACGTCCTCCGCGACACGGACGGCCGGCCGCTCACCACCACCGACCTGTCGAGCCTCGCCGCCGGCGCCTGGACCTCCGTCTTCATGCAGTTCCCCGCCCCACCCCCCACCACCACCGAGGTCTCGCTCCAGCTCCCCACCTTCGATCCCGCCACCATCAAGCTCTCCTGAGGGCGCAGCCATGACGACGACATCCCGCAGACTCGCCGCTCTCACCGCCGGTCTCGTGCTGCTGTCCGGCACCGTCGTCGCCGGGAGCGCGCGGGCCGACGATCCGCCCGGGGCGGCCGGGAGCGCGTCGCCGCCGCCCGCCATCGACGCGAACGCCCCCGAGCTGATGCTCCCCGACGGCGCCACCCTCGCCCCCGCGAAGATCCTCGACATCAAGCAGATCGTCGAGGAGCAGGGCGGCGAGCAGCGCCGCGAGGACACCAACGTCGACGTGACCTTCGCGCTCCAGGCCGAGGTCCTGTTCGGCAAGGACAGCGCCAAGCTGAGCCCCGCCGCCACCGCCCGGATCGCCGCCATCGCCGTGGAGATCAACAAGCAGGGCTCCGGCCGGGTCCGTGTCTTCGGGTTCACCGACGACCTCGGGACCTACGAGCACGGCCTGAAGCTCTCCAAGGCGCGCGCCGACGCCGTCCAGCAGGAGCTCGCGAAGAACCTCGACGCAGGCACGACCTTCGAGATCCGCGGCTACAGCGAGGACTACCCGATCGCCGACAACGCCACCGAGGAGGGGCGGAAGAAGAACCGCCGGGTCGAGGTCTCCTTCCCCCGGACCACCGGGTAGCCGCCGGTGCCCCCGCTCCTCGCCGCCCTGCTCGCCGCAGCGCTGCTGGGCGGCACCGCGGCGCCCCGCCCCGCCGTGCCGCCCGGCTACCGCACCGCTCCCGACGCCCGCCCCGTCCGCTCCGGGGCCGCGCTGCCGGGCCCCGGCACCTACACCGACGCCCTCGCGCGCGGCGAGACGCACACGTACCGGCTGCGGCTCGACGGCACCTCGGACGTCTTCCTCTCCGCCGTCCTCGCCCCTGAGCCCGGCGACCCCGTCGACGTCGTCGACGGCCTCTCGCTCGCCCTGCGCTCCGCATCCGGCGCGCCCTGCGGCCCGCCCAACGACATCCGCTTCTACGGCGACACCGCCCGCCCCGTCGCCGACTACGTCTCCCGCCGGATCGGCCCCGGGCGCCCGTGCCAGGAGCCGGGGGAGTACGTCCTCGTGGTCGAGGGCGTCGGCCGCTCGCTGGGCGCGGTCCGGCGGCGGACCGTCGAGCTCGGCTACGTCGCCGACGCCGCCCCCGACGGCGCGGGCCCCGCCCCCACCGGCTGGAGCACCGCCCCGCCCGCCGCCCTGGGCACCGGCCCCGTACGCGGCACGGCCCGCGGCGGCACCGGCTTCAACGACGCCGCCCCCGTCGCCGACGGCACCTGGCGCGACGAACTGCGCCCGGGGGAGAGCCGCTTCTACCGGGTGCCGGTCGCCTGGGGCCAGCAGCTCTTCGTGCGGGCCCGGTTCGCCGAAGGCACGCCCCCGCCGGGCCGGTCCGCCCTCCCCGACGGGCTCCGGCTCGCGCTCTACAACCCCGCGCGCGGCGCCGTCGAGGAGCGCAAGGCGCTGTACACCGGCGCCCCGGCCGACCTGCTCCTCGCCACCGCCCCGGCCGCCTACGCCCAGCGGAACGAGGGCGCCACGGACGCGGTGAGCGCGATGCGCTTCGCGGGCGCGTACTACGTCCAGCTCACCCTCGACCGTGGCGCGCCCGCCCCCCTCGCCCTCGACCTCGAACTCGCCCGTCTGCCCGCAGGAGACGGGGCAGGGGACGGGAGCGGGAACGGGGGCGGGAACGGGGACGGGGACGAAGGCGGGGGCGGCGGGACCTCCGGCCGGGTGCCCGATCCCGCGCTCCGGGCGCTCGGCTTCGCCGGGATCGGCACCGGCACCGTCCTCGTCGCGGGCCTCGGCGCCTGGCCCTTCGTCATGGGGCGGCGGCGGCCCCGGGGTCGGCACGCGGCGGCGTCCCGAGAGAGCTGAGGGCCGCCCGGACCGAGGCCGTCATCCGGTCCGGGCGCTCGAACACCTCCCGTGCCGTGAAGCGCAGCACCCGCCGCACCCCCGGGCAGCCCCCCAGCGCGTTGAACCGCCGCACGTCCCGCTCGTGCGCCTCCCGGGTGCCGTGGAAGGCGAAGCCCTCGATCTCCACGGCCAGCCCCTCGGCGCGGAAGTAGAAGTCCGGGCGCAGCGCCTGCCCGCCGGGCGCCCGGAGCACCGGCTGCACCTCGGGGAACAGGCCCGCGTCCCGCAGCCGCAGCCGGGCGACCGTCTCGGCGGGCGAGCCCGCGCCCGGCTCGGCCAGCGGCAGCCAGCGCCGGGCCCGAGGGCCGCCCGGGCGGTGGGGCACCGCGAGCGCCGCCGCCAGCGCCTCCCGGTCCACGAGCGGATCCCGGCACCGGCCGCCCACCCGGCGGCGGGAGAGCGCCGAGTCCGCGACCATCAGCGCCTCCTCGCGCGTGGCGGCGGCGCGTATCAGGTCGGCGACCGTCCTCGCCGGGCTCGTCACCCGCAGCCCGCGCCGCACCGCCCGGTCACGGTCCGTCAGGCAGGCGGTCCCGTGCACACGTATCCGGCCACCCGTGGAGCCGCCTCCGGGCCCGGTGAACTCCAGCGGCTCCGCCCCGTCAGGACCGAGCGCCCCACCCGTACCGCCCCGGCCGGGCGCCGGGAGCTCGATGCGGTGCAGCGCCGCCGCCGTCCGGTGGCTGCACACCAGCTCCGGCCGGAGCAGCTGGACCGCCCCGGCCCGCACCCACCGGTCCACCTCCTTCCCCGGGACCGCCCAGGCGCCCCGGCAGATCCGCTGCCAGCCCTCCCCGCGCAGCCGCGCGGCCAGTCGCGCCCGCGGCCAGCCGGCCGCGAGCGCCCACACCGAGAGGAGCGTCCCGCCCCTCGCGAGCCTCGCCAACTCGTACATACGCGCAAGGATCCACGGATGGGGGATCTTTCGCACCCCCTGTGGAAAACCGTGCATAAGACGTCGTCAGGAAAGCGCAAAAGTGACGGGACGGGGCACTTCAGGAGGAGCATCCTGGTCGGAAGAGCATCAACTACAGAGCGCTTTCGAAGTCCGAAATGGGCAGCCCATGACGACCACGACACCGAGTGTCCAATTGGTCAGCGACCTCGTCGACCGGATCCCCGAGTTCCGTGACGCGTACGAGTCGCACGTCTTCAGCCAGGGCGGTGTCCTGCCGCACGTCTTCTTCTGGGACGTGGTCCAGGGCACGGTCAGCTCCTTCCTCGCGGACCAGGACCGCTGGCGCCGGACTCTGGACTTCCTGGAGGAGCAGTGCCGCCGGGGCGTCCTCGGCATCGACGAGGTGATCGTCACCTCGTTCCTGGGCGACCTGCCCAAGCCGCCGGAGCCCGGCCACGAGATCGCGGGGCAGCTCGGCCCGGTGCTCTCGGCGAAGTACCTCCGGCTCCGCCCGCCTGGCTGAGCCGACCGCCCCGGGACCGCCCCGACCGCCCCGGGACCGCCCCGGGCCGGGCCCGACCGCCCCGGGCCAGCCCCGACCGCCCCGGGCCGGGCCCGACCGGCGCCGGGCCGGTCCCGCCGGATGCTGCGGACATAATCGACCGCATGTCCCGCAGCACCCCCGCCCCGCCCCGCCAGGGGCCGCCCTGGGCCGCCCTGGGCGCCTACGCCGCCACCCGTCTGCTCGGCCTCGCCGTGCTCGCCGTCGTCGCGGCGGCCACCGGCAAGGACGGGCCGCACCGGCTCTCGGGGCGCTGGGACGCGGTCTGGTACGCCCGGATCGCCGAGCACGGCTACGGCTACCAGGTCACCCTCCCCGACGGCGCCGTCCATTCCGATCTGGCGTTCTTCCCGCTCTTCCCGGCCCTCGAACGGGCCGTCGCCGCCGTGCTGCCCGTCGACGTGCCCACCGCCGGGCTGCTGGTCTCCTGGACCGCCTCGCTCGCCGCCGCCTGGGGCATCCACGAGGTCGGCGCCCACGTGGCCGGGAGGCGCGCCGGTCTGGTGCTCGCGGTGCTGTGGGGGGTGTACCCGACGGCGTTCGTGCAGTCGATGGCGTACACGGAGACGCTGTTCACCGCGCTCGCCGCCTGGTCGGTGCTCGCCGTGCTGCGCGGGCGCTGGATCCTCGCGGGCGCGCTGTGCGTGCTCGCGGGCCTGACCCGGCCGACCGCCGCCGCGCTGATCGCCGCGATCGGGATCACCGCCCTGGTCACGGTCGTACGGGAGCGGCGGCTGCGGGCCCCGGTCCTCGCGGGCGCGCTGCTGGCGCCGCTCGGCTGGCTCGCGTACATCGTCTACGCCGGCGTCCGGCAGGGCAGCGCCACCGCCTACTTCGAGGTGCAGGCCGCCTGGGGCAACTCCATCGACGGCGGCGTCGCTCTGGCCCGCTTCATCGCCGGGCTGCCCTGGCCCGCCGCCCTCGGCCTGTGCGCCGCGCTCGCCCTGCTGGGCTGGCTGCTCGTCCTGTGCGTGCGGCAGCGGCAGCCGCTCCCGCTGCTCGTCTACACGGCCACCGTCGTCCTGATCTCCCTGGTCGGCGCCGCCTACTTCGGCTCCCGGCCGCGCCTGATGATGCCCGCGTTCGGGCTGCTGCTGCCGCCCGCGGCGGCCCTGGCCCGGCTGCGCGCCCGGACCGCCGTCCCGGTGCTCGCCCTGCTCGCGCTGGCCTCCGCGGTCTACGGGGCCTTCACCCTGCTGGGGTCCGGTCCACCGTGACCCGCACCCCCGGGCGCAGCCCCCACGCCGTCATCGCGCCCGCCTCCGCCTCCAGGACGTGCCGTCCGCGCGGGCGGATCATGCCGAGCCGGCCCGGCCGCATGGCGACCACGGCGAGGACGGTCAGCGAGCGGTCCAGATAGGCGACGTCGAGGGGGAAGCGCATCCCGAAGGTGTGCACGCTGTTGGTCGGGGTGATGAACAGCGCCCCCGCGATCCCGTCCCGGCCGAGCAGCCCGCGCCGCCGCGCGCGGTAGGAGGCGGCGATCTCCAGCGGCACCGCCCCGCCCGGCGTCCCCAGCGTCGCCGCCCCGTCCCGCCACACCCGGCCCGGCAGCCGAAGCCGCCGTCCTCCCGGTCCCTCTGGTCTCCCCATGGCGCCGACCCTAGTTCTAGGGTCGGCGGGTGGACCCCGTCTCGCTCGCCTTCGTCGTCGCCGCCGCCCTGTGGGGCGCGGCGGCGGGCCTCCTCGTGCCCCGGGCCGCGTACCGGCTCGCCGTCCCCGCCGGGGAGCCGTGGCGGGACCGCTGCCCCGCCGGGCACCCCTTCGCCGGTCCGGCCCGCGGCTGGCTGGGCGGACCGGGCCGGGCCGGCTGCGCCACCACCCGGGCGCCGTCCGTCGCACCCCTGGTCACGGCGCTGGTCTGCGCGGCGCTCGCGGCGGCCGCCGGCGGGCCCCGGCCGGAGCTCGCGGTCTGGCTGCTGGCGGCCCCCTTCGGCACCCTGCTGGCCTGGGTGGACGCGCGGGCGCACCGGCTGCCCGACCCGCTGACCCTGCCGCTCGCGGCGGCGCTCCCACCGCTGCTCGGGGCCGCCGCCCTGCTGCCGTGCGCGGCCGGGTCCTGGCGCCACGCCCTGCTGGGCGCGCTGGTGCTCGGCGGCGGCTATCTGCTGCTCCACCTGACCCATCCGGCCGGGCTCGGCTTCGGCGACGTGAAGCTGGCCGTGCCGCTCGGCGCCGCGCTCGGCTGGTACGGCTGGGGCGTGCTGTTCACGGGCGCCTTCGCGGGCTTCCTGCTCGGCTCGCTGTACGGCCTCGGGCTCGTCCTCGCCCGGCGCGCGGGCCGGGGCTCGGCGATCCCCTTCGGGCCCTTCATGCTCGGCGGCGCCCTCCTCGGCCTGCTCCTCGGCGCGTTCACCGCCACCCCCTGAACGGGCCGCCCTAGCATCACCCCATATGCGGACAATCGTCGAAAAACCGGCATCAGCCACGCAGGGGGCGGCCCCGCCCGCCCCCACCCCCTGGTACCGGCGCCCCGGCGTCCTGCCCTGGGCCTGGGCCCTCGGCCTGTGCCTGCTCTACTCGACCGTCGCGGTCCGCCGCCACCAGCTCCTGCGCACCACCGGCTACGACCTCGGCATCTTCGAACAGGCCGTCCGCGCCTACGCCGAACTCCGCGCCCCCGTCGCCCCCTTGCGCGGCGAGGGCTTCAACCTCCTCGGCGACCACTTCCACCCCCTGCTCGCCGCCCTCGCCCCGCTCTACCGGCTCCTCCCCTCCCCCCTCACCCTGCTCGTCGCCCAGTCCGCGCTCCTCGCGCTCGCCGTCGTCCCGCTCGCCCGCTGGGCCCTGCGCGCGCTCGGCCGCCGCGCCGCCCACTGCGTCGCCGCCGGCTACGGACTGAGCTGGGGCGTCGCCTCCGCCGCCGCCTTCGACTTCCACGAGGTCAGCCTCGCCGTGCCGCTGCTCGCCTTCGGCCTGGAGGCGCTCGGCGCCCGCCGCTGGCGGGCCGCCGTCGGCTGGACGGCGCCGCTCCTCCTGGTCAAGGAGGACCTCGGCCTCACCCTCGCCGCCGTCGGCGGCTACCTCGTCCTCAAGGGCCGCGCCGACCGAGGCGTGCTCCGGCTCGGCCTCGCCACCGCCGCCGCGGGCCTGCTCGGCTCGTTCCTGGAGATCACGAGGGTGCTGCCGGCCCTCGCCCCGGCAGGCGGCTACGCCCACGGCGGCAACCTCGCGGCGGCGCACGGCTCGCTCCTCGGCGCCCTCGCGCACGCCCCGCTCGACCTGCTGCGTCCGGAGACGAAGGCCACCACCCTCGTGCTCGTCTTCGCCCCCTCCGCGCTCCTCGCGCTGCGCTCCCCGCTCGCACTGATCGCGCTGCCCACCCTCGGCTGGCGGATGGCCTCGGAGAACGGCTTCCACTGGGGGACCGCCTTCCACTACAGCGCGATCCTGATGCCCGTCGTCTTCGCCGCCCTCGTCGACGTCCTCGCCCGCGAGCCCGACCCGCGCCGCCGCCGCGCCCCGCTCGCCACCGTGCTCGCCGTGACGGCGGTGCTGCTGCCCTCGTTCCCGCTGGCCCAGCTCGCCCAGCGGGCCACCTGGCACACCACCGCGCACGTACGGGCCGCCCGCGCGCTGCTCGCCGAGATCCCCGACGGCGCCACCGTCGCCGCCTCCAACCGGCTCGCGCCCCAGCTCACCGCCCGCTGCGCGGTGGTCCTCTTCCCGACCTTCCCGGTCGGCGGGCGGCTCTACGACTACCCCCGCGAGGTCCCGCCGCCGACCGCCGAGTGGATCGTCCACGACAGCGAGACCCCCGAGTCCTGGCCGTACAAGCCCGGCCACTGGCCCTACCCGCTGCCCCAGCAGCTCGCGGAGCTGCGCGACGCCCAGCGCCTGCACGGTTACGAGCTGGTCGCCCGCCGTGACGGCATCACCCTGCTGCACCGGACGAGGGCCCCCCGCACCCCGTCCTGACCTGCGGCGCCGCGTCAACCGGGCGATCCGGCGCGGGGGTCCCCCGTCGGAGGTACCGATTCCGCCGCCACGCCGGGCGCAAACCCGCCACGCACCCCCGGAGCCCTTGTGCCGCTTGGCCTCCGGCGAATCCGCGACACTCCGGTCGGCGCGGGTGGCGCGCAGCACGACTAATGAAGGGTTATGGTGGAAACCCCCCCTCGGGCCGGTCCGTATCCCCCCCACGGACCGGCCCGTTTTTCTTCTCCCGCGCCCCTCGGGGCGCGTCAGCCCCGGCCGGCCCAGATGTTGGCGCCCTCGGTGTCGACCGCGAAGGAGTCGATCTCCTCCAGCTCCGCCGCCGACAGCGGAGCCGCGGCCAGCGCCGCCACGTTCTCCTCCAGCTGCGCCACGCTCGACGCGCCGATCAGCGCCGAGGTCATCCGCGGGTCCCGCAGCACCCACGACAGCGCGAGCTGCGCCAGCGACTGCCCGCGCCGCCCGGCGATGTCCGCGAGACCGCGCAGCCGGCGCAGCACCTCGTCGGAGAGCAGGTTCGGGTCGAGCGACTTGCCCTGGGTGGCCCGGGAGCCCTCCGGGATGCCCTTCAGGTACTTGTTGGTGAGCAGGCCCTGGGCCAGCGGCACGAAGGAGATGCAGCCCATGCCGGCCGCCTCCAGCGTGTCGAGGAGCCCGTCCTCCTCGGTCCAGCGGTTGATCATGGAGTACGAGGGCTGGTGGATCAGGGCCGGGACGCCCATCTCCTTGAGGATCCGCGCCGCCTCGGCGGTCTGCTCGCTCGTGTACGAGGAGACGCCCACGTACAGCGCCTTGCCCTGCTGGACGGCGGAGGCGAGCGCCCCCATCGTCTCCTCCAGCGGGGTCTCCGGGTCGAAGCGGTGCGAGTAGAAGATGTCGACGTAGTCGAGGCCCATCCGCTTGAGCGACGCGTCGAGCGACGACATCAGGTACTTGCGGGAGCCCCACTCGCCGTACGGGCCGGGGTGCATCTCGTAGCCCGCCTTGGTCGAGACGATCAGCTCGTCCCGGTAGGGCGCGAAGTCCTGCGCGAAGATCTTGCCGAAGTTGAGCTCGGCGGAGCCGGGCGGCGGGCCGTAGTTGTTCGCCAGGTCGAAGTGGGTGACACCCAGGTCGAAGGCGCGGCGCAGGATCGCCCGCTGGGAGCCGAGGGTGCGGTCGTCGCCGAAGTTGTGCCACAGGCCGAGCGAGACGGCGGGCAGCTTGAGCCCGCTGCGGCCGGTGCGCCGGTACTCCATGGCGTCGTAGCGGGTCGAGGAGGCGCGGTACAGAGGGGAATCAGTCACGTATCTCTGCTTATCACGGACTTGTGACAGTCCCGGGCTGGGAGGCCGTGACCGGTGCGCAGTAATGTGGCGGCTTCGGGGGGCCGACGCTCATGGAGGGGTAAAGAACGGTGAACCTGCGCGACCTGGTGTACGGACTGTACGCACGCCGGGTGGAAGGCCGACTCGACCACGCCCAGGTGCCCAAGCACATCGGTGTCATCCTCGACGGCAACCGCCGCTGGGCCAAGGCCGCCGGCGGCACCCCCGAGCAGGGTCACAAGGCGGGCGCGGACAAGATCAGGGAACTGCTCGGCTGGTGCTCCGAGACGGACGTCGAGGTCGTCACCCTCTGGATGCTGTCCACCGACAACCTGAACCGTCCCGAGGAGCAGCTCGTCCCGCTGCTCTCGATCATCGAGGACGCGGTCCGCGCGCTCGCCTCCGACGGCCGCTGGCGGGTGCACCACGTCGGCACCATGGACCTCCTGCCCGCCCGCACCCAGTCCGTGCTGAAGGAGGCCGAGCAGGCCACCCACGACAACACGGGGATACTCGTGAACGTCGCCGTGGGCTACGGCGGCCGCCAGGAGATCGCGGACGCGGTCCGCTCGCTGCTCCTGGAGCACGCGGAGAAGGGCACCAGCTTCGAGGAGCTCGCCGAGATCGTCGACGTCGAGCACATCTCCGAGCACCTCTACACGCGCGGCCAGCCCGATCCGGACCTGGTGATCCGCACCAGCGGCGAGCAGCGCCTGTCCGGATTCATGCTGTGGCAGAGCGCGCACTCCGAGTACTACTTCTGCGAAGTGCACTGGCCGGCCTTCCGCAAGGTCGACTTCCTGCGCGCGCTGCGCGACTACGCGGCGCGGCACCGGCGCTTCGGCTCCTGACCCCCGGCGCCCCGGCGCCCCGCGGGCATCCCCGGACCTCCCGGACACCCCCGGTCCCTCCGGTGTCTCCGGTCACCCCTTGTTCATGAACACGCCGTCATATGCCTCGGCATGACGGCGTGTGTTCGAGGGCATATCCCTGGTGAAGTGAGCGGCACGGAGACCGCCACCCGGGAGGCCCTTTGCACCAGGACGACCGTGCAGTGTCTGTACGGACGAAGCGGAGGGCCGGAGCTCGGCCCGCGCATCGCGGCCTGAGCCCGGTCCCATTCCGCAGCGACGGCGGTTCCCCCGCGGGCGGAGCCGTCGCACCCCGACCTCACAGGGGTGCTCGAAGGGGGTCTGTCCTTCCGTGGTGACCAGCACGAAGCGCCGCTTGTCCGACAGGCGCACCTATGTTCTCGACACCAGCGTCCTGCTGGCCGACCCCAGCGCGATGACCCGCTTCGAGGAGCACGAGGTCGTGCTCCCGATCGTCGTGGTCACCGAGCTGGAGGCCAAGAGGCACCACCCCGAGCTCGGCTACTTCGCCCGGCAGGCCCTGCGCCACCTGGACGACTTCCGGGTCCGGTACGGCCGCCTCGACGCCCCCCTCCCCATCGGGGACGTGGGCGGGACGCTCCGCGTCGAACTCAACCACTCCGACCCCGGCGTCCTCCCGGCCGGCTACCGGCTGGGGGACAACGACTCCCGGATCCTCGCGGTCGCGCGCAACCTCCAGGCGGAGGGGTACGACGTCACGGTCGTCTCCAAGGACCTGCCGCTGCGGATCAAGGCGTCCTCGGTCGGGCTGCTCGCCGAGGAGTACCGGGCCGAGCTCGCCATCACGGACTCCGGCTGGACCGGCATGTCCGAGCTGGCCCTCTCGGCGGACCAGGTCGACATCCTGTACGACCAGGAGCGGCTGTACGTGCCCGAGGCGGCCGAGCTGCCCGTGCACACCGGTCTCGTGCTCCAGTCCGAGCGCGGCAAGGCGCTGGGCCGGGTCACCGCCGACGGCGGCATCCGGCTGGTGCGGGGCGACCGGGAGGCCTTCGGGATCCGGGGCCGCAGCGCCGAGCAGCGGATCGCGCTGGACCTGCTGCTCGACCAGGAGGTCGGCATCGTCTCGATGGGCGGCCGGGCCGGCACGGGCAAGTCGGCGCTCGCGCTCTGCGCGGGCCTGGAGGCGGTCCTGGAGCGGCGCCAGCACCAGAAGGTGATGGTCTTCCGCCCGCTGTACGCCGTCGGCGGCCAGGAGCTCGGCTATCTGCCGGGCACCGAGGCCGAGAAGATGAGCCCCTGGGCCCAGGCGGTCTTCGACACCCTCTCGTCCGTGGCGGGGCGCGAGGTGATCGAGGAGGTGCTGGGGCGCGGGATGCTGGAGGTGCTGCCGCTCACCCACATCCGGGGCCGCTCGCTGCACGACGCCTTCGTCATCGTGGACGAGGCCCAGTCCTTGGAGCGGAACGTCCTGCTGACCGTTCTGTCCCGGATCGGGGCGAATTCCCGGGTGGTGCTCACCCATGACGTCGCCCAGCGCGACAACCTGCGGGTCGGGCGGTACGACGGAGTCGTGGCCGTCGTCGAGAAGTTGAAGGGGCATCCGCTCTTCGCCCACGTCACGCTCACCCGCTCCGAGCGCTCGCAGATCGCCGCGCTCGTGACCGAAATGCTGGAGGACGGGCAGATCTGACCCGTTTCACACCCCAGTTGGCGCCGCCCGGCGAAGCGCAGGAGCTTAGCCGGGCGGCGCCCTGCTGTCCGCCGTATCGGCCAAATCCCGTGCGCCTGTTCGGGTGTGAGCTTTCACACGCGGTACGGAATTGCCTTGCGGTACGGGCGTCCGGCAAAGTCTTGCTTCCGTCAGGCCCCGCATACGGCACACGTGCACCCTCAGGGGTGCGGCACCACACAACTGAACAGCCGTCAGCCGTATGCCGCCCACAGCACCACGGGCCCGTGTCTTCTGTGACCCAGCAGTTCGGAGACCAGCGCCAGGGGCACGATTTCGCCCGCTTGGTCACCTGTGCGGGCGATGCTGGAAGGAAACCGTGTGAGCCGGATCTCGGTCCGGGGATTCGCGGTGGCTTCGGCCACTGCGGTCACCACCGTCGGCGCCGTCGTCGGCGTCGCCTCGGGCAACGCCGCGCAGCCCGCCGACGACAACTTCGAGGCCACCGCGGCCGACACCACGCTCCTCGCGGAGATCCCCGCGGGCGAGCAGGCCAAGGTACAGGTCTCCACCCTCGCGGAGCAGGCCGACGTGCAGGCCGCCGCCGCCGACTCCCTCGTGCGCAAGTCCGCCGAGGAAGCCGCCCGCGTGCAGGCCGCCAAGGACGCCGAGGCCAAGAAGAAGGCCGCCGACAAGGCCGAGAAGGAGCGCAAGGAGGAGGCCGACCGCGCCAGCCGTTCCGCGCTGCGCGACGCGAGCAGCTTCTCCGCCCAGGGCTCCTACAGCGTCTCCGAGGTCAAGGCGATGGCCCGCCAGATGATCCCGGCGGACCAGTTCCAGTGCTTCAGCAACATCGTGGACCACGAGTCCGGGTGGAACTACCGCGCGGTCAACGCCGGCTCCGGCGCCTACGGCCTCGTCCAGGCGCTCCCCGGCTCCAAGATGTCCTCGGCCGGCGCCGACTGGCAGACCAACCCCGCCACCCAGATCAAGTGGGGTCTCAGCTACATGGACGGCCGCTACGGCAGCCCGTGCGGCGCCTGGTCCTTCTGGCAGGCCAACCGCTGGTACTAGTACCGGCACCGCTCTCAACTTCGCGCAGCCCCTCGCCGTCCTACGGTGGGGGGCTGCGTGCGTGTAGGTTCGGGGGGATTCGGAGGGGGAGAGGGAAACAGCATGTCGAGACTGCCAGGATGGCTGAACAGGCTGGGCGCGAGCGTCAGCCGGATGGGCGAGCGCCTGGACGAGCGCCGCGCCGAGGCCGAACGCGAGGACCCACTGGGCCCGCCCCCCGTGCCGCCCGTGCCCCCCGTGCCGCCGCCGAAGCCGCCGGAACCGGCGGTCACCGTCGTGAAGGAGCCCGTCGCGGTGCCGCCCGCCGGCGCCGACCCCGCCGCCTCCGTGCCCGCGCCGCCCGCCTACGCGCCCGCGGTCGCCGCCCGGCCCGACCCCGTGGCCGCGATCCCGTGGGGGATGCGGGTCGCCGCCGAGGCCGGCTGGCGGCTGCTCGTGCTCGCCGGGACGGTCTGGGTGCTGATGAAGGTGATCAGCTCCGTCCAGCTCGTCGTGCTCGCCTTCGCCGCCGCGCTCCTCATCACCGCGCTGCTCCAGCCCATCGTGGTCCTGCTGCGCCGCAAGGGCCTGCCGCACGGGCTGGCCACCGCCGTCACCGCCGTCTCCGGCTTCGTCGTGATGGGGCTGGTCGGCTGGTTCGTGGTCTGGCAGGTGATGGACAACATCGACAACCTGTCCGACCAGGTCCGCGACGGCATCGAAGAGCTCAAGCGCTGGCTCCTCGACAGCCCGTTCCACGTCACCGAGTCGCAGATCAACGACATCGCCAAGAACCTCAGCGACACCATCGGCGCCAACGCCGAGCAGATCACCTCCGCCGGGCTCCAGGGCGTGACCGTGGTCGTCGAGGCGATGACCGGCATCCTGCTCGCCATGTTCTCCACCCTCTTCCTGCTCTACGACGGCAAGAAGGTCTGGGAGTGGACGCTGAAGCTGGTGCCCGCGCAGGCCAGGCCCGGCGTCGCCGGAGCCGGTCCGAGGGCCTGGATCACCCTCACCGCGTACGTCCGGGGCACGGTGCTCGTCGCCCTGATCGACGCCGTCTTCATCGGCCTCGGGCTCTACTTCCTCGACGTGCCGATGGCGGTGCCGCTCGCCGTCTTCATCTTCCTGTTCGCCTTCATCCCGATGGTCGGCGCGGTGCTCTCCGGCGCCCTCGCCGTCGTCGTCGCGCTCGTCACCAACGGGGTGTTCACCGCCCTGATGGTGCTCGTCGTGGTGCTCGCCGTGCAGCAGATCGAGGGCCACGTCCTCCAGCCCTTCATCCTCGGCCGGGCCGTGCGGGTGCACCCCCTCGCGGTGGTCCTCGCCGTCGCCGCCGGCGGACTCACCGCGGGCATCGGCGGCGCCGTCGTCGCCGTCCCGCTGGTCGCCGTCGCCAACACAGTGGTCGGCTACCTCCGCGCGTACAGCCACGAGCAGGCCCTGCGGGCCGCGCCCGAGCCGCGCGGGGCCACCGCCCACGACGTGGCCCCGACCCCGGCGCCCGGCGCGGCCGAGCGGGTGGACGGTTGATCTCGGAGCCGGAGCTCGTCGGCGGTACGGGGTACCCGGCCGCGCTGGAGCCGCTGCCCGCCGAGCGGGGCCCGCGCGGACCCCGCCGCCCCTGGCTGTGGGCGCTCGGCGGGGCCGCCGCCGCCTCGGCGGTGTGGGGCGCCGGACTCCTCGCGTACGAGCGGAGCGGGCCCGACGGGCCCGACTTCAAGGGCTACCGGGCCGAGGACGAGCCCTGCCGTCGGGCCGCGCTGCCCGGCCTGACCGCCGCCTTCGGGCCCAAGGGCGAGGCCACCAACCCGATGGTCCTGGACCATCCGGGCCTGTTCCGGGCGGAGTGCTCGGTCACCCTGGCCGCCGAGCCCGTCCCGTACCGGCTCTCCGTCTCGTACACCCTGCACCGGGTCACCGACCCCCGGCCCGAGTTCGAGGCGCGGATGAACGATCCCTTCCGGGAGATCGGCGACCGCGTCTCCGGGGCGGGCCAGCTCGCCTACCTGCGCGACGAGGGCGCCACCGGCGACATGACGCTGAGCGTCCTGGACGGGCAGGCGGTCGTCGAGCTGGCGCTCACTCCGGAGCTGGTCCACGAGGGCGACGGGCCGCCCAAGGAGCCGCCTCGGCTCGATCCCGCCGCGACCAGGACCTACCTCCTGGAGGACATGAACGCGCTGCTGGCGGCGCTCAGGTCCACGGCATGACGGAAGGGCCCCGGGGCGTGCTGCGCCCCGGGGCCCTTCTCGTCGTGCGTGCGGACCGGACCTACTCGGCCAGGACCGCCTCGGCGTCCAGCGTGACGCCGACCGCCTGGATGACCGCGGCGATCTTCACGGCCTCCTGGATCGTCTCGCGCTCGACCCCGGCCTTGCGCAGGACCTGCTCGTGCGAGTCCAGGCACTGGCCGCAGCCGTTGATCGCGGAGACGGCCAGCGACCACAGCTCGAAGTCGACCTTGTCGACCCCCGGGTTGCCGATGACGTTCATCCGCAGACCGGCGCGCATCGTCCCGTACTCCGGGTCCGACAGCAGGTGCCGGGTCCGGTAGAAGACGTTGTTCATCGCCATGATCGCGGCGGCCGACTTGGCGGCCTGGTACGCCTCGGGCTTCAGGTTGGCCTGGGCCTCGGGCTCCAGCTCCTTCAGCACCTTCGGCGAGCGCGAGGCGATGGCGCAGGCGAGCACCGTGCCCCACAGCTGCTGCTGCGGCAGGTCGCTGTTGCCGATGACCGAGCCGAGGTTCAGCTTCAGGTCCTTGGCGAAGTCCGGGACGGCGGCCTTCAGCTCATCGAGCGCCATGCTCACTCACCGGCCAGGAGGGCGCCGGCGTCCAGCGTGTCCTCGCCCTTGTTCCAGTTGCACGGGCACAGCTCGTCGGTCTGCAGGGCGTCCAGCACCCGCAGGACCTCCTTGGGGTTACGGCCGACGGAGCCGGCGGTCACCATGGTGAACTGGATCTCGTTGTTCGGGTCCACGATGAAGACCGCGCGCTGGGCGAAGCCGTCCTCGCCGCGCACGCCGCAGTCGCTCATGAGCTCGTGCTTGGAGTCGGCCAGCATCGGGAAGGGCAGGTCACGCAGGTCGGCGTGGTCCTTGCGCCAGGCGTGGTGCACGAACTCGGAGTCGCCGGAGACGCCCAGGATCTGCGCGTCGCGGTCCGCGAACTCGTCGTTCAGCTTGCCGAAGGCGGCGATCTCGGTGGGGCAGACGAAGGTGAAGTCCTTCGGCCAGAAGAACACCACGCGCCACTTGCCCTCGTAGGACTTGTGGTCGATCTGCGCGAACTCCTTGCCGCTCTCCAGCGACACGCAGGCGGTCAGGTCGTAGGTGGGGAACTGGTCACCGACAGTGAGCACGCGCTCTCCTTGCGTTTCGGAAGGGTCCCTTTTGGGGTCTTCCGTGAGGGGTTGGACGGATCCCCAGCATGGCACGGAGTGCATTGATCAGTGAAATAGCTAGACTTGCTCACGTTGATCGAAGGTGGTTATCAGTGATTCCCGTACGGCGCGTGAAGCAACCCAGCCTGTCCCAGCTCAGAGCCTTCGCGGCGGTCGCGGAGCACCTCCACTTCCGGGACGCGGCGGCGGCCATCGGGATGAGCCAGCCGGCTCTCTCGGGCGCGGTGTCGACTCTCGAAGAGGCACTCGGTGTCCAGCTCCTTGAGCGTACGACGCGCAAGGTGCTGCTCTCGCCCGCCGGGGAGCGGCTCGCGGTCCGGGCCGGCGCCGTGCTCGACGCGGTCGGCGAGCTCATGGAGGAGGCCGAGGCCGCCCAGGCGCCCTTCACCGGCGTGCTCCGGCTCGGCGTCATCCCCACCGTCGCCCCCTACCTGCTGCCGACCGTGCTGCGCCTGGTCCACACCCGCTACCCCGCGCTCGACCTCCAGGTCCACGAGGAGCAGACCTCCTCGCTGCTCGACGGGCTGGCGGCCGGGCGGCTCGACCTGCTGCTGCTCGCGGTGCCGCTCGGCGCGCCCGGCGTCACCGAGATCCCCCTCTTCGACGAGGACTTCGTCCTGGTCACCCCCGAGGGGCACCCGCTCGCCGGGCGTACGGACATCCCGCGCGAGGCCCTCAAGGAGCTCAAGCTGCTGCTCCTCGACGAGGGACACTGCCTGCGCGACCAGGCCCTCGACATCTGCCGCGAGGCCGGGCGCACGGAAGGGACGCCGGTCACCACCACCGCGGCGGGCCTGTCCACGCTGGTCCAGCTGGTGGCGGGCGGGCTCGGGGTGACGCTGCTGCCGCGCACCGCCGTCAAGGTCGAGACCGCCCGCGACTCGGCCCTGCACACCGGCCGCTTCGCCGACCCGGCCCCGTCCCGCCGGATCGCCCTCGCCATGCGCACGGGCGCGGCCCGCCAGTCGGAGTTCGCGCAGCTGGCGGACGCGCTGCGCGAGGCGATGCGGCGGCTGCCGGTACGCGTGACGGGCGCGGCGACCTGAGGTCCCCGCGCCCGCCCCGGGGCGCGGGGACCTGAAGACCCCGCGCCCATCGCCGTACCGTCCCGGCCGCTACTCCGTCCTGAGCCCGTCCGCGCGCATCAGACGCCACAGCAGCGGCAGGCTCAGCAGGGTCACCGCGGCGATCAGCGCCGCGCCCACGCCGGCCACCGGCAGGAAGACCCACCAGTCCTCGACCGACTTGCCGATCATCCGCAGCAGCGCCGCGCCGAGGGCGAGCCCGCCGGCCACCGCGAGGGCGAGCCCGAGCACGATCGGCACCGTCGTCTGCCACAGCACCGACCAGGCCAGCGTGGAGCGCCGGGTGCCGAAGGCGACCAGCGAGGACAGCAGCCGGCGCCGTTCGCGCAGCTGCTCCAGGGTGGTGACCAGCAGCGACGCCGCCACCAGCAGCATGGTGAGCGTGGCGCCCACCAGGATCCCGGTCCGGACGCTGGAGTACTGCGCGTCCCGCTCCGTGTTCCGCAGGGTGTCGACCCGGGTGAGCGGGTCGAGGGCGGCGACCGTGTTCCGGATGTACTCGGCCGCGTCCGGCACCGCCGGGTCGACCCGGATCATGACGTTGGCGACCGGGGCGTCGAGCCGGGCCGCGTCGAGCGCCTTCGGGGTGGCGAGGACGCCGAACTGCTTCATGCCCATCGGGTCCAGGCGGGAGTCCACCACGCGGGCCGTGGCCGGGATGCGCCAGGTGGCCGGCGCGGCCTTGCCGCGCGCCCGCTCGCCCAGCGCCACCTCGGCGCCCGGCCTCGCGGTCGAGCTCACCCACGCGTCCTCGGGGCCGCCGTCGCCGTGCGTGAGGGCGATGAACACGTCGCCGTCCGCGCAGGAGGGCAGGGTGGCGAGCTCGCGCAGCGAGGCGCAGTCGCCGACGAACGCCGAGGTGATCCCGCCGCCCTCCTGGCCCTTCGGCCGCGGACCGGACTGCCACACGTTGGACTCGATGACCCCGGAGACCCCGGTGACGCCCTTGGTCCTCGCCAGCCGGTCCACCGCCCGGCGGGCCGTGTCCCCGTCCCGGGCGTGCACCCGGGTCTGCATCTGGGCGCGGGCGGTGTCCTGGTTGGTGGGCCGCATGAAGTCCTGCTGCATCGCCTGGAAGAGCATCGACAGGGCGATCGCCCCGGTCGCCGCGACGACGATGCCGCTGACCGTGCGGGCGGCGGCGCCGCTGCCGATCTGGAGCCGGCGGACGGCGAGCTGCCAGGCCACCGGGCCGCCGTGCAGCGGCTTCACCAGGGCCTCCACCAGCCAGGGCAGCAGCGTGGTGAGGCCGATCAGGGACAGGGTGGCGCCGGCGGCGATCCAGACCGTGTCGATCTGGGTCTCGTCGAACTCCACGCCCGAGACGGACGGGACGAGGAGCGCCGCGCCCGCCAGCACGAGCACCAGCCGCCAGACGAGCCGGCGGGGCCGCGGGGCGGCGGTCCTGACGACGCCGAGCGGCTCGATGGCCACCTCGCGCAGCGCGAAGAGGGTGACCGCGACGGCGGCGACCGGCACCGCGCCGACGATCAGCGCGGCCAGCCAGGGCAGCGGGGACACGTCGGACGGGAAGGCGTTGACGTCCCAGAACGTCACGGTGCCGGCGAACTGCCGGGCCGCGGCGAAGAACCCGGCGCCGGCGGCGAGCCCGAGCACGGCGCCCGCCAGGGACTCGCCGGCCGCGATCCGCCGGGTCATCGCGGTGTCCGCGCCGACCAGCCGCAGGGCCGCGAGCCGCCGGTCGCGCTGTTCGCCGCCGAAGCGGACGGCGGTGGCGATGAAGACCAGCACCGGCAGCAGCAGCACCACGCAGCCGATGACGACGAGCAGGAGCAGGAAGGCGTTCTTCGGCTCCTCGGGCACCGACCAGCCGTAGGTCCTGCCGCGCCCGTCGTTGTCGTCGGTGGTGAGGGTCGCGCTGCCGGCCACGTACCGCAGTTCGGCCGGGCCGATCAGTCCGGCCTCGCCCAGGGTGCCGACGGACCTGTACGGCAGGCGGTCGCGCAGCAGCGCCCCCTCGGGGGAGCCGAGCAGCTCGGCGAGGGCGGGGGAGACCAGCATCTCGCCCGCGCGCGGGATCGCGGCGGCGCCCGGGGGGATCGCCGCGCGCGGGCCCTCGGGCCGCAGCACCAGGCCGGTGACGGCTTGGCCGCGGAACTCGGTCTCGTGGCCCACGTGCAGGAAGGTGTCGGGTCCCGGCTTGGCGACCTCGTAGCTGGCGTCGGGCACCCGGGCGGACTCCCGGACCTCCCGCTGGAAGAGCATGTTCGGCAGCGAGGCGGCGACCAGCAGCAGGGCCACGCCGAAGCCGATGCCGGTCGCCGTCAGGGCCGTGCGGATCCAGCCGCCGCGCCCGCCGGTGACGGCGAACCGCGCGCCGAGCGCCAGGTCGCGGGTCCAGTTCCGCGGTCTCATGCCGCCCACTCCGTGTCCCGTACGGAGCCGTCGCGGACGACGACCTCGCGGTCGGAGTAGGCGGCGACCCGGGCCTCGTGGGTGACCAGGACGACGGCGGCGCCGGTGTCCCGGGAGGCGTCGGTGAGCAGGCTCATGACCCGCTCGCCGTTGAGCGAGTCGAGCGCGCCGGTCGGCTCGTCGGCGAAGATCACCCGAGGGGCGGTGACGAGCGCGCGGGCGACCGCGACCCGCTGGCCCTGGCCGCCGGAGATCTCGCCGGGGCGCTTTCCGGCCACGTCCTCGACCTCCAGGCGGGCCAGCCAGCCGCGCGCCCTCTCCTCGGCGCTCTTGCGGCGCTCGCCGTTCAGCCGCAGCGGAAGGGCGACGTTCTCGACGCAGGTCAGCTCGGGGACGAGCTGGCCGAACTGGAAGACGAAGCCGAAGTCGGCGCGGCGCAGGGCGCTGCGCTGCCCGTCGGTGAGGGCGGTGAGCTCGCGCCCGTCGTAGTGGATGGTCCCGGCGTCCGGGCGGACGATGCCGGCGAGGCAGTGCAGGAGGGTCGACTTGCCGGAGCCGGAGGGACCCATCACGGCGACGACCTCGCCGGCCCGCAGGACGAAGTCGGCCCCGGCGAGCGCGGGGGTCGGTCCGTACGCCTTGTCGATCCCGCTCGCTCTGAGCAGCGGTTCGGCGCTCATCGGCGGACCTCCTCGGCGAGCCGGTCCAGGCGCGCGGCGGTCAGTTCCAGCCAGCGCAGGTCGGCTTCCAGGTGGAAGAGGGCGTGGTCGCAGATGAGCTGGTCGGCGAGGTCGCCGTCCTTCTTGCGCCGGGTGAGCTCGCGCATCAGCCGCAGGTGCTCGGTGCGCTGCACGTCGAGGAGCTCGGCGGCGCCCCGGCCGGTGAGCAGGGCGAGGACGACCTTGGTGTAGAGCGTCGACTGGAGGTAGGGCTCGGGCTTCTCGGGGGTGGCCAGCCACTGGCCGACATCGGTGATGCCGGCCTCGGTGATGGCGTACCGCTTGCGCTCGGGGCCGCCGCCGGCCTCGATGCCGTCGACCTCGACGAGGCCGTGCTTCAGGAGCCGGGACATGGTCGAGTAGACCTGCCCGTAGTGCAGCGGCCGGTCGTGGCCGAACCGCTCGTCGAAGGCGCGCTTGAGGTCGTAGCCGTGGCGCGGGCCGGACTCCAGGAGTCCGAGCAGGGTGTGACCGATGGACATGAGCGTCACTGTACATGGGGTGTATACGCACGATGTATACCGAGGTGGGGGCCTCGGGCAGGCGAAATGTGACCGGCGGCACACAACCATCGGGCGCTCCCGAGCGTCGGTTCCGTCGGGAGCGGGTGCTGATTGTCACGTCCGGAAAATACGGATCGATCGCCCTTTGTCTCCATGGGCGGTGTTAGCTTTCTGAGCTGATTCCACGACGAGCGGAGCACGGAGACATGGGTCCAACGGGCAAGGACCAGGCGAAGAAGGGCGGGCGGATACGCCGGCTCTTCACCTGGAAGAAACTCCTGGGCACGTTCATCGTGGGCTGCCTGCTCGTCATAGGCGCCTTCTACACGGTCTACGCCATGGTCCCGGTGCCGACCGCCAACGTCGAGGCGACGCTGCAGAGCAACATCTACAAGTACTCCAACGGCAAGGTCATGGCCCGCACGGGCAAGGTCAACCGGGAGATCGTGGGCCTGGAGAAGGTGCCGCTGGACGTCCAGCGGGCCTTCGTCGCCGCCGAGAACAAGACGTTCTACAAGGACAACGGCGTCGACATCAAGGGCACCGTCCGCGCCGCCTGGAACACCCTCACCGGCAAGGGCAAGCAGGGTGGTTCGACCATCACCCAGCAGTACGTGAAGAACTACTACTTGAGCCAGGACCAGACGGCCACGCGCAAGCTCAAGGAAATGGTCATCGCGATCAAGGTCGACCAGAACATGAAGAAGCCGGAGATCCTCGCCGGCTACATGAACACCAGCTACTACGGCCGTAACGCCTACGGCATCCAGGCCGCCGCGCAGGCGTACTACGGCGTCGACGCGAGCAAGCTGGACGCCGGCCAGGGCGCCTACCTCGCCTCCCTGCTCCAGGCCCCCAGCCAGTACGACTGGACCGCCGCCAGCCCCGAGGGCCGCAAGCTCGTCGAGCAGCGCTGGAACTACGTCCTGAACAACATGGTCGAGGAGGGCTGGCTCGACGCGGGCAAGCGCGCGGGCATGAAGTTCCCCGTCCCGCAGAAGCCGAAGGCCCCCAAGGGCATGAGCGGCCAGAGCGGCTACATCGTCGAGGCCGCCAACCAGGAGCTGATGCGCCAGGGCGTCAGCGAGGAGGACCTGAAGGCCGGCGGCTGGACGATCACCCTCAACATCGACGAGAAGCGCCAGAAGGCCCTTGTCAAGGCCGTCGACGACGAGCTTGAGGACAAGCTGAACCGCAAGGACAGCAAGAAGCAGGCCACCGTCCAGGCCGGCGCGACCTCCGTCGACCCGAAGACCGGCGCGGTCGTCGCTCTGTACGGCGGCGTCGGCGCCACCGAGCACTGGACCAACAACGCCACCCGGCGCGACTACCAGCCCGCCTCGACCTTCAAGCCGCTCGTCCTCGCCTCCGCGATCGACAACGGCTCCGTGACCCAGGACGGGCGCAAGATCGGCCTCGGCACGGTCTACGACGGCGACAGCAAGCGCCCGGTCGTCGGCAGCCGCATCCCCTTCGCCCCGGAGAACGAGGACAACCAGAGCTACGGCCCGGTCAGCGTGCAGAAGGCCACCAACTCCTCGATCAACTCGGTCTACGCCCAGATGATCGTCGACGTCGGCCCCACCAAGACCAAGCAGACCGCGATCGGCCTCGGCATGAAGGACGGCGTCGACTTCGGCGCCACCCCGTCGATGTCCCTCGGCGTCATGGGCGCCTCCACCATGGACATGGCCGGCGTCTACGCGACCCTGGACAACCACGGCGTCAAGGTCACCCCGACCCTGGTGAAGTCCGCCGAGCACAAGGACCGCAAGGCCGAGCCGGTGAAGTCGATCGGGGACCGGGTGATCAGCCGCGAGGCCGCCGACACCACTACCAAGGCCATGCAGGGCGTCGTCCAGTCCGGCTCCGGCTTCCGGGCCGCCGGCGACTACGCGGCGGCCGGCAAGACCGGCACCTCCGAGAACAACCGCTCGGCCTGGTTCGTCGGCTACACCCCCGAGCTGGTCACCGCCGTCGGCCTGTTCGGCGAGGACGCCAAGGGCAACCAGGTCACCCTGACCAACACCATCAACGACGGCCGCGCCAACGGTGGCCGCACCCCCGCGCAGATCTGGGGCGCCTACACCACCGCCGCGCTCGGCGGCGGCTCGGACACCCCCTTCGACCTGAAGACCGACGGCACCTCCGGCGGTGACACCGGCCTGCCGACGCCGACCGGGACCTCCAGCGGCTCTCCGACGCCGACCACGACGCCGAGCGACGAGGCGACCACGCCGACCCAGCCGCCGGCCTCGACGGCCACCACGCCGCCCCGGCCGCCCACCTCGACGGCGACGACCCCGCCGGAGCCGACCCCGACCGGGGGCACGACCGGCCCGACGACGGAGCCGCCGCCGGACGGCGAGAACGGCGCCCTCGACGGCAGACGCCAGGGCCAGGGACAGGCACAGGGACAGTGAGACACGGCGACGGCCGGGCCCCCCGCACAGGGGCCCGGCCGTCGCCGTTCTCGTCCGTCCGTCTCCGGTACGGGCGTCAGCGCGTGCCCAGCTCGAACCAGACCACCTTGCCGCCCGACAGGCGCGTCGCACCCCACCGCCGGGCCAGCCGGTTCACCAGGAACAGGCCGCGCCCGCCCTCGTCGGTCTCCCGGGCCCGGCGTTGCCGGGGGAGCTGCGGCGAGTCGTCGCCGACCTCGCAGCGCAGCACGTCGGTGCGGAGCAGCCGCAGCGTCACCGGCCGCTCCGCGTACCGCACGGCGTTGGTCACCACCTCGCTGATCAGCAGCTCCACCGAGTCGGAGAGCTCCTCCAGGCCCCAGCGCTCCAGGGCCCGCCGGGCGAGCCGCCGGGCCCGGCCCGGGGCGGCGTCCTCCGGCTCCAGGAACCAGTACGCCACGTCGCTCGGCGCGATCCCGTCGAAGCGGGCCGCGAGCAGCGCGATGTCGTCGTCCCGGTCGCCGGGGCCCAGCATGTCGAGGACGTCGTCGCAGAGCGCCTCCAGCGGCGGCGAGTGGTCCGGGCCGGTCAGCTGGGCGGTCGCCGCGAGGCGCTCGCGGAGCTGCTCGATGCCGGTCGACACGTCCCGCAGCCGGGACTCCACCAGGCCGTCGGTGTACAGCAGCAGCGTGGCCCCGGCCGGGGCGTCCAGCTCCACCGCCTCGAAGTCCACGCCACCGACGCCGATCGGGGCGCCCGGCGGCACCCGCAGCACCTCGGCCCGGCCGCCCAGGTGCAGCAGTATGGGCGGCGGGTGGCCCGCGTTGGCGACCGTGATCCGGTGCGAGACCGGGTCGTACACCGCGTACATGCAGGTGGCCATGCGGTTCTCGCCGAGCCGCTGGGCCTGCTCGTCCAGGTGGTGCAGCACCTCCTGCGGCGGCAGGTCGAGCCCGGCCAGGGTCTGCGCGGTCGTGCGCAGCTGGCCCATGATCGCCGCCGAGGTCATGGAGTGGCCCATGACGTCGCCGACGACCAGCGCCACCCGGCTGCCGGGCAGCGGGATCGCGTCGTACCAGTCGCCGCCGACCCGGGCGGTCTCGGCCGCCGGCAGATAGCGCGAGGCCAGCCGGACGCCGGTCGGCTGCGGCAGCGAGTCCGGCAGCATGGTGCGCTGGAGCTCGTCCGCGATGTAGGCCTCGCGGCCGTACAGCACGGCCTTGTCGATGCCGAGCGCCGTGTGGGTCGCCAGCTGGGCCGCCACGAGCAGGTCGTTCGGCTCGAAGCCGCCGCGCTCGGGGCGGCGCAGGAACACGGCCGCGCCGATCACCCGGCGCCGGCCGCGCAGCGGCGCGAGTATGGCCCGCTGCCCGCCGGGCACCGGGTGGTCCGGGCCGAGCAGCTCGGGAAGCGCCGCGCGGGCGGCCGCGGAGTCGCCGGGGACGGGCCGCACCCCGCGCAGCACCTCGGCCAGCGCGCTGCCCGAGTGGACCTCGCACAGCTCGGCGGCGGGGGTCGGGTCCGGGTCGGGGACGAGGACCAGCTCCTCGCCCTCCAGGTCCGTTAACCGCAGCCGGTCGGTGCGGCGCAGCCGCAGCACGAAGGGCTCGGCGGGGCGCTCGTCGCCCACCGGCAGCGGGTCGCGGAGATAGACCAGGATCGCGTCCGAGAAGGTCGGCACGGTGGCCCGGCACAGGCCGAGCACGATCTCGTCCAGGTCGAGCCCGCGGGCGATCCGCCGGGTCGCGGCGCCCACGAACCGCAGCCGGTCGCCCTCGCGCCGGGCGGCCGCGGCGTCCGGCCCGGTGCCGTTCCCGCCGCCGCTGCCGGGGGCGGGCGCGGGCACGGCGACGGCCGCCGCGGCCTCCTGCCGGGGGCGGGTGCGCTCCTGTGGCTGGGCAGCCAGCGGCTGGCGCCCTTCGTGGGAGGTGGGATGCTCCGTCACGCCTGGGGTTCCGTCCGTCCGTGCCGGTGGTGCGATGCACTCGCTCTTCTCGCCGATGCCGCGCTCCCGCCGGGGCTAAACCCCCGTCGGGCGGCGGATGTGAAGACGCCGCGAGCAGCGGGACCAGCCGAGCACACGTCCGCCACTGCTCTCTCCCTCATGGATGACTTACGGTCAGATCCTGTGCCGTGCTCAGTGTGTGACGCGCCGTCCGGTGGCCGCCGTCCGGTGATCAAGGAAGTGCGGAGGACGATCCTACGGTTGCACCCGGGGGGCGCATCAAGGGTCTCATGGCACGGTGTGCGCCGGGGTGCGATCCCAGTCGGCCGGGAGCGCGGGCACCGGCCAGGCGGGGTCCGGCCGCCAGTCCTCCCAGCCCTGGGAGAACGGCGCCCCCCAGGCCCGGATCAGCTCCACGGCCGCCCGGCCCGCCGCCCTGACCCGGGCGGCCCCGGCGGCGTCCATCAGGCCGGCCCGCCGGGCCTGCGCGAACTCGTCCTCGTCCCGCCACATCCAGCTGCGGTCCGGGTAGACGGAGATGTCCAGGAAGTGGTCCTCGGAGTCGATGCCGCCGGACCAACGGGTCCTGGGCTCCTCCAGGTTGACGTACCAGCTGCGGAAGCGCCAGCCGCGCTCCCAGAACAGCCAGACGGACCAGGGGTCGGCGGGCGCGGCGAGCTTGAGGACGCCGGTGCCGAACCAGTGCGCGCGGGTGGTGGTGCGCGGCGCGGTGTAGCGGGTGGCCAGCGGCTCCTCGTGGACCGGGGTGCCGTCGGTCATGACCGGTTTGACGCATTCGGTGCCGGGCGCCATCCAGACCGCGAGCAGTTCGGGGGTGTCGCGCACGACGGTGACCGGCCGGCAGATGTGCACGTCGCCGGTGGCGTTGTCGCGGTAGCGCCAGAGGATGTGATCCCCCGGCGCCCAGTGCTGGGGGCGGCCGGATCCTGTCATGCGCAGATCTTAGGGGCGCGCCCCCGGCGCCGCTGCGGCGAAGGTCACGGACGGCCCGCCGGTAGGCGAGAACGGGTCACGGCGGCCTCCGGGCCCGCCGAGGGGCGGGCCCGGGGGCCGGTCGGGGGCCGGTCGGGGGCCGGTCGGGGGCGGTTCAGGGGCGGGTCATGCGCAGCACGTCGAGGGCCTCGTCGAGCTGCTCCAGGGTGAGGTCGCCGCGCTCCACGTACCCCGAGTCCAGCACCACCTGGCGGATCGTCCGGCGTTCTGCCAGCGCCTTCTTGGCCACCTTGGCGGCCTCCTCGTAGCCGAGGTACTTGTTCAGCGGGGTCACCACGGACGGCGAGGACTCGGCGTACTCGCGGGCCCGCGCCACGTTGGCGGTGATGCCGTCGACCGTGCGGTCGGCGAGCAGCCGGGACGCGTTGGCGAGCAGCCGGACCGACTCCAGGAGGTTCTTGGCGATCACCGGGAGCATGACGTTGAGCTCGAAGTTCCCGGCGGCGCCCGCGACCGCCACGGTGGTGTCGTTTCCGGTCACCTGGGCGGCGACCATCAGGACCGCCTCGGGGATCACCGGGTTGACCTTGCCCGGCATGATCGAGGAGCCCGGCTGGAGGTCCGGGAGGTTGATCTCGGCGAGGCCGGTGCGCGGTCCCGAGGACATCCAGCGCAGATCGTTGGCGATCTTCGTGAGGGAGATCGCGATGGTCCTGAGCTGCCCGGACGTCTCCACCAGCCCGTCCCGGGCGCCCTGCGCCTCGAAGTGGTCGCGGGCCTCGGTCAGGGGCAGTCCGGTGGCGCGGGCGACCTCGGCGATGACGGCGGCGGAGAAGCCGGGCGGGGTGTTGATGCCGGTGCCCACCGCGGTCCCGCCGAGGGGGAGTTCGGCGAGCCGGGGCAGCGAGGCGCGCAGCCGTTCGACGCCGTACCGGACCTGGGCCGCGTAGCCGCCGAACTCCTGGCCGAGGGTGACGGGGGTGGCGTCCATGAGGTGGGTGCGGCCGGACTTCACGACCTCCGCGAATTCGGCCGATTTCCGCTCCAGCGACTCCGCCAGATGGGCGAGGGCGGGAATGAGGTCGTGGGTGACGGCGGCGGTGGCGGCGATGTGGATCGAGGACGGGAAGACGTCGTTGGACGACTGCGAGGCGTTGACGTGGTCGTTGGGGTGTACCGCGAGGTCCTCGGGGAGCCGCTCGGACGCCAGGGTGGCGATCACCTCGTTGGCGTTCATGTTGGACGAGGTGCCGGAGCCGGTCTGGAAGACGTCGACGGGGAAGTGCTCGTCCCAGCGTCCCTCGGCGACCTCCTCCGCCGCCGCGCGCACCGCCGCCGCGCGCTCCGCGTCGAGCACCCCGAGCTCCGCGTTGACCGTGGCGGCGGCGGCCTTGATCCGGGCCAGGGCGGCGATGTGGGCGCGCTCCAGGCGCTGGCCGCTGACCGGGAAGTTCTCCACCGCGCGCTGGGTCTGGGCGCGCCACTTGGCGTGGGCGGGGACGCGGACCTCGCCCATGGAGTCGTGCTCGGTCCGGTAGCCGGCCCCGTCGTGCTCGCCGCGCTGGTCGTTCATCTTCGTCAACCTCCTGGCTGTGCTCCCCGGGGGCGGTCCGCCGAACCCCCCGTAAAAACATGAGCACTTGTCTTGTTCGACGTATTCCCAAGTCGCCTACCGGCCAGTAAAAACCGTGGGTAACCCCACTTCCAGGAGGCGCAATGAGGCGCACCAGGTACAGACTCCGCTGGCCGGTCGCGGTCGTCGCCGCCGCTGCGGCGGCCCTCGGCAGCATGACGGCCGCCGCCCCCGCCGGCGCGGCCGACACGAGCGGAACGGCCGGAATGGCGCAGATCACCTCCGTACCGCTCCCGCCGGAGCTGGAGGCGGTCCGCGCCGCCGAGGCCACCAAGATCTACGGCAGCCCCGAGGAGCGTCCGCTCGCGCAGCGCAAGACCGGTCTCATCTCGCTCGGCGACAGCGAGATCTCCGGCGAGGGCGTCGGCAGCTACGAGTCCCCGACCAACGGCCCCAGCAACTGGTGTCACCGCTCGCCCGACGCCGCCATCCACCGCACCGGGATCCCCGCGGACCTCACGTTCAACGTGGCCTGCTCCGGCGCGTACACCGGCAACATCCGCATCGGCGGCGCGAAGCAGTACGCCGACGAGCTCGTCCAGAGCGACAACCTGGCCGTCAAGGCGCGCAACACGCGCCTCAAGATGGTGCTGCTGGTCGCCGGCGCCAACGACGACCTGCAGTTCGGCCCCGTCATGACCGACTGCGTCCAGCGCTTCATCCTCTCCCAGGGCACCTGCGAGCCGAAGTACGCCCCCGGCTGGCAGGCCCGCGTCGACGCCCTCGTCCCCAAGGTCGAGCAGACCGTCCGCGACCTGCGGACCGTCATGCGCGACGCCGGGTACGCCGACGCCGACTACAAGCTGGTCCTGATGGGCTACCCGAGCCCCATCGGCCCCGACTTCGGCGACAACCCGAACTTCCCCGGCAAGCTCGCCTGCGGCGGCCTCGGCTACGACTCCGACACCAAGTGGGGCCGCAACACCGCCGTCCCGGCCTTCGAGCGCGGGATGCGCAAGGCGGCGGCCGACACCGGCGCGGTCTTCCTCGACAACTCGCGGCTCTTCCACGGCCACGAGGTCTGCATGGAGGACACCTGGGCCCGGGGCCTCTACATCGACCTCTCCAAGCCCGGGATGCCGGACGAGAACTCCGTCCGCCAGTCCTTCCACCCCAACTACCGGGGCCACGGCGCCTTCGCCTCCTGCCTCACCCAGATCTACGGCTCCGGCCTGCGCGAGGCGAGCTGCGCGGACGTCGGCTCCAGCGGCACCCCGACGCTCTTCCCGGTCGCCTGGGACGACGCGTACAAGCCGCTGAAGAACGGCGCCACCGGCAACTGTCTGGACGTCGACTCCTCCGTGTCCGCGAACGGCACCGCCGTCCTCGGCTGGGACTGCCACGGCGGCCGGAACCAGGACTGGTGGTACGACTCCGCCCGAGGCACCGCCCACACCGGGCTCACCCAGGACCGCTGCCTGGACGTGCCCGGCGCGGACTACAAGGCCGGCGCCGCGCTCATCGTGTGGAACTGCCACGGCGGCGCCAACCAGAAGTTCGTCCGCGACGGCGACACCCTGCGCCCGGCCGCGGCGACCGGACTGTGCCTGACCCAGGGCGCGGCACGGGAGGCGATCCGGCTCCAGAACTGCGCCGGCTCGGCCAACCAGCGCTTCGTCTGACCTGCGCGTACGCACGAAGGGGCCCGGCCGCCGAGGAGGGTGGCCGGGCCCTCGCGCGTCCGCCCGGACGGGCGGATCCGGGGCGTCCGTCGGAGAATGTGAAGCGTGCTCGGGGAGATCCGGGAGATCCGGGAGATCCGGGAGATCCGGGAGATCCGGGAGATCCTGAAAACCCGGGAGATCCGGGAGACCCGGAAGATCACCTCGCGGGAGGCAGCGCATGATCCGCAGCTCCAGGAGGAAGGCCGCCCTCGGCGTCTGCACGGTCGCCGTCCTCGCCCTCGGCCCGGTCGCCCCTGCGGCGGCCGACACCGGCGACGGCTTCGAGTTCACCCTGTACGCCAAGGAGGTCGCCGCCCCCATGGCGAGCGGCCAGGCCCAGGCCCCCAAGCTCGGCGACTCCTTCGCCTTCGCCGACGACCTCTACAAGACCAAGGACGCGAGCGGCGACAAGGTCGGCCGCGACGGCGTGGTCTGCGCCGTGGTGCGCACCGGCGATCCGGTGGACCTCCAGTGCACGGGCACCGTGGTGCTCAACGGCGGCCCCGGCGGACAGCTCGCCCTCCAGACCCTGGCCGCCACCGACCCGAACGACCAGGCGCCGCCGGCCCTGGACATCGCGGTCACCGGCGGGACCGGCGACTTCGCGAACGCGCGCGGCTGGGTGCGGTCGACGCCGGACGGCGACTGGTCCCGGATGGAGTTCCACATCGCCACCCGCTGACGCCTGCCCGCTCGCGCCCGCCCGCTGACACCTGCCCGTTCGCGCCCGCCCGCCGACCCCGACCCTCGACGAAGGACCGGTGCCGCCATGTCCCGCCCCCAGCCCCTGATCGTCGTCACCGGTGCCGGTTCCGGCATCGGCGCCGCCACCGCCCGCCTGCTGTCCGCGCGCGGCCACCCGCTGCTGCTGCTCGGCCGGCGGCTCGCGCGGCTGGAGGGGCTGGGGCTGCCGGACGCCCTGTGCCGCGAGGTCGACGTGACCTCCCGTACCGCCTTCGAGGCGGCGGTGGCGGAGGCGGAGGAGCGGTACGGGCCGGTGGACGCGCTCGTCAACAACGCGGGCGCCATGCTGCTGGGCCGCGTCGCCGACCAGCCGGTCGAGGAGTGGGACCGGATGATCGACCTCAACGTCAAGGGCGTGCTGTACGGCGTCCGCGCGGTGCTGCCCGGGATGCTCGCGCGCGGCGGCGGCACGATCGTCAACATCAGCTCGATCGCCGGCCGCAAGACCTTCCCGAACCACACCGCCTACGTCGCCACCAAGTTCGCCGTGCACGCCCTGTCGGAGAACCTGCGCGAGGAGGTCGCCGCGAGCGGCGTCCGGGTGGTCGTCATCGCCCCGGGCGCGGTGGAGACCGAACTCCTCTCGCACACCAGCGACGAGCGGATCAAGAGCGACTACGAGGAGTGGAAGCGGTCCGCGGGCGGCGCGCTGGACCCGGAGGCGGTCGCCGAGGCCGTCGCGTACGCCTACGGGCAGCCGCCGAACGTCACGGTGCGGGAGATCGTCCTGGCCGCCACCGGCCAGCAGTCCTGACCGGCGGCGGGGCCCGGGCCCGGGAGCGGCACCGGGGGCTACGACAGCTTGCCGCCGTAGTCCGGCAGCTTGAAGGTGCGCTCGGCGTGGCCGCCGACCAGGTCGCCGGTGTAGTTCCCGATGTTCGCGATGATCGTGTAGCCCTTGGCCTCGATCTCCGCGCGCTTCGCCGTCTTGTACGCGCCGACCTCGCCGAACAGATCGGGCAGCGAGCGCACGTACAGCCCGTCGACCGGGTAGCCGGCCCGCTTCAGGTTCCAGTCGGTGAGCGGCTCGATGATGCCGGGGCGGGCGGTCACGAAGAAGACGGCCACCCCGCGCGCGTGCGCGTCGAGGACGAGCGCGCGGACGTCGGCGATCGCGGGCGGCAGCTCCCAGAACGGGTGGAAGTCCGTCTCCAGCGAGGAGTTGTCGATGTCGAGGACGATCGCCTGCCGTTCCCGCCCGGCGTCGGCGGCCCGCTCCTCGATGTACGGGCGGGCCTCGGCCACCACGGCGGACACGTCCCGGAGCCAGGTCCGGTAGTCGACGTGCTTGAGGGCGGCGGTGGAGGTCAGGTGTCCGTCCGGGTCGGCGGCCGAGGCGGCGGGCGCGCCGCCGCCGACGAGGAGGGCCGTGGTCAGGGCGACGGCGGCGACGGCCTTGGCTCTGGGGGCTCTGGTGGCTTTGGGGGCGCTGGTGGAGGGCATGGGGGGCTCCCGAGGGTCGACCGGCTCAATGGTTGACATGCTCGCGGCCAATACTGACCAGTAAGTGACGCTGGGGCTACCGGTCGGTAGCCACTTTCCGAGCGGAGACCGACACCGGAACGCGACGGCGCCCCCCGGTCCCTGAGGACCGAGGGGCGCCGCGAGAGCCCCGCCGTGACTGCTTACTGCTTACCGCGTACCGCTTGCGGCTCCTGGCCCACGGCCTATGGCGTACGGATCAGCCGAGACCCGGGCCGCGCACCGGGATGTGCGTGAAGGTCGGCTCCGGGGCCGGGTTCTGGAAGAAGTCGTTGCCCTTGTCGTCCACCACGATGAACGCCGGGAAGTCCTCGACCTCGATCTTCCAGACCGCCTCCATGCCGAGCTCCTCGTACTCGACGACCTCGACCTTCTTGATGCAGTCCTGCGCCAGCCGCGCCGCCGGGCCGCCGATCGAGCCGAGGTAGAAGCCGCCGTGCGCCCCGCACGCGTCCGTGACCTGCTTGCTCCGGTTGCCCTTGGCCAGCATGACCTTCGAGCCGCCCGCCGCCTGGAACTGCTCGACGTACGAGTCCATCCGGCCGGCCGTCGTCGGGCCGAAGGAGCCGGAGGCGTAGCCCTCGGGGGTCTTCGCCGGGCCCGCGTAGTAGACCGGGTGGTCCTTCAGGTACTGCGGCATCTCCTCGCCCGCGTCCAGCCGCTCCTTGATCTTGGCGTGCGCGATGTCGCGCGCCACGACCAGCGGGCCGTTCAGCGACAGCCGGGTCTTCACCGGGTACTTGGTGAGCTCGGCCAGGATCTCGTCCATCGGCTGGTTGAGGTCGATCCGGACGACGTCGCCCGACTCCTCCAGGTGCGCGTCCTCCGTCTCCGGCAGGAAGCGCGCCGGGTCCGTCTCCAGCTGCTCCAGGAAGACGCCCTCGGCCGTGATCTTCGCGACCGCCTGGCGGTCGGCCGAGCAGGAGACGGCGATGGCCACCGGCAGCGAGGCGCCGTGCCGGGGCAGGCGCACCACGCGCACGTCGTGGCAGAAGTACTTGCCGCCGAACTGCGCGCCGATGCCGATCTTCTGCGTCAGCTCGAAGACCTTCTCCTCCAGCTCCTTGTCCCGGAAGCCGTGGCCCGTCTCGGCCGAGCCCTCGGTGGGCAGCTCGTCCAGGTAGTGCGCGGAGGCGTACTTGGCGGTCTTCAGCGCGAACTCGGCGCTCGTGCCGCCGACCACGATCGCCAGGTGGTACGGCGGGCAGGCCGCGGTGCCCAGCGAACGGATCTTCTCCTCCAGGAACTTCATCATGGAGGTCTCGTTCAGGACCGCCTTGGTCTCCTGGTAGAGGAAGGACTTGTTGGCCGAGCCGCCGCCCTTGGCCATGAAGAGGAACTTGTACGCGCCGCCGTCCGTCGCGTACAGCTCGATCTGCGCCGGCAGGTTCGAGCCGGTGTTCTTCTCCTCCCACATGGTCACCGGGGCCATCTGCGAATAGCGCAGGTTGAGCTGGGTGTAGGCGTCGAAGACGCCCTTCGACAGGGCCTCCTCGTCACGGCCCGAGGTGAGGACGTTCTGGCCGCGCTTGCCCATGACGATCGCCGTGCCGGTGTCCTGGCACATCGGCAGCACGCCCGCCGCGGCGATGTTCGCGTTCTTCAGCAGGTCGAGCGCGACGAACTTGTCGTTGCTCGACGCCTCCGGGTCGTCGATGATCCGGCGCAGCTGGGCCAGGTGGGCCGGGCGCAGGAAGTGCTGGATGTCCTTGATCGCCTCGGCGGCCAGCGCGCGCAGCGCCTCCGGCTCGACCTTGAGGAACGTACGGCCGTCGGCCTCGAAGGTGGAGACGCCCTCGGCGGTCACCAGGCGGTAGGGCGTGGTGTCCTCTCCCACGGGCAGCAGATCGGAGTACGCAAACTCGGGCATGACGGCGGCCATTCCTCACTCGGCAGACAGCGGCGCCGCCTCCATTGGCGGCGCACCCTCCAGCGTAAGACGCGGGCGCGGGCCGGATCCTGTGAGGTAAGGCTCACCAGCCGTCCGGACCACTCCGGGATGGCGCATTCCGCACCCTCGGCCGGTCCCCGGCGGCAGGACACGGCGACCGCCCCTGGTCGCGATCTATCGCGTTTCGCTAGGCTGAGGGCGTGGACCTCGAAAAGCAGCCCCAGCAGCCGGTCGCTCCCGCCGAGCCCGCCCCCGCGCCCCGGCCCGCCTACGCGGACCCCGAAGGGGCGCTGCGGGCCTCGGACGCCGACCGGGACCGGATCGCGGACATCCTCAGGGACGCCCTGGCCGAGGGCCGGATCGACGCCGAGGAGCACGGCGAGCGGATCGACTCCGTCTACCGCGCCAAGACCGTCGGCGAGCTGGAGCCGCTGGTGCGGGACCTGCCGGCCGCCCGGGGCACCGCCGCGCCCGCGCCCGCCCCGATCTACGGGCCGGAGGACGCCGAGGGCGCCGCGGACAACCTCGTCGCGGTCTTCTCCAGCACCACCCGCAAGGGCCGCTGGCGGGTCGGCCGCAAGACCAACGCCTTCGCGCTCTTCGGCAACATCGAGATCGACCTCACCGAGGCGATCTTCGCCCAGCAGCTCACCACCATCAACGCCACCTCGATCTTCGGCAACGTGGAGGTCCGCGTCCCGGAGAACGTCAGCCTGCGCGGCAACGGCACCGGCATCTTCGGCAACTTCGAGGTGGTGACCCTGGAGGGCGCCGACCCGCAGGCCCCGCTCGTCGTCGTCAACGGCTACTCGGTCTTCGGGAACGTGGAGGCCAAGCCCAAGCGCGGCAAGTGGATCACCGACCTCCAGGCCCGCGTCCAGGACAAGTTCAAGAAGCGCCTCGACGGCTGAACGGGCGGCCCCGGTCGCCCCGTTCGCCGAGGTGACCGGAATTCGCCGCCCGGTGTCCGGGCTGCGGAACTCGGCGGCACGCAGTGCATAGGCGCGCGCACAGCGGGTAGGGCTGGTGCATCGTCGCTCGCTCGCGAAGCCGTCGTCAGGAGTAGACCGTGCTGCACACGCCGCATCAGCCCCTCCAGGTCGCCGCCGTGCCGTCCCAGCGCGTCCCCGCGCGGGAGGACGAGGGTGGCCCCTGGCACACGGAGGCGGTGTGCCGCCGGGACGAGGCCGGCCTCTTCTTCGCCCCGTCCAAGGAGCCGACCGCCGCCCGGCTCTCCCGCGAGGAGGCCGCCAAGCGGGTCTGCGCCCGCTGTCCGGTGATGGTCGCGTGCCGCGAGCACGCCCTGCTCCAGCCCGAGCCGTACGGGGTGTGGGGCGGCCTCACCGCCGCCGAGCGCCGCGTG
This sequence comes from Streptomyces sp. NPDC042100, assembly GCF_055582325.1. Taxonomy (NCBI): domain Bacteria; kingdom Bacillati; phylum Actinomycetota; class Actinomycetes; order Kitasatosporales; family Streptomycetaceae; genus Streptomyces; species Streptomyces sp. NPDC042100. Next base: position 829,750 of record NZ_JBVJDK010000001.1, read on the forward strand.
GTGCTCGCCCGCCGCCGGCGGCGCGAGGTCGAGCTGCGCAAGGCCGCGTCCGAGGGCATTGCCAAGGCCGGCTGACGGGTCCGTCGCCCGTACGGGAAGGGGCGCCCCCACCGCACATGGGGGCGCCCCTCTTCGTACCGTCGTCGCTCGTCGCTCGTCGCTCGTCGCTCGTCGTGGCGTCCGCGACCGCGTGCCGCCCGGAGGCTACTTCGCGCGGTCGAAGTCGATCTTGCTGTACGCGCGCAGCTTCGAGAGCCGGTGCGTGGAGTCGATCTGGCGGATCGTGCCGGACTTCGAGCGCATGACCAGCGACTGGGTGGTCGCGGTCTCGGAGCGGTAGCGCACGCCGCGCAGGATCTCGCCGTCGGTGATGCCGGTGGCGACGAAGAAGACGTTCTCGCCGGAGACCAGGTCGTTGGTGGTGAGCACCCGGTCCAGGTCGTGGCCCGCGTCGAGGGCCTTCTGGCGCTCGGCCTCGTCCTTGGGCCAGAGCTTGCCCTGGATGACGCCGCCGAGGCACTTTATGGCGCAGGCCGAGATGATGCCCTCGGGGGTGCCGCCGATGCCCATCAGCAGGTCGATGCCGGTGCCCTCGCGGACGGCCATGATCGAACCGGCCACGTCGCCGTCGGAGATGAACTTGATCCGGGCGCCGGTCTCGCGGATCTCCTTGACGATGCCCTCGTGCCGGGGGCGGTCCAGGATGACGACCGTGACGTCCTCGGGCGTCATGCCCTTGGCCTTGGCGACCCGGCGGATGTTGACCGAGACGGGGGCGTTGATGTCCACGAAGTCGGCGGCCTCGGGGCCGGTGACCAGCTTGTCCATGTAGAAGACCGCGGACGGGTCGAACATGGTGCCTCGGTCGGCGGCGGCCAGCACGGCGATCGCGTTCGGCATCCCCTTGGCGTTCAGGGTGGTGCCGTCGATCGGGTCGACCGCGATGTCGACCTCGGCGCCGGTGCCGTCGCCGACCCGCTCGCCGTTGAACAGCATCGGGGCCTCGTCCTTCTCCCCCTCGCCGATGACGACGACGCCGTTCATCGAGACGGTGGAGATCAGGGTCCGCATGGCGTTCACGGCGGCGCCGTCCGCGCCGATCTTGTCACCGCGGCCGACCCAGCGGCCGGCGGCCATGGCGGCCGCCTCGGTGACGCGCACCAGTTCGAGTGCGAGGTTGCGGTCGGGGGCCTCGGGCGAGACCTCCAGTTCGGGCGGGAGGTGGTGCTCGGTCATCGGAGCGCACCTTTCTGTACGGCGACGGCCGGAAAAAAGAGGGTGCTGTGACTCTATCGTCAGGTCGACAAAATGAGCAGAGGGGCCCACGTATGAGCACAACACCATGATGCGACCATGGGGGGCGTGGCAGGTATGCGAGGCAGGCAGACGGTACGAGGGATGTTCCAGTCCCTCGCGGTGATCATGGTCGCGGCTGGTGTGATGTATCTCTTCATCCCGCACGACGAGAAGGCGAACCCGGTCAAGACGAAGGACTACCGGGTCGAGCTCCTGACGGCCCAGCGGGCGGCGCCCTACCCGGTGCTGGCCCCCGAGGGCCTCGGCGAGGACTGGAGGGCGACGGTCGTCTCGTACAAGCGGGAGAACCACAACGCCTGGCAGCTCGGCTTCCTGGACCCGGACACCCAGTACGTGGCGATCCACCAGTCGACGGAGACGCCGCGCACGTACGTGCCCGGCGTCACCCAGCAGGCGAAGGACACCGGCAGGACCCAGACGGTCGCCGGCAAGGTCTGGCAGCGCTGGGAGGGCCCCAAGTACGACGCCCTGGTGCGCACCGAGGACGGCGCGACGACCGTGGTGACGGGCACCGCGTCGTTCGACCGGCTGGCGCAGATGGCGGGGGCGCTCCAGGGGAAGAAGGCGTAGGCGCCGGAGGGCGCGCGAACGGGAAGAACCCCCGGGCACGGTGTGCCCGGGGGTTCTTCGTACCGTTCTTCGTCCCGTGCGGGATCAGACGGCCGTCATCAGACGGTGGTCATCGGACGGTCGTCGTCAGACGGTGGTCGTCAGACGGTGGTGATGACGTCCTCGTAGGCGAGGCGCGGCTGGCGCGGGAACGGGGAGGCGTCCTCGCCCGGCTTGCCGATGTTGATGACCATCAGCGGGGTGTGGTCGGCGTCGAGGAACTCCTTCTGGACGCCCTCGAAGTCGAGACCGGTCATCGGGCCCGCGGCCAGGCCGGCGGCGCGGATGCCGACGATGAAGTACGCGGCCTGGAGGGCGGCGTTCAGCAGCGCGGACTGCTCGCGGACCGGACGCTCGGAGAAGAAGAGGTCCTTGGCCTGCGGGAAGTGCGGCATCAGGGCCGGGAGCTCCTCGTGGAACTCGTTGTCGGCGGCGAGGATCGCGACCAGCGGGGCGGCGGCGGTCTTCGGCTGGTTGCCCTCGGCCATGTGCTTCACCAGGCGCTCGCGGGCCTCGGGGGAGCGGACCAGGGTGATGCGCAGCGGGGTCTGGTTGAAGGCGGTCGGGCCGTACTTGACCAGGTCGTAGATCGCCTGGACCTGCTCCTCGGTCACCGGCTCGTCGGTGAACGTGTTGGCGGTGCGGGCCTCACGGAAGAGGAGGTCCTGGGCGGTGGGGTCAAGGGCGAGAGACATGCTGCGAACCTTCCGGGGTGTTCGGGGCTATGGCTCGACAGTACGCCCAAGGTAGGTGAAACTTCAACAATTCTATCCGGATAGTGATCCGCTTCACAGCCGAGTCTACGCGACGCCCGTCGGCATCCCGCCGCCCGCCGCCTACTCGCCCCCGGAGCCGGCGCCCTCCGCCGCGGAGTCCTCCGCCCGCTCGGCGGCGAGCGAGGCGTCCAGGCGGGCGCGGGCGCCCTCCAGCCAATGCCGGCAGACCTTCGCCAGCTCCTCGCCGCGCTCCCAGAGCGCCAGAGACTCCTCAAGCGTCGTGCCGCCCGCCTCCAGCCGCCGGACGACCTCGATGAGCTCGTCGCGCGCCTGTTCGTAGCCGAGAGCAGTGTCTTCCGTACCGCCGCGTGCCGCCATGCCGTCCACCCTTGTCTGTCAGTTGCCTGACGTATCTCTGACGTTCCTCTGTACTTCCCGGCCGGACCGTGACGCGGGGGCCGCGATCCGGGTCCGCGATCCGGGTCCGCGATCCGGCGCCGGGAGCCGGAGGCCGGCCCCCGCCGGGGCACCGGCCCGGCCCCCGGCCGGCCCGGGCCCGGGCTCAGGTGCCGGTCCTGCGCACCGTGAAGTCGCCCGCCGCGACCCGGGCCCGCAGCTCCTCGTCCGCCGCGACCTCCGCCGGGTCCCGGACCACCGAGCCGTCCGCCCGCTGGAGCACCGCGTACCCCCGCTCCATCGTCGCCGCCGGCGACAGCGCCCGGACCCGCGCCCGGGTGTGCGACAGCTCCGACTCGGCCCGGTCCAGCAGGTGCCCGAAGGTGCGCCGGCCCCGCGCGAGCAGCGCCGCGACCTCGTCCTCCCGCACCTCCACCATCCGCTGCGGATGCTCCATGACCGGGCGGGCCAGCGCGTGCGCGAGCCCCCGCTCCTCCCGGTCCAGCAGCCCGCGCACGGTGCGCAGCGCCCGGTCCCGCAGCCCCCGCACCCGCTCCAGCTCCTCGCCGACGTCCGGCACCACCTTCTTGGCGGCGTCCGTCGGCGTGGACGCCCGCAGGTCCGCGACCAGGTCCAGGAGCGGGGAGTCGGGCTCGTGGCCGATCGCCGACACCACCGGCGTACGGCACGCGGCCACCGCCCGGACCAGCTGCTCGTCCGAGAACGGCAGCAGGTCCTCCACGCTGCCGCCGCCGCGCGCCACGACGATCACGTCCACCTCCTCGTGCGCGTCGAGCTCGCGCACGGCCCCGATCACCTGGGGCACGGCCTTCACGCCCTGCACCGCGACGTTGCGCACCTCGAAGCGGACGGCCGGCCAGCGGCGGCGCGCGTTCTCCAGGACGTCCCGCTCGGCCGCCGACGCCCGCCCGCAGACCAGGCCCACGAGCCGCGGCAGGAACGGCAGCGGCTTCTTGCGGTCGAGCGCGAACAGGCCCTCCGCGCCGAGGCTCCGCTTCAGCTGCTCCAGCCGCGCCAGCAGCTCGCCGATCCCGACCGGCTTGATCTCCGCCGCGCGCAGCGAGAGCTGCCCGCGCGGCGCGTACCACTCGGGCTTCGCGTGCACGATCACCCGCGCGCCCTCGGAGACGACGTCGGCGACGGCGTCGAAGACCTGGCGGTAGCAGGTCACGTTGATGGAGATGTCGTACGAGGGGTCCCGCAGCGTCAGGAAGACGACACCGGCTCCCGGCCGGCGCGACAACTGCGTGATCTGCCCCTCGACCCAGACCGCCCCCAGCCGGTCGATCCACCCCCCGATGAGCCGGGAGACCTCCCCGACGGGCAGCGGCGCTTCGGCGGACGTGTTCAGAGCCATGAGCCGAGCGTAACGGCCGCCTCGGACACCTGGACCCGGACGCGGGCGAACCCGGACACCCGGACGCGGGCCGGGGTGCCGACCCGCGCGCGGCCCCGGACGCGCGCGGCCCCGCCCGGCGCACCCGCGCCGCTTCCGGGCTCCGGCCGCCCCCGTACCCTCAGGCCCCCCGCCGCGTCCCCTGCACCGCCAGCACCACCAGTCCCACCCCGAGCCAGATCACGCCCACGACCTGCGCCGCCGGCGCCGCCTCCACGATCACCGCGATCAGGATCGCCGCGCCCAGCACCGGCCCCACCACATGCCGGAACCAGTGCGGCGGCCCCTCCATCCGGCGCACCGCGAACCACCCCACCACGCTCGCGTGCAGCAGCACGAACGCCGTCAGCGCCCCCACGTCCACCACCGACACCAGCTGGTCGAGCCCTTCGTCCCGCCGCGCCGCCCACACCGCCGCGATCATCGTCACCGTCGCCGCCACCAGCAGCGCCACCCGCGGCACCCCCGAGTCCGTCCGCGCCAGCACGCGCGGCAGCCGCCGGTCGCGCCCCATCGCGAACAGCAGCCGCGCACCCGCCGCCTGCCCGGCCAGCGCCGCGAACGCCGCGCCGATCGCCTTCGACACCGCCACCAGATCGTGCAGCCAGCCCCCCACCGCCGTCTCGACCGCGTCGTAGAACGCCGAGCCCTGCGCCTCCGGATCCGCCTCCAGCTGCTGCGAGGACAGCGGTTCCAGCAGCGCCACCAGCCACGTCTGCGCCACGAACAGCACACCCACCAGCGCCAGGCAGAACAGCACCGCCCGCGCCACCTTCTCGGAGCCCCCCGTCACCTCCTCCGCGAACGAGACGATCGCGTCGAAGCCCAGGTACGACAGCACCGCCACCGACACCGCCCCGATGACCGCCGCCGCCGAGAAGCCCGCGTCGCCCACCAGCGGCGACCACCAGTCGCGCCGGGTCCCGTCCCGTACGAGCACGACCAGCGCCGACATCACGAAGACCAGCAGGACCACGATCTCCATCGCCAGCACCGCGAAGCCGACCCGCGCCGCCGCCCGCACCCCCCACAGGTTCAGCAGCGTCGTCACCACCACCGCGATCGCCGTCCACACCCACCGGTCCACCGCCGGGACCAGCGCCTCCATCGCGATCCCCGCGAACAGGTACGCCACGGCCGGAATCAGCAGGTAGTCCAGCATCGCCATCCACCCGGCGATGAACCCCGGTCCCTCCCCGAGCCCCTTGCGGGCGTACGTGAAGACCGAGCCGGCCTGCGGCGCGACCCGCACCATCTGCGCGTAGCTCAGCGCGGTGAAGGCCATCGCGACCGTCGCCACCAGGTACACCAGTGCGACCGCGCCCTGCGATTTCGCGTCGAGTGTGCCGTAGACGCCGACGGGCGCCATCGGCGCGATGAACAGCAGCCCGTACACGACAAGATCGCGAAACCCGAGGTCGCGCCGGAGACCGGTGTGCCCGGCGCCCCCCGCCTCCGCCGCCGCCTGCCCCCGCGCATCCTCAGCCATGGCGTCAGTCTCGGCCACGGCACCGCTCCAAACGCTGACCGACGCGGCCTTACGATGGGAGGTATGACTGCAACGCCCGCGTCGACGCCCGCGACGAACCGCCCGAAGCGTGTCCTGCTCGCCGCTCCCCGCGGCTACTGCGCGGGCGTGGACCGTGCCGTGATCGCCGTGGAGAAGGCCCTGGAGCAGTACGGGGCCCCGATCTACGTCCGCCACGAGATCGTCCACAACAAGTACGTCGTGCAGACCCTGGAGCGGAAGGGCGCGATCTTCGTCGACCAGGCGACCGAGGTGCCGCCGGGCAACATCGTGATGTTCTCCGCGCACGGCGTCGCCCCGACCGTGCACGAGGAGGCCCGCCAGGGCCGGCTCGCCACCATCGACGCCACCTGCCCGCTGGTGACGAAGGTGCACAAGGAGGCCGTCCGCTTCGCCAAGGAGGACTTCGACATCCTCCTCATCGGCCACGAGGGCCACGAGGAGGTCATCGGCACCTCCGGCGAGGCCCCCGACCACATCCAGCTCGTCGACGGCCCCGCCGACGTCGCCAAGGTCGAGGTCCGCGACCCCGCCCGGGTCGTCTGGCTCTCCCAGACCACGCTCTCCGTCGACGAGACCATGGAGACGGTGGACGCGCTGAAGGAGAAGTTCCCGCAGCTCATCTCCCCGCCGTCCGACGACATCTGCTACGCCACGCAGAACCGCCAGATCGCGATCAAGGAGCTCGCCGGGCAGGCCGAGCTCGTCATCGTCGTCGGCTCCAAGAACTCCTCCAACTCGATCCGCATGGTCGAGGTCGCCAAGCAGTCCGGCGTCCCCGCCGCGTACCTGGTCGACTTCGCCAGCGAGATCGACGAGGCCTGGCTGGAGGGTGTCACCAGCGTCGGCCTCTCCTCCGGCGCCTCCGTCCCGGACGTCCTGGTCCAGGAGGTCCTGGAGTGGCTGTCCGAGCGCGGCTACGCCGACGTGGAGATCGTCAAGACCGCCGACGAGTCGCTGACCTTCTCGCTTCCCAAGGAGCTCCGCAACAAGGACCTGCGCGCGGAGGCGGCGGCCCTGCTCGAAAACGAGTGACGCGGGGCTCCGCCCCGTAACGTTGGGTGCATGAACGTCTTCGGAGTGGACATCGGCGGCTCGGGCATCAAGGGAGCCCCCGTCGACCTGGACCGCGGCGACCTCGCCGAGCCGCGCCACAAGGTACTGACCCCGCAGCCCGCCACGCCCGACGACGTGGCGGGCTGCGTCGCGGAGGTCGTGGCGCACTTCGGCTGGCGGGGCCCGGTCGGCGTCACCTTCCCCGGCGTGGTCACCGGCTCCACCATCCGCACCGCCGCCAACGTCGACAAGTCGTGGATCGGCGTCGACGCGGGCCGCCTCCTCGGCGACCGCCTCGGCGGGCTCCCGGTCACCGTCCTGAACGACGCCGACGCCGCCGGGGTCGCGGAGATGGCGTACGGGGCGGGGCGCGGCCGCAGGGGGACCGTCATCCTGCTCACCCTCGGCACCGGCATCGGCTCCGCCGTCTTCGTCGACGGCAAGCTCGTCCCCAACACCGAGCTCGGCCACCTGGAGCTCAAGGGCCACGACGCCGAGAAGCGCGCCTCGTCGAAGGCGCGCGAGGACGAGGACCTCAGCTGGGAGCACTGGGCGACCCGGCGGGTGCAGAAGTACCTGGCCCACGTCGAGATGCTGTTCTCGCCGGAGCTCTTCATCATCGGCGGCGGCGTCAGCCGCAAGGCGGACAGGTTCCTGCCGCTGATCGAGGGCATCGAGGCCGAGATCGTCCCGGCGGAGCTGCAGAACAACGCGGGGATCGTGGGGGCGGGGATGGCGGCGCTGGCGGCGAGCGCGGCGAGCTGACGGGCCTGGCGGGGCGGGCGGTACGGACAGGGGCCCACGCCTGGCCCTCGCGTCCGTCGCCGGCTAACCGCGCTCCGGGGCCGGGCGCCGCACCGGGCGTACGGAGGGGCCGGCGGCGGCAGCGGCGCGCTGGCGCCGGCCCATGTCCCGCACCTTGCGGACGCTCGCGATCACACCGGCGACGAGGGTGCCCCCGTACAGCCAGCCGGCGTGCACGGCGAGCGCCGTCACCAGCGCCATCGCCTGACCGCCGACGCCGCCCGTACCGCCCGAGATGGGCACGACGCCGACGGCGAAGGCGATCGGGACGCTGATCGGGGCCGTGACCAGGTCCGCGGTCCGGACCCAGAGCGCCGTCAGGGCGCTGACCGGCAGGAACAGCAGCCCGAAGGCCAGCGGTGAGCTGTCGAGCAGCAGCCAGTCGAGGAAGCCGAGCACCAGCATCACGGCCGACGCGAAGAGGCCCGCGCCCAGGCCGGTCAGCCGGGGATTGGGCAGCCTGCGCAGCGCGACGACGATCGGCGGCGCGGGGCGCGGCCGGGCGGCGACGCGATAGACCGCGGCACCCTCGACCAGTGCGCCGGGCGGCGTGAGAGGGGTCCCCGGCCGGCGCCCGGAGGGGCGCCTCGGCTGCGGCTTGCGTGTTCTGTGCTGCTCCACACCACCAACGTAGGTCGGAAGGGGCCGGGAACCACGTGCGGGACACGCCCTTCGGGTGACCTTGGCGCGAAGAGCGCCGTAAGGGCCCGCTCCCGTGCCCCCGTAAACTGGGGGATCGCCCCACCTCCACTCCTCTAGGGAAGTCGCCACCGTGTCGCTCACGATCGGAATCGTCGGCCTGCCGAACGTCGGCAAGTCGACCCTGTTCAACGCCCTGACCAAGAACGACGTGCTGGCGGCCAACTACCCGTTCGCCACGATCGAGCCCAACGTCGGCGTCGTCGGCGTCCCGGACACCCGCCTGACCAAGCTGGCCGAGATCTTCGGCTCCCAGCGCGTCCTTCCGGCCACCGTCGACTTCGTCGACATCGCCGGCATCGTGCGCGGTGCGAGCGAGGGCGAGGGCCTGGGCAACAAGTTCCTCGCGAACATCCGCGAGTCGGACGCGATCTGCCAGGTCATCCGCGCCTTCAAGGACGAGAACGTCGTGCACGTCGACGGCAAGGTCTCGCCGAAGGACGACATCGAGACGATCAACACCGAGCTGATCCTCGCCGACCTCCAGACCATCGAGAAGGTCCTGCCGCGCCTCCAGAAGGAGATGCGGATCAAGAAGGACACGGCGCCCAAGGTCGCCGCGGTCGAGGCCGCCCAGGCGATCCTGGAGAAGGGCGACACCCTCTTCTCGCAGGGCATCGTCCAGGGCTCGGAGAAGGCGGAGCTCCTCCACGACCTCCACCTCCTCACCACCAAGCCCTTCCTCTACGTCTTCAACGTCGACGAGGACGAGCTGACCGACGACGCCTTCAAGGCGGAGCAGAGCGCCCTGGTCGCCCCGGCCGAGGCGATCTTCCTCAACGCCAAGCTGGAGCAGGACCTCGCCGAGCTCGACGAGGAGGACGCCATGGAGCTCCTCCAGTCCGTCGGCGCCGAGGAGCCCGGCCTGGCCATCCTGGCCCGCGTCGGCTTCGACACCCTCGGCCTGCAGACCTACCTGACGGCGGGCCCGAAGGAGTCCCGCGCCTGGACCATCAAGAAGGGCGCGACGGCCCCGGAGGCGGCCGGTGTGATCCACACCGACTTCCAGAAGGGCTTCATCAAGGCCGAGGTCATCTCCTTCGAGGACCTGGTGGCCACGGGCTCGGTAGCCGACGCCCGCTCGGCCGGCAAGGCCCGCATGGAGGGCAAGGAGTACGTCATGCAGGACGGCGACGTGGTGGAGTTCCGCTTCAACGTCTAATACGTCTGGCGAAAGGCCGTCTGACCTGCGACGGAGCGGGTTAGGCGGCCTTCGTGGTCCGCGCGGAGTCCGCAGCGTACGTTTGACGTGTATTCAGTACAGCCCTGGCGGATCCCGCTACGCTCCGATACGTGGTCGCCGGGACGGCGAGCCAGCCAGGCAGAGTATGGAAACGAGCAGTGATCGAGTGGGGCCGAGTGCAGTCGGTGCGGGGGAGCAGGAGCTTCCGATGCCTTTGACGCTGGGGGAGCTGGAGTCGTATCTGGCGAAGGCGGCTGATCTGCTACGGGGCAGCGTCGATCAAGCGGACTTCAAGGCGTACATCTTCCCGTTGATGTTCTTCAAGCGGATCAGCGATGTGTACGACGAGGAGTACGTCCGAGCGCTGGACGAGTCTGGTGGCGACCACACGTATGCGGCGTTCGAGGAGAACCACCGGTTCAGCATCCCCGATGGCTGCCACTGGGCGGACGTGCGCGAACGCACCGAGAACGTCGGTGAGGCCCTCAAGACCGCCTTCCGCGGTATCGAGCAGGCCAACCAGGGCACGCTGTACGGCATCTTCGGCGGCGCGACCTGGACCAATAAGGACAAGCTGCCGGACAGCAAGCTGATTGACCTGATCGAGCATTTCTCGATCAAGACCCTTTCGATCTCCCAGGCCGCTCCCGACGTGCTGGGGCAGGCGTACGAGTACTTGATCAAGCGGTTCGCCGACCAGTCCAACAAGAAGGCCGGCGAGTACTACACCCCGCGCGAGGTGGTCACGCTACTGGTCAGCATCCTTGACCCCCAGGAGGGGGAGACGGTCTATGACCCGGCCTGTGGCACCGGCGGCATGCTGATCGAGGTCATCCAGCACATCAAGGCCCGCGGCGGTGACCCGAAGACCGTGCTCGGAAGGCTGTACGGCCAGGAGAAGGTGCTCACCACCTCTGCGATCGCCCGGATGAACCTGCTGCTGCACGGCATGGAGGACTTCCACGTCGAGCGCGGCGACACGCTGCGCGACCCGGCCTACTTCGACCACAGCCGGTTGGCGAGGTTCGACTGTGTGATCGCCAACCCGCCGTTCTCGTTGAAGAACTGGGGCCACGAGCAGTGGGCCTCCGACCCGTGGGGCCGTAATGAGTTGGGCGGGGTGCCGCCGAAGGGGTACGCCGACTGGGCCTGGGCCCAGCACATGCTCACCTCCGCTGTACCCACCGGAGGAAGGGTCGCGGTCGTCCTTCCGCAGGGCGCCCTGTTCCGCCAAGGCGCCGAGGGCCGCGTTCGCGAGCACGTCCTCAAAACCGGCTTCGTGGAGGCCGTCATCGGCCTGGCGCCCAACCTGTTCTACGGCACCGGCCTGGCCGCCTGTGTGCTGATCCTGCGTCGCCAGCGCCCCGCCGAGCAGCAGGACAAGGTGCTCTTCGTCAATGGAGAGTCGCTCTTCAAGCGCGGCCGCAACCAGAACACCCTTGAGCCCGACCACGCTGAGACCCTCTTGAAGGCGTATCAGGAGTACGCCGACCAGTCCGGCCTGGCCGCGGTCGCGACCTTGGACGACATCAAGGCCAACGGCTGGAACCTGAACATCCCGCTGTACGTCGAGCCGGCCGAGGCCGGCGAGCAGATCACCCTGGAGCAGGCCTTGGCCGACCTGGAGACCGCCCACGCGAAGGCCCGCGAGACCCGCGCAGCGCTGGAGGTCGAGCTGGCGAAATGGGGGCTGGGCGCATGACCGCGACGAGCCCGAAGCGGATCACCCAGCGGGAACTGGAGTCCTACTTGTGGGGCGCCGCAGTGCTGCTGAGAGGGCTGATCGACGCCGGCGACTACAAGCAGTACATCTTCCCGCTGGTGTTCCTCAAGCGCCTCTCCGACGTCTACGACGAGGAACACGCCGCCGCCCTTGAGGCATATGGCGACGAGGAACTCGCCGACCTCCCGGAGAACCACCGCTTCACCATCCCTGACGGCGCCCACTGGGCGGACCTGCGCAAGGCCACCAGCAATGTCGGCACCGCGCTCAAGGCCGCGATGCGGGCCATCGAGTCCGCCAACCCTGACACCCTCCCCGGCGTATTCGGCGACGGCGAGTGGACCAACAAGGACCTGCTCCCCGACTCGACCCTCTCGGACCTGATCGAGCACTTCTCGACCAAGACGCTGTCGGTGGCGAACCTGCCCGAGGACGAGCTCGGGCAGGGCTATGAGTACCTGATCAAAAAATTCGCCGACGACTCCGGCCACACCGCCCAGGAGTTCTACACCAACCGCACCCTGGTGCACCTGATGACGCTCATGCTTGAGCCCCAGCCCGGCGAGTCTGTATACGACCCGACCTGTGGCACCGGCGGCATGCTTATCTCCACCGCGGCCGAGGTCAGGCGTCAAGGAAAGGAGTGGCGAAACCTGCGCCTGTATGGCCAGGAGCTCAACTACGGCACCTCTGCCATCGCCCGTATGAACCTGTTCCTGCACGGTGTCACTGACAGCCGCATCGCCCATGGCGACACCCTCGGCAGGCCTGCTTTCCTCAACGCCCGCGGCGGCCCGCAAACCTTCGACGTCGTCCTGGCCAACCCGCCCTACTCCATCAAGGCATGGAACCGCGACGCGTTCGCCAAGGACCCCTACGGGCGCAACATGTGGGGCCTACCACCCCAGGGGCGCGCCGACTACGCCTTCTTCCAGCACATCGCCAAGAGTCTGGACCCCACCACTGGGCGTTCCGCGATCCTCTTCCCCCACGGGGTCTTGTTCCGCCGTGACGAGGCCGCCATGCGCGAGCGGCTGGTCAAGTCCGACCTGGTCGAGTGTGTGCTAGGCCTCGGCGAGGGCCTGTTCTACAACTCCCCGATGCCGGCCGTCGTCGTCATCCTGCGGACCCGCAAGCCCACCGAGCGCCAAGGCAAGGTTCTCTTTATTAACGCCCTCAATGAGGTCTCCCGCGAACAAGGGCAGGCCTTCCTGCGCGATACTCACCAGCAGAAGATCCTCGATGCTTACCGTGGCTTCACGGACCTCAAGCAGTTCGCGACGGTTGCTACGCTCGATGAGATTGCGGCTAAGGGCTTTAGCCTGGCCATTCCGACGTACGTCGGAATGGCCGTGGACAGAGGCGAGGGAGAACAGCTCGACCTCACCGAGGCCCTCGCTGCCTGGCGTAATTCTGCTCAGAGCTCTGATGTGGCCGTCGTCGATGTCCTGTCCCTGATGCGAAGGGATGCCTTGGCATGAGCCTGAACCTCGACAAGACCGCTTGGAAGCGTGTCACCCTTAGTGATGTGGTCAGGCACGTCACCGACCGCGTCGACGCCGAGACCTCTGGTCTGGAGCGGTTCCTCGCTGGCGAACACATTCCCAGCGGCAGTCTCTCGATCGCCGACTGGGGTGTTATCGGGCGCGACCCGATAGGGCCGATGTTCTACAAGCGGTTCAAGCCAGGCCAAGTCCTCTACGTCTCCAGGCGAACATATCTTCGCAAAGTCGCCGTCCCGGAATTCGAGGGCATCACAGGCGAGAAGACCTTCGTACTGGAGACCCTCGACGAGAACTTGCTCCTGCAGGAGTTCCTTCCTTTCGTCCTCTCGGCCGAGAGGTTCCACGCGTATGCGATCGCCCACTCACGTGGCTCGGTCAACCCTTACCTGAACTGGGGCGAGCTGGCCGCGTATGAGTTCGACCTCCCTCCCCTCGACGAACAGCAGCGTCTTGCTGACCTGCTCTGGGCGCTGGAGAGGTACAGGTTGAGCATCCGGGAGCGAGCTGAACGTGTTTGGGATGCGGCGGCCGTCGTGCTTCGTCATGCGTGGGAGGCTGAACACAAGTTCGCCATCGGAGATATCGGCGATTGTGTTACGGGTTCGACGCCTTCGAAGGCGAACGCCGACTACTGGAACAGTGAGGATGTTCCCTTCTACACGCCATCCGAGATCGATGGTGAGTTCATCGCGTCCGCTAGGCAGCGTGTGAGTCTCGCTGGCGCGAAAGCGGGTCGGATGGTGTCGAAGAATGCAGTCGCTGTCGCATGTATCGGTGGCGATCTTGGCAAGTCCGCGGTCGTTACCGAGCCAGGTATCTCAAACCAGCAGATCACGTCCATCGTTGGACTACCGGCCGACGACGCTGAACTTCTGCAGGCCATCCTGGCTCATCCACGTGGCCGTGCAGCGCTGCAGGCTCGAGAGACCACCACAATCGTGCGTAAGCTCAACAAGAGCGATCTCATGAAGGTCGAGGTTCCGTGGCCTGCGGATCGCAGGCCCTTGCACGCGGCCATCCGGGCAAGACGCATCGCAACCGTAGGTGCCAATGCTGAGGCATCTCGACTCGCAAGATCCCGAAGTGGACTTACTGCTGAGATATTTGGAGGTGCAAAATGACCTTCAACGAGGCGAACACCGTCAGGGACTTCGTTCGGGATCTGGTGGAGTCGGTCGATGTACGGTTCGTGCCGGGGAGCAATCTGCCGCGGCGCACCGATGAGGTGTTGTTGGAGCAGCAGGTGCGGGAGGCGTTAATCCGCCTCAACCCGACCGTCGAGGCGGATCCGCGTCTGGCCGATGAGGTGATCTACCGGCTGCGCGCGATCCTGGTCTCCGCGCGCAACACGCCGAATCCGGTGGTGGCGAACGAGGAGTTTGCGGCATGGCTCACGGGGCAGAAGTCGATGCCGTTCGGGCCCGACGGCGAGCATGTGACCGTCAAGCTGATCGACTTCGACCACCCCGGCGAGCACAGTGCGAACAACTGGATCGTCTCCACCGAGGTGCCCTACGGGGTCGGGCGACTGGAGCGGCGCTTCGACCTAGTGATCTGGTGCAACGGGTTCCCCCTCGTCGTGGGGGAGGCGAAGTCGCCGGTGAGGCCGGCGTACTCCTGGATCGACGCTGCCGCGCAGGTCAAGGAGGACTACGAGGTCAACGTGCCGGCGTTCTTCGTGCCGAACGTGCTCAACTTCGCCACCGAGGGCAAGGACTTCCGCTACGGCTCGGTCGGGATGCCGGTGGAGCTGTGGGGGCCGTGGCGAGCGGATGAGCCACGTGACGACCACACGCCGGTGAAGGTGGGCCTCTCGGTGGTCAAGGAGGCGGTCGCGGGCGTTCTGGATCCAGACGCGATCTTGGGCTTCCTGCGGTTCTTCACGCTGTTCGCGACCGACAAGAAGCACCGCAAGATCAAGGTGATCGCGAGGTACCAGCAACTCCAGGCGACCAACCTGATCGTGGAGCGGGTGCTGCACGGGCAGATCAAGCAAGGGCTGATCTGGCACTTCCAGGGGTCGGGGAAGTCGCTACTGATGGTTTTCACTGCGCAGAAGTTGCGCGCAACGGCAGGGCTGACCTCACCGACGGTGATCATCGTGGTCGACCGGATCGACCTGGACACCCAGATCACCGCGACGTTCAATGCCTCGGACGTACCGAACCTCGTCTCAACGGAGTCCCGCAAGGAGCTGCAGGAGCTCCTGGCTGCGGGCGCGCGGAAGATCATCATCACCACGATCCACAAGTTCGGCGAAGTTCCCGGTGTGTTGGACGCGCGCGCCAACATCATCGTGATGGTCGACGAGGCTCACCGCTCCCAGGAGGGCGACTACGGCCGCAAGATGCGCGAGGCGCTTCCCAACGCGTTCTTGTTCGGGCTGACCGGGACGCCGATCAACAAGCGTGACCGCAACACGTTCATGTGGTTCGGAGACGAGGCCGACGAGCACGGGTATCTCTCGCGCTACTCCTTCTCCGACTCCATCCGGGACGGCGCCACCCTGCCGCTGCACTTCGAGCCGCGCCTCTCGGAGATCCACCTGGACGAGGAGTCGATCGACGCGGCCTTCGCCGAGCTCGCCGACCGCCACGGGCTTTCTGAGGAAGACCGCACCACCCTGTCGAAGAAGGCCGCCTCCTTGGAGGTGCTGATCAAGGCCCCCGACCGGGTCCGCAAGATCGCCGCCGACATCGCCGGGCACTTCACCACGAAGGTCGAGCCGCAGGGCTTCAAGGCGCAAGTCGTGGTCTACGACAAGGCCACCTGCGTGGCGTACAAGGAAGAGCTTGACCGCCTGCTCGGCCCGGACGCGTCCACGATCGTGATGTCCACCAGCCGAGGTGACAAGCCGACGTGGAAGCAGTGGACACCTGGTCGGGAGGAGCTGGAGCGAATCACCGCCCGCTTCAACGACCCGGCGGACCCGTTGAAGATCATCATTGTGACCGCGAAGCTGCTCACCGGCTTCGACGCCCCGATCCTCTATGCCCAGTACATTGACAAGCCTCTGTACGAGCACACCCTGCTCCAAGCAATCTGCCGCACGAATCGGGTCTATCCGCCGGCGAAGACCCACGGCCTGATAGTGGACTACCTAGGCATCTTCGACGACGTCGCCAAGGCCTTCGAGTTCGACGACAAGTCTGTCCAGCAGGTCATCTCCAACATCGCTGTACTCCGCGAGCAGCTCGGCCCCGCGATCGAGGCTGCTCTGGCGTTCTTCCCGGGTGTCGACCGCACCGTCGGCGGCTATGAGGGCCTGATCCAGGCGCAGACCGCGATCGACTCCGATGAGTCCCGCGACGCCTTCGGAGCCGCGTACAGCGTCGTTGCCCAGCTGTGGGAGACCCTGTCCCCGGACCCGAGCCTGTCCGAATGCGAAGCGGACTACCGCTGGCTGACCGACGTCTACCAGTCCGTGCAACCCGCGGACGTCACCGGCCGACTGGTTTGGCACACGCTGGGCGCCAAGACCCTTGACCTCATAAACGAGCACGTCACCGTCGAGGTCCCCCGCACCGACCTGGACACCATCGTCCTCGACGCGCAGGTTATCGAGGACCTGATGACCGGCAACCGCAAGGACATCGACCCTGTCGAGGTCGAGAAGTGGATCACCGCCCGCATTGCCAAGCACGTCGGCAACCCGGCCTTCGTAGAGCTTGGCCAGCGGTTGAATGCTCTGCGCGAGAAGTACACCCACTCTCAGCAGGCATCGCTGGAGTTCCTCAAGGAGCTCTTCGCGCTGGCGCGTGACACGGTCGCAGCGGAGAAGGCCGTCGCCGAGGTGCCCCGCGAGGAGCGTGGAAAGGCCGCCTTGACCGACCTCTTCGAGACGCTCAAGGGCGAGGAGACCCCGATCATCGCCGAGAAGGTCGTCGACGAGGTTGACTCCGTCGTCCGTACCGTCCGCTTTGACGGCTGGCAGGACACAAACGAAGGTGACCGCCTAGTCCAACAGGCGCTCCGCAAGGCGCTCTACATTAAGTTCAAGATCCGCGACCAGGAAGTCTTCGAGAAGGCGCTGGGATACATCCGGGAGTACTACTAGAGTCGCCGAAGTCCTGGGAGTCTCAGGCTCCGCTGCGGGGAATTTGCAGCGGAGCAGGACGGGCGGCTTTCACCGTCCGCACCGAGTCGGCAGCGTGCTGGCTTCGGCCAGCGGGGGGGGGAGGGGGGGAAGCCGCTATGCCACTTCAGTGGCAAGCGTCTCGCCGTTTGGAGGGCAGTCCGCGTACGCCTTGTCGACGGCGGCCCGGGTCCGCTCCTCGGAGTCGGGCCACAGGTGGGTGTAGATGTTCAGCGTCATGGCCGCGTTGGTATGGCCGAGGCGCTCGGAGACCGTCTTCACGGACTCGCCGTGCTTGATCAGCAGGCTGGCGTAGTGATGCCGCAGGGCGTGAGGTCCGGTGCCTTTCGCTATGCCGGCCTTCGCGCAGGCGGGCCGCCAGGAGGCGTCCATGAAGTGCGTGTAGACCACGGGTCCGCCTTGCGGCCCCGTGAAGATCCAGCTCTCGGGCCCGTCGGCGGGGAAGTCCCGCAGGTGGGCCTTCATCGCATCCACCGCCATGCGGGGGAGCGGGACCGTGCGGTGCGAGCGCGCGGTCTTGGGCGGGCAGACGTACACGCCGTGCTTGGCGGTTTGCTGGATCTGCTGCTCGACCGAGACCGTTGCGTGCACCAGGTCGAGGTGGCGGACCTGGAGGCCGAAGAGCTCGCCGGGGCGGAGCCCGGTGGCCGCGCCGAGCAGCACGAGGCCCTTGTATCGGGCGGGTATCTCCTCGGACAGAGTCCGCACCTGCTCGACGGCCAGCGGCACGATCTTCTTCCGTGGCACCGAGGGCAGCTTCGCCTCGGCGCACGGATTGTGAGGGATCATGCGGTCACGGACGGCCGCCCGGAAGACGGCGTTGACCGTGTTGAAGACTGTCCGTGAGGTGCTGGCGGCCAGCCCGTGCGTGGTGGTCAGGCTGGTGACCCAGCTCTGTACGTCGCCGGGCTTGATGGCGCCGAGTGCCCGCTTCTCCCAGGCCGGGTAGACGTAGCAGCGCAGGTGCTGGGCGACCGCCTTGGCCGTGGAAGGCCGGTGCGGCTGGATGGCCCGCCATTCCTCCGCGTACTCCTTGAAGGGCTTCTTCGCCGATCGCGGGTCGACGTACTGGCCGGTGACCATGCTGGCCGTGACCTCGTCGAGCCACCGCTGGGCGTCGATCTTGCGGTCGAAGTGGCGGGCGTGCTCCATGCCGTCGAGGTCGCGGTAGCGGGCCCGCCATTTGCCGTTCGGGCGCTTCTGGATGTTGGCCAAGTGGTCTCTCCTTCGTGTCGGTTGTCAGTAGTGGCCGCCGTCCGCGATGTCGTTGCTGAGCGTGCGAGCGTCGCGCTCGTCGCCCATGAGGCGGAGGCACTGCTCGTGGATCGCCCGCGAGCTGTCCGGGTGGGCCTTGATGTGGTCGGCGATGGCGACCACTGCGTGATGCAGGCGGTCGCGGGCGTCGCGGGTCTCGTAGAACGCCTCGACGGCCTCTTGGACGAGCCGCCGGCTGGCGATGTCGAGCCCCTCCAGGGGCGGCGACATCAGTTCTTCGAGGGGGAGCTCGAAGACGCGGGTGAAGGCGAGGGCCTCGTCAAGGTTGATACGGCGGCGGGGGGTGCCGTTCTCGATGCGCCAGACCGCTGTCTGGTTCATCTTGACGCCGGCTCTGGTCACCCGCTCCGCCAGTTCGGTCGTGCTCCATCCTCTGACCTCGCGCTCCAGAGCCACGCGCGCGGCCACGTTTCCCTCGCTGTAGAGCAGCGGCACCTCGCCGCCTTCGGGCCTGTCGCCTGCCATCGAACCTCCATCACCACCGTAGCTATCCGAATTGAAACATGGGCTTCCCGATTTGGGTAACCAGGGATCGTCGGGTACAACTCTATTCAGATCGAATCGCCACCTAGCCGAATGGGAATGCATGCGATACCTGACCACCTCCGAGGTCGCCGAGCGCTACCGCACAGCCGAGAGCACCGTCCGCTACTGGCGCCACATCCAGAAGGGGCCGCGCGGCATCAAGATCGGCAAGCGGGTGCTCTACCCCGAGGCCGAGCTGCTGCGCTACGAGCGCACGCTGATCGACGGCCAGGAGGAATGGGGCCTGGCCTCGTGAGCCGCCGGCAGCCCCGGACACAACAACGGCCCCCGGCGCGCCAACGCCGAGGGCCGGAGATTCCCCTGCGCGTCGCCCATCCCTGAACGAACGAACCGGTGAAGGGCGGGACCTTGCACGTCCCGTCCCTCACCTGAGAGGAACGTCGATGGAGGACTCTACGTCCCCCGCCACCTCGAACACATCCGACAAGGTCGTCTGGCCTGCTGCTGCGGTCCCCGGCCAGGGCATCCCGTGGTTCGGTCCGGACCGAGCGGACGGCCGGTCCGGCTCTCCGGGGACCGGTGACCGACCGGACCGTGCCGCTGGTCCGGTCGGTCCGGGACCGGACCGACCCGCGACCGAAACCCGGACCGAAGTTCCGGTCAACCCGGACGAGGAACCCGGACCGGCGGAGAACGCGCAGCTCAGCGGCCTACCGGACCGGACCGGGAACCCGGACCGTGGACCCGGTCCGGAAGCCGAGGACCGGGCGGAGAGTTCTGGTCGGTCGGCCGACGAACCCGGACCGCCGGTCCCGGTGGACCACGGTGCTGCGGGGACGGTTGCCGAACCCGGACCGGAAACTGGGGACCGCAAGCGCGCCGGCCTCACGGCGGACCGGGACCAGGACGGGACCGCCGTACTGGACGAGCTGCGCGCCGCGATCGGCCGGTACGTCGTACTGCCGAGCGAGGAGGCACTGACTGCGGTCACCTTGTGGGTGGCGGCCTCCCACATCCAGCCCGCTCTCCAGCACGCGCCGCGTCTGGCGGTGGTGGGGCCGACCAAGGGGTGCGGCAAGTCGCGTGTCCTGGACGTGCTCCACGAGACCGTGTCCCGGCCGATGATGACGGTGAACACATCGCCGGCGGTGGTCTTCCGGATCATCGGCGAGGACCCGCCGACGCTGCTGGTGGACGAGGCCGACACCATCTTCGGCCCCAAGGCCGGGGACAAGGAGGACCTCCGGGGTCTGCTGAACGCCGGGCATCAGCGCAACCGCCCCGCGTGGCGGATCTCCGGCCCGGACCACAAGCCCACCGCGTTCCCGACTTTCGCCATGGCTGCGCTGGCAGGCATCGGCGACCTGCCGGACACGATCATGGACCGCGCCGTCGTGCTCCGCATGCAGAAGCGCAAGCCCGGCGAGAAGGTCGCTCCCTTCCGGTCCCGGCACTCCGTCCCGGAACTGAACGCGCTGCGCGACCGACTGGCCGCATGGCTGACCCCGCTGCGCGGGGCAGCGCACCGCCTGGTGCCACCGATGCCGGTCGAAGACCGGGCCGCGGACACCTGGGAGCCCCTGGTGATCGTCGCCGACCTGGCCGGCGGGCACTGGCCCTCGCGGGCCCGTGCGGCCTGCCTGGCGATGACGCGGAACGAGGTGGTCCAGGACGAGCAGACGACGCTGAAGACGCGGCTGCTGCGGGACATCCGCCGCGTGTTCGAGCAACAGGGCGACACGGAGGCGCTGCGCAGCCAGGACCTGCTCGCCGCGCTCATTCAGGACGCGGAGGCGCCGTGGGCCGAGTACGGGACGAAGGGCCTGAACGCCTACCACCTGGCCAACCTGCTGCGCGACTTCGGCATCAGCCCGGCCAACCACCGCTTCGAGAACGGCAGGCAGGCCAAGGCGTACGCCCGCAACCAGTTCCTCGACGCCTGGGCCCGCTACTGCCCCGACCCCGCCCTCCCAGCTGCCGGTCCGGCGCAGTACACCCCACCTGTACGCCCGACATGGGGCAAGCCTCCGGCCCCGTCGGCAGGCACCCTCCCCGTCGGCCCGCCCAGTAGCAGAACCGGCCCCGCACGCACCCGCTGACCGCCCCCAGGTCCGTATCACTCCGTCGCATCCGTCCCCGCGCAGGTCAGCGCGGGGACGGAGCTCCTCGCCGATACGGATCACTCCGTACCTGCGGCTGCCTCCGTACCTGTCCTGACCAGCTACGGGACGGATGCAACGGACGCGACGAAGCCCCACCCCACACAACCACCGGAGCACCACCATGCCCGAACCGAGCACCGACAACGCCCCCACCCGCCGCCGCAAAGGGCTCTTCGGCCTGCCCCGCCGATCAGCAGCAAGCTGGAGCGAACGAGCCTCTAACGAGGCTTCGTCCGCGCTTGCCCCCGCCCCAGGGGTGGCGGAGGAGGAAGCCGAGCGCCAGGGGGCGCCCGAGCTGGAGGAGGGCATAGCCGAGACCAGCTGCCCGTCCGCAGCCGACTCCGTCGCCCCTCGTACTCAGCCGCCGGCCGATATCCGGCCGCCCGTCGAGCAGCCTTCCTGGCGGGGCCTCGATGCCCCCGTCCTGCCCGCGCTGATGAACCGCAAGCGCACGGTGGAGAAGCGCGACCAGGAGAAGACCATCCGCTTCACGCGGACCGCGGTCGGTGTGATCAGCGCCGCCGCTCACCAGCGCGGTCAGAAGTTCGCCGGATTCGTCGGCGACGCCGCCCTCGCCGTCGCCCTCGGCAAGGCGGGGCTGGTCGGCAGCCCGGAGGACGACCCGGTCCGCCCGCTGATCGAGGCCGTCGAGGCGCACACGGTCGCGCTGAACCGCATCGGCGGCAACCTCAACCAGATCACCGCAGCCATCCACCGAGGAACGGTGCCCGAGCGCGCCGAGGCCGTACTGGACCGCGTCGAGCAAGCGGCCGAGAGCAGCTACCGGCTGATCGACCAGCTCCTGACGGAAGGCACCGTGCATGGTTCCTGACGTCTCCACCGGCTCCGACACCCGCGGACTGATCGTCTACCTCTTCGGCCCCGGCCGCCACGACGAACACACCGACCCTCACATCGTCGCCGCCTGGGACATGGCCGGCGCCCCCGACCCCGGCCGCGACCCGGCAGCCACCTACACCCAGCTCGCCAAGCGCCTCGACACCCACGTCGACCTGCGCACCCGCGAACTGGGCGGCAAGAAACCACCCCAGCACGTCTGGCACTGCCCGGTCCGCACCGCGCCCGGCGACCGCTACCTCACCGACACCGAGTGGGCCGAGGTCGCCCGCCGCATCGTTCACGCCACCGGCATCGCCCCCGAAGGCGACGACAAGGCATGCCGGTGGATCGCAGTTCGCCACGCCGACGACCACATCCACCTCATGGCCACCACCGTCCGCGCCGACGGACGCCGTCCCCGCACCCACTGCGACGGACAGCGCGCCCAAGCCGAATGCCGCAAGATCGAGGCCGAGTTCGGCCTGCGCCGCCTGAAGTCCGGCGACCTCACCGCGCCCCGCACCCCCACCGGCGCCGAACGCGCCAAGGCCGAGCGCCAGTACCAGACGGTCACGGCACGGCACTGGCTGCGCGAGCAGGCGTACACAGTCGCCTCCGCGGTACGAACCGAAGCCGACTACTTCACCGTGCTGCAGTCTCTCGGCATCAAGGTCAAAACACGCCTCGGCCCCGAGACCGGCGACGTCATCGGTTACAGCCTCGCCGCCCCCGGCGACACCAACGCGGCTGGCGAACCTGTCTGGTACGGCGGCTCCAAACTCGCCCCCGACCTTTCCATCAACCGCCTACGCGAACGCCTCCCCGACCAGGACATGGCCGACCGCCCCCGGCATATGGCGGACCCTGCCGACCCATGGTGGCACACCACCACCGCCATAGACACGGCACGCACCGGCCTCGACTCCGGTGACGATGCCGCCGCCCAGGGCCACCTGGCCGCCTTCGGCGACGCCCTGTACAACATCGCCAGCGCCACAACCGGCCCTCACCGGGCGGAACTGCGTTCAGCGGCGATGGCGTTCAACCGCGCCCGCCGCTCCGCCACCCGCGCTGACCACGAGGCCGCCACCGCCCTGCGCAAGGCCGCCAAGGAACTCGCCTACGCCTCCAACGAGCCGGGCGGACTCGCCATCGCCCTGCTCTTCGCCACCGTGCACCTGGCCCGCGCCGCCGCCAAGTGGCACGAACAGCGCGGCCACGAGCAGCAGTCCGCTGCGGCCGAGGAAGCCCTCCGCCACCTCCAGGCGGGCTACCAGCAGGCCGCCCCACCCGTCCTGGCCGACCTGGCCCGCCGAGCACCGCGAGCCGCGACCGCCCGCCGCTTCGAACAGGACGTTCACGCGGCCCTCCCCGACCACGCCGACCGGATCCTCGCCGACCCCACCTGGACCGCCCTGACCACAACCCTCGCCTACGCCGAAACCGCCGGCCATAGCCCCCGACGCCTCCTGGCCGAGGTGGGCACCCAACGGGAACTCGACAGCGCCGAGCACCCCGCCGAGGTCCTCAACTGGCGCATCACCGCTCAACCGAACAGGCGGACGCAAGCGGCTCGCAGCCGAAGCACGATCAGCGGATCGCCGCCCATGTCCGCCACGCCACACCCTCCGGCCACACCAGTGGCCACGAGGCCCGAAGAGCGCAGTCGACACCGCTGACACCGCGGCCCGATGTCCTCGCCACACGTCGTGGCGGGGACATGCGGGCGATTCAACGGCCGGCTGCTTGCCAGCCACAAAACTGCTCACACTGATTCCCCACGCGCTCCGGTGGACAGGTGTGTCGCTTCGGTCGGCCTCGCACTCAAGTGAGGCCGAGTGGCTTTGTCGCCGAGAGGCAGCAGCGTTTGTTGGTCACCGCCGAGAACAGTCCGTTGGCGACAGGAAGCATGTTGCTGAGTTCTGGTAGCGCGCCGATGCTTGCTTCTTTCCGTCTCGCGTGCCTAATGCCCCGGGGCAGGTGCTTACGGCGTGGGCCAGGTGCCGAGTGCTCGGGCCAACCGGTCGCTGTGTTCGCGGGTGATGCCTTGGGCGAGTCGGACTCCGCACCGCGGGCTGTGGGGCTCGTCGCAGTGCAGGATGCCGGGAAAGTGCTGGGCGGTACCTGAGAGCGGGGAGGGTGAGGGCAGGGCCCATTCCGCCGGCTCCCACAAGGGGTGGTCGTGGAGGAGGGCATCTGCCACCTCAGGCGCCTGGTCCTCGGCGACGCCCACCCGGAGGAGCGCGTCGCCGATCAGTGTGGCCGCGGCAGTGGGCAGGTTGCTGTCTCCGAGGGCCGGAAGCAGAAGCAGCAGGCGGGTGTGCGGTGCGTGGACGCCGGGAGCCTTGGGGTCGGGAGTGTCGGCGATGTGCGTGAGCTCGCGCCAGGACAGTCCAGGGCCGGCCTGGTGCCCGTCGATGGTGGCCAGGTGACCGTGCCGGTCCCACTCGGGGTGGGAGATGAAGTACTCCGTGCCCAGGTCGTCGGCGAAGTTGCGGCCCACGATGAGCGCGCTGTGGCCGTCGGCGAACGGGATGCGGAAGACCGGCCAGCGCTCCTCATCGGTCAGGGCCTCGTACGCGGCGTCCGTGTTGGCCTCGTCAGCGCCGAACCACAGCGGATCCGGTTCGTTCTCCTCGGTCTGGCACATCCACAGCAGGTAGGCAGCCCAGAACCCCGGCAGAGCCAGCAGATCCTCCGCCGCAACGAGAGGGACGTCCTCGTATCCATCGATCAGCACGCGCCCAGGGTGCGACCTGGCTCTGACAGGCTCTGCACCATCCAGCCCCCCGGTGCGCAGTCGCAGGTGCTCTTACTTCTCGCCGACATCCCAGACGACGGTGATCACGAAGTGTTCCTGAACATCGCCAACAACCGCTCTCGTTTAGGACCTATGCAGCCAGCCGACCGGCGGACCACGCTTCAGGAGCAGTTCCACTCCTCGCTGGGTAGCGCGTGCCACAGGTCGAGCCAGTCGTGAAGGAGGAAGAGGGGGCGGGTCAGGACGACGTCGCCGGCCCGCTGGGAGCGGATTGCCAGGCCGAGGTCGGCGAAGACCGGATCGCCGGCGACGCTGTACGCCAGGCTGCCGGGCCGTGTTGTGCGGTGGACGAGCCAGTCCTCCACGTGGGAAGGTGCGCAGCCGGTCAGCGGGGCCGCTTCCAGTCTCACCTGGGGGCCGGTGAGGGCGTCTGCTGCGACGCACCCCAGGCGGCCGTTGTGGAAGAGGGCTCTGATCCCGCTCTCGGCGAAGTCGGCGTAGTTGAGCTGCTGGTCTTCGCCGTGTTGGGAGTAGGACGAGACGGCCGGTCCTTCGCCGAGAGCACGGGTGATCTCCTCCAAGGTCATCCCGAAGTGCAGGGGGCCGACTCCTACGTACGGCGTGAACGTCCACTCGGCGCGCTCCTCCTCCCGAGCGATCCGCCACGGGCCGCGGTACCCCACCTCGCTCCCCGGGGCGGCCACGGGCAGCTCGGGTGTCGGCTCGTGCAGGGCGGCCGGTATGGGTGCGGTCCGGTGCCCACGCTGGCGGCCGAGTCGTTCCGGGGCCGCGGTGTCCTCGGGTTTCCCTTCCAGCCAGCGGATCGCCTGCTCCTGCTCCTGGCCGCCGAAGGGGTCCTCCGCCAACTCGCCTGCCCGGTCCAGGGCAGCGCGGCGCTCCTCCTCCGCGGTGACGAGACCGGTGACGTCCTCGCCCCAGGCAGCGAGCCGTTCCCGGGCGATCCACCGGTAATACGAGTCCGCGCTTACGGCAAGGACCTCGCGCACGGCGGGCGCGTACCGGGGTACGGCCGAGGCGAGGGCGGGGTCGGCCAGGAGCAGGGCGGTGGCCGCGAGCGCGGCCTCCCTCACCAGTGGATCGTTGTCGTCGCAGAAATCCGCGATGCGGTCGTGGAGTATTGGCCTCGCTGTCCGGGCGGCAGCCAGATCCTGCGCCGTGCCGACGCCGTCCTCGACGTCCAGACGGGAGATGTCGGCGAACGAAGCAAGCCAGTTCAGCAGTTCGGCGCGAAGCGACCGCCGACCGGCCCTGCGCTCCCACCGGTCTTCGGCGAGGGTGCGCGGATCGTCGAGAAGACGAGCGAGGACCAAGGCCGCCGGAGCGGTCGCCGGAGACACCTGCTCCCGATTGAGGAGCAGCCGGTACAGATCCTCCACCGCCCGCCCCCGGCGGGCCGGGTCGGTGGCGAGCACAGCGCCGAGGATGTCCGGTGTGTCAGGCACACTGTGCTGGCCCGTACAGACGTGCGGCAGCTCCTCCCATGCGGTGCTGGCGAGCTCTGCCTGTGCTCTGGGTGGCAGGGAGCCGGCGGGAGCATCAGGAAGGTCTGGAGTCGTCTCGTTGATCACGGCCGCAGTGTTCCAGCCGACTCCGACATCAGCGCAGCCGATACGTGCCACAGACCGCAGACGGCTCACGCTCGAGCAACACTCTGATGCCCTCGCTGCTCGTGGCAGCGAGGGCATCAGTCGTCAGGCGGCGCGGGTTGTGGGTAACTGCGCGACCCACTTCGTGACCTCGGTCAGGTGCTCGGGGTGTAGACCGAGGCGCGGGTCGGGCTGAATGAGGAGGGTCGCTGTTCCCTTCGCAGTGCGCTCCGCCGCCCATTCATGGTCGAGGCCGGTGAAGTCGTCGTCGATCCAGACGGCGGGGGCGTCGCCGAGCCAGGCGTCGACGTGGTCGCGCTTCCACAGGTAGCCGTTGGGGTGGCTGGTGGTGATCTGCGGGCGCGGGAGATCGACGTACGACAGGGTTGGAAGGCCGAGGAGCGGGCCGATGAAGGTGATGGCGTCCTGGCGCCAGCTGGTGCACCAGACCGGGGTGATCAGGCCGGTGCGGATCACGTCCATGAGCATGGGGCCGTGGGCAGGGTCGAGCCAGACGGTGACCGGGTTGTCGGCGCTCCGGCCGGTGGGGACGACGTCGTGGCGGGCGTGGGTGGCCGGGGTCGAGCCGTCCGCGTTGGGGAACGGTATGAGGACGCCGTCGATGTCGAGGAGCAGGTAAGGCGGGCGCATCGGTTCCTCCGGGGGAAGCCGGGGCGAATGGCTGGTCAGAGCTTGCGGGCGCGGATCAGCAGGGTGGTGGGCCAGTAGCCCATGCGGGGGTCGTGGAACTCCTGGGCCGAAGTGAGCCAGAAGCCCGCCTGGCTGAGGCGCTTCTCCCACCGGTCCGTGGAGAACTCCCAGCGGGCGATGGGGAGCCGGGTGCGGTCGGGAAGGGTGACGTGGTCGCGGCGAGGACGGTCGTCACCCGAAGGGCTTCGGCCGCCACGCTGCGGGTGCGGGACGGAGAAGGCGAGCACCCGGCCGGGCGTGAGGCGCTGGGCGATGGCCGGGAGCAGGAGCTCGGGGGCGACGAGGCCGACAGCGCCGAAGACGGAGTAGATCGCGTCGAACTGCTCGTCAGAGGCATGCAGGTAGTGCAGGGCGTGGCCGGCAACGAAGGTGAGATTGTTCAGTCGGCCGTAGTGGGAGCGGGCGCGGCGGACCTGGAGGCCGACCAGGTCGACGCCGGTGACGTGGGTGGCGAGGTGGGCGGCGTTGTGGCCGGGGCCGCAGCCGAGTTCCAGGAGTCGCTTGCCGCGCAGGTCGGGGCCGAGGACGTCAGCCCCGGGCCCCTGGCCGGGTCTCGTGGTCCACTCCATCCGGGCGGGTACGGAGAGGGGTTCGGCGAGTCCAGCGGCGGTGCGCTGGAGCGCGTGGGCGTGCCAGGGGGATGCCTGGGCGAGCACGTCAGATCTCCAGGAGGTGGAGGACGTCGGTGAGGTGGCGGCGGACGGCCTTGAGGTAGGCGGGGTCGGTGGCCGGGTCGTTGATCCAGCGGATGGACTGCTCCATGAACCACTCGACGGCCCACATGCGGTGCCAGCCCAGGGCCCAGTTCTCGGCGGTGAGCCCGCCGCGCGGGACGAGGGCGTCGGGGGTGCCGCCGGCGGTGACGTACTGCTCCAGGAAGACGCGCAGGCGGACGGGGTGTGGGGGCTCGATGGTGCCGTGCCAGCTGGCGAGGTCGAGCAGGCCGGGGCCGGTGAAGGCGCGTGCGAAGTCGAGGAGCCGCCAGCCGCGCTCGCCGATGTGGAGGCTGGTGGGGTGGAACTCGGAGTGCACCCAGCCGAACGGTTCCAGCGTCGCTCCGGCCGAGCGGGTCTCGGCGGCCTGGACGATCCGGTCGAGCGTGTCCTCGACGTCGCCGGCGTCCTGCCACCGGTCGGCCTTGCGCAGCCGTTCGAGCTGTTCCAGCGCCCGGACCGGAAGTGCGCGCAGGCGCTCCTGGCCGAGGACGGGCAAGGGCGGAGCCGTACGGGTGCCGTGCAGGATCACGGCCGCGGCGACACCGTCGAGGTCGTCGGCCTCGCGTACGGACGGTCCGAGGTCCTCCATGAGCATGCCGAGCCAGCCGTCCAGGACGGCGGAGGCGTGGA
Organism: Streptomyces sp. NPDC042100; assembly: GCF_055582325.1. NCBI lineage: Bacteria > Bacillati > Actinomycetota > Actinomycetes > Kitasatosporales > Streptomycetaceae > Streptomyces > Streptomyces sp. NPDC042100. Next base: position 857,987 of record NZ_JBVJDK010000001.1, read on the forward strand.
CCTCAGGGACTAGTACGCCGAGGGTACGGGCCAGGCGGAGGGCCTGGTCCTCGCAGTCGAAGGGCTTCTTGGCGTACTTGAAGATGGCCGTAGAGCCGTCGGGAAAGGCCACGCGCTCGACGCCGGACATGGACCACACACGTACCTCCTTCCGTGCGGCGGTGGTCTGGCCGGTCGCGGTGAGCAGGTTGTCGAGGAGTTCGGCGCTGGGGTTCGTGGTCACGGGAGGGCTCCGGGGATGGGTGGTGGCGTCCGGGGCGGGCGAGGAGTGCCGGCCCGCCCCGGAGCCTGATCGGGTGGGGTTACGCGGCGGGGTTCACGCGGTGGGCGTAGACCTGCTCGATCCAGCCCGCCTTGAACGCGGCGAGGTCGTCACGGAAGTTCGCCATCGAGGCACCGTAGGGCGCGACCACGCCGCCGGACTGGTCCGGCACGGACTGGCAGCCGTGCACGAGCCGGCCGCCGAGCGCGGCGTGGGCCTTGATGGACTCGATCCGGCGGTGCTCGTTGAACCAGCCGCCGTGGTAGACCTCGTCGAGCATCCCGCCCATCTCGTCGTCCAGGTCGAAGACGACGGAGGTGGCGGCGGGGAAGAACCAGCACGGGCCGACGTTGGAGATGTGCCCGTCCAGGTCCACCTTGTTGAGCGCCATGAGCGTGGCCGCCTCGCGGAGCATCCGCAGGTGGTCGGCGGTGATCTGCGGCAGGCCGAGGCCGGCCAGGTGCTCCTCGCGGAAGAGGTACGCGTACACCTCGTACGCGGTGGCCACGACGCGGGCGGCGTCGGAGGTGGACTCGCTGTGCTGCTTGATGAAGTCGAGCGCGAGCTGCTCGACCGCACTCTCGGTCGTCGCGTCCACGTCCAGGAGCTGGGACTTGACCAGCTCCCAGTCGGCGACGAGCCAGGTGTTCGACTCGAAGCGGAAGAAGTACTCGGCCGGGTCGATCGTGATGCGCCGGCCGTCGACCTGGATACCAGGCAGGCGGCTCCAGCGCGGGTCGAACGCCTCGGGCAGTTCGACCGTGATGGCCGTGGTGTCGATGGTGGTCACCGTGTCTCCGTCTCTGATCGGCCGGGCTCGGGCACAGGAATGCCCGAGCCCGGTGTGGGCGTACGGAACTTCGGGGTGCCGCCCGGACCAAGGGGGAGCCTGGATCACGGTCGTGCCGTTCCGGGCGGCTGCTGATAAGTGAACCGCTGGTCACGCTCAGTGGGTACGGTGGAAGGCAGTTGAAGCGGTATACGCGGTTTACAGCTCCAGGGCGGAGGCGATCGTGGCGGCGCAGAGAGAACCCAACTCCCCTCTGCGCGATGCCATCGACGCGGTCGACTGCACCTACGAGGCCCTCGCCAGAGACGTGCGGCGCATCGCCGCCGAGAACGGCGAGATCCTCCAGACCAACAAGTCGGCCATCTCGCACTGGGTGAACGGCACCCGAGCCCCGTCCGGCCGGGTAGGTCAGTACCTGGCCGAGGCGCTGTCCCGCCGAGCGGGGCGCACGATCACCCAGACCGAGATCGGCCTCCAGGCCGGTGATGGCGATGCGCCGGCGGAATCCGACCCTGTCCTCGCCGCCACCGACCTGGGCCGCGCCGACGTCGAGCGCCGCCGCTTCCTCGCCATCGCGGCCTTCACCACCGCCGGCGTCGCCACGCTCGGCTACGACCACGAAGCCACCGCCCGCATGCTCCGCGCCCGCACCGGCACGTCCATGGTCGGCACGGAGGACGTGGACGTCGTACGGCAGATCACCGCAGCCTTCAGCGCCGCCGACGAGCGCCTCGGCGGCGGGCACGGCCTGACCACCGTCACCGCGTACCTCGCCGACACAGCCGCTCCCATGCTGCGCGGACGCTTCCCCAGCGAAGCCTTACGCCGGGCCGCCTTCGGAGCCGTCGCCGAACTCGCCTACCTCGCAGGGTGGAAGCACCACGACCTCGGCCAGGAAGGCGCCGCCCAGCGCTACTACCAGGTCGGCTACAAGCTCGCCTGCGAAGCCGATCCCCACGGTCACGCTGCCTGGATGATGCGCGCCCTCGCCCACCAGGCCCTGAGCCTCAAGCAGCCCCACCACTGCGTCGACCTCGTCGAAGGGGCCCTGAAGCGCGGCCTCGGCCACGTCGACGGCCAGACGGAAGCACTCCTCCACATCACCCACGCCCGTGCCTACGCCGCCATCGACGAGAACTCGTCGGCCGCACGCGCCCTCCTCGCCGCCGAGGACGCCCTCCTACGGGACGACGGTCCTCAGCCCAGCTACTCCCGTGTGAGCGGCCCGGCCGCCGGCACCGTCGCCAGCCACACCGCCCGCACCCTGACCGACCTCGCGGACCACATCGGCACCGAACAGCAGCACCGAGACGCCCTCACCCGCTGGGACCCCGCGAAGTACAAGCGCGTCCATGCCCTCACCCACGCAGACCTCGGCGACAGCCTCGCCGCCCAGGCCCGCGCCGACGAAGCCGTCGCCGCTTGGACCCAGGCCCTGGTCCTCATGGAGGGCATGACCTCCGACCGCACCCGCAAGGCGATCACGTCTATCCGATCCACCTTGGCGCTCTACCAGCGCCGCAAAGTGCCCGGTGCCGCCGTTCTCGCCCGCCGCGCCCGCGAGGCCCTCGCCTAACATGCCCAACAACCCGCCCTACGAAGGGAACTCTCGTGCCCCAGCAGACCCACGACCAGCCGAAGGCCCTCAAGCCGGCACTGGAATCCATGACCCTGCTGGTCGCCGCCGTCATCGTCCACGACAAGGCCACCAACCGCGTCGTCTTGCTCCAGCGCAGCGAGAACGCCAAGTTCGCCCAGGGCATGTGGGACCTCCCCGTCGGCAAGAGCGAACCGGGCGAGCCCATCACCGAAACCGCGGTCCGCGAGCTCTACGAGGAGACCGGCCTCACGGTGAAGCCCGAGTCCCTCAAGGTCGCCCACATCATCCACGGCGCCTGGGGCGTTGAAGCTCCCAACGGCTTCCTCACGGTCGTCTTCGCCGCCCACGAATGGACCGGCGAACCCGAAAACCGCGAACCCCGCAAGCACTCCAAGGTCCGCTGGGTCGACGCCAACGCCATCCCCGCCGCCTTTGTCGACACAACTGCCAGCGCTCTCCATCAGTACCTGCGCGGCAGTTGTCAGGTGTCACTTGACGGGTGGCGTTAGTTGCGGACCCTGAATGTGGGTGCAGGGCCTTCCGTCGACTCTGGCTTGACGGCGACGGGCTGTTTCGGCTATTCGCCCGGGAACATCGTGGCCGGAAAGTAGCAGCTTCCGGTCTCATTCGCGTGACGCTTTTTGCGTCGCAAAAGTTCGTCGAGCGTGAGGCGTCCGTCGAGAACATAGAAGAAATCTAGGCCCTCCATCGTCAGGAATGGTGTACTCTCCCTGTACGCTTCTCGGGCTCCGCTAGTGAATCCATTTACGCTAATAAAGATTCCAAGCGAATTTTTTCCCTTCCGCCTCACCTTCTCGTTGAAGCTGTAGAGATGGTGGGGCTGAATCGCCTCCTGCCACCACTTGGCCTCAACGATGTAGTCGTCCGTGTCGAAGGTGAGTGAGCCGTCGATTTGCTCGTACTCCAGGCTGTATGACAGGCGCGGTTCCATGTCGAACAGCCTGAAGACGTCATTCAGGAATGGCTCGAAGAGCCTGCCGGCCTTCTGGCGATTATCCATGCGCTCCAGTTCGAGGAAGCGTTCTTTGAGGGCGGTAAGCCTAGCTTCAAAGCCATGCTGGGCCTCCACCACGGCGCGGTACGTGAGAAGCTCGTCATCGAACTGCGACTGTTGCTCGTGGGCAATGCGCTGGCGGTCCAACAGTCCCCTGAGATGGTCGACTGCTTCCTTTGCCTCGGCGATCAGTGATTCGGCGCTCTCGTGCCGTTTCAGTGCAGGGAAGATCGTCAGCTGAGAAACCTCCGCCATCATTCGAAGTGAAAGGTCGCGGTATTGGCTCTCATTTGCCATCAACCGGTCCACGAACTCATCTGCGGTTGCCCATTTGTAGCCGCTGAAGTCCATGTGGGCCAGCAGTGAAGGGTGGTCTGTGGCCCACAAGCGGATGAATCGTTCGAGGTCGCGCTTGTACCAGAAGATCGACTTAAGCGCGCCGGCCAGGGCTCCGTAGGCGGCTGGGCTGATCGGCTGCGCTGGTTTCGGCGTGCTCGTCATCCCTTGTCCGACCTCCCAGTCTCCGTGCGGGCTGCTAACGCCTGGTCAGATGATGCTACAGAGGGGAGTCGGGTGCTCACCTGCCTTCGCGTCGGATTGCCGCGTGCTGCGCGGCAGTGAGCCGGATGTCGTACTGCAGCTCACCGCCTGCCTCTCCATGTGCCGCACTTGCGGCCAGCACATGGCGTATGTGGACTTCACGTAGCCGCAGTCAGGCGGCTGCGGCTACGGCCGGGTCCAGCCGTTGGCGAACTCGCACTGGAGGTCTGTCCAGCGGCGCTGTTCGGCGGGGACGTGGCTGGGGTAGCCGAGGTGTCCCACGCCCTTGACCCACTCGTCCCAGAGGCCATCGGGCTCCGTGAAACGGTCGGCGTGACGGGTGCCGAGGTGGGCGTCGAGGCGGAGGAGGGCGCCCAGGGCGGCGGGCTGGTCGTAGTGGAGGTCGGTGCGCGGGAGGTAGTGGTCGAGGTAGGTGGTGAGGATCTCGGCGTCGGCGTGGGTGCCGAAGCGGGCCAGTGCGAAGCAGTAGGCGCTGCCGGAGTAGCAGACCTCGCTGGCCAGGAGCAGGTCGCCGATGTGTGTTCGGAACCGTTCGCGACGGTCGACGCCGATCAGCCAGCCGGCGGTGAGACGCGAGCGCCATTCGTACCCGAGGAGGGCTTCCAGTTCCTCGTCGTTGATCGCGGCGGCGTCAGCGATGAGGTGCCGGGTAAAGCGTGTGGTGTGCCACCACCGGGGGCCCAGGAACCGCCCGCCGTTCAGTACGAGATAGCGCGGGAGGCCGCCGTACATCCTCGTCACGTAGCTCTCGACCACATGGCCGTAGCCGACTTTCTCGGGGTGCTGGGACGGCGTCGGTCACCTTTCCGGGTGCAGGTCGGTGCGGTCGATCCAAGTGGGGGCGACGAAGATGTTGCTGCCGGTGGGGGCTTCGGAGGCTTCCAGTAGGGACCACGTGCGGGACTCCTCGACCAGGTGCTCCCAGGGCGCGGTCCAGTCGAGTTCCCAGTCCAGGCCGGGGCCGGAGACGCCTTACGTGCCGCCGGCGTTCACCTGCCAGAACGGCGATCAGAGCGGGGCCGCAGCGTGGGTCCGCCACCTCTTCGGAGACCTCGATGGCGGTCAGCTGACCGAAGCCGCCGAGGGAAGGCAGGCCGCTGATGACGGCGGGTATGGCGTCGGCGCCGATCCAGATCAGCTCCGCGCGGGCGTCGTATGACTCGTCGGGCTTGCCATCGAGCTGCTGGACGAGTGTCTCGATGTGGGAAGTCATGACGCGGGGTGGTCCCGGCGCCAGAAAGTGGGGAGCCACCAGCAGAGCACCGAGCGGTCGGCGGGCCAAGGGGCGCGGTTTTTGGCCGCCCAGTCCTCGAAGGAGTCGCGTGTCGGGTCGATGGGGCGCCAGGCGGGGTCGAGCGGCTCGTCTTCGGCCGGCGGGCGGACGAACCGGCGGCCGTGCTCGTCGCAGGCACCGAAGTCCTGGTAGTTGCGCTGGGCCTCGATCAGGGAGACCTTGTTCGCGCCGCCGCCCATGGTCGGCCAGCGGAACTGGATCCCGTCGTCCTCCCAGAAGCACACAGGGCAGATCTCGTACGAGCCGGGCATCGCGTCCAGCACGCGGTGCCCGCAGCAAGGGCACGGGTAGGAGTCGCTCACCTGCGCAGTCTCGTTGCAGGTCCCGCCCGTGTGCCATGGATTTCTCTGCCTCGGGATCCCCGGCCAGTCCGCAGGACACCCGTAGACGGCTGCCGGGAGTCAACGTGTGCGAACCAGAAACCCCAGGTCGGAGCCCTGCTCGGAGCTCCGTCGCAGGTCCGGATCAGACCGCAGACATTCCGCGTCAACGTCTGATCCGTCCGGCCAAAGGCCGTCCGACCTGCGAAGGAGCAGGGCGGGCGGCCTTTCGGCGGGCGTGGGTTCGGCGCGCGGGGGTGACCGGGGCGGCGGGGCCTCGTGTGGGGGTGTTCGGTATCGTGTTCGGTCGGACGTCGTGACACTGAGCTACGAGCTATGACCTGGTCCTACCGCGTATCCGGCTCGTTAGAGAAGGCTGTAGCAGGGAGGGCCTGTGCGTTACCCGGCCGCGGCACGGTTTCTGCGTGACGCGATACCCGACGTCATCCATGCGTACCAGACGGCGCTGAGGGCGGTCCGCAGTCCCCTCGCCATGCGCAAGGAGGCGTGGCCCAAGTGCCGCGACCAGGCGCAGGCCATCGTGGAGGACTGCGTCGCGCGGCTGACCGGCGAGGGGCCGGTCGAGTCGGCCGAGGCCTGGCGGTACTCGCATCTGGTGGGCACCGACCGCGCCCACCAGGGCATCGCGGTCGCCGAGTCGGTGCGTGCGGTGGAGATCCTGTGGAACGCCATGCAGCCCACCGTCAACGCCGCCGTGCTGTACGAGGCGCCCGCGCGACGGGCCCCCGCGCTGCTGCTGATCAGCACCGCGTTCCGCTCCAGCGCCGGAAGCCGGCTCTACGCGGGCGCCGTCGGCTACGGCGGGGTCACCACCCGCGCCCTCGACACCCCGCAGCCGCACCCCGACGACGGCGGGGGCGCGGAGGGCGACGCCGAGGCGGTGCCGGTGCTCGCCGGGGTGGGCGAGGCGTTGTCGCCGCGGGAGCGGGAAGTGCTCGAAGGGGTGGCGCAGGCGATGACCAACAGTCAGATCGCCCGCCGGCTCGGCATCACCACGGCGACCGTGAAGCGGCATCTCAACAACATCTACGGCAAGTTGGGCGCCGTCTCCCGCATCGACGCCGTCAACAAGGCCTTCGGCCGCCACTGACCCGAGCGCCGCCGCGCGGGCGCCCGTCACGCGGGCCCGCTCAGCAGGACCACGAGCAGCACGGCGGCGTTGGCCGCCAACTGGGTCCGCATGAACACCCGGTACGCGCTGCGCCGGCTCTCCCGGTCGCCGCCGGCCCCCGCCGTACGGACGATCCGCGCCACCACGCAGACGGCACCGACCGCCACCGGGACCGCCCCGGCCAGCATCGGCGGAGCCCAGACCAGCGCCGCCCACACCCCGCCCGCCCCGACCAGGAGCGCGCCCGCCGCCCCGACCGCGCGGGCCCGGGCGGCGCCGTGGCGCACGGCCACGGTGCGGCGCCCGCCCACGGCGTCCCCTTCGACGTCGCCGAGGTCCTTGACGACCGCGCCCACCAGGGCCATCCACGCGCTCATCGTCGTCGCGAAGACCACTCCGGAAACGCCCAGTCCGCCGCCCGCCGCGACGGCGCCCGCCGCGAACGAGGTCCAGCCGAGCCCGAACACCACCACGGCGCAGCTGGTGCTCCAGCGCTTCGCGGGAAACGGCGGAGCCGAGTACAGCCAGCCGAACAGCAGGAACAGCGCCACCCACACCGTCAGCCCGGGGACCCACCAGGACAGCGCGAGCGAGCCCGCCGCGGCGACCCCGGTGAGCGTCGCGGCGGTCCGCTCCGGCAGATCACCCCGGGCGATCGGACGGGTCGACCCGTTGGCGCGGTCCTCCTTGACGTCCAGCACGCCGTTGACGAGGTACGCCGCCACCACCGCCAGCCACCAGGCGAGGAGCCCCTCCACCACCCTCGGTCCGCTCGCCCGGTCGCCGGAGGAGAGCGCGGCGCCCACCGCGAACCGCAGGAGGAACACGGTCTGCACGACGGGCCGCGCCTCGACCAGGCCCAGCCGCGCGTGGCCGAGCCCGCGGCTCAGCGGAGCGCGGGGCCGCGACACGGGGGCGAGGACTCTTCCGGAGCTCAGCGTCACGGCGTTCAGGCTACGAGGACGGGGCCTCCCGGGAGGGCGAATGCATCCAAGGGTGTACGCGGACCCCCGCCCGCGCCCTTGGACCCGGGGGCCGGTGCATCCTTGGGTGCAGTTCCGCCTGCCCGCCGTTCCTGGTTGAGATCGTATGCACCGACCACGGAAGCACGAGGGAGTCATAGGCCGCCGGCATCAAAAATGCTCGGCGCATGACTCCCGAATCTGCGAAAGACCGCCTGAACCGCTCGCCGGAACACCGCCGGTTCAGGCCGGGCTTGCACTGCTCGATTCAGCAGCGGGGATGCGTTCACTCCTGTGACGTGCCGTACCGCCATCGGGAGGTAAGCGAAGTGGACTACCACATGGGCACGGTCACCTTGGGTGGCGCTCTGCCGGACAAATTGGAGGCGATCGCCGAAGCCGGATTCGCCGGCATCGAAATGATGGAATGGGACCTGGCCGACTCCTCGGCATCCGCCGCCGGGGCCATGGCGCGGGACCTCGGACTGGACGTCATCAATTACCAGCCGCTCAGGGACTTCGAGGGCGGCCCCAGAGACCGCCTGATACCCAGACTCGACCGGGCGGAGCGGATCTTCGACCGCATGGACCAGCTGGGGACGAGCACCCTCATCCTGTGCAGCAACGTCACCGACGCGTGCGACCTCGACGACGGCACGGTCGCCGACGACCTGGCACGGCTGGGGGAGCGAGCCGCCGCCCGCGGCTTCTCCATCGGCTACGAAGCGCTGTCCTGGGGCCTGCGGGTCAACACGTTCCGCCAGGCGTGGCGCATGATCGAGCGCTCCGGCGCCGAGAACATCGGGCTCGTCCTGGACAGCTTCCACACGCTCGCGCTGAACGACCCCTTCGAGGACCTGGCCGACGTGCCCGCCGACCGCATCACGCTCATCCAGGTGTCGGACGCGCCCCGGAAGGACCTCGACATGAAGTCCTGGAGCCGGCACCACCGCTGCCTGCCGGGAGAGGGCGACTTCGACGTGGCCGCGTTCCTGGCCCCCGTACTCGCCAACGGATACGCGGGCCCGATCTCGCTCGAGATATTCAACGACCACTACAAGGAGCAGCCTCCCGCGCCCCTGGCACGCAAGGGGATGACCGCCCTGCGTGACGTGGTGGCGGCGGCCACGGGGGCGGCAGTCGGAAAGAAGGCGCTGCGATGAGCACGGAATACGAGATATTCGACTTCCCGGACGTCGAACGCGGTCCGGAGCAGCCGTTGGTGCTCGGCCCGGCGGGCGAGGTCTTCGACTTCGTACAGACCGGGGAGAGCAACGGCGGCAAATTCCTCTTCTCCAAGCTGACCGTGCCGCCGCACGTCGGCCCGCCGCCGCACATTCATCACCGTACCGATGAGTGGTTCTACGCGCCGAACGGCGGATTCAGCATCTTCATGGGGCCGAACGAATTCCCCGACCTGGACGTCACCCCGGGCGACGGCGCCGAGAAGGAGACCGTCGTCATGCTCCCGATGCGCGCCAAGGAACTGCTCTACGTCCCCCACAACTACACCCACGGCTTCGTCAACACGACCAGCACCACTCAGGAGATGTGGCTGGTCTGGTCGCCCGATACGCCGGAGAGCTCGATCCTCCCGTACTTCATGAACGCCGGGAAGGTCGTGACCAGCAGGCACGACATCACCGAGCCCGACTTCCTGTCCCGCATCCGCCTCGTCTCCATGGCCCGCGACTACGGCATCAACCAGAGCGCGGACTTCTGGGACTTCGTCAAGGACGTCGTCGAGGACCGGCCGGACTGGCTGCCGGGCGACAACCGCAAGACGCTGCTGAACCTCATCCACGACGAGGTCGAGGCGCAGGCGTAGCCCATGGCCATCGACGAACAGAACGCCCTCGCGATCGTCGGCGGTGGGCTGGGCGGAGCCGCGACGGCCCTGCTGCTCCAGCGGGCGGGCGCTTCCGTGACGGTCTACGAGCAGGCGGACGCCTTCGAGCCCGCCGGCGCCGGAATCCACCTGACGCCCAACGTCATGCGCGTCCTGGCACACGCGGGGATCGGCGACGCCCTCGTCCGGTCCGGGTGCGTGCCCGAATCCTTCACCAGCAGGGACCTGGTGTCGCACGCCCTCCGGTACGCGCTGCCGCTGGGCGACCGGGCGGCGGAGCGGTACGGAGCCCCGTACCTCACCGTCGGCCGGGGTGTCCTCCACGCGGCACTCGTCGACGCCCTGCGGCCGGGCACCGTGCGCTACGGCAAGCGGCTGGTGCAGGTGGAGGAGGTGGAGCAGACGGGCGGCCGGGGCGCGGGCGTGCGGCTGCGGTTCGCCGACGGCACCGCCGCCGAAGCCTCCTGCCTCATCGGCGCCGACGGCCTGGGCTCCCGGGTCCGCGAGGTGCTGCACGGTGCCGAACGCCCCGCCTTCTCCGGCCAGGTCGCGTACCGCGCGATCGTGCCGGCGGGCTCCGGCATCCCCGTCGACCGGCGGTGCGTCACCAAGTGGTGGGCCGAGGACAGCTTCGTCATCGGCTACCCGATCGACCCCCGGAGCGGCGACTACTACTTCGTCGCCGGCACGACGGCCGAGGCGTGGACGTATCCGCGGTCCTGGGTCGAAGGCGACCGGGACGAGATGCTGGACGCCTTCGCCGGCTCCTGCGACGAGGTGCTCGGCCTGCTCCACGCGTCCCGGTCCCTGAGTAAGTGGCCGCTCTTCGAACGCCCGCCGCTCCAGCAGTGGGGCCGGGGACGCGTCGCGCTCCTGGGCGACGCCTGCCACCCCATGAGGCCGCACATGGCGCAGGGCGCGGCCATGGCCATCGAGGACGGCGTGCTGCTGCTGCGCTGCCTGGAGGCCGAGGACGAACCCGAGGCGGCGTTCTGGCGCTACGCGGAGAGCCGCAGGCGACGCACCGGCCGGGTGCAGGCCGTGTCCGCCGAGAACTCGTGGCTCAGGGACGCCGAGGACCCGGCCTGGGTCTTCGACTACGACGCGATGCGCGTCGCGCTGCACCCGTCCGCCCGCGTCCGCACCGATACGCGGTGACGCGCGGTGATCCACAGCGACGAGCGTTCATCCGCACCGAAGCCCATCGATCCGCGCCGATCCGCACCGCACCGAACCTCATCGATCCGCACCGATTCAGGAGACAAACCACGTGTACGACACTGACGTCCTGATCGTCGGGAGTGGCCCGGCAGGGGCATCCGCGGGGCTGATGCTGAGCACCTACGGCATCGACAACCTCGTGATCACCAAGCACCGCTGGCTCGCCGACACGCCTCGCGCGCACTACAAGAACCAGCGCACCATGGAGGTCTTCCGGGACCTGGACGTGGCGGACGAGATCCTGGCCAAGGCCTCGCCCAAGGAGGTCATGGGCAACGTCGTCTTCTGCACCAGCCTGGTGGGCGAGGAGCTGGGCCGGCTGCCCTACGGCGCCAACAGGGCCCGGCGGCAGAGCGACTACGCGCTGGCCAGCCCCGCCGAACACTGCGACCTGCCGCAGACCCTCCTCGAACCCATCCTGCTGTCCAACGCGGCGGCGCGCGGCAGCCACGTCAGGTTCGACACCCAGCTCCTGGGGCTCGACCAGGACGAGCACGGCGTCACCGCACACGTGCTGGACCGGCTGAAGCACGAGCGGTACGAGCTCCGCGCCAAGTACCTCATCGGGGCGGACGGCGGCAACAGCCTCGTGGCCGAACAGATCGGCCTCCCCATGGAAGGCCACATGGGACTCGCCGGCAGCATCAGCATCATCCTGCACGCGGACCTCTCCCACCTCGTGGCCCACCGCCCCGGCTACCTCTGGTGGATCATGCAGCCCGGCGCCGGCGTCGGAGGCATCGGCATGGGCCTCCTGCGCATGGTCAGGCCGTGGAACGAGTGGCAGATCGTGTGGGGCTACGACAAGAGCGCGGGCGAGCCCGAGGTCTCGGAGTCCGACGCGATCGGCATCGCCCGTCAGCTGATCGGCGACGACTCGGTGGACATCACCATCCGCTCGGTCTCGACCTGGACGGTCAACCAGCAGTACGCCACCAGGTACGCGCGCGGCCGGGTGTTCTGCATGGGCGACGCCGTGCACCGCCATCCGCCGTCGAACGGCCTGGGCTCGAACACCTCGATCCAGGACGCCTACAACCTGGCGTGGAAGCTGGCGATGGTCCTGAAGGGACAGGCCTCGGACCGGCTGCTGGACACCTACGACCAGGAACGCGCGCCGATCGGCAGGCAGATCGTCGAGCGGGCGAACAAGAGCATCGAGGAGTTCGGCGGCATCTTCTCCGCGCTCGGCCTGGACGCGCACCTCGACGCGGAGCAGATGCGCCGCAACATGGCCGGCCTGAAGGACGCCACCCCCGCGGGCGCCGAGAAGCGCAGGCTGCTGCGCGAGGCCATCGAGCTCAAGTCGTACGAGTTCGCCACGCAGGGCGTCGAGCTCAACCAGCGCTACGCCTCCGACGCGGTCGTCCCGGACGACACCCCGCAGCCCGCCTGGCGGCGCGACCCCGAGCTGTACTACCAGGTGTCCAGCCGGCCCGGCGCGCGCCTGCCGCACGTGTGGCTCGACCGGCGGGGCACGCAGGTCTCCACCCTGGACCTCGTCGGCAAGGGCAGGTTCACGCTGCTGACGGGGCTGAACGGGCGCGTGTGGGCCGCCGCCGCCGCGCTGCTCTCGAAGGAGCTGGACATCGAGCTCGACGCGCACGTCATAGGCCCCGGCCATGACGTGCAGGACCTCTACGGCGACTGGGCGGAGGTGTCGGAGATACCGGAGGACGGCTGTCTGCTGGTGCGGCCGGACGCCTTCATCGCCTGGCGCAAGCCGGACTCCGTCGCGGCCGTCGACTCCCTGCGCGCGGTGCTGCGCGGAATCCTCGGCGACGTGGTGGTCCGTTCCGACCTGGCGATGAACAAGGAGAAGAAGGAGAAGAAGGCCGCATGACCATCCAGACCCCCCTTCCCGCCGGTCCGGCCGGATCCGGCGGTTCCACCGCTCCCACCACCGCTCCCGCCGGTCCGGCCGGATCCGCCGGTCCCGAGGGCGCCCCGGCCGGGGCCGCGGGCGCCGTCGGCATCCGCAGGATGCAGGAACTGATTCGCGGCATGGCGGTCACCCAGATGATCGCCGCGGCCTGCGAGGCCGGCCTGCCCGACGCGCTGGACGAGGACGGAGCGACGCTGCCGTCCCTCGCGGACCGGCTGAAGGTCCACGAGGCCGTCCTGACCCGGCTGGCCCGGGCGCTGTCCGCCTTCGGTGTCTTCGAGGTCGACGCGGACGGCGGCATACGCCACAACGAGGCCTCGCGCCTCCTGCGGACCGGCACGGCGGGCCCCTCGCTCCACTGGACGGCGCGGTTCTGGGCGATGCCGGGCATCTGGCGGTCCTGGGGCGCCCTGGGGCGGTCCGTCGCCACCGGCGAGGAGGCGTTCGAGCCGGTCAACGGCCAGGACTTCTTCGCGTACATGAAGGGGAGCCCCGAGGAGGAGGCGCTCTACCAGCGCTACATGGCCAGCGGCTACCCGGGCCGCCACGCGGCGATCGCCGAGGTGCTGAGCGTGGCCCCGGGGGAGCGGGTGATCGACGTCGGCGGCGGGAACGGCAGCCTGGCGCGGGCGCTCCTGGAACGGAACCCGGACGCGCGGGCCATGGTGTACGACCAGGACAGCGTGATCTCGGCCGGCACCTGGGCCTCCGTCGACGGCCGGCTGAGCACCCGCGCGGGCAGCTTCTTCGACGCGGTGCCCACGGGCGGAGACCTGTACGTCCTGTCGTGGATCCTCCACGACTGGCCGGACGAGAAGGCGGCGCCCATCCTCCGCAACTGCCGCGAGGCGATGGAGCCCGGCGCGCGCATCGTCCTCGTGGACCGCGTACTGGCCCCGTCCCCGAAGGACTGCGATCCGCTCGATCTGGTCCTGGATCTGCAGATGCTCGTCCTGCACGGAGGGCGCGAGCGCACACTCGACGACTTCCGGCGGCTGCTGCGGGCGGCGGGCTTCTCGGATCCCCAGGTGATATCCGCCCGGCCGGAATTCTCCGTCATCCAAGCACACGCCGTTTAGGCGCCGATCCCTCTTCCGTTTCTGAGAGAGCCATGACCACTGAGAGCACGACACATCCGACGGCGCGGCTGCACATGTCACGCGGACTGACCTTCCTGATGGCGGTGGCCTGCGGCGCGGTCGCGGCCAACATCTATTACGCACAGCCGCTGGTGGCCCTGATCGGCCCCGACGTGGGCCTGACGGAGAACGCCGCCAGCCTCGTGGTGACCCTGACCCAGATCGGCTACGGCGTCGGCCTCGTCGTACTCGTCCCGCTGGGCGACATCTTCGAGAACCGCCGTCTGATCATGGTCACGCTCACGGCGTGCACCGCCGCCCTGCTGAGCGCGTCCGTGGCGTCGAACGCCGCCTTCTTCCTCGCCACCTCGCTGATCATCGGACTGAGCTCGGTCGTGGTGCAGATGCTGGTGCCCTTCGCGGCCCACCTCGCTCCCGAGGAGAGCCGGGGGCAGGTCGTCGGCAACGTCATGAGCGGCCTGCTGATGGGCATCCTGCTCGCGCGTCCCGTGGCCGGCCTGACCACGGACCTGCTGGGCTGGCGCGCGATCTTCGCCCTCTCCGCCGGCCTGATGCTGGTGCTCGCGGTGACCCTGCGCGCGGTCCTCCCGGAGCGGAAGCCGAGCACCTCCGTCCCCTACCCGAAGCTGCTCGGCTCGATGGGGCAGCTCCTGGCCCGCACGCCGGTCCTGCGCCGGCGGGCCTTCTACCACGCCATGCTGTTCGGGGCGTTCAGCCTGTTCTGGACCGCGGTCCCGCTGATCCTGGCGAGCCCGGCGGTCGGCCTGAGCCAGGGCGGGATCGCCCTGTTCTCCCTGGCGGCGGTGCTGGGCGCCTTCGTGGCCCCGGTCGCCGGCCGGATCGCCGACCGGGGCCTGACGAAGCCCGCGACGGGCGTCGCGATCCTCGCCGTCGTGGCCTGCTTCCTGCTGGTGTTCGCCAGCGGCGGCCACGCCGTGGCGGCCCTGTTCGCGGCGGCGCTCCTGCTCGACGTCGGCATCTCCTGCAACCTGGTGCTCGGGCAGCGCGCGATCTTCGCCCTCGGGGCGGAGATCCGCAGCCGGCTCAACGGCCTGTACATGGCGATCTTCTTCATCGGCGGCGCGGTCGGCTCCGCCGTGGCCAGTTCGGTCTACGCGACGTACGGGTGGTCGGGCATCGCCTGGTGCGGCATCGCCTTCCCGGTGGTGGCGGGGCTCTTCTACCTGACGGAGCTGGTCCCCGGACGCGCCGCGTCGGCCGGATGATCCGGAGCCTTCCTCGCCTCGGTCACCATGGGCCGGTGAAATTCGGCCAATGGTGACCCGGATTCCCGGGAACGGGCAAAGCGGCCCGCCGGGAAGCTAAGCTTGTCCTGCATTTCCGTGTGTATCACGTGAAGTCGCTTGAGCCGTCACGAACGGATTCGCCCTGCTCCGACGAGAATGCCGCCCCTCGGAGCCGCCGAGCGCGTAGTCGCCACCCGACACCGCTCCTAGCGCGCCCTCTTGTAGTTCTCATTCCCGGACCTACCGTCCGTGCACTGCTGAATTCCGCGCGCTGTCCTTCGAATCAGTTTTGCGAACGGGTGTCCTCCCCTTGCCCCACTCGGGCCGGCCGGAGCACCCAGAATTCGAACCAAGCCAACAGGAAAACGAGCAGATGACCGAACAGATGACAGGTGCTCAAGCTCTGGTCAAGGCTTTGGAGCACGCCGGGGTGGACACGGTCTTCGGATATCCGGGCGGCCACATCCTGCCCGCCTACGATCCGCTGTACGACTCGACCGCCATCCGCCATGTCCTGGTCCGGCACGAGCAGGGCGCCGGACACGCCGCGGAGGGGTACGCCCAGGCGACCGGCAAGGTCGGCGTCTGCATGGCCACCTCCGGCCCCGGCGCGACCAACCTGGTCACCCCGATCGCCGACGCGTACATGGACTCCGTCCCGATGGTCGCCATCACCGGGCAGGTGCCGAGCGGCCTGATCGGCAAGGACGCCTTCCAGGAAGCCGACATCTGCGGCATCACCCTGCCCATCACCAAGCACAACTTCCTGGTGACCGAAGCCGGCGACATCGCGCGCACCATCGCGGAGGCCTTCCACATCGCCTCCACCGGCCGTCCCGGCCCGGTGCTGGTCGACATCACCAAGGACGCGCTCCAGGCCCCCACCACGTTCCGCTGGGAACCGGCCGCCCAGCTGCCCGGCTACCGCCCGGTCACCCGGCCGCACGCCAAGCAGATCCAGGAAGCGGCCCGGCTGATCGCCGAGGCGGCCTGCCCCGTGCTGTACGTCGGCGGCGGCGTCCACAAGGCCCGCGCCTCCGCCGAACTGCTGCGCCTGGCGGAGCTGACCGGCATCCCGGTCGTCACCACCCTCATGGCCCGGGGCACCTTCCCGGACAGTCACCCGCTCCACATGGGGATGCCCGGGATGCACGGCAGCGTCTCGGCCGTGGGCGCGCTCCAGAAGGCGGACCTGCTCATCGCGCTCGGCGTGCGCTTCGACGACCGGGTCACCGGGGAGCTGTCGTCGTTCGCGCCGCGGGCCAAGGTGATCCACGCGGACATCGACCCGGCGGAGATCTCCAAGAACCGGGTGGCGGACGTCCCGATCGTGGGCGACTGCAAGGAGGTCATCGGCGGCCTCGTCGAGGCGATCGACCACCCCGGGGACTACGCGGAGTGGCGCGCGCAGCTCGACCGGCTGAAGGAGACCTACCCGCTGGGGTACGAGGACTTCGGGGACGGCTCGCTGGCTCCGCAGTACGTCCTGGAGCGGCTCAGCTCCCTCGCCGGTCCGGACGCCCTCTACGTGGCCGGCGTCGGCCAGCACCAGATGTGGGCGTCGCACTTCATCGGCTTCGAGAACCCCGGCTCCTTCATCACCTCCGGCGGCGCGGGCACGATGGGCTACGCCGTGCCCGCCGCGATGGGCGTGAAGATGGGACGGCCGGACACGGTGGTCTGGGCGATCGACGGAGACGGCTGTTTCCAGATGACCAACCAGGAGCTGGCCACCTGCACGATCGAGGGGGTGCCGATCAAGGTCGCCGTGATCAACAACGGCAAGCTCGGCATGATCCGCCAGTGGCAGTCCCTCTTCTACGGCCGGCGGTACTCGAACTCCGACCTGGGCACGGCCCAGCGGGTTCCCGACTTCGTGAAGCTGGCGGAGGCCTACGGCTGCGTCAGCCTGCGCTGCGAACGGCCCGAGGACGTGGACGCCACGATCGCCAAGGCCATGGAGATCAACGACGTCCCGGTGGTCATCGACTTCGTGGTCCACGAGGACGCCATGGTCTGGCCCATGGTCCCCGCGGGCACCAGCAACGACGACATCAAGATCGCCCGGGACATGACCCCGCGGTGGGACGGAGACGACGCATGAGCACGCACACCCTGTCGGTCCTCGTCGAGGACAAGCCCAGCGCGCTCACCCGGGTCACCGCCCTCTTCAGCCGCCGGGGCTTCAACATCGACTCCCTCGCCGTCGTCCCGGTCGAAGGAGGCGGCTTCTCCCAGATCACCCTGGTGGTCGACGCGGAGCACACCCCGCTGGAGCAGGTGACCAGGCAGCTGGACAAGCTCATCAACGTGCTCAGCGTCGAGGAGATCGCCCTCGACACCCCGGCCCCCCGGTAGGGAGGGGCGGCGGAGCGAGCCGGAAGCGGCCGGGCCCCTCGGGCCCGGCCGCTTCCCGTGGGTGTGGCGGCGCGGACCGAAGTTGACACGGCCTCCCCGGATGCGTAATGTCCTCCGAGCTGTCCGACGTGAGCACCGATTCCGATCGGCCCCGGACAGCCATTCCGCAAGATCCACTGAAGCCGACGGTTCTTTGTCGTTCCGTCTCGTCTTCTCGTGCGTTTTTTCGGAATGTGGATGCGAGTCGCCCGATTAGGTTCGGGGGCGAGGAATCCGCTACAGTCTCACTCGTCGGAACGGCCCAACAGCCGGAAAGACAAACCCCGCTGACTGGGAGTCAGGCCCGAAAGGATCTGATAGAGTCGGAACCGCCGGAAGGGCCCGGAGCGAAAGCGAAAGGGACCGGAAAGCACCGAGGAAATCGGGTCGGAAAGATCTGATAGAGTCGGAAACGCAAGAACGAAGGAAGCGCCCGGAGGAAAGCCCGAGAGGGTAAGTACAAAGGAAGCGTCCGCACCTTGAGAACTCAACAGCGTGCCAAAAATCAACGCCAGATTAGTTGATACCCCGT